>CAZPBC010000028.1:0-24890 GCA_964584775.1 uncultured bacterium
GCTTACAAACTTAGCAAGGGATGATGGAATTTACAGAAAAAAGCTTGCTTAATCGAAGCTGTAATCTATCTTATTCGAAAAAGTTCCCTTCAAACCCTCGTCGTCAGCACACCCTTCTTCAAAAAAAATAAGGAGCGAATAAAAATGTCTATGAATATTTCCAAAGATACAGTCACTGCGAGCGGACTCGCTGGTGTAGGTGGTGCAGCAGCCATCCACTTCGCTGCAGAGTCAGCAACAGAATACTTTTCAGGAATGACTGTCCAGTACATCAAGTCTGCTGCTGCAGTTCCTCTTGCTTCAAAGATCCTTTTTTCTGCTTCCATCTGCGCTCTTGCCTTGAAAGTCCATGAATTTGCTTCCGATCTCCTAGACAAAACGCGTCTCGCGAGGATACCCAGACTCAAAAAGTTTGTCTGTGTGATTATCGATTTGAGTGTCTGCGCTGCAGCAACTTACATTCTTGCACCAGTGGTTGGTCTCACGTTTGCTGTCGCAGCCATTGTCAACGGCGTCTCGCTCACGATCCTCGGAGTTGCCAAATTGCTCAGCTCATACGTTCCTAAACCACCCTCTGCTCAGGAAGTTAAATCCAATAAAAGCATTAAAACTCTGCTTCACGAAGTTGGAGGAATGAAGAAAAAACTCGATGAAATGTACACTCCTGCTCAGATTGAAGCTCTTCAAGATAGCGATGCATTCAAACAAGCTGTTGCTGATGCAGTGAACGCTAAAGTTCCCGATGTTCTTGGGGATGTCGCCACTAAAACGCAGCTTGCATCTCTTTCTGGTGAAGGTGACATCAATAAACTTTTGGAAGCTGCAATAAATGCGGTCACTGAAGCATTGAACGTTAAATTTCCCGAAAACCTTGGGGATGTCGCCACTTCTGCTAAGCTTGAAGCTCTTCCAACAACCGTTGCTTTCAAAAAAGCTGTCAGAGAAGCAGTGAGAGGTGAACTGACTCCGGCCCTAACTAAAGTCGCCACTAAAGCACAGGTTTCAGCTCTTCCAAATGATGCTACATTTAAGGAGGCTATGAAAGGTGTTGTGAAAGATATTTTGACTAGTGAAACATTCAACAATGCTCTTCAATCCGCACTCAAAGATACATTAAACAAGATTGACCAGGCCGTTAGGGATGTTGTCGCTATTAAAAATGATGCAGTTGATAAGCTCGCAAAAATTCATAAGAAGATTATACAAGATTTGGAGGGCTTTAAACCTGAAAATCTAGCCGGAATTGAAAAGAGGATTGAAGAACTTATAACCGAATATGAAAGGAGTCGAATCCACGAACCCTTTCAGTCACCAGAACTGATTGGCTCCCCCCAGATAGTGGCAGATGCATTTAAGCATAGTCGTGTTGACGACGACGGTGTCGATACAGGCAAAGAAAATGAAGATGCAGCTGATGGCAAGTCTCCCACTGTCGGAAAGCCAACTCACACCACCGGGGTCGTGGGCAGAACAGTGGGATTTTTGGGATTTCAGCGGCAAAAAGCTAGCCGTCGTGGAACATAAAGCTCTTCAGGGTGGAGCATTTTCCGCAATGTATAACGTGTCTATTCAAACAGGGCCAAGTTTATTCTTGAGCCCTGTTTGTGTGTGTGTGCGAGTAACCAGAACATGTCTATCTTTAAAGGTGAAGGGACTGCTCGATTTTCACAGAATTCAAACAGCTAGCTTAGATTAAAAAAACTAGTAAGATGTTAGAATTTGTTTTTTAACCTCTCCATTAAAAAACCGTGATCAGGGGAGAAATATTTTTGCTATAAATCCGACTGTCACATTAGTATTGAATCTTTGGAAAAACTGATTCATGCTGTTTGGAAGATTCCTGGTCTTTTTTCGTAACGATTCCTAGCCCTATTTTCCGTTCACTTTCAATAGTTTACGTCGAAGCTACGGTCTATGTGACTCGAAAAATGCCCTCCAAACTCCCATCATCAGTACACCCTTCTTCAAAACAAATAAGGAGTTAATAAATGGCTATGAATATTTCTAAAGATACAGTCACTGCGAGCGGACTCGCTGGAGTGGGTGGTGCGGCAGCACTCCACTTTGCTGCTGAGTCAGCAACCGAGTACTTTTCAGGAATGGCTGTCCAATACATCAAGTCTGCGGCTGCAGTCCCTCTTGCTTCAAAGATCCTTTTTTCTGGTTCAATCTGTGCTCTTGCCCTGAAAGTCCATGAATTTGCCTCTGATCTTCTAAACAAAACGCGTCTAAAAGACAGCCCCATACCCAAAACGATCGCTTGTGTCGTTATTGACCTGAGTGTTTGTGCTGCAGCAACGTATGTTCTTGCACCTGTCGTAGGCCTCTCGTTTGCTGTCGCCGCCATGGTCAACGGTGTTGCTCTAACTATCCTCGCAGCTGCTAAATTCCTAAGCTCACACTTTGCTCAAGCTCCTGTAAGCACCATCACTCCCCCTACTACTCACGAGGTGGAAGCTCATAAAGGCCTTAAAAAAGTCCTCTCAGAAGTTGAAGCACTTAGAAAAGATGCTGCAGCAGCGAAAGAAGATGCTGCAGCTGTGAAAGAGATGGTTGAAAATTTGTTAGAACCTCAAATCAAAGCACAGAAAGAAGCAGCTAATATCGAAGTAAAAATTGCTCCTTTAGGAAAAGAACTTAGAGAGAGATTTTTAGGAAAAGAAGAGTTTGATGAATATATCGCTGACCTCAAAGAGAGAGTAGAAAGGAAAGAGGACGGCGCAGTTCAAGAGCTTGTCGACTTCTTCAACCTGTTAGTAGAACTACGTGACCTTGACGACCAACTTGGTTTTGTTACTGGAGATTTGGGGGATTCCATCCTTACTGAAGAGACGCGCGAGATCATCTACCCTCTTGGCGATCCACAGAAGATTCTCGATGGTCTCACAGACACTCTACAAGCAAATGGTGTAGATAAAGCCAAAATAGAAGAGCTACTTGCTTACCAATCCCCTCACGGGAGAGCCCCTAGAGCTGCTGGTGAAAAAGGCCGACCTGGCACTCCAGTTGCTTTAGGTCCAGTACCAGCTGCTTCAAAAGGTGGTCCCGATGGAAGGGGGGGTCCAAATTTACCCCGACCATTGCCTACACCTGGGTCTGCATCTGACTCTACCGATCGATCTGAATCAAGGACTGGATCTACCGATGAATCTACCGATGAGTCTGGATCTACCGACGACTCTGGCTCTTATGAATCTACTTCTCGTAGCTCAGAAGACAGTGATGATGATTCTTCGGAATAAGACCCATTTCCTGATTCTAAGAAAACTTGTTAAGCAGGACTCAAGTTCAGACTTGAGTCCTGTTTTTTTTGTGGTACAATATGGTGGTTATGAAACGTTTTTTCGATATTTGCTTTAGTTTGGTTGCTTTGGTGCTGTTAGCTCCTTTCATGGGGGTGCTGGCATTGGCCATTCGGATTGGGTCGCCGGGGCCGGTTCTTTATCGGCAAAAGCGGGTGGGCCGGGATGGCGAGTTTTTCGAGTGTTTGAAGTTCCGAACCATGTATGAAGATGCGGCTGAACAACTCGAGGAGCTACTCGGCAACTCAGAGAGGCTAAAGAAGCAGTGGCAGGAAAACTTCAAGCTCGTGGACGACCCTAGGGTGACACCGATTGGAGCTTGGATGCGACGCTACTCGCTCGACGAGCTTCCTCAGTTTTGGAATGTGCTAAAGGGAGAACTGTCGGTTGTGGGGCCTCGTCCTGTGACGGTGCAAGAGATTGAGCTCTGTTACGGTCCATTGGCCAAGGAGCTACTCACCATCCGCCCAGGGCTCACAGGTCCTTGGCAAGTTTCGGGACGCAATCTCCTTCCCTACCCTGAACGGGTTCGGCTCGACATTGAGTATGTACGAGAGCAGACACTTTTGTGGGACCTGCAGCTCATCTGTCTAACGCTTCCTGCGATGGTGTCGGGCGATGGAGCGTACTAAAAAAGAGCTGAGAAGCCTTTACTTATGGTTTGTGTACAGCACGTTGCTCTTTTTATTAGGGGCGCGGTTTCTTCACAGTTTTACCCTCTCCTACTATGTCCCATTTTTAGTGATGGTCATCACACGACTCGATTTTCAGGTCACACTCAAGACGGTTCTCTTTGTAGGAGTGTGGATGGACCTTGTTTCATCATTCCACTCGCTGGGTGTCTACCCTTTAATCCTCCTTGCTACGACGTGTCTACTCTACCGGCAACGGCGCTTTTTCTTTCGCGACTCTCTATCGACTCTTCCTCTACTCACTGGACTCTTTTCTCTCCTATTCCACTTGCTTCTTCTTTTTTACACTGCCCTTTTTGAAGCGCGCCCTCCCATGGGTCGAAGCTCCCTTTTTAACGAGCTGTTGGTCACTTCACTTTTCGATATGGTGTATGCGACGCTCTTTTTTGTTCTCCCAGAACAACTGATCCAAAGAGTCACGAAAATCCGGAGGCAAACCTCATGAGCCTCTCCCCTCCTTTAGCAGAGACCCTCCGTCCCAAGTCTTTAGACCATCTCTTTGGTCAAGATCTCCTCCTAGAAGAGGGAAGCTTGATCGAAAAAAGTCTGAAGGCCAAGAAACCCCTTTCGTTTTTACTGTGGGGCCCTCCAGGATGCGGGAAAACCTCTCTTGCACGTCTTTATGCAACTAGTTTTTCGATGCGTTTTCGGCAGATCAGTGCAGTATCAGGATCGATTCAGGAGCTCAAGAAGGCAGTGCAAGAAGAGATCTCGGCTCCTCTTTTCCAAAAAGGGTTATTGATCTTTGTCGATGAGATCCACCGTTTCAATAAAGCGCAGCAAGATGCGCTACTTCCCTATCTCGAAGATGGCACTTTCTACTTGGTGGGAGCGACCACTGAAAACCCCTCTTTCTATCTCAATAGCGCGCTCCTTTCCCGCCTACGGGTTCTAGAGATGAAGCCTCTTTCTGAAGAAGCTTTGGAAAAACTCCTCCAGCGTTTTGAAAAGGAGGTCGAGACGCTTCCTCTGACCCCAGAAGCAAGAGCGCTTCTGATCCATCAATCAGCAGGGGATGGGCGTTTCCTCTTTAACATGATCGAAAGCCTCCAGCCTTTTGAAAAAGAGGAGGCCATCGATGAAAAAGAGCTCTCTAAGCGTCTGTCCAGGCGCCCTGCTCACTTTGACCGCGCGGGAGATCAGCATTACAACCTCGTTTCAGCATTGCACAAAGCCGTCCGGGGCTCCGATGTCGACGGAGCACTTTATTGGTTTGCAAGGATGTTGGAAGGGGGGGAAGAGCCGCTCTTTATTGCCAGGCGGCTGATCCGTATGGCTTCAGAGGACATTGGACTAGCTGACCCAGACGCCTTGAAGCTTGCCACTGCAGCAAAAGAGGCGTATCAGATGCTTGGATCGCCCGAAGGAGAACTAGCTCTTGCCGAGGTCGTCGTCTATTTAGCTCTTGCCCCTAAAAGCAACGCACTCTACTTGGCCTACAAAGCAGCGAGGATGGCCGCCTCTAAGAGCAGTGAGCAGCCACCACCCAAGCACATCCTCAACGCTCCGACAAAGATGATGAAAGAGCTCGGCTACGGCAAAGGGTATGTCTATGACCACGATCTACCGAATGCCTTCTCAGGGCAGGACTTTTTTCCAGAAGAGGTCGAAAGAGAGAGTTTTTATGAGCCGGTGGAGCGGGGTTTTGAGAGGGAGATGAAGAAGCGATTAGAGTACTTTAAGCGTCTTCGTTCTCAGGAGTCCCCTCATAACACTCCCAAATAAGGCGCGCTTTTTCACTTTCTATCTCGTCAAAGATTTCGAAAATGGCCCTTTCATTGGTGATCCCCCCGACCTCTTGCATGACTCTTGAATACTCTTCGTAGAGCGCTTTGCGTCTCAGGCTCGCAATGAGGAGTGGTGGTAGGTCACCCGTCTTCTGCTTTTGCTCTTCTGCGATGATATATTTTTTTGCCGTCTCGTTCACCTCTCGCTCTGTGGCATCCAAAGCGATGAGCAGGTTCGTCCAAAGATGGCGGGGAACTTTGTAAGTTTGAAAGGCTGAGTAGACCGCCTCACGCGGGAAAGGAGGGATGTTGTCGCAGGCCGTCTCCCCTCCTAAGAGGAGGGGGAGAAGGGCAAATAGAATGCAGAGTCTCATTGCTGAGGAGGAGGACCTGGAGGTTTAGGAAGCATCCCTGCTTTACGGCAAGCTTCAAAACGCTTCACACGCATCTCTTGGATGTCGGTGAGTGCACGGTCGATCACCTGCTGGTCTGTGACGCCATTCTTTTTCATGACATCTGCAAAAAGGTCTGAGATAACCCCTTTAAACAATTGGGCACGAGCTTCTTGTGTCCCACCCTCACGGAGGGGATTCGGATTCATCGAGCTGGCTCGCTGCTCAATCTTTTGGACAATCTCTCGGTCCATTTCAGAAAGAGCGGTGGCAATTTTATCTGCTTGATCAGGAGTGACCCCATCCTGCTTAAGCGCTTCGAGGACAAACTCTTGCGGAAAAAACCGGAAGAGAACTTCGGTGCTGCATTCAGCGGGCGTCACGTCAGCGGCTAGGAGAGTCCCATATGTCGCAATCAGTAGTGTAAAGAGTGTTTTTTTTAGCATCTTTTCCTCCGGTATAGCCAGGATATCTCAGGCTTCTCATGAAATATCCAGACTGGGTTATTCTACCTCTTATATCAGGAGGCCCAAATAGCTTCAAACCTTTCTCTGAATTGATCTTCTTGTTACTCTTATGACTTATGGCGCTCATCGATGGAAAGAAAATAGCAGAAGGGATCCGTGAAGAGGTCCGGCTAGAGGTCAAAAAGTGCTCTCGTCCCCCCTTCCTCTCTGTGATACAAGTAGGTGAAGACCCTGCATCGACCATCTATGTCGAAAACAAGAAGCGTTTTGCTAAAGAGGTGGGCATTGAGAGCGAAGTGATTCACATGGATCAGGAGACCTCTCAAGAAACTCTCATCCAAAAAATCGATGAGTTGAACCAAAGCCCCTCTGTGGATGCTATCTTAGTTCAAACTCCCCTTCCAGAAGGGATGGATCAAGAGGCAGTCATGCTCTCTCTAGACCCTAATAAAGATGTCGATGGATTTCACCCTATCAACTTTGGAAAACTGGTGTTGGGAGACAAAAGCGGCTTCATCCCCTGCACTCCCCTCGGAATCTTAGCTCTCATCGACGAAATCGGCTTTGATTGCCGAGGAAAGCGGGTCGTTATTGTCGGGAGAAGCTGGGTGGTTTCAAAACCGCTAGCCCTCCTACTGATGCAAAAAGGTCGCGACGCGACGGTCACCATAGCCCATTCCAAGACCCAAGACTTAGCAAGCGTGACGCGTGAGGCAGACCTATTGATTGCGGCGACAGGCTCGCCCCATTTGATCAAGAAAGAGCATGTGAAGCCGGGTGCTGTCGTGATTGATGTCGGAATCACCCGTCTTGAAAAACTCACAGGAGACGTGCACTTTGAAGAGGTGCAAGAGCTGTGCTCCTATATCACTCCGGTTCCTAAAGGTGTAGGACCGATGACCATAGCGATGTTGCTCAAGAACACGCTAAAGGCTTATTTTAATAATCTGAATATTTCATAAAGTATTCAGCTTAATTCACCAAGGAGCTGCGATGCTTTGGTTTGTGATACTCCTTCTTCTTACAGGATGCTCAAAAGAAAATCCCTCATCTCCGGCCGTCTTTACAGGGGTCGCTATGACGATTCCTTATAAGGTCCAGATCGGTGAAGCTCTCACTAGATCTCAAAGAAACGAGGTTGAAAAGATCATTGCGACACTCTTTAGTGACGTCAATGAGACGTTTAACCGTTTTAACCCTGATTCTGAACTCTCAAGAATCAACCGCCTCCCTTCAGGAAAGAAACAGCGGTTGAGTGAACCACTTTGGGACCTCCTACAACGGACGGATCAGATGGTCGTGTTAACAGAAGGACGGTTCGATCCCACCGTCCTTGCTCTCTATCTCTACTGGGAAAAGAAACTGACTGGCAAGACACCAATAGAAGACCTAGAGGAAGTGCAAGGAGCCACCGGATGGCATCTGGTCCATCTGGACGACCATTTTTTCTGGAAGGAGAACTCCGACACCCAGATCGACCTGGGAGGAATTGCAAAGGGCCATGCAATTGATCTCCTTGCTGAACGGCTCCGTGCTCGTGGCTACGAGAATTTCTTTATTGACTGGGGAGGAGAAATCTTCGCGAGTGGAAAGCACCCTGAGAATCGTGACTGGATGATTGCGATTCTTCACCCGGCAATGCAAGAAGAAATCGACATTCTCCCCTTAAAAGGAGAAGCAGTTGCAACGAGTGGGGATTACCTGCAGTACTGGAAAGATTCTGAGGGCCGCCTCTTTTTTCATATTGTCAACCCTCAGACAGGAACTCTGATGGAGGCCACCTCAGGCTCGATCACCAGTGCAACTGTTGTTGCCCCGACATGCCTCGAAGCAGATGCGTTAGCGACAGCTTCAATGCTATTTACGGACATGGACCAAGCAAAAGCGTGGGCAACGAGAGTTCAAGAACACTCTCCAGAAATTACGCTCTATTGGCTCCAACGAGATTTTCAATCATCGTCATCGGAGTCATCTCTGGTCCCAACGAAACTGTAGGATCAAGGTGAGCTTGAACCCACTCCGCCGCAGGAACTCCTAACATGCTAAGAAGCTGTGTTCTTGCGAGTGCTGCTTCTTTGGACTGGGATTGAACAATGTATTCTGAGTCTTGATCATCTATGACTCCAACAGCTCTCCAGATTAACTCTCGGATGAGCACTTGACACTGAGGGTTTCCAAGGAGTTGAATCACCTGGGTTACAACCCCGTCAAGTAGGTATTTCATGATCACGCGAACGACAAAAATCAAGGGTGATAACACCATCACAAGCCATGGGTGTTTTAAGAAATCAGGAAGAGCTTTGACAATCCCCGCAGAAAGAATTTGAAAGGAGAGGGAGGCAATCTCTTCTTCAAGCTGTTTATCTGTATACTCTTCGGTGTGCTTTAAGTTGACAGACGTTCCGTCCACACTAGATAAAACCTGGCCAAGAAGAGCCACGACAGCTTGCTTGCGGCCACGAGGTGTCTCTATCTTCTTCAACATCTGACCCACCTGCTCGACAGCGAGGCTTTGGATCTTTCCCCAGACCTTATCTCTGACAGATTTATCTTCGATTTGAAGGAGATCTTCTTCTCCAAAAAACGAGTTTAAAAGACGGCCCACGAGTGCTTCAGCAAAAGCCGGCTCATTCAGAGCTTCAGGAGAGGGTGTAAAACGCCCTGCTAAAAAGTCCCCTACCCCGGAAAAAGCAAGATGACTGACTGCGGGAATCATTCGGGTTCCAAACAGCACATGTTTCCTCTGAGGATCGTGAACAATTCTTGATGAAAGCCTTTGAAGTGCCGTCGTAAGGATCGACTGTACCGGTCCGTGATCTGGCACCTCACTCACATGCGGGAGAGGAAAGAGATGCTTGCCAAAGACAGCATATAAAGCCCCCAGAAGAGCATCAAAGTCTTCAAGCTCTGAAAGACCTGAACGGGCACGTAGTTTTGCGGACTGCTCCTCGCTCGTACAGACCTTTTGAAGAAGCACTGTAACAGCATACTCCAGCCTGCTTGCTTGATCTTCAGTAAAGCGTTTCTCCCCCACCTCAGGTTGAGTACGACAGTGAACCCCCCACTCAAAGAGGTAAGGAGTGAGCATATGGGTGATTTTAGGAAGGAAAATGGAGAAGAAGCAACCAGGGTCATAGTTTCTTTGTATCACAAAAGGAAAGAATTGATACATTTCATCAAAGCTCATACTTAAGCAGTCCTTCAGTGCTAGATTCACCATCCACTGATAGTAAAGCTGGTCTATTTGAGCGTTGGGATCCCTTTCCAGTCCGTAAAATTCAAGAGCATCTCGACCGTAGAAAAAGAATGAACTGTGTTTATAAAGATCTTCCAACTCAAGAGCTTCAGCTTCTCTCCGCGAGATTTTGCCATCCAAATGATCTAAAACAATTTTTCTTAGTGCATTTCTTTTTTCGTAACTAGTCCATCCCTTGAATTCACATACTCTGTCAGAAAGCGTTTGAAACGCATTGATCAACCTTTGAATGATGGAAGCTAATTTATTCTCTACCCCTGCAACATTCTCTTCTCTCTCAAGAATTTTTCCAGCAAAGATGGTCATAAGATCTTTAGCTGTTCCAGCTATCAGCAGTTGCGATTTTTGATGGGCTTTTACCTGGACAGCAGCGAAACCTCGAACAGCTTTAAAACAGCCCTGATTTTCTATTGACAAAGCTCTGGTTAAATCCCTACTAGCTACCTCCAAATCTACTCCATCACTGATCAGTGCAGTTGCAAAACCTCTAACAGCAGCCTCTAGAGCGTCTTCTGCCTCTTCATCACAAACTCTTGCTAATGCAGAATAAAATTTTCTCACTGCCACATCAAAGTCTCTTGTATCCCCTGTATGGTGGACAGACATGAGCTCAAAGGAAAAACTCGTGATGGCAGCTTCAAGATCATCGGCATTTTGAACGTCTATTCCCTCAACTAAAGCATTTTTAAGGCCCTGGACTGCAAGATTCAGAGCAGATTTATCATACGAAAGCGGGTTAACCAGCTTGAGAAGACCAGTAAGTATTCCATTTAGGAAAGGATCGGGAATAGCTCGAATACCGTCTCCCACTAAACCAACAAGATTCTCATGGATCAAAGTTTCTAACTCATCTGCAAATTGGGTAGATCTCCCCTCCCTAAGGGCCGCAATTTGCCTTCTTCCATTACTCACCTCCCTAGATAAGAGATGGTTTTCCCCATGACGCACATCGGAAAGAAAGCTAGCAACCTGCGAAGCAAAAGGAAAAAAGACAAAGTCTTCACTCCTTTGAAACCGTAGCAGCTGCAGAATGAGTCTCTCAATCCGATCCCTGTTTGGAGACCCTTCCGGTAAATCATGCCTGAGGAAAGGGGCAAGAGTTCTATCATGGAATCCATCTAGAACTTCTGGTCCATGGGGAGCTGCATAAAGAGTCTTAGATAACTGGGCAAGTCTTTCTAAAGCCCCTCTATCTGTAAAAGCTTCATGAGATGCCATGGTATGACTCATGAAGCGGTGCATCCAGTGAATGTCATTCGCAGGATTCTCTTTCAAGAACTGTTGAATTTGCTTATAAATTTCCTTGACTGGAGCCTCTTTTCTTCCTTCCTTTAGATCTTCGAATCGTCGAATTTGCTCCTTCAGTGCACCTAGTTGACGACAAACCTCAATGAGTTTGCTGACTCTATCTTGAATCGAACCATCATCAATAGCACGAGTCTTAATCTCAACAAGTGCCGCAATGGTATCTCCGTCCAACTCAATCTGTTGAAGCAGAGCGCCAAAACGTTCGTCATTCTCAAAGTTCAACTTCAACTTCCCAAGCAACACTTGAGCAGATCCTTCTAGCTCTCTCTCCCGAATTCTTCCAACTCTGATTGGAAAATCTAGAACAAATGGAACAGCTACCTTCTGTTCTTTTGCATCTATCTCCTCCTGATTTTCGATAAACTGCTCTGCTTCTTGAAGAGCAATTTCTAATGTATCTAGCCCGTCTGGGGTTGATATGGTGAATCCAAATTGTGCACGATAATTCTCAATACAATCGTTTACAACCCTCTTCATCTCCTCGATATCACCCGCTAAAAGCGCTACTAGCTGGCTGGCAAGACGCTTACTGTCATCGCCTGGTAACCCCCTAGCTTCAGCTTCGATTGCTAGAAGCTTATTCAAATCAGGATCATCCCACGCGCTTAGGCGCTTCTGCACACTCTTTAGAAGATCTTCGCGCCCTGTAGGAATCTCAGCGAACACGCCGCGAAGACGATGAGTAAAATCACTGCCAAGAAGTAATCCGCCATCGACTAGACGTTGAATCTTTAAAAGCTCCTCTAAAGTTTTACGCCTCACTCCTGAGTACTCTTCAACTCTTTCGATAAAAACTTGCACTGAACTCACATGGCACCCTTCTCTAAGTGCCCGCCTCCAGTAGGAAGCATAGGGCTCCGGAAGGTCCATTTCGGTGAGGTTTTTTCGTGCTTCATCTCGACGGCTGACAACCTCTTGTAACCCTCGCTCACTTTCAGGTGCCATTTCAATTTTTCTCAGAGCTCTTAGAACTCCTTGTAGCGCTGAAGAGATCTCATCCATGGTTGAAGAGACTTCTTTTGTCGCCGCTCGGCGTACGTCCTCTTCGAACTCTCGAACTCTTTCAACAAATCCAAGAACCGGGTTTGCCCCACTCTTGTGAACACCTCCTAGAGCTCCAAGAAGAACAGCGTAAAGATCATGCAACAGTCGACTCCGGTCAATGATCTTTTTGGCAGCGACTCCGACAGTGGCATTTAAAAATTCAACTGTACTTGCCTCAAGGCCCACTCTCTCGCGGCCAGGAAAGTCCAGGACATCATCTAAGCCAGCACCCACATTGGTGAGTGCATCGCCAATTGCCCATGCGGTAGAACGGGCTAGGGTTTCTTCTTCTGTATTTTTAAGAACTTGGTACCCGTTCTGCTTTCTTGTACGAGCTGCGACATCATGTAGAGCCCCGACACTGTCATAAATCGTTTGTATATATGGGGCGAGCAAGTGATCCAGATAAGAACCAAACCAACCATTGATGCGCTTGGCAATACCAAGGGAGCGCGTTTCAATGGGTAAGAGTTCAATTAGGCGCTTTGCGACCTCTAATCCTTCCTTACCACTCACAGCTTTACCGCTTATGATCTGATCAATTGGCTCTAAAAAAGTCTCTAAAAGATCTTCAAACGCGGCAGCAAAGAGCTCTCTTGAATGAAGGGGAGTGGGGGATTTCTCTTTAACTTTAAGAAGCTGCGATAAAATAAGCACCTTCGCAAGGCGCTTCACATCATCATCTCGCTTACCCAAAGCCGTAAGAAATTCTCTCACCGGTTTATCGAAGATATCGTGATAATCGTCAAAACGCTCACCTTCACTAGCCAAATCACTGTGATAACGCCATTTCTGTTGAGCTAGGTTCACAAGGTCATCCACAGCTTCCAGTAGATCAGAGTAATGTTCTGGAGAGTCCCCATTAAGATTGTCCTCTAGTTTCTCTAAAGCGAATTGGTCTGGAACAACACAATAAACAAACCTTTTGGCAGCTAGTTCTGGATTTTGAGCGAAGGAAGCAGTTATGCCACTGAATGCACGGTTTGCAGGCCCTGTAATATAGTCCCACCAAGACCCGCCCTCTTCTGAAGGAGGTTCTAGTGACACCGGAGCAGGACTGGATGCACCATGCACTGTCACGAAACTATCCATGAAAAAGATTATACTAAAACATCTCTTTTTATGACCGCCCGGCTAAAATCTATCGAAAGATGTTGATATTCTTCTGCTTATACCATTTCGTCTTTGACGAACGATTCCATCAAATCAACAAAAGTCGTGCGCTTAAACATCTCTTTGAGATCCATATCAGGCTTCACCCAAGAGGCGAAAGGCACTCCAAGATGACCCAAAATACCTTCTAAGCCGTTGTTGAATTTACGCTTCGCGTCTTTCACACTCACACGTCCATATTGAACCTGATCAAATAGGGAGGTCACATTGAGCGCCAAATCACGAATGAAATATTCTGCCTCGTCACGACTCACAGCATGGATGACACGCCCAGCGACCTGCCTGCTATAGGCATAGATCACTGCCTTCCCAATCAAGATAAGAGGAAAGAAAAGCACCTTGAAGAGAGAATTATTGAGCCACGAAGGTAAGAAGCTTGTCACTTTAGATAGCGCAATCTCATAGGTGAGAGATTGGATCATCTCGTCTAGTTGGGCATTAGAGAGTCTTTCGAGGTTTTCTGAGCTGTATTTCGCATCTCCTGCTGCTCCATCTAACTGTCCAGCAAGCTGAGCAATGATGAAACGCTTTCTCCCTTCTTTTGTGACAAAAGCTTGCATCTGATCTTTGATAATCGCTTCCAACTTCTCTTTCATCGTTTTGAAGGCAAAATTTCTATCTGCTGACTCATTGAGTCGAAGATCTTCTGCCCCGTCAGGAAAGGCAACGTTTAAGAGTTTTTCTGCCAAGGTTTTTGCAAAAAGATCTCCATCACGTGCTACCTCTGTTGGCGTATACTGATCCGCAAGAAAGGCTTCGACATCAGCCACTGCTTCACCAAGTAGGACAGGAACAAAGTCCGTATCATGGAACAGGTGCGGTGCATTTGCCTGCGTTCTCTTTAAAGCACGCTCGACAAAAGAGCGAGCGACTCTTTGCAGGAAGTTATTACCCGGAGCGTGACTGGCATCGATATCTGAACCCACTGGGAGGACTGTTTCAGCTCCCACCTTAGATAAAGCTTGGATAAGGTGACTAAAAGAGTTGAGATCCGCACCTTCTCCTTCAAGCTGATGCCCCTTTTCTTCCAGCAATTTTTTAACCACATTCGAAGCAAATCGGAAGAGAACTTTTTCCAGTCGTTTATGCTTAGGATCGATCTCATGACCAGACCCAGGCTGCTCGTCTGCTAACTTCTTAAAAGAGTGCATCTGTTTGCCGAACCCTCTTGAAAGGGTCGCGAAAAGAATCGCTTTAATATCCGCAAGCGTGAGGTGTCGTTGCACTGTTTTAGGAAGTTGTTCATAGATTCCCTCTAAGGAATTTGTACTACCTAAAACAACCTGTACTAAATCCTCCATTTGCACTTGGTAGTAGAGCTGAACCATGGCCTCACGGTCTGTTGTCGCAATGCCATACTGCTTCATCTCTTCGATCGACTCTTTTAACCAAGGCCTTTCAAGAATCAGTTGAGCAATCATCTCTTTCTGCTCAGGGTAATCTTTCTCTTCAAATTCAGTGATTTGGTCCGCTGCGTTTTCCATCGCTTCTATGCCTCTCGTGGCAAGATCCAAAAGCTTCTCATGGGTATTTGTCCCCTCTGCCCCTTCAAGCATCTTTCCTACAAGAATCTTATAGAGCTGCTGGAGCATCGGTTTTAAAAGTTTCGAGTCCGAACCTGACTTAGGGTCTTGTATCCCAACAAGAGCAGTGTAGAAACCCTTATAAAAAGGAATCTTCATGTCCGTGAGAGCTTTTTCTGTTGCCTCCACGGCAGGACCGATAATGACATTCTCAAGCTCCTCTCTCTCTGCTTGAGGCAGCAGGTCGATTTGCGCTTTTGCTGCGTCCTCTTCGGCCTGATGTTTTGTCGTGTGTAAGACTGCATCATGCATCAGAGCGGCAACATCATGGGAGATATATTCCACCACAGCATCACTCATCAGAAGCCCACGTACATGGTTATACAGCTCACCTGAAGGATCACGCTCCATCAGTTTAGGCTTAAAGACTTTCTCTGCGAGATGGTCCGCTACCTGAACCGCGTGCGGATGGGCAAGCACGAGACCGAGCATCTCTTTCCCTGTTTCAGGATCAAAAACGTCTTCCCCACTCTTCATCACGTTTGTCGAGAAGTAGTTGAACCAGTTTTTGCCCGCGACATCGGTCACACGCATGAACTGTAAAAGATTCTCATAAGAAGGATTGTCTTTGACTGCCCTTCTCGCTTGCTTAATCGCCGCTCTCTCTTTACGGACGCGGCGGATTTCAGAAATCAGATTCAATACATGAGAAAGATTTTGAGAATCACCAACTGTACTCTGAATATGGATCACCAGTTGATCTAAAGAGTCTTCAGAAAAGAAAGCTTCACTTGCTCTTTCAACTTCTTCTCTGCAACAAGGATTTAGCGCACGCCCTATTCGCTTGAGAGCATTTTGTAGATCTTCTTCCTTTCGAACCAACTCCCACTTTCTCAGCTGGCTCATGACCTGAGTCAAGTGGCTAGCACTTGTTAGATCTCTATCAATGGGCTCTATCCAGCCTCTTTCACGAATTGCGGCATCCAGAACCAGCGGCGCTAATCCGCTGATGGCCTTTTCAATCTCTTTTGCAGGATCAGCACCTGGTTTATCTAACCCGCCCAGCACTCCAAGAACGACAGCAAACGTGTCTTTTAGTAGGGCGCTGTGTCCGGCGGTCGTTTCTGTAATGGCTTGACCAAGAGTTCGACTAAAGAACTCTTTATGCGCTGGATCCAGACCACGTCCTACCATTGCAGGATCATCCACCAGTCCCTCTATCGCCTCTCCAATACCTTCCATTCCTAGATCGATGTTGTATTGGGCGTTATAGGCAAAAACGCTTTCCGTCTTTTCGAACCCGGGCGCACCATCTCGATCTTTGTAACGCGGGTCGCTGCGCATCCCTTGAGCCATCTCTTGAGTTTTTTGAACAGAAGTGTAGTAGCTTGTCAGAGAATCCACAAGTCTGTCGCGATACCACCAAACAGCCGCTTTTAAGACTCCCCACTCGACCCACCTGTCAGATTTCACATAGCCGGTCAACTTGGTGACGGCTTCCTCAGCTAATTCTCGGACCTCCCACTCCTGCTTTCCTGCAAGTTCCTCGGCAGGGCTTAGAATGGTTTCGAGTAGACGCTTAGAAACTGCTTTAAAGAGTCGTTCGGCATTTTCCCTTTCGGCAACAGGAAGAGTTTCTTGCTCTTCTTTAGCGACATGGATAATGATTTGGTACAAGATGCTCTTCAGGAGTCCACGATTCTCAGGCGTGACATTTTCTCCAAGAGAAACAAGACACTTTTCGAAGTAACTCAACGGTGAGTTGAGGTCGGGTTCAATCGGATGTCCCTCTGCTTTTCGCTTTGCAGCCACCTCCCACTTTTTGAGAAGCTGATCTACAAACTGATTCAGCGCATTCACCAGTCGAGGGTCATGCGGAGTGAGAGCCTGAAGGCGCGCCTCCATCTCTTCCTCACGGCTTTGGCTCGGGCATAGGACCGCCTGTGCAACATTCGTCACACGGCTTGGAGCGGTCATCCAGCTCCAAACTCCGCCTAAAACTCGGTTGACTATACCAGGTTCATCCCCTGGAGAAGCGCGTTCTATAAGTGCTAAAGAATCTAAAGATGTTACAGCTGGTCCAATCATAAGTTCACCATTGTTGAAATTATACTACAATGATAAACCGCCTATATTAAGGAGAAATTAAGAGTCTGTTTAGTTAGTTATAATATTGGGGAGTTCTAAGGGCTTTTTGTCAAATATGAAATTAAATATATAGAAATCAACCCAAATAGAAAGCCTGGAACGAGTGTGGGGACCTCCCAGGACAAAATGAGGGGGTTTAGAGAGGTCCAGAAAATCCCCATGAACCCTCCCACTAGGATGCCTGCGATCGCTCCTTGAAGGGTCACCCGCTTTGAGTAAAGGGTCACCCAAAGAAGCGGACCGAAGGAGGAGCCAAGTCCCCCCCAAGCGTAAAAGATCGAGTCTAAGACGTTGGAGCTCTTAGAAGTAGCCAAAAGATAGGCCGTCAGGCCTACTGCCACCACTGCAGTTCTTGAAGCTTTGAGGAGCTGAGCGCTGGTAGGAACCTTCGAACTGAGACGCTTATAGAAATCTTCTGTGATCACAGAGGCTGCCACGATGATCTGAGAATCCATGGTGGAGAGGTTCGCTGCCAAGATCGCACAGAGAATCACCCCCGCCAAAAAGAGAGGAAACGAAGACTTCACCATCTCCACAAAAACCAACTCCGGGTTGTAGAGTCCTTCTGGAAAAAAGCCGATCCCTACAAGACCGACCAGCACCGCTCCTGTTAAAGAGAGAAACTGCCAGCTCATTCCCAGCCACTTGGCCTTTTTCATCTCGTTGACATTGCGGATTCCCATGAATTTGGTCACGATATGGGGCTGCCCAAAATAGCCGAGTCCCCAACCAAGGGCGTCAATAACAATGAAACCAATCGATGCAAGTGTCAAATTTCCAAAGATTTCGAGTGAAATCCCACGGAATTGAGCGACCCGCTCTACCGTCTCCGATCCACCGATCTTTCCAAGAGCGAGGAAAGGAACGGTGATGATGACAAAGAGTAAAAAGAGGGCCTGGAAAAAGTCAGTCCAAGCAACAGCGACAAAACCGCCGACAAAGGTGTAGGCCACCATGACGGAAATCGCGATCGTGATTCCAACATAGTAGTCGATTCCAAAGATCGCCTCGAAGAGGTAGCCCATGGCGATGAGCCCCCCTGAAAGGTAGAAAGTTAAAAACAGCAGGGTCAAGGAGGCTGTCAGGAGACGAATTGCCCCCGATGCATCGTTGAAACGCCGCTCGAAGAAGGTGGGTAAGGTGTAGCTATCGCTCTTCTCTGTCCCCTCACGCAGCTTGGGAGCGATGAAGTGCCAATTGACGAACATGCCGATAAAAAGACCAATTGCAACCCACGCTTTGGAGAGCCCATACACAAAAATCAACATCGGTAGCGACATGAATAGCCAAGCACTCATGTCTGATGCATGGGCAGAAAGTGCCGTCAGCCAAAAGCTTAGGGAGCGATTTCCCAAAATGAAGTCGGTCTCAGACTGACTCTTCCTGTGGGAGAATAAACCGATCAGAAGAAGAACAGAAAAATAGAGAAGAAAGGCAAAAAAGATCTGTAAGTCCATATCAGGAGGCATCATAACCGAACGTGTGGAAAAAAGCGAGATTTCAGAAGATCTTTACCCTCGGCTTGTGATAAAGTACGTGCTCTTATCCCATATTTACTAAAGTGAAGGACGACCACTATGCCAAAGAAACACCCCGTCATTATTATCGGATCTGGACCTGCTGGATACACCGCTGGAATCTACGCAAGCCGCGCCACACTGAGTCCCCTGCTTTTTGAAGGCTTCTTCTCAGGACCTGCCGGTGGGCAGCTCATGACCACCACCGATGTGGAAAACTACCCCGGTTTCCCTGAGGGAGTGACTGGCCCTGAGCTCATGGACATGTTCCGCAAGCAGTCTCTCCGTTTCGGTGCGACTCACCTCCGTGAAGATGTCAAAAAAGTCGACTTCTCCAAGCGCCCCTTTGAAGTCCATGGAAAAGAGGAGGTCTTTCTTGCCGATAGCGTGATCATCTCCACCGGTGCGACAGCAAAAACCCTCGATGTTCCAGGAACACGAGAGGGGGAATTTTGGCAAAAGGGAGTGACTGCCTGTGCCACTTGCGATGGCGCGATGCCGATCTTCCGCGACGGCCTTCTTTTTGTCATCGGAGGTGGTGACACCGCCTGCGAAGAGGCCCTCTTCCTCACCCACTTTGGAAAAAAAGTCTTCCTCGTCCACCGCCGTGACGAACTCCGCGCCTCCAAAATCATGCAGAAGCGCGTCATCGAACACCCCAAGATCGAAGTCCTTTGGGACAGTGTTCTCGTCAAAGTCGATGGCGATCAAGTCGTGGGATCCGTGACACTCCAAAACGTGAAAAGCAAAGAAGAAACCACGCACGATGCGAACGGAGTTTTCTTTGCCATTGGCCACGAGCCGAACACGGGCTTTCTCGACAGCCAGATCGATCTTCACGACAACGGTTACATCAAAGTGATCCCCGGAACCAGCAGAACGAACATTGAAGGGGTCTTTGCTGCCGGAGATTGCCATGACCACGTTTACAGACAAGCCGTGACAGCCGCAGGAAGCGGCTGCATGGCAGCAATTGAAGCTGAAAGATGGCTTGCCGAGCAGGAGTAACCATGCCCTTCCTACGCTCTGCTCTCCTGCTCCTCACTCTCCCCATGGCACTCACTGCCATTGAGCTGGAACCTTGGATTCCAGAACCCTATCTCCCGCAGTTCAAAGCTGCCTACAGCCCGGAGCACTTTAACAATGTGCGTGTGGGTAGCACTAAAACTCCTTACAGGTCTACGGCGCACTCCATGGATTTTTCGCTCTTTGGCGCTGTCACAGAGCAGTTCATGGTCGAACTGAGTTTTAACTGTATCGGCACCTCCCAGAATCACTTTGGGATGAACGATGCACAGCTGACGGGACGCTACCAATTCTGGAACGACATCACGGGCGAGAATTTTGCCTCCGTCACTCTCGGCACCACTGTCTCTTATGCAAATTGGCCCTTTGTAAGAGACCTAGCTGTCTTTCATCATGGCCAGTGGGAATTCCTCACCCACCTCTCAATCGGGCGGGAAGAGCCTTGTGGAGGGGCCTGGTCAAGTCGTAGCTGGGGGGTGGTAGGTATCGGTTCTGCAAATGAAGGGTCTGTCTGGGTCTTCTCCAAACTCCAACACGAAAGGGCTTTCAGTGCCTGCTTACGAGGTGGAGCTTATCTTGGAACAACGGTTGGATTCGGAAGCAACCCTCTCTCCATCCCCACCTTTGCAGGGTATGGGTCCCTCCGCCATCGGTCTGTCGATTTTGGAGTTCAAGCAGAATACACGGTAGGAGTCTACGGTTTCATCCGAGCAGAGTACTCCTTCCTTCCCTGGAGCCAAAACTTCCCCATCTACGTCAACCGCTTTGCAATAAGCTTCTACTATCCGATAGGATTATGATTCCCAAATTGCCACTGCAAAAGCGTGCTCTTTGGAGTGCGTGAGAGAGAGGTGGATCGAGGGGGCAGAAAATTCCATCTGAACTGAGATGGAGAGCTCAACAACCGGTTTGCCCGCATCGTCATTGACCACTTCAATATCTTTCCAACCCACCACCCCACGGATTCCGGTACCAAGAGCTTTAGCGACCGCCTCCTTCGCCGCAAAACGCGCCGCAAAATGGCGCTCCGCCGCTGAATGTTGAAGACAGTAGGCCTGCTCTCCTTCCGTAAAAATCCTGTCGAGAAATTTTTGGCCTTCTTTGTCGATCAGCCGCTTGATCCGCGCGATCTCAATGAGGTCACTTCCAAGTCCCTTAATCATCGGCTCAGTTACCGCTCCAAAGCAAAGTAGCTACGAGCAGAAGGGCGAGTGCCAGGC
The DNA here is from genome assembly GCA_964584775.1 of uncultured bacterium. GTDB lineage: Bacteria > Chlamydiota > Chlamydiia > Chlamydiales > SLFE01 > CAZPBC01. Next base: position 20,796 of record CAZPBC010000028.1, read on the forward strand.
TCTTCCTGCTTCTCCTCTTCCGATGCATTGCAGAAAATCATCCGTCCCGACGAGGTGTGCTTGACGGAGAGAACATGGGTCTTGATGATCCGGCCGATAAAGTCTGCTCCGCCGTTGACAACCACCATTGTTCCATCTTCAAGGTATCCGACCCCCTGCCCTGATTCTTTACCATAGCGCTGGATCTTGATCTCCAACATCTCGCCAGAGGTGGTGAGGGGTTTAAGCGCGTTGGAAAGGAGATTAAGGTTGATGATCCGGATCCCCTCTGTCGACTCAATCGTCGCTTGCTGAATACGGTTCATGTCTGAGGTCAGGACATTGGCTGACGTCATCCGAGCGAGACGAATCACCTTCGCAAAGAGGTCATGCACCTCTGCAAAATCGGTCTCAATATAACGGACACCTAAGGTCGGAAGCATCTCCAGTTTTTTGAGGACCTCTAACATCCTTCTTGCGCGCGCCTTCTCAGCATCATCTGCACTCTCAAGGTTTTCGTACGCCTCTTTGAGGATGAAACGAGGAACGACCAAATGGTGATCCATCAATCCTGTCACAGCGAGATCAATCAAACGCGCATCAGTCAGGACTGAGCTGTCGAGGATAATGTCTTTTTTCTTTTGCATTCCAGGCTGAAGGCGGACAAAGGGGATGCTCAAATGGAACTCTTCGGAAGCCTTGACGGTCAAGACCACACCTGCGTAGGTCGAGAGAAGGTAAATCACAGCCTTGATGAAGACCACACTCCCCTCTTGCACCTCAAAGTTGACAAAAGAGACGACCGACCCAAGGATTGTCATCAAAAGGGTCGCAAAGATGTAGCCAAGGACAAGGCCGATGATACTGAGGTTAAAGGAGCGGAAGTCGAGGCGCTTGGAGAGCTTCTCCAAAAAGATGAATGTAAAAGCTCCTGCCAGCCCCAGAAAAATTCCGGATGAGACCGCCATCAGCGTGAAACCACCTGGATAACTTGTCGTTGTATAGGCAGTTGCGATGAGAATACTAAGTAAAGTAAAGAGAGTTCGAATGACATAAACCGTGGCTTGCATGACAACCTCACGTGGGTAATAGAGTTTTTCATTTTCAAAAAATGATTGAAAATGGCCTGGGGTAATGTTACAGCAAAAAATTATTTTTGTCGATCCCTATCTCAGACCTAGCTTTCCATTAAAACTCGACACACGCTATTGGGGTGTAAAAAAAAGCCCACTCCTAGCAGGGGTGGGCTTTTTTTTAAAGAGAACACTCTTTTTATTCGAATTAAGCAGATTCTACATCTCCATCTCACTGAATTCCCGACTCATTCTCTGAATCATCATTTGGATATGAGGAGAGCGCATCATCTCTTGAATTCTGGGGCGAGTACCCATTTCTTTGAGAATGCCTTCTATTTTCCTTAACTCCGTTTGGATCTCAGGCATTTTTAGAAGCTCAGCCCACTTTTGATATATGGCACCTTTAACAGCTTTTTCTCCAAAAGACTTTTTGATTTGGGCAAACAGCTGTTCTGCTCCAGATTGCAACTCTTCGGTAAGCTCGTTTTGTGCGGCAACCATTTCCAAAATTCCTGGAAGCTGTTGACTAACCATCGTCCTGATTTCACGCTCATTCAGCTTTAGCTCTAGAAATTGACTCACGACATGGTTAATGCGTAGAGCGACTTCACCCGCATGCAACATGAACTCCTCAAGTTCTTCTGTATGGGAAGCCACTGATTGAACCGCTTCACTCACACTCACACCCGTATGAGGCTTTGCAATCTGTTCGACATAGTGTCTGACATTATTAGCTGCGGCATACATCTTGAAGGATGCGTAGTGCATCATCAAATCATCTTTCACCTGAAGTGCCACACTCGGAATCCATTTCAGCACCTTTTCCGCCCAACTCTCTGAAGGGAGTTGCTGAGAAGAGCGCGCTAAAAAGTCGAGAGGGTGCATCACCATGTGAAATGTTGTGAAAGCCATCGCTGCGAGTAGGTTAAAAACTGTTGCTGCAGCCGACTGAACGATACGAGCCAAGCTCTTCATAAAATCGGGCACGTGCTGCAGTAATCCTTCATCTGGTTTCGATTGAAGGAGTTCTATAAGGTTAATCTCTTCATTACCTATACCAATTCGTCCATCAAAACTCATAAAAATCTCCTAAGCAATCATTTGAATGTTTTTTCTTCTAAAGATTAGAGAGTGTACTGCAAATATTAATTTCTGATAAAGAATGGGGAAATAATCAATAATCACCATCTATCGAAAAAATTGAAGCCCACACCCTAAGAGTGGGCTTCACTCGAAATTCAACAAACTGATTTTAGCCAGCAACAGGAAGTGAAAGATTAACGAATAGATGCCCTCTGTAGCATTGCACAAAATCGTCCTTGAGCTGTAGTGCGATCCCTCCAATCCATTTCGGAACAAAGGTCATCCAATCTCGATCTGGAAACTGCAAGGACGCTCGGTCCAGGAACTCCAAAGGATTCATGGCGGCTGAAAGAAGGGTATGAGCAGCTGCAGTCACCCCTGCGAAAACCTGCTTCGCGATGATCTGAACACGGTCAATCACCCAGGCAGCTCCGTCCATGACAGGCTTAAGAAAAGGCATCTTTGTTTCGACTGCTTCATAAAGTTTTGTTGTATATTCTGAGGGTAGAATTGTCATCTTTTTCTCCTATGTTTTGCATTTTGGTTCTACTGAAAACGTCGCTAAATATAGGAATCCTGAGTGAAGAAAAGATGAAGGAACGGATAATCTTGCATAAAAAAAAGCCCATCCAAGATGGGCTTTAGACTCTTACAACTGAGGGAAGTTATGAAAAGTAAACTCTCCCTAGATTCACAAAAGAGTGATGCATTTTTTCGCACTCGTAGTGCCCCTTTACTTCATCTTTGAGCTGACAAGCAATCCCGCCAATCCACTTGGGAATAAAGTCGATCCAACTTCTCTCAGGGTATTGCTCAGAGGCACCTTCCATGAAGTTCATCGGGTGGATGATCATGTTGAAAAGAGTGTGCCGAACCGCCTCTACAAACGAAAAGACTTGAGTAGCGATCTTCTGCACTTTTTCTGCCACGCAAACCACTTTTTCAGAGACAACTTGGTACGCCTCGGATGAAGTCACGTAGCGGACGGCATCTGATAGAAAATTTGTTTTACCAATGCCCATTATTGACCTCCCCCGCTTTTTTCTTCTGCAAATCTAGCTTGAAGCTCAGCGTGAACTGCAGTCAAACCTTGATCCTTTGGAGACTCTTCAGTTTTTGTCTGGGTTCCACGTGCTGCTTTGTAGTTAGCCACAAGGTCATCCTTGACTTGGAAAAGAGCACCTAGAATCGTGTGAGGAATGAAGGTCATCCAGCTCTTGTTTGGGTATTGCTCATCCGCTCTTGCTTTGAAAGCTAGGGGGTGAAATAGCATGTTGAAGAGAGTGTTAAAGGTCGCTTTGATCGATGCAAAAGCAACGCTTGCAGCAGTTTTGACTTTATCAGTCGTCCAAGAGTAAGCTCCTTTAACAGTCTCTTGAGCTCTTGTAAAATAACTTTTTTCTACGTTTGGTTTAACATCTGTAGTAATCATAATCAACTCCTTTTGGTTAATTTCCAAAAAGAATACTACACTCAAATTATTAAGATAATATAAATAAAGATAAAAAAACCCACTTAAAATTAGGGTTTAACCTAACTTAAGTGGGTTCCAAGACTTCAGACGAGTCTTCAAGCTGTTTTACTCAGCAGCTGAGGCTAACTCAGTAGCTTCAACAGCAACAGGAGCTGTACGCGCAGAGTAGGTCTCTTTAATCATTCCCCAAGGAAGTTGGTAGATAGATTTAAAAGATCCTGTCTCTTTCATCGCTGTGTAAGTCGCAACAGGATGGCGAACCATCGAGAAAAGAGTGATTGCCACAGAAGCGATCGCTTGGAAAACTTTGTTAGCAACGCTTCCGACTTTCTTAGCACCAGCAACGATCATATCTTGACCTTTCTTGCTGTAGCTTTTTGCAGTTTCATACATTGAAGCTTTAGGAGCTTCTGTTATTGTCTTGTCACCCATATTATTACCTCCAATTGGTTAGGTATAGGTTATTAATATCTCTGTTTTATT
>CAZPBC010000029.1:0-24149 GCA_964584775.1 uncultured bacterium
CATCACATCTAACAGTGATTTTAATTATGAAAAAGAATACACCACCTCCTTGGAATCAGGCTTATCCTCTTTCTTAGAAAAATCGTATCAAACCTTTTTGAGTCAAAATGAAGTCCAAACCTCAGTCTTTTTACTTCAAATCGCCCACCTCCTCTCCTTTCATTTTCCAGACACTACCTTCTTCCAGCAATCTCGAGCTCATCTCTACGATCTCCTATCTCGAACGAGTCTAGATATCGAAGAAAGAAGCGCCATCCACGCTGAACTCTTAGCTCAATTAAAAGATAAAGAAACGCTCGATCCAAGAGATGTTCAAGAGCTTTTGGTCGGATCGACCTTTTTATCAGATCATCCTGTACCTGATAAGTGGTCAGATCCCATGACAACTAAAAAAGCAAAAGATGCTCTATTAATCCATCGAAGAGCACTTAAAGAGGCATTCAGCGATGTAGAAAGAAGGGATGCTCTCTTCAATAAAGTCCTCAAAGAGGTAGAGTCTCACGCCGGTCCTCAGACATGGCACGCCGACACGGAATCAACAGCGGCCTGTTATCGATCTGAAGATGGCCAGTTGGTCTATTATCCCCTGTCAGGTTCCCTTCACCGCTCTCATCAAACAGGGGGAATTTCTTACGAGGTACGCTCCCATCCGTTTTTTCAAAAGCTTTTCCCGGATGTTGTTCAAGCCGAGACATACCAAGGGGGTGTTCTTAAATTTCGTGATCAGAACGGAATGGAAACACTGGTTCAACTGAAGAACAATGAACTGAAGATTGAACAGAACCGTGGAGGCAGATGGATGCGTTTTCTGCCCTCGCACCACCTCTATGAGAAAGTGGAAAAGAGGGTCGTTTCAGCTTTAGGAAGTCGTGAACTGGTTCACTCCTACACCCACTGGCAGGACATTCAACATCCGGATAAGATCGATATCGTAGATCCTCAATCACAAAAGTCCCTCTATACAGCGACAATTCACAAAAACCAACTCAAAGAAATCCGTCGAATCAGAGACGGAGCTCGCCTCGGGACTCCATCAGAGATCGCTCGTTCCTTCGAGGATCCCACATACATCCATGAGTGGTATGACTCTAATGGAAAACTGGTTGAGCTAGAGCTCCCTCGCTTTAATTTGAGCTTTGTCATGGATCCCAAGTTAAAGGTCCTAAAGTGCCTCGAAATCGAAGGTTACGTCCTGGACCCCGAGGCAACGGTTCCATCACTAGGAGCCTTCAAACGCTTCCTCTCGTTAAAAAATGCAGCGGGAAAAGAGCTTGTTCTCATTCCAGACCAGAAGTTCACTCCTCCCCAAGAACAAGAGGTACTCCTCCCACGCTTTTCCGTGCGTCGGGAAACAGGCCTTCAGGACCGTGAGAAGCAAAAGTACTTCAGCTATGAAGTGGATCCAAAGGGCCAACTTGCCCCCTCTTCCCGCGCCTCTGGATTCTACCTCGCTCTCGTTTTAGGTCTCTCCCAAGAGTACGCAGCAGCAGCCAAGACTCTCGTTGATGAGGCATCCAAGCTCACTCCACTGAAAAAAAAGGAACAGAAGATCCTACAAGTTCTTCTTTGCTCTCATTTGATCACGGGTGATGCCTGTGGCAATGCCTACGCACTGAGGAACTATGTAGGGTGTCGCCTGCTTCGTCACGCTTTATCGCATCGCGAAGTGGTAGATAGCGACACACTCAATCTCATCTACGAAAACTACAGAGGATACCTCGACCACCTCCACCATGTAACAGCGCTTCCCCTGGACAAAGAAGACGAGATCCTCCTGCTCAAGTTCCTTCTCTCTAAAACCTTCGATTCTCTCCTCTTTACAAGGCTTAAAACCCTCGACCCAGAAGCTGCAGAAGGAATAAGAATTGTTGACGATGAAATTCTTCCATCAAATGAGTTCACTCCCTCTTTCAAGAACCTCAATCTATCTGAACGAAGCTCTTCCCCCCCTCCTTTTGATAAAATTCCTGTCACTCGTCCAGGAAAAATCCTCTCGAACTATCTACTCCACTTCTATGAAATCGCAAGAGCTGGAAGCGCACAAGACAAAGAAAAACTCTACAAACGGCTGATCTTTTTAAGAAACGATCCTGACAAAGCATATCAACTTCTTGGAGAATTTTTAGAGACGGTACTTCAACACCCTCGAGAATTCATCGCTGCTCCAGCTCAAGATAAGAATGAAGACTTCAGAAAATGGAAAAAGAAGACTGTCAAAACTGCAAACAGGCTAAGAAAGAGGGCAGAAACGTCTCCGGACACGCAAGCACCACCACCCCTCCCTATCCATGAGTCCCCAGTACAACCTAACAACCCTTCCGTACAACGACGACCAATGACCCTTTCCTTTCAGGAGTCCTCAACAGCTTTAAATGAGCTGACAGAACACTTCTCTACTTCTTCTAAAAAGCACCCAGACCAAAAGTCTGCTCAAGAAATGCGCCTCTGGATCGAAGCGAAAATCGAAGCCCTTCCAGTCACTGTCGACCCGATAGAAAAGGGTGAATGGGAAAGACTCAGGGAAGATTTATACGTTTTTGAAGAGAAGGCAGCTACTGCTTATTTTCAACTCGCAGATGGATCCTCTCTAGAGAGTCTCGGAATGACTCTAGAAAAAAGAGTCTCTGGGCTAAAAACCGAGCTAAAAGAGAAGGAGCTAGCTCTCGAATCTCTCGCCAACAAACCTCCCAAAGACCCTCTCGACAAATCCCTCCGTGATCTAGAACACTGGGGAAAAACCCGTAGCCCACTCACTCTTGAAAAGCTCATCCTTTACTTTGGACAAAGAAGCGTCACTGCACTTTTGAGAGACAACCCTGCCCTCTGTGAAAAGGAAGCAACCCTCCTTATGGACACTGTCGGTGAGTACCTCATTGAAGCGACAGCAGCTCAACAGATTGTACGAGCTCAAAGCATCCTTCACAAAATCAAAAAACTCCCCACCGGGGATCATCAGGGACGACAGATCCTGACTCAAAAGCTCGGCCAAACGCTCATTGGAACAAAAAGAGCGTACGATCCTACAGTGCAGCCTGAATACCTCGTCTTCGAATACGCAAGCGACCTTTTAATCTATGAAAACCAGGTTCAGCAGATCCATGACTTCCTCACAAATAGCCACATCAACCCAGTTGTAGAAATGATCATGGGCTCAGGAAAATCTTCCGTTCTCCTTCCTCTACTCGGCCTCCTACGCGCTGATGGGAAAAACATTTCAATGATCGTCATTCCCGAGCCACTCCTCGAAGACCTCTCCGAAAAGACTCAAAAAATCCTCATGAAGTCTGTAGAACAAAGGATGAAAATCCTCCCCTTTGAGCGCAACACGGACCTCTCTCCCTTACACTTAGATCTCATTTTGGATGATTTGAAATCTGTCAGAGACAATCGAGAGTGCCTGATTATGACAGGAAAGAGCCTCGAGTGCTTGCTCCTCAAATTTATAGAAGAGTATGACAAGTTTCTCCAATCAAAAGAGACTGAGCTCCCCGAAACCTTAGTCAAGATGAGAGAGATCCTCATCCTACTCCAATCTGCCGGCTACCCCATCATCGACGAAGCCGATACCATCCTCAACATCCTCCATGAAACCTGCTTTAGCATGGGAGAAACCCTTTCACCACAAAAAGAAGATCTCGCCCTCATCTCAGAAATCTATGCTCTACTGTTAGAAGATCCCGACATTAAAGAGTTGGCACAGCTTGAAAGCGACCCTTCACCTGATGAAAGAGCTCCACAGCTCACTGAAAACGTCTTTAAAAACAAGGTCCGAGCCTGCTTAGCCAAAAAGCTCTTAGCTAACCTGAAAACAGCTGCCATCGGTGAAAAAGCCAAAGCATTTTTCCAAGAACTCAATCCAGAAGATCAACAAATTGTTTTAGACTACCTTTGCCGAAACGAGGAAAGACTTCCAGCAGCCCAAGCCTTCTACAACCAGCTCGATAAAGAGATCCAAGACAGGCTCGCCCTAGCAGGTGAAGAACTTTGCCACCTTTTATCTCACACACTTCTAAAAATTTCAGACGAAGGATATGGGATTGATGAGGAGTACCATCGCATCCATGCGAGTCCCTTTGCAGCCGCCCAAACGCCGAGCCACGGCTCTGAGTTCGCCAACCCCTACGTCACAATGAATGCGACTTATCAGATCTATTCGAAGAAGGGAATCTCGCGTACTCTGATAGAAAAAGAGATCGAGCGCCTTCAGGCGAGCGCGATCAAAGACCTTCAAAGCATGCCTTTGGAGGAGTCAAACGCCTGGAAAAAATTCTGTATCCTGAGAGGAGACTCCAGAATCCCCCTCTTCAACTATAAAGAGAGTGAACTCGATCTGCTGGTCAAGTCGATCAATTCAACCCCAGAGAATAAGCGTCGTTTTGTCGAGAAGATCCTGCTACCACAAATGCAACTACACAAAGAAAAGCTCAGCTGCAACTCTCTCAATATGATTGCCTTTTTAAGGCGAGCGATGGCCTTTACAGGCACCTTGTGGAATGGAAAGAGCATGCACCGCTCCCTTACCCCACAGCCTGCAAAAGGCACGGATGGGAAGACCTTAGCACTCCTCTACGGAATGAAAGAGGGTGCCGTGATCCCTGTCACTGCAAAAACCGGAAGAGAACTCTCCAGCGAACTCCGCTCTAAAAACATCGATTTCGATCTCTTTGCTGACGCGGGAGGTTACTGCAAAGAACGCTCCGACGTTGAAATTGCAAGAGATCTAGCGGCAGCCGACAAACCTGCTGTCGCCTGCTATGACAAAAGTGGAGTGCAGGTCATCGTAAAGGGAGACAAGATCGCTGACTTCAGCCGCACAAGCCTTCAACCAAATGAACGACGAACCTTCTTATCTCAACGGTTCACGACTGGAGCGCACGTCACACAAAAACAAGATGCTATCGGACTGGTCACGATCGGAAAAAACATGATTTTAAGAGACCTTCTCCAGAGTGTCTGGAGACTCCGCGCTCTCGATGCTGGCCAGAAGGTACACTTCCTGATCAACGAAGAAGTCATGGATGTGATGCGCCAAGAATTAAAGCTATCCACCACCAGCCCCATCACCTACCAAACGATTGTCGACTTCATGGTGCACAACCAGTCAAAGAGAGTGGGCGACGACAACCTCAAGGCTCTAAAAAAAGAACTCCGCAGCATCCCTCAGATGATCCTCTTCTCTGTCATGATGAATCCCAAGGTCCCCATAGAGAGGCTGCGAGAACTCCATGATCATCTCCGCTCTACCTGGGTCCAGCAAGCCACGAGACGACCTAGAGAACTTTTTGGAAAAGTTCCCATCGAACGCGATGGCGATCTTGTGGTTGAAGAAGAGAAAAAACTCTTCGAAGAGTCACTCGAGACCCTCTCTACTCAATACCCCTGGCTTGAAGAGTTTGGAATCGACATCCTCTCTTTAAAAGAGGAGGGAGAAAGTATCATTCAGAGAATGGAAAACTCCCTTCATCATAAAGTTGTCTCTCCGCTCAGTGATGATGACAATACCATGGAAATGGAAACGCAGCGAGAAGAAGAGGTAGAAGAGGAGGTGGAGATTCAGGTTGAAGAGATCGTTTCTGACGAAAAAGACGATATCACTCTGATCAATTGCGAAGCTCGTGACCATGTCAAAGTAGACTCACTCCAAGATGAACACCTCAAAGAGTTGAAAGAAAAACTTCCTGTTTTCACCCTCGAATCCTATCTTAGAAACGACCCCGAACTCAGGGAGTTCGCAAGCGCCTTTAGCGAAATTGAAATGAGTATTAACGCCCTTCAATTTACTGAAACCACTCGCTCCGTCAAAGAGCTCCGTCTATTCGGCTTCCGTCAGACACCTGTCAATTTTGTGAGAATCGAAAGTCGGACTCAAAGAACTTACCCTTTTTCCATCAAAACCACGGTTCATCTACTGACACAACAAGACATGCGATACTTAAAATATTTCAACTACCATCTTGAAAACGGATTCCAAAGGGATAGTGATAGAGTGGAATTGACACCTGAACTGAAACTAAACATCGCGAAAGTGAAGTTCCTTTACGGAAACTCGCACTTTACAAAAGACGAAATTGACATCCTCCGCCCGTGGCTCAGGTCTGAGGGACCCAAAAAGATGGAGCGCTTCTTCCGAACCCACGCCGTCTCCGGCTTCCCTCAAAGAGCCCTTGCCTACAACACTAGCTCCCTCAAGCAACTCTTCACCGAGCTCAAAACAACCGCCGCAGCTTAAAAGACCCTTAGCCTGGATATTTCATGAACACTCGCAAAACTGTCGCAAAATGCTTGTCGTCCCATTTTCACAAGCTTTCATGAAATATCCAGGTTAGTGAATCTTTTTCAGAATCACACCGACAGGGTAATGGTCTGAAGGATTGTTTAAATCAGGTAAGAGCTGCTTAGAATCAGCTGGGCCGGACTGGAAACCCACTGTCGGATCCGTCATTATATAGCGCCCACCCTGTTGTTCTTGCAACGTGATAATATAATCTTCTTCATCGATAGAAAGTTTTCCCACTTTAGAGTGTTGAACGGTGACCATCCGCTGTTTCACCGTCGTAGGACCCACGGAGGTTCCTACAAGCCCTAACTTCTCGAGATGCTTCTCAAGATCGGCAACCTCTTCAGGAGTCTTGGTATTTGCGTCCATTCCCATCACCAGCTGAAGAGTTGGGTGCTCTTTAACCAACTCCTGGAATTTTTGATAGACAAGGCTCACTTGCCGACGGCCATCGGACGCATCGGTCGAAGCTCCATGCGCCGAAGCAAGGAGAAAAGAGGGACCAGATTTGAGCCTCGCCAGAAGGAGGTTAAGACGTCCTTTCTCGAAGCCGTCGTAACCCTCCACTGTGAGCACCTGCGGGTTGGGGTCCCACTTTGCTGAGCGTAAAAAAACAAAAGTCCCATCCTGATCGTTTTGTTGCTCGACAGGGAGAAACTCTCCTCCTTTCACCAGCGCCTCTCGAGTATAAAGGTCTGATTCCTGCGTAAACAGAAGATCTGCGTTACCCTTTCGAAGCCGTTCTTTTAAAAGTTCAGCGCGACGCTTTGGGTCTCCCAATGTTTCTGCAAAGAGACGCTTGACTTGGTTCACCTGCTCTACCTTTTTCGCAGTCAGATGGAGATTGAGGACCTGGTAGAGCCAGTAAACAAAAACTTGACCTGATGGAGTTCTAAAAAATTCGACATCCTGAATCTCTGCATCACGGCCCAGCAACTCTTTCAATTGTTCTTCAGTAAACTGCCCTAAACTTTTTTGAGGTCTCGTCAGGTCATAGGTCTCTGATTGATAGAGATCCTCCATTAAATTGAGCTTTAGTTCATTAGGGTTTTTACCTTTCAATAGAGCCATCGATCCTAAAATAGGCAAACTAAAGTCCTGCCCCCTTTGCGCTGCCTTATCTGGAAGGCGCTTATCTAAACTGAGCCAACCTTTAGGAACCTGATTTAAGAAACGGAATATTTTTTGGTGTTGAAATTTGGTGATGAAGCTCTCGATCTTTTCCCCACCGTCTGCATCCTTCTTTTTCAACGCTCTTAGAAGGTCTGGGGTCACGAGCTCACCCAGTGTGGGACCGTGCTGCCGATCTTGCTGAGCAGCTTGCTCCAAGGCCATAGGGTCGTCCTGCCACCTCGCAAGGGCTTCTCTCGGCACCACCTGCCGAAACACCCAATCGCGTGTCGGATTCATTTCTGGGCCATAATCCCCCGCAAACTCAAAGGGATCCGAAAAAGCTCCTAAAACATTTGCCGTATACACATGGAGGGGCTCAGCACAACACAACCCCCAATAAAAGAGTAAAACAAAGAATACTTTCATGCCCATCAAGCTAATAAAAAGAGTGAAGAAGTGCAAGAGTCAATGAAATAAAATACAATTCGCACTCTCATTTATTCAAAAAAAAACACATTGAAAATGCGGTAGAAATAGATTATCATTTTCGAAAATTTTTTGATTTAGAGGAGTTTTATGCAACTTGATCGTCCAGCTCAGCCAGGAAGTCATTTAAAAAACTATAAGGAAGCTCTACTTTTTGGTTTGGATGTCCGAGATGCAAATGCGAGCCGTAAGGAGTGGAGCCATCATTTCCGCCCTTTAGACAAATGGATTGTCCACCCAGCAACGCGCTTTCTGACAGATCGAGTGACCTTCCCCGCCCTTGAAAAAATTTTCCTGTTCGCCGGTGATCATGGCACCAGAGCTCTCGCTTGGTCTCAGGGTTCTGATTCCGCGACTCTCCGCGCGCGGCTCTCAGATCCTTTCACTACAGAGCAACTTCAAGCATTTTGTAATAAAGTTGAGAGAGCCACTTCCTCTTGGGGAAGAAGAAGACCTTCTCAGAATTACTTTCTTATCTATACGGACACCTGCACCGTTGTTGCCGCGAAATACATATCGACAATGGCAAAGGATGGAGCAGCGCTTCTCACCCTTCCAGAAACAGCTCGATCTTTGACAGCGCAGATACAGATAGCGGCCCAAGAAGAAATCATTGATGCGATTGCACGAGATCTAGTGCATACCACTAACCGACTCACTGCTGCAGCACCTCCTGAAGTGCCAGCGATTGAAGGCCCTTCTGAAGCCCCTCCAAGTCTAGAAATTATGCCTCATGGCAGTGCACCCCCCGCTCCTAGTCCACCTGATGATGGAGGAGGATGGACGTCAACAGTATTAGGTGCAGTAAGAGCGACAAGGAATTTGTGGCCACAAGCAGAACGATTGCTTGGTCAATATGAAACGACTAGAGAGTGGGCCGGAACACTTGGAGACTACCGTCACTATGTGGAGGCAGGGGGGCGTGTAGCCGATGCTTTATCGTACGGGCCTCCAGTAGATCTAAGCAGTCCAGCGACATATACCAGTCTGGCCACTGCCGCCGCAGTTGGTTTCGGGACTAAATTCGCACGCCAAGCTGCTGAAGAACAGCTCGAAGCTCTCCGCATCGCTGCTGACGAGCAAATCAATGAGGGTGAAAAACTCGCACGCCAAAAACTCGTCGCTGAAGTCACGAGCCGCATCTGCAAACAAGCTTTGGAAGTTCTCACGAGCCAGCTCCTCCGGTTTTGTACAGGGTGGGCTTTCTTCAAACTACTTAGCATGAGTATTATAATTATCGTACCTCACGCTGATGGGGAAGGTTTTGAGCAGATGGCCTGGGTCACCTCTCTCTGCATCACCGCCGCGATGGCACTACTGTGGTATGATATGTTCTCAAAGACCGCCAGCCGTCTTTACACCTCCTATGCCGAGGAAGAAGAGCCTGAGGGCTCAACCTTTAGCGAGCTTCAAAGCTATGTCAGTCAAGAGACCCTTGATTCAATGGTGCTAGGCGTTCAAGAGAGATTTGGAGGTTTCATTCCTGCCTCATTGGTGAGTAACCCTTATCTCAATAACTTCGCCACTAGAGTGAGGGATTTGAAGCTCGATGCAACGAGTGACGAAGGCAGCCAGTCACCTCTCGTTGAAGAGGTCGACTAAGACTCCCCTATCAGACATTAAAAAAACCGGAGAAGCTCTCTAAAACTCTCTCCGGTGAATGCCCAAAGCCGGAATCGAACCGACGACCTGCGCATTACGAATGCGATGCTCTACCAACTGAGCTATTTGGGCATGCTTAGATGTCAACTCTATCAAAATTTGAAAAAAGTGGCGAGCCGTGGCATCCTAAGGAAGAATGCGTAGTTTACTTTTGACCTTACTTTTAGCTGTAAGTCCTCTCTCTGCTGTTGATCGCGAGATCCACGGACAGCGGATCGAGGACCTCACGTTCAAGGGCAGCCTCGACCTCCACCGCAGCGAAAGCGAAGGGCTTTTGCAGGTCCTGGGAACGCTGAACGCTTCCGACTCCACCCTGGATGAAGTCGAAGTCAAAGGCACGCTCCTCCTCAAAAATTGTATCGTAACGGGCGAAGTCGCCATTCTAGGGACCTTTATCGCAGAGCGGAGCCGCTTCGATGAACCCATTTTTGCTTTTACAAAAGAAATGGAGTTCAACTGTAGCCGTGTCGACTCTATCCACATCAACAAGGTCGGCCACACACCCCTCACTCAGATTGTGAAGCTAAAAAACGGCACCGTCGTTGAGGGCAACATCACTTTCGAGTCTAAAAACGGCGAGATCTGGCTCTACAAAGAGAGCCGCTTCCTCGGCGCCGTCGTCGGGGGAAAAATTGTTCCTATTAAAGAGTAGTCCAGATATGCCCTAAATTCTTACGAAAATGGGGTAAAATGGTCGACAAATTGAACAGAACTCTCTCGAAGGCAAGGGTCTTGCACCCTTTCCGAGAAGGAGATCTGTTGAAGGTGGCGAAAGCCATTTTGCAACAGTTTTGTGAGAATTTAGGGCATATCTGGACAAAAATCTTCCGGGCCAAAGATCAATTCCTCTCCTTTTCGTAAAGGGTAGGAGAAGTGGGTTTTGAGCTGGTTGCGGACGGTGACCAGAGAGTGAAGCAGGGCCTTGTCCGCAGTGCACCTCTTGTACTCGTCAAGGGTCATCTGATCGATCGCCTCCTTTGCCGCACTCACCCCGCGGATGCTGAGGTCTACCTCCATCCCTAACGCCTTCGTGAGCGTTGTAAAATTCTGCAAAAACTCCTCAGAGGGAAGTGGAACTTTACGAAAAAGGGGGTCGATCTCCTCTCCCTCTCGAACCAGTTGGAGGAAAAGGCTTTGGGTGAGCTCTCCTTCGTCGATCAGGTTGAAGTGCACACGAGGAGCTCCTGCGGGAAGCGCTGGGGATTCAAAAGTGTAGAGTGTTCCGCCGTCGACTGCACGCGTGCGTTCCGGGTAGGGAGTCGGATCTTGGGAAACCTTTTTCGCTGGGTAGTTCAAGAAATACTGAAACAGCTGCGCTGCGGGATCTCTCAGGAGAAAGACACCCTCTAAAAAACCTTCACCTCGCGCGGTGACCGCCTTTTCCATCAACCCCCAAAGGGTCGAGGTGACCTGCCGCTTTGCAACCGTCCGGTCGCTATCGGGCACCACCCTCACCCCTTGATAGAGGTTAGTGAGGATGGAGCGTCCCTCACGGGCATACTCGACAGCCGCTGCATGGCTCAACCCTTTACAAAAGAGATCGACGTAGGTGTAGTAACGGAAACGGTGAGAAAGGTAAATCTCTTTCTCTCCAGGCGGCCGCTCGGGGGAAACTGGCGTCTTTGAACGCTTCTGTAGAAGGATCTCCCCTTTCTCCCGTGCTTCATCTACGAGGCTCTTTAGTTCGCTCAGCCCAGACGCATCCGGCTCGTCTTTGTATTTTTGAATGTAGGACTTTTTAATATAAGTCAGACTGTCGATGAGAGCATCAATGTCAGCAAAATTTGCTTCACTGAGTGCAGAGGGTTTCAGCTCACGGTAGAACCGATTGACCACCCCTTGAATCACCTTGACGGTATCGACTAAAGGAGCTCCTCCACCCCACCAGCCTGTCAGCTGGCGCCAGGGGTCCGTCCCCTCCAGCTTTCCATAATAACTCTTGATCTCCGGCCAGCCGCTCCGCCTAAAATGGAGCAGTGTCCGTAAGTTTTCCCGATAGAAGTCAATCTTTCCTGGGTCCATCATCACGCCCATTTTTAAGTATTGAGCTTTTATTGACTAATGAAATATCCAGGTAAACCTAGCTTGCAACTGCTTCCATAGAGTGCCCCTCCAAAGAGCTAGCACCCTCTCTTAAAGCCGCTGGACGTTCTTTCTCTAAACAGTTGAAGTGGCGTCGTAGTTCCTGTAATTGACAATCTAAAAGTGTGGTAGTAGGCGAAAGTTTACGAAGAATGTCTTTCCCCTCTAAACAGTGTTTTGCGGAACTCACTGAATCCAATGCCAGATTGTACCTAGCTCTATCAGCGTCAGAAAGAAGCTTCAGCTTTTTGCTAGAGAAATATCCCAGATCTTTTAGAAGTTGCTCCTCTGCCGTTTGTAGAGTCCGCTCTATTTGATCAAGCTCTTCAATGGGTCGTACCGAATCCACCTGTAAGATCATTTTTCTCAAAAGGTCTCTTAATCGCTCTTTTAGGAGGTATACAGGCTCATCTTCTTGGATCCTCTCTTCAGCAAATCGCTTCTCAATCGCAGTATCCAATTTATACAAAGCAGAAAGATCTAATCGACTTTCAAACTCAGGGGGAATACCCCCTTTATACTCCATGACTTCAGAAAGTGCAGTGAGTAAATCCCTGTTGGAAAGGCACATCGATTTAAGCTTTGCTACGATTTCCTCGAGAAGCTCTGAGGACATCGATTTTCGCTCGATTCCCCCCTCAAGCTGCTCTTCAATTTCTCGAGACGTCTCTCTAAGTAGCTCAACTTGAAAAGAGAAGCCATTTTCTACATCTTTTAATAAGTGAGAAAGCGGTCCAGAGCAGATGCCTAAACAGCAATCTTTCAGCTGAAAACGGCCCTTTTCGAGGTGTGAAATTCTCGACTGAATTCCCTCCAGCTCCTGGAAAATTTGCTCTATTTTACCCTCCAACTCCCCTTGCACCTTTAAAATCATCTTCTTCAATTTCTTAAATTGTGAAGGCGAAGCGTTAAGTGGCTTGGACTCCTCTACCGCTGGAGCAGATTCTCGATCCTCTACGACAGGGATGTGCTGCCTCTCTCTTGGCTTTGGGGGATTCGAGCAGCAAGGGGGAGGAGCGAGCAGGCCGCGGACATACGCATAAGAGCCCCTCTGGAGAAGGCGCCCCTCTTCTAGGCTGAGGATGCGAGACTCAAGACTCTCCAGCTCGCGGAGAAGAGCGGGTGCTTCACTTCGGAGGTAAAGGGTTTCAGCGCGGAAGAGGAGGTACTCAAATTGATCTAAAAGCCGCAGCGTCGGTGCTTTGTAAAGACCCATACTCTCCATCAAGTAGGGACAGATAGAAGGAACAACAATGGACAGGGGAACGAGCAGAGGGGTGGTAACTGCAAAACCAACCGCTTTGAAAGTAGAGTGGAAGAGGTCATTGAGATCACCTACCACCCCCTCTTTTCTACCCTTGCTAATTTCGTGAAAAGTGGCTTTCAAAATCAGGATCGCGATCGCCTGAAAGGTGACACGGAGCGTTTGAAGTGCGGCGTTTGCAACCAAATAGACTGTCTTCGCTGCAGAAAAGAGGACCAGGGGCAGGGTCTCCATACGACTGACTACAAATAAAGCTCCTTTTTTCAGAGCTCCTGCTGAGCCGTCTTCGAGGCTATACTTTGCCTGCCACTCAAAGGGGGCTATTGAAAACTCGAGGGTCTTTTGAACAAGCCGATTCATGGTCCCACCCACTTTGTTTACTAGAGTTTGGAAGCTATATTAAAAGGGTAGGCAAGATAACTCAAACTTTATAGACCATTTAACGAAGAAATCTTCTTCAACGATGTCAATGAACTCCATCTAAAGCCTCGAGCATGTGACCCGAGGCTAAAATTTGACACAGTCCTTCTCTATCGAGTTGACTAGGACTGGGCGCGAAAGTCGATTACCTGGCTAGGAACTTCTTCAAAGTGGACTCCATTCGTAGAACTCGCATCGATTCCAAAATTCCCCACTTGAGCCGCTTCACGTATCCGGCCAATCACTTCAGGTTTGTTGAGCCATGCGAGCGCTGACAACATCCGCCTTCTTCTAGAACCGATGATCGCCTGCTTTTTCGTAAAAATCGCAGGAGCGTAGGTCACTTTTTGTAGCTTCTTTCTGCTCGCACGATCCGCCCCCTTTCCTTGCATGATCTGCGCGAGCTTCAGGGTGAGGCAGTTGAGCTTTGCTGCTCTATCAATGGCATCTTTACAGGTAACATTCAGTCTTTCGGCACCCGCTTTAGCAGCAAGACGTGGAATGAGCATCGCATAAGTGATTTCTAAAAAGTCTTGGCGCTCTTCCAGAGTGAGTGACTTTCGACCTTTAAAAACCAACTGATGCACTTGAGCAATCACTTCATCCAGCAGTGTTTTGAAACCAGCTTCTGTTTTCCAGCTCTCAGGGAAGTAGAAACCAGTTTCATTCGGATCCCCTAGCATCTCTAATTTGAACTTCTTTCTGAATTCTTCGTAGGATTTCTCTCCCTCACCTAGAGGGTGCTCATAAAATTCAGTATCCTGAGCAAACACAACGAAAGTAAAGGTCTCCCGAAACTCCCCCTGAAGAGCCTTGATCGCTTCGGTACGCTTTGTCTCATCTCCTGGCTTTCCAAGATCTTTAGGTCGATGGCTTTGCAGACTGACGTAGAGGTGGCCTTCCCCCTTCTTTTGAGCTTCTTGGAGATAGGCTCTAAACTCAGGAATCACTTCAGCAGAATAGACCGCACCTTCTCGAGTCGGTGTTCCCATCCTCAGCATTCTTCTCCTCACTGATGTTCCTGCTTCATCGCACATATCGACATCAGCAAGGACGTAAGGGACGTTCGACTGGGTATTCGGATCGAAATTCACATTGATCGTCCCTTGAAGCTTTCCACGCTCGACAGCGACTTTATCGGCACCCAGGACCGCTTTTGTTCTCCCAATATCCTCCGCATCTCTTTCTTGGATAACGTGTTCCAGCCGAGAGTAATCTTTATTCAGCTTTCGTCCTGTATTCAACCAAAGGTCGACCACAGACTCCGAGAAGGTGTACAGCTGGTTTTGAGTGTAACGGACATACGCAGCAGCGCGGAAAAGCTCTCCACTCAAACCTGTATTTCTCGCAAAATCAGCATCTTCAAGGGCATATCTCATCTGATAAAGGGCTTGATAGTAGTAATATCTAGCCTTTGTCTTGTCCCCTGCACCGCGAATGAGGTAGTCAAGATAGCGAATCGCACACTCATCGACAGGACTGCGTCGAGGAAGCTTTTCTATAGCAGCCTTTTTATCAACCAGATCACAGTCAAGCTCTTCTAAATGCCTCGTTTGCTCTTGAAGACTGATGCAATACTTCTGCATTTTCCACTCATGATCTTGAGCCATGAACCAGCTCCCTACCCACTGAAAACCCCAATAGATCCAATTAACGACGGTCTCTGTCCATGTGGGCTCAATGATCTCATCACAGGTCACCTTAAGATCCTCGGCCAACTTTATCACTTCAGACAACTTGGCATAGTCAGTCGATACGCAGGTCAACTCTCCTTTACAGATCTGTGCTTTGATACGATGAATGCTGTACTCTACATTTCTAAGAATGCACTCTTCTTCATCTCTTTCCTCCGTTGTGTAGCAGGTGGGTTGAGAGATAAAGTATTTCTTTCTTTCCTCAAAGCGCACGATGAGTTCATATAAATAATCACTCAACTTCTTGAGCTCATCTTTCAACGGAGGCTGATTCGTAGGATTCTCAACAGCGCGCCCTTCAAAGAAACGACCTCTTTCAACAGCCTCTAATCTCTTTTCCTCCTCATCTGGACGCTCCACCTTAGGTGACTCTACCTTGCGGTGCTCTTGTAAAGCGTTAAACAGGGATTCAACTTTGGCAAATTCAGTCCGTATTCTTTCTCGATAACCGGCAAATCTTTTTGCTAGAATTGATTTCCCTTTGAAACAATTGTTGTATGTTGATGTAGCCGAACTTGATGCGAGTCTTAATCTTGCCGCATCTTTTTCGCTTTCTTTTTTACTATAATCTTTAGCTCTATCTTTAAATGCACGCTGCCTTTTTTGGAAATAGCGTAAATCACTTTGGAGACCCCTTTCCACCCTTTTTAGAGTCCGTTCTATTTCAGGAAGCTCTGTAATCGGCTGGATCGAATCCACAATTGAAGTCATTTTTCTTAAAACATCTCTCAACTGCTCTTTAATCTTGAACACAGGCTCATTTTCACCCACACTTCTTCTCTTAAAGAATTTCTCTCTTGCATCGTCAATCAACCAATACCAACCGAGATCCAATTTACTTTGGAGCTCTTGAGGAATCTCTCCCGTAAATTCATATACTTCAGAAAGCGTATCTACAAATTGTAAGTAAAAACCACACGGCAGCTTCAAGCTGTTTTTACAGGCATTTAGCTTGGGTTCTGAAATGGATTCTCGAGCTATTTCACCATCAAGTTGGTTTTGGATTTTTTGAATACTCTTTTTTAGTTGCTCAATTTGAAAAGAGCAAACGTTTCCCCTCCTTAACCGATCTACCGACGAAGAGCGCGGCAGAGCTCTCGTTTCTCTAACAACACTACGAGTAGAAAGATCATCTCGTGTCACAAGAGCAGAGGGGGTTCTATCTTCAAAAGCGTGCTCTCTTCTTACGACTTGATCAACTGTTCCAGCCGCTTCTGCAACAGGTGGAGCTTTTGCTGGTTGTGCATCAGGCAGAACGGTCGGCTCTTCAGCCCGAGGTGTAGCCGGGAGTGCGTCAGGAGCAGCAACTTCAGCTAAGACCTCAGCCGAAGCCGCTCTTGGAATAGCTAGGCGTTGCTCCGCTCTTGGTTTTGGGGGAGCCGAGTAGGGCCGTGGAGGACGGACGTCTCTTGTTTTCAGAGGCCTCGTGCGACCCCGCAGTTGTGGAGGTCTGGGCCTCCCACCTGAAAGGCCACCACCGCCACCACTGCCACCACCATCGGTAGAAACAAGCAGGAGGTTGCGGACATACTCATAAGAGCCTTTCTGAAGAACACGATCGACTTCCAGGCTTTTGATATTCAATTTAATGCTCTCTAGCTCGCGGAGGAGATGAGGCGCTTCGCTTGGATCAATGAGGCTTTCAGCACGGAGACGGATGCGTTCGAATTTATCTAGAAGATGGAGTGTCGGAGCTTTGTAAAGACCCATGCTTTCCATGACGTGAGGACAAGCTGAAGGCACAAGAAGAGAAAGAGGAAGTAAGAGAGGAGTCGTTGCGACGAAACCCACCGCCTTAATCGCCGAACGGAAGATGTCGTTAAAGTCTGCTGTAATCACCTCTTTTCTGCGCTCGCTGATCTCATGGAAAGTCGCTTTTAGAATGAGGATCGCAATCGCCTGACAAGAGACACGGAATGTTTGGAAGGCGGCGTTTGCAACCATGTAAGCGGTCTGCGCCGTACAAAAGAGGATCAGAGGAAGCGTCTCCATACGGCTTGCTACAAACAGAGCTCCTTTTTTCACAACTCCAGCAGACCCGTCATCGAGGCTATACTTCGCCTGCCATTCGAGGGGATCTATCGCAAAATCGACTGTATTTTTAACGAGTGTTGTCATGACACCTTCCTTTTTCCCAATGAGTGTATGAAGGCCACATTAAGGCAATATTAAGATTGCTTAGATTTCATAAACCACTCAGCGAAAAGGCCTAACCCCTCTTCAAGAGGGACTTTCGGGTCAAAACCAAGAACTTTTTTTGAATGGGTCAAATCGGCAGAAGTCGTGTAGACGTCACCAGGTTGCATAGGGAGAAAATTCAACTCTGCTTTCTTTCCGAGAGTCTCTTCGAGGATGTGAATAAACTGCATTAGAGGCCTGGGGCCGTGGGAGCCGAGGTTAAAGATGTCGCACGCACACTCTTTATCGAGAGCGAGAGTGATCCCATCGACGATGTCTTGTATATAGGTGAAGTCCCGTTCTAGTTTTCCTTCATTGTACACATCGATCGGCTCACCCGCGGTGATCGCCTTTGCAAATTTATAGTAGGCCATGTCCGGGCGTCCCCAAGGGCCGTAGACGGTGAAAAAGCGTAGTCCCGTCGTCCGGATCCCGTAAAGCTTATGGTAAAGCTGCGCCATCATCTCGTTGCTTTTCTTTGTCACCGCATAGAGACTCTCGGGCCGCTCGGTGGGATCGCTCTCTTTATAGGGGGCTTTAAGACCATTTCCGTAAACAGAAGAGGAAGAGGCGTACGTTAAGATCACATTGGGGCGCTCTTTTAGAACTTCCAGCAGATTGAGGAAGCCTTGAACGTTGTTCTCGATGTAGGCGTCGGGGTGAGTGATAGAGTAGCGCACTCCAGCTTGAGCCGCGAGATGCACGACATGGGTCGGCTGAAACTCATCGAACACCTTTTCTAAAAACGCCTTATCCGTCACGCTTCCAGTGACCACTTCAACGCCCCACTCATGCAAAAGCTTAGCACGCGCTTTTTTCAGGGAGGTTGCGTAGTAATCGTTGAATTGATCGAGGCCCAGCACTTCATCCCTCCGCTGATGGAGATGAGTTGCAAGATGGAAGCCTATAAATCCGGCAGCGCCGGTGATCAACACTTTTTTCATAGACCTACAACTATATCCTGTTCTGCGATAAAATCTCTACCGCTATGAAGACGACCATTGCCGCTTTTGATTTTGATAAGACACTCACAACACGTGACAGCTTTCTTCCCTTCTCCCTCTTTGTGGTGGGGTTTTGGCGCTGGATAGGGATGCTTGTGAAGCTCTCCCCTGCCCTCTTGCGCTACTTCGTTGGCATGGAAACCCGCCAAAGTTTGAAAGAGCGGATACTCACCGACCTCTTTAAGGGAGAGCCTCTCTCTAAGCTCGAAGAGGAGGCTCACGCTTTTGCACAAGAACTGCTTCCCCGTTTCGTGAAGCTGAAGGCTCTAAAGACGGTCGAATGGCATCTAGAGCAGGGGCACACGGTCGTTCTCGTCAGCGCGGCACCCTCACTCTACCTCGTCCCTTACGCAAAGGCCGTGGGGATCCACCGTGTTCTCGCCAGTGAACTCGAGCTCGATGAGGAGGGAAAACTCACCGGCCGGCTTAAGGGGGTCAACTGCCGAGGAGAAGAAAAAGTGAGGCGCCTCAAAGAGGCCTTTGGCCCAAAAGAGGGCTATACACTTTACGCCTATGGAGATAGCAAAGGCGACCGAGAAATGCTCGATTTTGCCGACTATCCTCACTACCGCAAAATTTGACGAAAAGCACTTCAGCCCTCTATGATATCCGCCATGTCTGAGACAAAATCGACGCTCAAAGTCCCTCCCCATTCTAAAGAATCCGAGATGATGGTGCTAGGCTGTATGTTGACAAGTGTCAACAGCCTCAACGTCGCTGCCGACATGCTGAGTGGAGCTGACTTCTACTTCACCGAGCACAAAACCGTCTTCGACATCTTAAAAGAAGCATACAAGAAAGACCGTCCGGTCGACGTCCACCTCGTCTGCGAAGAGCTCAAGCGCCAAGAGAAGCTCAAAGAGATCGGTGGAGCGGCCTTCGTCACCTCGCTTGCTCAGTATGCTGGAACCTCTGCCTACATCGAAGAGTACTGCCAGGTCGTCCGTGACAAGGCCGTCTTACGCTCGATGATCCAAGTGGCCCAGAATGTCGAGCGCAAAGCCCTCACCGAACCCGACAATGTCCTCGACGCCCTCGACGAAGCTCAAAAACTCTTTTTCCAGATCACCCAGTCAGCCCAGTCAGAGATCGGCGTCCTTCTCAAAGAGATCCTTAGTGGTGTTAAATCAGACTCTCAGCAGCCTTATCTAAAAGAGCTTCAAGAGAAGCAGGAGCGCTTCCAAGAGCTCGGCCCTCAGGAGCTCGGCATCTCGGGAATCCCGACCCACTTTACCGACCTCGATAAAATGGTCTCGGGTTTCCACAACTCGAACCTCATGATCCTCGCCGGACGTCCTGCGATGGGTAAAACGGCGCTCGCCCTCAACATCACCGAAAACATCTGCTTCAAAAACAACATCCCCGTCGGCGTCTTCTCCCTGGAGATGAGCGCTGAGCAGCTCGTTCACCGGATGATCTGCTCCCAAGCAGAGGTCGAGTCAGACAAGATCCGCACCGGCTCACTCAACGGGATGGAGTTCCAGCGTATCGTTGCGACGGTCGGTCAGTTAGAAAACCACACCCTGATCATCGACGACCAGCCAGGTCTCAAAATCACCGACCTCCGCGCCCGCGCCCGTCGGATGAAAGAGAGTTTCAACATCGGCTTCCTCGTGATCGACTACCTCCAGCTCATCAGCGGCTCAGGCTCCAACCGCTCTGGTGAGAGCCGTCAGGTCGAGATCTCTGAGATCTCCCGGATGCTCAAAAACCTTGCCCGTGAGCTCGACATCCCCATCCTCTGCCTCTCCCAGCTTTCAAGACGGGTCGAGGAGCGCGCCGGACACCGCCCCATGATGAGCGACCTCCGTGAGAGTGGATCGATCGAGCAGGACTCTGACCTCATCTTCTTCCTCCTGCGTCGTGAGTACTACGATCCCAACGATAAACCCGGCATGGCCGAGCTGATTGTCGCCAAAAACCGTCACGGAGCGATCGGAAACGTCAACATGACCTACCGCAAAGAGATCGCCCAATTTGCCAACTACAGCCGCCTCTCCCCTCAGGAGGCCGTCCAGATCGACCAGGAGACCGAAGCGGCCTTCAGCGAATTCTCTCCTTAGGAAAGACTGATTAACTCGCTTTCCGAGAGTTTCTCAAAATTTTTTCGCTGTGGCGCCGATTGCAGTTCGATGTAAACTATTAAGTTTACAGAGAACGATATCAAGCTACAGTAGAAAAAAGAGGAGAAACTTAAGAGAAGGAGAAAATCAGTCTTTCCTTGATTTATTCGCCTCTCTGCAATATCATATGTCCATTAAATTGATCCCTATGGAGTAACATGTCATCCGTTCTTAAAAAACGCCGCAAGAAAATCGCTAAACACAAGCGAAAGAAGCGTAGCCGTCGCGACAGACACAAAACCAAGTAAACTTTTAACTCTTAGTTAAGTCAATGGCCTGGGAATACCCCGTTGAGTATGATGTCATCGTTGTCGGTGGAGGTCATGCTGGATGCGAGGCAGCGCTTGCCTCAAGCCGGCTTGGCTCTCGCACCCTCCTTCTCTCGATTTCTCTCGATACGATCGCCAAAATGAGCTGCAACCCCGCCATTGGGGGAACAGCAAAGGGTCAGATCGTCCGTGAAATTGATGCCCTCGGCGGCGAGATGGGAATCGTTGCCGATCTCACTGGAATCCAGTTCCGCATGCTCAACGACACGAAAGGACCAGCTGTTTGGTCTCCTCGCTGCCAGAGCGACCGCCTCGCCTACCAAACGGAGATGCGCCACCGTCTGGAGCGCCAAAACCACCTATTTTCCAAGCAGGGTACCGTCGAAGAGATCGTGGTCGAAGAGGGCCGTGCGACCGGTGTCAGGACCAAGGAAGGCATCACCTACCGCGGAAAAACAGTGATCCTCTCTTCTGGAACCTTCATGCGCGGACTCATCCATATCGGCGATGAGAATCTCGACTCGGGCCGTGCAGGAGAGCCTCCCGCGATGGGAATCTCTGCAAGCCTCGCTTCCCATGGACTCAAACTCGGACGCCTCAAAACAGGAACTCCCCCTCGGATCCACCGCCGCTCGATCGACTTCAGCCTCACAGAAGAGCAGCCCGGCATGGAGGGCGTGGCTTTCTCCTACGACTCCGAAGGCCTTCCTCGCCTCCCTCAAGTGAGCTGCTATATCACCTACACGACTGAGGAAACCAAGAAAGTCATTCAGGACAACCTCCTCCGCTCGCCGATGTACTCGGGCAAGATCCAAACGATCGGCCCCCGCTACTGCCCCTCTATCGAAGATAAAGTCGCCCGCTTTGCAGACAAAGAGCGCCATCAAATCTTCATTGAACCGGAAGGACTCACTACTGAAGAGTTTTACGCGAACGGCATCTCCACCTCTCTTCCTTTCGAAGTGCAGATGGAGTTTTTAAAAACCATACCCGCCCTGCGTAACGCCGAAGTCACCCGCCCCGCCTATGCGATCGAATACGACTATGTCGAGAGCGGACAGATCGCTGCCACACTCGAATGCCATTCGATTCCGGGACTTTTCCTCGCCGGGCAGGTGAATGGAACGACCGGCTACGAAGAGGCAGCGGGCCAGGGGCTGATCGCAGGCGTCAACGCTGCCCACAAAGTCCAAGAGAAAGAACCCTTCGTTCTCTCCCGTGCAGAATCTTACATTGGCGTCATGATCGACGACCTGATCACCAAAGGCATCGATGAGCCCTACCGGATGTTCACAAGCCGCGCCGAGCACCGCCTCCTCCTCCGCCAAGACAACGCCGACCTCCGCCTACGTGAAAAGGGTTACCAACTCGGTTTGATTGATGAAGCGCGCTACCAAAAGCTTCAGGAGAAGAAAGCTCTCATCGAAAAAGAGAGCAAACGCTTTAAAGAGACCTATATCCATATCGGCAGCCGCGGCTATACCCTGGCCCAGCTGCTCCAACGCCCTGAAAAGAGCTACGCCTCTCTCATGGAGGAGTACCCCGATAAAGTTTTCGATCATGGAAAAGAGATCAAC
The DNA here is from genome assembly GCA_964584775.1 of uncultured bacterium. Taxonomy (GTDB): domain Bacteria; phylum Chlamydiota; class Chlamydiia; order Chlamydiales; family SLFE01; genus CAZPBC01. The sequence goes on from CAZPBC010000029.1 coordinate 22,150, forward strand.
TTCCAGCTTGAAATGCTCAAGTATGAAGGGTATATCGAAAGACAAGAGATTGAAGTGAAAAAGCTTCAGCATATCGAAAAGATCCGAGTGCCGAGCGCCTTTGACTTCAAAACCGTCACCGGCCTTCGCAATGAGGCGAAAGAGAAGCTAAACGCCGTACAGCCCCACACACTCGGGCAGGCTCTACGCGTTCCAGGCATCTCCGTCGGTGACATCTCGGTATTAATGGTAGCCCTAAAAGTGAACTCAAACTCGTGCAAAAGCTCCGCTTCCTAAAGCTTGAAAACGTCTCCATCTTCGAACAGCTCCAGCTTGAAGAGAAACTGCTACGTGGATCCACAGAGAACTTCTGCCTCTACAATGTGGGCTCCCCTCCTGCTGTTGTCATGGGCATCTCTGGAAAAAAAGAGGAACTCGTTCATCTTCCAAATCCCCTTCCACTCATCCGCCGCTTCTCTGGTGGGGGCACGGTCGTCATCAACGAAGAGACCCACTTCCTCACTTGGATCTTTAACCATGCTGATACCCCCACAAAACCCTTCCCGAAATCGATCCTCCATTACGTCGGAGAACAGGTCGAAGAGCTCCTGCCAGGCTCCACGATCTCTGAAAACGATTTCACCCTAAATGAGCTCAAGTTTGGCGGAAACGCCCAGTACATCACGAAAAAGCGCTGGCTACACCACACCTCCCTCCTCTGGGATTACAACCCAAAACAGATGGCCTACCTCAAACACCCTCGAAAAACGCCCGCCTACCGCGAAGGACGCTCCCACGAAGCGTTTTTACATAAACTGAAAGACTCTCTATCTGAACCTGAAGAAATTCTTGAAAGACTCGAGGAAGCTCTTGAAAAGCGATACAATGTGATTCCGACAAGCCTAGAGGAGGTCGAAAACACCTCTCCAACGCGTCGTTCTACTCTCATTTTAGAACCAGAACAATGAGAGCTGTTTTAATACATTTTTTTTCGAAAAATAAAATAGTAGTTATTATCGCATTTTTATCTTCAGGCGGTTATAATTTTTGATATGTGATTCGGTAATTTTAGTTTAACCTCAAAATTCCGATCATAGACTTAAAAACTAACAAGAGGACGAAGGAGAATCGGGCGAGGCAAAAAAACTGTCTAGACAACGAGGCCCACCTTAGATGATCTAAGTCTATAACAACGAAAAGTAAAGATGTTATGCCAGTTCATTTCCCAGAAAAAGCTCCAAATACACTCCCGCCTAATACAGGTACCCCCTCCTTAGGTGTAGAAAGAAATGACGATATGGTTCCGTTTCTAGATGATATTTTTTTTACTGAGGAGCCTACAGAAGCACCACCCAGCCCATCTCGTCCATTGAGTCAAAGAAATGTCACAGTTCAATTGGGCAATGCCAGAGAAATGAGTTCTGAAGAGTTTAGAGCAGCGCTTCAAAACGGTGAAGATCTTGGAAGTCAGCCCATTGTAGTCACTGGTACTCTGTATTTCCCGAAAGGTACAAATCTAAAGGCACTTCCAGACAATCTTGTTGTAAAAGGGGCTATCTATATCAATGGAATTGAAAACCTAGAGAAGCTTCCAGACAACCTGCAAGTAGAGGGTGACCTGTATATCACAGACTGTCCTCATCTCAAGAAACTGCCAGCTAACCTCTGTGTAAAAGGTCATTTAGTTCTCGAAAGGAATACAAATTTTGAGGAAGTTTCAACCGGCCTCCATGTGACGGGTGACCTGTCTATCATCGGCTGTAAGGCATTTACGAAGCTGCCCAACGATCTTTTTGTTGGAATGTGGGCTTCTGTGGGGCATTCAAAAAGCCAACCGAGCGGACTGGCTAGAATGGAATTAGAACTGGAACCAGAAGAACCCGACACAGACCCAACAGTCCAAATAGGCTTTCAATTCAGTTCCCGTGTGATGGGATGTCTAACGGTGAGTGACCGCTCTATTCGTCTAAAGAACCTTCCAGACAACTTCCATGTGAGAGGTTGCTTAATGATTGTGGGAA
>CAZPBC010000030.1:0-23632 GCA_964584775.1 uncultured bacterium
CACTCCTTGGTTGCATCACAAGATCAGCTTTGAGGTCGTTTCATAAAGCTGCATCTAGAAGTTTTAATATGCAGGATACGTCCAAGTGGGCGGAAAAAAAGAGGAGAAGTTGAGAAAAATGGCGTAGAATTGTAGCCTTACTCAAACAAGGAATGATTTTAGGGGAGTGTATCATGTTTTTTAGAGGGGTTCGAGTTGCGAATTTAAGAGGCGTAGGTAGTCTATACCGTGCTCCTGTCAGTGAGGGGAGTCGTCACGTTGGCTCTTTTGGCGGAAGACCTGTATTCCATTTGTCCGGTCGTTCTCTAGCTGCTGAAACTGTTCGACGCGTGAATTTACAGACAACCACATTCCAGAGAATGCGTTTTTTTTCTACAGAAAGAGAAGGAAACTCTAAGCCTATTGATGACTCTAAACAGCCGCATTTTGATATTTTCGAAAATTCAAAACTCATTTCACCTGAGACTCTAGTAAAAGAAGCGGAAGAGTTTTATCAGATGGGTTTTAAGCAGGCTGCTGCTAGACATGTGAAGTTAGCTGCTGATCAGGGGCATCCAGACGCTCAGAATATCCTGGGATTCATGAAGCTCAAAGGTGAGGGAGTACCTGTTGATAAGAAAGCAGCCGCAAAATTGATGTTTCAAGCGGATACCGGTGAAGAGTCTTCTAGCTTTGCGGACTTCAATAGAGCCCTGCTTTTAGCCGAGGGTAAAGACGTCCCAAGAGACATGAAACGAGCGGTATATTATTTTGAAAGGGCCGCGAGAAAGGGTTCCTCACGTGCAAAATTTAATCTGGCAATCTTGTTAGAAAGAGGAGAAGGCGTCGAAAAGGATAAAAAACGTGCCCTTCAATTGCTTAACGAAGCAGCTGACGAGGATAATTCTCTTGCTATGTACCGACTTGCCGCAAAATATGTTCAAGGAGAGGGTGTACAGGTCGATAGGAGGAAAGCCGCCGAGTATCTTGAAAGAGCAGCAGATCTCAACCTTTCCGATGCACAATTTAATCTAGGTGTGATGTGCGAGAAAGGAGATCCTATGAAAGCTGACCGTGACCGTGCAGTATTGCTTTATGAACGTGCTGCACGAGCTCTTCACATCGGTGCAATGCGCAGCTTAGCACGTCTTTACAGGCGGGAAGCCTTAGCGACGGATGACGAGAGTAAAGCTGCTGAGTTGAGGAAACAATCTCTCTACTGGTATGAAGAAGCGGCCTCTTTCCAAGATCCCGACGACATTTCTGAACTGGCAAAAATGACCCGTCAATGGGAGAGCGTTTCATAGATTAATGCGGAGTTTTGAGTGGGGTAGAGACGCCATTAAACCTCCGTCAAAAAGGGTAGTTAACATATATTGAAACAAATCGAGGAGGGAGCGCCATGTTTTTTAGAGGGATTCGAGCTGCGAACATAAGAGCACAAGGGTGTCAATACCGACTTCCTGTGGGTCTGGAAGGAGGGCCTGCTGGCTCCCTAGGGGGAAGAGCTGTATTCCATTTGTCCGAGCGCACGCCTTTTGTTGGAACTGTTCAGAGAACTGACTTGCAGAGAGTAGTTCTATGCACAAGACGTTTTTATTCTACAGATAGTGACGATGTCTCAGAAGTTACAGATGCTTCTCTGCAATCCCGATATGATCAATTTGAGGAAACATATGGTTTTGAAGTGGATACAGTCGTACATGAAGGAATGGAGTACTTCTACAGAGGGAAGTTGGAATATGCGTATCACATTCTAGAACGCCCGGCAGCTTTGGGTCATCCAGAAGCAAAGGCAGCATGTGAATTTATGGACATCAGAAATAAAGGGATTCTCGATAAAAAAGGAGAAGAGATGCTGGAAGCAGCATCGAGTCATGACTTTTATTATTTGTGGCCTCTGTTAAAACAAGGGGAAGATTCCAAAACAGAACATGGCCGAGCGTATCAATCACTCTTAAAGGCTGCTCAAGGTGGAAATCTTGAAGCGGATTATCTAATTACAGCAGGTAGATGTGGGCGGGGACTGAGTTCGCCTGAGTGGAAAATGGAAGAAAGTCGTCTAGAGTCTACTGTAGCCTCAGGAACTCTCTTTGTATTAAACCTGAAGTTAGAAGATGGAGATCTTTCAGAAGCCGATCGCGAGAGTTCTGAAACTTATCGAGAGCGAGAGCGAGTCAAATGCAGGCGCTTAGCATATCTTTACGCGATTGAGGCTTACGAGACCCGAGACGAAAGTAAGGCTGAACAACTCAGGGAAAGATCTTTGAAATGGCTGAAAGAGGCAGCTTGTTTAAGAGATCTCCAAGCCATGGCAGATCTGGCTGACATGAACCGACAATCACTTAACAAGCTAGCTGCGGAGCGTACTCGTCGGTAAAGTGTCCCGCCCACATCCGTGGGCGGTGCATTTTTTTATCTAATGGATCTTTAAAGAAAGGTACTGGGTGATGGGTCCTTGTTTAATCAAAAGAAGGACCGGTTTTCCCGTGGGCGTTTGCTCCACAGCAGAGTAAAAGCTTTGCGGAGTGGTGACCTCTTGCTGATTGACAGAGAGGATAAGGCTTCCTTTTTTGATACCAGCCATTTGGGCAACGGAGCCCGCCTCGACGTCAGAGACCACGACGCCCTTTTCATCGATATAGTTGAAGTTCTGCGCAATTTCAGGGGTGAGCTCGGTGACTTTGAGGCCGAGCCGCTCAGCAGAAGCGGTGCTTGTCGCTTGTGATGAGAGGGGGTGGGTTCCGACACGCACTTTGAGGTGGAGAATCTCGTTGCCACGCTTCACTTCAAGATGGATTTCATCGTCGGGTTTCATCATCGCGACGGCATTGCGCACGACAGAGATGTTATCGACTGGTCGGTCGTTGAATTTTAGGATGATATCGCCGCGCTTCAGGCCAGCCTTCTCTGCTGGAGAGTCTTTGGCAACTTCAGAGATGAGGGCGCCTTTCGACTCTTCTAGGCCGAAGGCATCGGCGAGGTCGGGATCCATCTGTTGCATCACAACACCGAGGTAGCCGCGGGTAAAGGAGCCGGTTTGGATCAGCTGCTCCATGACCTGAGCGGCGAGGTTGATCGGGATGGCAAATCCAATGCCCATGTAACCCCCGGTATGGGTCGCGATGGCGGTGTTGATTCCAACGGCTTCGCCGTCCATGTTGAGAAGGGGACCACCTGAGTTTCCTCGGTTGATGGCTGCATCGGTTTGGATAAAATCTTCGACTTGAGTGAGACCGAGGTTATTGCGGTCGATCGCACCGACAACGCCGACGGTGAGGGTGGCTTGTAGGCCAAGGGGATTTCCAATGGCTGCGACCCACTGTCCGACTTCGAGCTTCGAGGAGTCACCAAGCGGGAGGTGGGGAAGGTTTTTCGCATCGATTTTGATGACGGCGACATCGGTGTTGGGATCGGTACCGATGACTCTAGCGGTATACTCTTTACCTGACTTCAGTTTTACGAGGACTTTATCGGCCTTCTCGACAATGTGATTGTTGGTGAGGATGTATCCATCTTCTGTGACGATGAAACCAGATCCTTGACCGAAGGAGGGTGTGGGTTCTTGATGTCTTTGATTGCGTGGGATGTTGAAGAAGCGTCCCCAGAACTCTTCTCCAAAAGGATCATTTTCCTGATTGCCAAAAGGAGAGCGAAAAAGATTCTGCGGCGTTTCAGGTCTTTTCATTTCGACTTTCACAGAGACAACGGCGGGGATCGCTTTTTTAGCGACACTCGTAAAGTCGGCTGGCTGTGCAGCGAGAGGAGTGATAAAAACCAGAGCGAAAAATAGAAAAAACTTCTTCATAAGAACTCCTTTTTTAAGAGCTATTTTATGAGATTTTCTTATTTTTCAGCGAGTGTTTCAATCAGGTGGATAATGGTGGTAAAACCTTTTTCAAAACGCTCCATATCAAAGTGCTCATCGGCAGCGTGGATCTGGTCATCGTGGAGTCCTACACCAAAAAAGATCGGTGCTGCACCTGCGGCTTTAGCCAGTTGGGCGGCGATAGGAATGGAGCCTCCCTCAAGCATGAGTGCGGGTTCTTTTCCAAAGGTTTTTAGGATCGCTTTTTTAAAGGCATGGACGATCGGCGAGTCGGGAAGGACCCTGACTGCTTCTCCGACACCCGGGAGGACGCGGACCGAAAGGTCGATTCCTTCGGGAGCATGGTCCAGCAGGAACTGTTTGACTTTGTTGCCAACCTCCTCAGGATTTTGGTTTGGAACGAGACGGCAAGAGAGCCAGGCATTGGCTTTTGCGGGAATGACGGTTTTAAAGCCAGGACCAGTATAGCCTCCTTTAAAGCCGTTGATTTCGAGTGTCGGGCGCAGTCCCACGCGTTCAGCAGGCGGGTGAGCGACCTCACCTCCCGTCGGCTTTTGTTTGAAGGTCGATTCGTAGGCTTCTTCGTCAAACTCGAGGTCGACTTGAGAGCGCTCCTCTTCACTGAGTTCTGCAATGTTGTCGTAAAAACCTGGAACGGTGACACGGCCCGATTCGGGGTCTTTGAGATCTGCAAGTAGATGAGAGAGGGCGAAAATGGGGTTGTAGGCAAGGCCTCCATGGCTTCCCGAGTGCAGGTCCGTTGCCGTTCCTTTCGCTTCGACTTCCATGGTGATGATCCCACGCGCACTGAGCGTGATGGCAGGAGACTCTCGGTCTTTCATTTCGACATCCACCACAGCGACATAATCGGCTTGGATGGCCTCTTTCTTTTTCTCCAGCCACTCCACTAAGCTAGGGCTGCCGATCTCCTCTTCACCTTCGATGAGAAATTTGATGTGGATGGGAGCTTTTCCGTGCTTTTTGAGAAGGGAGGTGACTGCAAGGAGAGTGTAGAAGCATTGGCCTTTGTTATCCTGAGCTCCACGCGCGGTCACGACACCGTCGTCACTGATCGTTGGTTCGAAGGGTTTTCCTGTCCAGTCGCTTTCTGGTTCAACAGGCTGGACGTCATAGTGGCCATAGAGGAGAAGGGTTGGAGCCTCGGGGTCGTCGCATTTCAACTCTCCAAAGATCGCAGGGTGGCCTGTGGTTTCCCAGATATCCACCTCGATACCACGCTCACGCATCCACTCTGCTAGCCATTGACAGCACTCTTTCACCTGCTCGATGTGTTCGAGGCTGCTGCTGATGCTAGGGAAGCGTAGGAAGGTGAGATAGTCCTCCGTCGCCTGCCTTTCAATCTCTTTCCAAAGGGTGGTTACCTCAGTATTAGCCATATCATTCCTCCAAGCCTGGATCGTTCATCAACACTCGCAAAACTGTCACAAAATGCCTTCGCCACCTTCGACAGATCTCTCTCTCGAAAAGGGTGCTGGACCCTTTCCTTCTAGCGAGATTTCTCGAATTTGACGAGCATTTTATCGCATTTTTACAAGATTTTATAAAGTATCCAGGCTAAAGCTATTATGCTTATGAGGAAATAGAGGGTTAAGGCCGATTTGACTTTTTGATCGATGCGGTCGATCTCTTGGGGGTTTTGGATCGCTTTTTTGAGGAAATCGATCCGTTCTTGGATGCTGTAGTGGGTCCAGCTTTTCTTCCTGTGGGTGTTGCCCCCACGCTTTGCGACACTATCTAGTGCGGAGATGAGGGCTTCTCCAGGGACGCCGAGGCGCAGGACATAGAGGTCAGCTTGACGTTCAAAGAGGCGGAGAAGGAAGCCGAAGCCGAAGCGGAAGAAGAGGGCGTACGAGGCGGCAAAGAGAAGGACTTGGAGGAAGTTCGAAAGAGGGAAGAGAGAGGCGAGAAGGGAGATGCAAAAGGCTGCAGTGAGAAGGATGAGGGCCATCAGGGGAAGGTGCCTTTTTTTGAGGTGGCCGATCTCATGCGCTAAGATGGCTTCGAGTTCATCGACATTCATGAGTTTGAGGAGGGGTTCGGTGAAGAGAAAGAGGGCTCGTTTGGGTGTCAGCCCGATGGTGGCGGCAGTGGTGTGATGGGAGAGGACGGGCCAGGTGTAGGTCTCGAGTGTCGTCAAGCCTGCCCTTTTCGCAAGGGTATCAAAACGGGCCTGGATCTGAGGGTCTTCAATTTTCTTCAGCTGCCAAAAGAGTTTTGCAACAAGGGGAAAAGAGAGCGTCGCCACAACAGCAAGCAGAAGAAGGGGAACCCACTCTAACCATGACTCGTCGGGTAACAGATAGGCTGCGACATCATAGCTGACTGAGATCAGAAAGAAGAAGAGGGTGTAAGGGGAGAGAAAAAAGAGGAGGCGCTTCATGGCTTGTAGGCTGCTCAGGTTATATTTCACGATCCCAAGGCCGAGAAAATAGAGGGGGTAGACAATGAGCGCGCGGAGAGTCGTCGGCGTGATATCTTGTAAAAAGAAGGCGCCGTAGTGAATGAATAAGCTGCACGCAAAGAAGATGCAAAGATCGACTTGTGAGAGAGTGAGTTTAAACTCATCCGTTCTCTTTTTGATGAACTGATTGCGTTTGACGACATAAAAGAGAAAAATGACGTAGATGCTAAGCCACTGGATCACCCAATAAAAAGAGGGCAGAGGACCCTCTCCCAAGGGGGCTCCTTCGATGAGCAGGGTTAAAAGAACCAGAAAAATGAGAGGTGTAAACACTACTTAATGTCGATCACTTCAAAAGGGGTTTTCAGCTTCGTATTTTCTGACTCCACTAAGGGGCGTCCAGAAAAAGTGATGCGCTTCCCTTCGGAGAGTCGATCTTGGAGTTGTTCTTTCGTCACTCTTGCAACCTCATCTCTGTCACAGGATAGAATGTGTGAGCGAAATTCTTGGCGCAGTTCATCGGTCTTTCCAGAGCGTTTCCAGTGGTATGCCGTCATCCCCTCAGATTCAGGAGTCAGAGGAGAGTCGAGGCCTTGAACGACTTCGCGTTTTGCATCGTCAAGAATCTCGTTCGTAAAGTCACCACTTGAAACACGGTCCAGTGCGGTTTCAAACGCTTCATATGTTGCAGCGATGTTGGGATCTCGGAAGCTCGTCATCGTGAAATAACCCGACTGGGGATCATGGTTGGCGTTGCTTCCATACGCGCCTCCCTTCTCACGAATGAGAGGGTGAAGTGTTTGGTTATCGAGGATCTGCTGGGTCAAGAAGAGGGGAGCTGTAGCAGGGTCTGTAAAGGTGGGTGAGGGAAGGGCAAGGACAGAGTAGCTCACTTGAGAGGTGAAGGTGTAAGCGCTATTAGTCTTTGCTGTCTCAAACGAAAGTGGCTGGTAGAGAGGTTTAGGGGTGCCATTTTGTAGCTCGCTCAGTCCAAAGAACTGCTCTTTCTCTAAAAGCTGAAAGTCGGCTTCGTTACTGGTAACGAGGTAGTCACGCGGAGAAGAAGTCACAAAGATCTGTTGATAGAGCTCTTCAAGAATCTCACGGATCTTTCCGCTCTTGATCTCTGCTTGGACTTTGTCACTCTTTAGCCAGAGAAGGAAGGGAAGACCAAACCATTGTTGGGAGAGAGCGGTGCTCTTTGAAAAGGGTGCGGTTGCCATCCCAATCGCGTATTTCATGGCGCTCTTGGAGAGTGAGGCTTCGAGCGATGTGAGCACTTGGTCGCAGACTTCACGGATTCTAGGAAGGTCGCTGAAGTCAACCGACTGGCAACTCTCTTTGAGGAGCTCGAGGAACTTTCCACGTTTCCGGGTGAGAGCTTTTCCAGAGATATGCATGCTTGGTGTGAACTGATGGAAATCCTCGACCCGTGCGTTCATCGAGAGGTGGGCGTAGATGCCTCCCGTCTCTTTTTGGATGTCTTCGAGAGTTTCCTGGAAGCTGCGCCCTCCGCTCCCCAGCTCGGGAAGCAAAATTCTTAACAGGGAGATGTAAGGAATCTGCTCTGCATCGAGTGTAGGTAGGTCATAGATGATGCTACTATAAATGAGACCGTTGGTGGCAATTTCTCGATGGTAAAGTGGTGCTTCGCCCAGTTGTTTTTCATGAAGGGGGTAGCGAGGGATCTCTTTCGGTATTTCATCTGTTTTGATCAGAGGGAGCACAGAGAGGTCTTGGTTCTCTTCATCTTTTTGAAACTCTGCGAGCTCTTCGGCTTTCTTCTGGATCTCCCTGCGCTGGTCTTTGCTTAAAGCACTCTCCATCTTCTGAAGAGCGGTTTGTTCATCCTGTTCCTCTTGGGATTGGAGGGCGGGGGAGGGTTTTAACATCACAGAGACACGGTGGGAGTTACGGATCAGAAGTTCGACAAGGAGGTCTTCGAGGTAGCGAGGATTTTTATCGAGCTCGGTGCGCAGCTCGTCAAAAAGCTGCTCAGTGAGAAGGCCATATTCCGCTTTTCCACCATGCAGCGAGAGGAGCGCAGAACGGAAGAAGAGAACAAGGCCGTAAGGGTATGAGCCTGCTTTTGCAATTTCTCGGCGGTTCAGTTCCAATTGATGGAGTGCGCTATCGATCTGACCTTTGTCGAGTCCCTCTTCGGCAATTTCTTTCAATGCATCGAGAATGAATGCTTCGAGCTTATCTTTGTTTTCAGGTTTGACCCCTTGGCAAATGAGGTAGAAAGGGACTTCTGTGACGTCGGTGTCGACATACGTTCCGGCTACTTTGCAGAGTCCAGACTCGAGAAGCCGGCGTTTGAGAGGGCTTGCATCGTTGTCCATCAAAATTTCATCGATCAGCGTGAGGGCCAGAACCTCTTTTTGTTGTTGAAGGTGGACTGTGAGCCAGCTGAGAGCAAAGAGCCCCTTCTCCTCGTCGATTTCTGCTTCACTTAAGGGGTAATCTTTGACCACAGACTGCGGGGTGTCGTAACGCTTCTCTCTAGGAATCGGGGGAAGTGGATCTTTTTTCTTTACTTCATTGAGAAGCCGTTCGTTGAGGTAGCTTAAGTGCTGTTCAAGAGGGATGTCTCCATAGAAGTAGAAGATCGCTCTGCTGGGATGGTAAGACTCTTCCCAAAAAGTTTTAAATTCGGAGTAGGTGAGTTCGGGGATGTTTTTGGGGTCGCCTCCAGAGTTCACACCGTAGGTGAGCGTCGGAAAGAGTTTCTCGTGAAGGGCTTCATATAGGCGGGTGGTCGGGTTCGAGAGAGCGCCTTTCATTTCATTGAAGACAATCCCTTTGTATTTGAGCTTTCCCTCTTCAAACTCGTGTCTCCATCCCTCTTGGTGGAAGCTGAGCTCATTGAGAAGAGGGGAAAAGACCGCGTCAATGTAGACGTCGAGCAGGTTGTAGAAGTCTTTTGGAGCGAGTGAGGCAGCAGGGTAGCAGGTGAAGTCGCTGCCGGTCATCGCATTCATAAACGTGTTGAGGCTTCTTCGAATCATATTGAAGAAGGGATCTTTCACCGGAAACTTCTTGGACCCGCACAGGACGGTATGCTCCAAAATATGGGCAATTCCATTGGAGCTTGTTGGGCGGGTGGGAAAGAGGATGGAGAAGACGTTCTCTTTTGAAGGGGCATCGATATGGAGGATGCGCGCTCCGGTCTGGTCGTGGGTCAATTCGCTTAGATGGCAGTGGATCTCGTCGAGGGGGAGGGATTTTGTGGTGGTGTAGCCTAAATTCTTGAATTGTGTCTCTTTTTCCATAAGGTCACAGTGTACCCGATAATTGTGCTTAATAACAATTGTCGAGTGAGGTAGAGTGGGTAATTATGATGCGTTTTTACTCTTTACTCTTTCTTCTCGTGTCGACCTCCCTTTTTGGAGTGGGACCTGATGAGGTCCTCTCTAACTGGAAGAAGGGGGAGTATGAGGCCTTCTACACCGAGAACCATTACCTCTATTCTCTCTGGATGAAAGAGGGGATTTTTAAAGAATTTTTGATGGAACGAGAGCAAAAGCATCAACTTTATGCCTCTCAAATTAGTCAGGTGATGCAGGTTCAGTCGCGTGGCCTCAAGGAGATTAACCAGCTCACTGACGAAGAGATCCATATGCTCGAGCTGGCCATCGAGAAACAACCTGACCTCTCGATTGCTGAGCGGGTGCGGCGTATTATTGAGTTTCAGCAGATGGCGATGGAGCACCGTGATGCGGTGAATGCCTACGCGCTGATTGAGGTGGGTGCATGTGACCTAGTCACAGATCCCGTTGCGTTCCAAGTGAATCAGCTTCTCAGGGAGTATGCGCTTAAGGACATGCTTGTTCTCCAGAATGTCATTGAGCATCAAATCAACCAAGAGAAGGGAGATGAGCTCGCAGCTGCTCTTAGTTTAGAGAGAGACAAAAAAATCCGTGAGATCTGCGCGCGCTACCCCGCGAGTCAGACATCTCGCCTCTGTTTAGAAGCGTTGTTGGTGAATGAAAAAAACTTTTATGTCGGCTTTGATAAGGGGTTTTTTAACGACCTACTCACCAGCATGCGTCCTCCAGAAAATGAGGTTGAGCAGAACGTTAAAGAAATCTTTCGCACCTTCCGTTTGAAAAAAGAGACGCTCTATAAAAATCTCGCGGCTGCAGCGAGTGCAGACACTCCAAAAAATCGGCGTTAATGCTATACTAAGGATTCATGAAACGGATCCATCTTTTACCCAATCTTCTCACGGCTTTAAGCCTGACCTGTGGTCTCTATGTCATCTTTCGTCTCAACATGACCTTTGTTGGTGGTGTCGATGAGAAGCTTCTCATCGCAACCTCGGGAATCTTGCTGTTGGCCGCTCTTTTTGACCTTCTCGATGGAGCGGTGGCTAGGGCGATCAACGCAACGAGTGAGTTCGGTGGCTTTTTTGACTCGATGTCTGACGCCGTGACCTTCGGTGTTGCCCCCTCTGTGATCATTCTTAAAAGCCTCTCTTTTGTTCCTGGAACCTTTGGCTCTTTTGTGATCATGGCGGCAGCCTTGATCTATTCCGTCTCGGGTGTCATGCGCCTCGTCCGCTACAACGTCACGTCAGGAGAGGAGGTTTTCACCTCCAAGACAAACTTCATCGGCCTTCCCATTCCTGCTGCAGCATCTGCCGCGGTTTCACTCAATCTGATGATCCACTCAACAGAGAATTTTGGATTGATCTCTCTTTCAGAGATGGGATCGCTTTGGACAACCGCTTTAGCTCTCATTTTTCTTGGTTATCTCATGATCAGCCACTTTCGCTTTGCGAGCTTAAAAAACCTACAGTACCGTGTACGCAACTTTCAGGTAGTCTTTGCGGTGGTGATCGTTGCCGTTCTCTTTTTTTACGGGATCATCCACCATTTTCCGCTTGTGTACTTTGTTCTATCTTGGGGATATGTCACCACATCACTGTTCTTGTCTATCCTTCGATGGGTCAGTGGAAGGCGTATCCAGAAGCTGGAGAATTTTGAGATGGTCTCAATCGAAGAGTCTGAGGAGACTTTTGACGACGCCTAAAATTTCGGCGTGTTCTTTTGGTATCTTGAGTGTATCGACCCCTGTTCCACAACTTTTGAGTAGAAGAGTCTCATCTTCCCAGTGCAGAATTTTGACGAAGAGATCCCCTGTGGCAGGGATGTGGATGAGGCAGCTATCTCCCTCTTTCGGCTTTTTATCCTTTTGGAGGAATAGGAGGTCTCCTGAGTAGATTCCTTCCTCTTCAAACATCGCTCCTTCAATACGGTAACAGAGTACCTCCTTATCATAGAGAGCTCGGTCGGTGGAGACGCATTCAGCAAGTGGAACAACCCCTTTAAAGGGGGCTCTAATCACTCCTTCAATCGGAAGAGGTGGGTGCTTGTCATCCTCTTTCTTGAGCTTAAGAGAGCGTGAGGTTTGCTTTTTGAGTTGAAGCTGCTCTTTCTTTCTTAGAGCATGTACATGGGACGAGACCGTCGAGACTGAAAGTCCAAAGTGGGCGGCCATTTCTCGGAAAGAGGGGGCGTAGCCCTTTTCATTGCTGTATTCCTCGATGAAGTCGAGGAGGTTTTTTTGTTTAGGAGTGAGCAACGGCTCGGATCCTTCTTTCAATCAGCACCGTATCGAGGAAGAGGACGCTCCACCAGCAGACAAGCGCTGCAATCAACACATCAGTGAAAAAATGGCCTCCCTGCGCAATCCGCGTGAGTCCAAGGAAAAAACCAAAAAAGAGAGTCATCGAGAGTCCAAAGAAAAGTAGCTCCTTTCTTTTAAGACGGAGTCCTACCCACGCGACAGAAAGAAAATAGAAGCCCATGGAGGCGTGACCACTCGGCATCGATTTAAACAGATCTCGGGTGAAGACGTTGAGCTTTGGGGAATAGAACGTCTCGAACTGGACGGGTCCACCTAGTTGGGTGATGTGGCGGGGACGGGGGCGTCCCCAAAGGGGCTTCATCACTCCATTGACCAGGAGGCCAGGGCCGATGGCAAAAACAAGAATGAGGAGCATGAGATAGGGCCTGAGCTCCTTAGACTTCTCTGTGTAGTAAGAATAGCACCACCAAAAGAGGGCTAGCCCGGCAGCGACCCAAGCGGGAAGCTGGCCGTAGTCATAAAACCATTGGTAGAAGCCGTGGCGGGAAAAGGTCGCTGTCTCTGTGTCGTAAAAAAAGGAGGAGATTCCAATGTCGATCTGTTCGCAAAAGGGAGCTAGCAGGGCCAACAAAAGGAGGGGAGCCAGCCAGCCTACCCATTTCAACCGTTTTAGTGACTTTTCATCTTTCATAATGCAGGGAAGTATGCCTGAATTCTGAGATATTTAAAAGCGGACTAGAGGCACTTCTAGTGAAGATCTTGAGGTCAGGCCAGCATAACCTCAATTCACCTTGAATTTTAGAGAAAAAAATCTAAAAATCTCCATCTCTTGAGATTCATTTTTAAAAAATAAGCATTGGTTAGGATTGTAAAGGCGCTGGTTTCTCTATATTGATATAAGATATTTGTGTTAAGATACTTAAAAAAGTCTCCGTTCTATAAAAAATAGCTCTCATTTAGCCCTAATTTGGCCCTTTTCTTGTAAAATAAAAATTTTAAACAATATTTATTGAATTTTGTTAAGTTTTTTGTTATAATAGAAGGTAGTTTTTAAAATCTGGTGAAGGTTATGAACATTTCTTCTACAGCCACATCTTTTCCAGACGAGATTTTTCCTCTCTTCAAAACGCTAGCCCTAGAGCGTTCTGTCACAGACAAAGTAATCTCGGCGGTCTTCAACCGTGTTATCGCACTTCAGCAAAAGCTCGAGGGTGAGACTTGGGATAGTATTGATCCAAATGGAAGTTTTCCCTATCGCGTCATTGTCGACCCGTCCTCTATGTATGTTTGCGTGCAAAAAATTGGTCAGGGGGGGTTCAGTGACGTTTATAAAGCAGCTTACCTGACTCCGGGTCAGCCGATAGAATTTCAGGCGGTGAAAATCTGTCGTAGGACAGATTTAACGTACTCTCCTGAGGTCAAGCTGATCCGCAGAATCATGAGCGAGAACGTGCATCTTGTTGACTTTCCAATACGCCACTTTCGTGCAAACGGTGTATCGCACAGTGTGCATCGCCTTTATGAAGGCAGTTTTCGCGAGTATGATTATAACGCAACTAATACCCCTTGTAGAGATTTAGCCTCTATGTTGCTTGGGGCTGCAAAAGGAATGTACGCATTCCATCAAAAAGGTCATGTCTTACGGGATCTAAAGGGGGCGAATGTTCTCTATATGAAGTTCGAAGATCGATCCTCTCCAACTGGAGTGTTGACCGATTTTGGCCTCATTGAAAAAGCAGTTCAAGGCAATGTCCCTCTTGCGGGAACTGCTGTTTATTGGGATCCTTCAATATTTGGCTCTGCTGAATGCTCTCTCATTAACCAACGTCAGCGTCGAGGCACTCTTAGTGCGAGGAGTGACATGTATGCCTTTGGAAGGATGATAGAGAAAGATGGTTTGATTAACTTGCTCCTCTTATTGGGACGGAAGTATGGAAAAGCGGCTGAGGTAAGAAGTCTATTTGCAGAAATTAGGTCTAAAACCATCAAGGGACCCTTCTCTAAAGATCTGCTTATTGAGTTAGGATCACGGCATCCTCAACGTGCCATCTACGACGACCTGCGATTCATCGGCAAGCAACCAGTTATTCGTGTTTTTGCTCCTTTAGAGAAAAAACGTGAAGTTTTTGCGAGGGCGATTGAATTGTTTGAAGGTGAATTGGATGTAGATCAGTTGGTGATTCTCCATCAACTTTTGGATGTTGCGATGAATTTACAAGAGGCTCGCAGGCCTCCTTCTGTTAGGTTGGTTGTCTAACTTTGGAAAATAGCTCATCCTGAAAAAGTGAGATCAGACACGAATAAGAAGAGGCCCTCTTCTAGTCCTCTGGGAGAGCAAAGAGTCCTAAAAAGAAGAGCTGAAGCTCGAGTTAGGGTTAAGCTGTTTGATCCATCAGATAGTAAGGAGAATACACCTGTTGTACCGGACTCAACACCCGAGGAGAGCAGTGTCTGGGATTCAGCCCGCATCCCTACAGGATGGGAGCCAACCCTACCACTCTCTTAAGAAAAATCACCGGTTAATAGAAGTCGTGTTCTAGAGGAGTTCCGTTGTTAAAACACTCAATGTGACTGCATGTAGTTAAAAACCAATCAGGCAAGCTAGCGAGCTCTCTACCAACCAGATGAAGCCTGGTAATGGAAGATTGGTCAAGCCAATCTCGGACGAAAGATAACCTGTCGGTATCAATGACCAACACTCTTAGCTTTGTTAGTGTTGATAAATTGGGGATCTCATTGAGAGGGTTTCCATGAAGATCTAAAGTTTCTAGAGATGGAAAATGAGTCTGTAACCCGTAAGGCAATCGGACGAAACAATTACCAGATAAAACAAGAGTGCGGACTTTGTCCGCTAATGACTCAAGTTCTTTTGGGAGCTGATCAAGTCTTCTTCCACTTAAATCAATGTCTAGTGGATCTGAATAGTTGATGGGGAAGTTTTCTTTACAAAGTGTGTCGCCGTGTGAAATTCTAACCATATCTCACTCTATCACAGATTTGGATATTTCACACCAACAAAAAAATATAATTATTACTATTTTTCACATAAGGTAAGGCTTAAGTTTATAATTCTCAAAGATATAATTTAGAGGGAGGCTTCGCACTTGGGAGGAGGTTCTCAGGCGGAAAATCTGCAGCAGAGCGTTGTTCTTAAGTCACTTTCTTCTTTATGATAGGTCCTTTGAGGTGGTTTTCATGATCCTGTTTCTTCTTTTTAGTTTAGTGATTCTCTCGTTGCTCGGCTGGATTTTCTTCCGTGAGCGTAAAATTCAGCTTCTCTGGAAAGAGGGGGTGGAGAAAGAGGCAAAAATCCAGCAGCTTGAGGCTGCGATGGAAGAGGGGGAGCGCTCCAGGAGGGAGTTGAAACAGAGTTTTCAAGCGCTTTCTATGGAGGCTCTTGAGAAGAATAGCAAATCCTTTTTAGAACTGGCAGCGCTGAAATTTGACAAGCTGCAGGAGAGTGCGAGGCAGGATATCCATCAGAAGAAGACAGCCATTGATGAGCTTCTCAAGCCCATTAAAGAGTCGATCGACAAATCCCATCAAACCCATCGCGAGTTGAAAGAGCAGCTGATGACGGCCAAGGCCACCTTCAGCGAGCAGGTCAAAGGGCTTCTCTATACACAGAATCGCCTTCAGAATGAGACACAGAGTTTGGTGAAGGCGCTACGTAAACCGACGGTGCGTGGTCGCTGGGGAGAGATGCAACTCAAACGCGTGGTTGAGCTGGCTGGCATGGTGCAGATGTGCGACTTTGTGGAGCAAAGCAGTGAAACGACCGACTCTACCCGTATCCGCCCCGACTTGATTGTCAAACTTCCCGCTGGGAAGGAAATTGTGGTCGATGCAAAGACTCCTCTCCAATCTTATCTCGATGCGATTGAGGCAGAGAGCGACGAAGAGAAAGCGCTCAAACTGAAAGACCATGCCCGTCAGCTCAAGACTCATATCATCCAGCTTTCCGCAAAGGCGTACTGGGAGCAGTTTCCCAACGCTCCTGAGTTTGTTGTGCTCTTTTTACCTGGAGAGTCCTTCTTTTCAGCGGCTTTAGAGTCGGATCCTTCGCTCATAGAGTATGGAGCCTCTCAGCGTGTGATCATCGCGACACCGACCACTCTCATTTCTCTACTCCGCTCCGTTGCTTATGGGTGGAGGCAGGAGACGATGGCAAAGAATGCACTTGAAATTGCTTCGCTCGGAAAAGAACTCCATGGACGGCTCCAGTTGTTCTTGAAAAACTTCTCACAAATCCGCAAAGAGCTCTCTTCTGCTGTGACGGCGTACAACCAAACGATCGGTTCACTCGAAAGCCGTGTGCTCGTGACGGCACGGAAACTCAGCGAAAAAACAGAATCTGACGTTGAAGAATTGCGTGTGCCTGAGCCGGTCGAAGAACAACCGAGAGTCTCTAAGTTAATCGAATCAGGTCAGTAGCTCTTGCTGCTGTTGTTGGTAGTTGCGGACACTTCGGATAAAGTAAAGGACTGCAAACACCACCACCGACGCTCCGGTATGCTCTAAGAGTGTAGGGAAGCGTCCGATGACGAGGAAGCTAAAGAGCAGTCCGAATAGCGGCTCGCAGACGATGAGCTGACCCACAATCGAGGTGGGAATGAGCTTGAGTGCGTGTTGCCAGAAGAAAGTCCCAGCCATCGCAGTCACGAGGCCGAGGATCGCCATTCCGACTAAAAAGGCTGTCATCACTTCTGAGTGTAGCTCTCCTGTGAGAAAACTCATTTCCGAGATGCCTGAGAGGTGAAGAAAGGATCCTACGAAGAAGGTAATGAGAAGACAAACGATCCCGACAAGGGAGTTGAAAAGGGGAACTGAAAGATTTTCTCGCTTCACAAATCTTGCACTAAAGACAGAATACCAGGCCCACATCGTGACGGCTGAGAAGGTGGCGACAATTCCGGTGAGTTTATTTTGCCAGGTGAGGGCGGCGTCCACCTCGAAGTCTTGTAGGTGGAGGATCGTGATTCCAGCAAGGACCATCAAAGCTGGTGCGATTAGGAGTTTGACTGGGTAGGTCTTCTCTTTCATATTCCCCCAAAGACTGACGATCAGAGGATTGCTCGCGTAAAGGATCGTGACGAGCGAAGCTCCGATAGAACGGATCCCGAGTACAACGAGGAGGTAGTAAAGGAAGTTTCCGGTGAGGGCAAAGAGGAAGACAAATCCCCAAACTTTAGGAGACTTTGGAACCATTCCCTTAAAAAGAAAAGGGACGAAGAAGGGAATGCTGAAGAGGCCATAAGCGAAGTACCGGCCCACCGCGACCTCCACAGGATTGAAGTCTGGAATGAAGAGGGGGACGACGAAACTGGTGGCCCAGCAGGCGCATGCCATGAGTGCATATAGGATTCCGATAAAGTTCATAGGTAATATTATACACTATAAGTCAAAAAAATTCAATAAGATACGGCTACTTCGAAAAAAGCAGTGAGGCGGCACCTACAACGCCGCTGTCTTTGGTTAGAGCGGTCTTTTTAAAAGAAAGATTTGCTTTTGCCGCTGGGAGAACCTTCTCTTTGACTCCCTGCTCAATGATGGAAACGAGCTCAGGTAGGGCATCAGCAATGCCCCCGCCGATCACGAAAAGGTCTGGGTTGAGGGTGTGGGTGAGGTTGATGAAGCCGTCGATATAGGAGCGCTCAGCCATCCGGATGACTTCACTGGCAAGAGCATCATTTTGGCGGAAAGCTTCGATCACCTCACGGGCGGTGACCCGTTCCACCACGCCATCCGCCAAATGGAGCATGAGACTCTCTTTTTTGAGTGTGAGCGCCTCCTGTGCATGAGCCGCAATTGCCCAGCCGCCTCCATAGCTTTCCCAGCAACCGAGATGCCCGCAGCTGCAGGGGATGCCGCTTTCACGGATGCGCATGTGCCCCACTTCACCAGCGACATTCGAAGCTCCATCGATAAGGTGCCCCTTTTCGACGATGCCTCCACCAATACCCGTTCCAATAAAGACACAGACGACCGTATCTGCTCCTTTGGCTGCACCAAAGAGTGCCTCGCCGAGTGCTGCGGCTTTGACGTCATTGGTGATCTTGGTTAAAAGACTCAAGCTCTCTTCCAGTTTTTCTTTGAAGGGGAAGTGATCCCAGTGGAGATTTGGAGCGGAAAGAACGGTTCCAGATTTAGGGTCGATCTGTCCCGCGACTCCGACTCCAAGACCGATCGGACGTCCATCGACCTTGTCCATCAGCTCCTTCGATAGATCGGAGATTTGTTGGACGATCGCCTCCGCACCGCCTTCTACATTTGTAGGGGTGCGTGCTTTTTCAAGGACCTCTCCCTCTTCCGAGATGGCCGCCGCTTCGATTTTCGTGCCGCCAAGGTCGACACCTACTGCCCACTGCTTCTCCATAACCGCAGGTTAGCTGCCTGCCGATTTCGTGGCAACGATTTCAACCCTTTACGACGAGGTGGGGCTTCAGGCGGGCGACACGGGAGGCAAGGCGGGCTTTTTCTGCTGCATCGACGACCAGATCGACATCTTTATAGGCATCGGGCATCTCTTCGACGATGGTGCGCATGGAGTTGGCAAGGACCTTGACGTTTTGGCGCTCCATGTAGTCTAAGGGGTCACGCCCTTTCCAGTGCTTTTTTGATTTGATGCGGCTGCGTGCACGGCCAGCGCCGTGGCAGCAGGAGGCAAAAGTTTCCGGGCGACCAAGACCCACGAGGAGGTAACTTGCACGTCCCATGTCGCCCGGGACGAGCACCGGCTGCCCAGTGTGTTGATACACCTCTGACAGCTCGGGGTGACCTTTGCCGAAAGCGCGTGTGGCTCCTTTGCGGTGGACGCAGACTTGCTGACCAAAATGCGTCTCTTTTTTCGCAATGTTATGACAAACGTCATAAATCTGTTTGAGTTCTTCCGGGCGGATGCCAAGCTCTTTGACGAAGGCTTCACGGACGGCGTGCAGGATGCGCTGGCGGTTATTGAAAGCAAAGTTGGCTGCTGCAGCCATGGATTGAAAATAGCGTTCTCCTTCAGGACTCTTGAGGGGAGCCGCGACAAGTTGTGGGTCGGGGAGATTTTTTTCGAATCCCTTCTTCATAAAGTCGTCAAGGGTGTCTTGACAAATTTGATGACCAAACCCTCTTGATCCAGAATGGATGAGGACATAAGTCGTTCCCGGTGCGATCCCCCAAGCGTCGGTGATCGTTGAATCGAAGATCTCTTCGATAGCGCCGATTTCGGCGAAGTGGTTGCCTGATCCAATCGTTCCTAGCTGGGCTTTTCCTCTCGACTGGGCGCGTTTTGAAACAGCATCGAGAGAGCCGCCTTCAATACAACCGTGGCTTTCGCTGTGAAGGAGGTCCTCTTCCAGTCCATAGCCAGCTTCGAGGGAAAAGCGGGCTCCTTGTTCGACAATCTTGCGATAATCGGCATCGCTAAGGGGTTGTTGGTTTTTTTGCCCATGCCCGACACCAGAGGGAACGGTCTCGTAGACACGCTTCAGAAGTGCCTCTTTTTGCTTCTCTGACAGACGAGAAAAAGGGATGGGGACGACGGCGAGACGTACCCCGCAGTTGATATCGTAACCGACACCACCCGGGCTGATGACTCCGGTTTCAAGGTCCGTAGCAGCGACCCCACCGATCGGAAACCCATACCCCCAATGCATGTCTGGCATGGCGACGGCTTGTCCGACAATTCCAGGAAGGTGAGTGACATTTTTGAGCTGCTTCAAAGGTTCGTCCATCTGCTGTCGGAGCAGTTCTTCGGTGGCGACCACAAGACCACTCGTGAGCATCGATCCCCGTTTCGGGAGTTCAAAGAGCGCCTCTTCTTTTTGGACAAGATCAAACATCGACAATCATCTCCCATTCGAAATACCCTGTTTTCTCTCTCAAGCTGGAGTGGTAACTGACTGCTTTGAGATCCACTCCCACATTCTCATCGGCGTGGCTGATGAGTGTGTTGAGCTGTTGGATGATTTCCTTTAAGTCATCGCACGGACGTGAGGGGAGCTCGACATCCAGCAGTTCCGGGTGCGAGCAGCTGAGAGCGGTCAGAGCGTTATAGAAAAGCACTTTCGGTTCTTCGCCTCGAATGAGAAAGGCACGGTCGGCGGTGTGTTCGATTTCTTCGAAGGGAAGAAGGAGTTTTTTTTCGTAAACGGGAACGTAGCGTAACTCAGGTTTGCTTTCATAAAGAGTGAAGGTGTCAAAGTAGAGAGGGATCTTTGAAAACGCGCGTTTCCACTCCGCTTTATTGAAGGGTTTTCTCGCAATCGTGACATGGGGAAGGAGGGGGCGATTTTCTAAAGAATAGCCCTGTTGATTGATCCAAAAGCGGAGTTGTTCGTGGAAGTGGAGGAGTTTGGCCTGCTGGTAGCATTCGATGTGCCAGGCGACGACACGTGGAGATTTTGGAGGGAGAAAGAGGAGGTGAGAGGCAAAACCCGTCAGCCCGACCTGGAAGGGAAAGGGTGGGTGAGACTCGAGGTTTGTTTCTAAAGGCTCGGAGTCGACATTGCCAAGAAAGGCGAGGGTGAGGTGGCGGGAGGCTGGGTCAAGAGTTCTTCCCTCGGGAAAAGAGTGAAGGAGTGGAGAGAGCGCCTTAAATCCAAAGAAAAGTCGTTTGTTCATTAACTATGTAGGCTAAGGGGATTGAAGATTATTTATCCACTCTTCTGTCACGCCAACTCTATGGGGGGGTGTTGAAGGTGTAATCGTATAAAAGGAAATAAAGTGGTTAAATTTGTTACTATATAAATTGTTTTTGGTATAGTTAGTCAGAAATTCATTTGTTTTGATACTTTGCAAAGGTCTTTCCATGGAACCAGGAGCTAGTCCAAAACCTACGACTATTCCTCTTTGCAGATCGCAAACGGGATGCTCTAGTCCACCTCAGAGGAGGAGGCTACGCCATCTTTTTGCTGGCCTGTTTCCTCACCTTTCTGAACACAATCGCAGAACATTATTTGAGTATATGGTCCCCGGGGCGAAGAGGATGACGGCATATCCCTCCGCTGCTTCTCTTGAAGATGCAGTTCAAGAGGAGGAACGACTCACTCTTCAAATTCAAGCAAAAGAGCGAAAATTGAAAAGGATAGGACATCAAATTAAGATGGTCCGGCGTTTACTTGATCAGGTGGCATTAATGATTGAGCAGATGAGAGACCTTTTTAAAGTGAAGAAACTTTGTGTTCAAATACTTGATGCTGAGGTCCGTTATTTGGCAAAAGAACGGGGACTTAGAGGTTGTGAAAGGATCATTGAGACTGCTGGGGGGGCCGTTGTAAGAAGGATTTTAGTTTCTGCTTTGGATGGGAAAAATATAGTGAAACTGGCGCTATGCCAGTTGGAGAATAATGAGTCCATTTTTGAAGGGGAACTAAAGTCACTCAGAGCAGTCAGAGAGAGGGTGTACGTAGAGCTAGCGGCTCTGCGAGCAAAGAGGGCGAATTTGTATAGGCACAGAGTTTACCTGCAAATGTACGTTGAATCTAAGGATGTGTTTGAGTTGACTGGAGCATCCTAGAAGGTAGACTCTCCTAGAGAGACTGAAGCTGTTGGATCCACTCTTCTGGAACGCCGGCTTTACGGCGAGGCTCTTCATGGACGTAAAAACCTTTCGCGCGCTTAGGAATTAGAAGGGTGGTTTCAAGAGTTTCCTTCCAAGCATCCCATTCACTGAGTTCTTTAGATTTGAATTTTTTTAGCCAATGGAGCCCAAGGCGGACGTGTCCGATTTCATCTTTGAGGATGCGGGCCATGAGCTGAGTGGCTGAATCATCACCCGCCTTTTCAAAGGCGCGCCCGTAAATGGGTGCAAAGTCCAGGTTGGCCATCTCAAAAGTTAGATTCATGAGGGAGACAAAGTGCAGAGGTGAGCGGATATAAGGCGTGTGGACCCAAAAGTGGGTGTAAAGTGGGAGCTCACCAAACTGCAGTCCAAGGCGTTGCATCTCATCCATGTAGAGTTGGACATGCTCTTGCTCCTCCTTGAGTTGATGTGCCAAGGCTTTCCGGAAAAGAGGAGGGGCTTCTGGGAAAGCGAGAAGGACGTAAGCCATGATTTCAACGGCGAGTAATTCATGGCCGCAGAAGCGATGGAGGCAAGCAGCTCTTTTATCGGGATCTGTCAGTTCTTGAAGGGGAGGGAGTTTTTCCTTTCGTCCACGTTTTTGAAAGTGCATTCCAGGGGGACGCGAAGGTGTTTTCCAAAGGGTTTTTGGGCCGGGGGAGTGGTCGGTCAGCTCCTCCGGTTGGAGGAGCTTTTCTCCCATTGTTTCAGCAGAAAGGAGGCGCTTGGCCCACTCGTGCAGTTCCATTAATCTTCAACAGAGAGGACGTAAAAGGCAGGGAACGCGAAGTTGTGGTTGGTTCTCTCTACCACGCGGAGCTGCTTTTTCTGTCCAAGGAGATCTTTGATGTTCACACGAGTGCTATAGAGATACGCGATCGGAGTTCCCGTCTCTTCACTGAAGAGGAGGTAGTCTCCTGGTCGTGTGGAGAGGTTGTGGTTGTAGGGTTGAACCACACCAGCGATCTCTTGAGACTCGGAGAGTTGATCGACGTAAAAATCTTCGATAGTCACGTGCGGATCTTGGCCGACGGACCAGCTTCTGAATAGATGTCCTTCGATGGGCTCCCATGCAAGCATTTCTGCTGTCAGCTCATCGGACTGAGGAGCAAGTTGAGTGGGGGTCGGAGATTGGTTCACTTGGTTGACCAACTCTTTCACTTTTTGCTCTTGGAAGGCAAGAGCTGAGCGCAGCTCTTCATTCCGTCTTTGTAGCTCTTCAGGTGATTCATTCTGCATCTCTTCGAGATAGTGAATCTTCTTTTGCATGTAGCTTTGACGAGTCTCATGAGAGAGGTTCTTTGCAAGAGTTGCTTCTTTAGGAAAATCTCTTTCGTAAGCGGCAATCTCTTCTAAAACTTCAAGTGCGTGGTTCACTTGGATGAGGTCAAAAGGCTTCTCGAGCTCTGTTGCAATGGACTCTTGAGCTTCACTTAACTGTGTTGTTAGGCGCTCTTTCGTCTTTTCAAGTCTTAATAGCAGTTCAGGGCCACCCACATTGTCGATGTAGTCTTTAGCGACGTAGAAGTAGATGAAGTCAGGGGGTTCGATCTCCATCCATTTTGAATTTTTCTCTGCGACTTGACCAACGACCTTGTCTCCGTAATGGAGCTGATCAACGATGGCTGACTCAACAGACGGGCCCATGCGGAGGTTCACTCGGTTGCCATCGACAGTGTCATCGATCAGATACTTTCGGTAGACATAGAAGCGGACATTTTTGGGTACATGGACTGAGTAGAAGTCTTCAGTTTCACCAGTGATGACAAAAAGGTCTCCAGCACTGAGTTCTTTCACGACGTGCGCGTCAAGTTGGGGGCGGATACGGAGGCGTACCTTTTCTCCAGTGATTCGACCCGTAAAGGGCTTGAAATGCGGAGCGGGGGCCGCCGCCTCGGCAGTTGTCTCTGGACTTTCTTCAGCCGTCACCATCAAGGGGGACAAGCAGAGAATAGGAATCAAAATGGACTGGTAAAATGAACCTTTCATGGGCGATAACTCCTTTTGGAAACACGAATTAAAAGTCGTTTGGAAAATTTCTGGCGCTTTTCACGTCAAAGTCTTGTTTCGTTTTGCCGAAAAAATCCTGAAAAATTTCCGAAAAAACCCATTCATGAGTATTTCCTTAATTTTCCCAACCATTTTAGTGGTTCTTCAGCTTTTTTCGAAAGGGTTAACTCTTAAGGACTGCGATGATGTGTTCGCAGTTGGGTCGACCACAGGTGCAGCCAATGGGATCGCCAAGAAAGACGCGGTA
>CAZPBC010000031.1:0-23416 GCA_964584775.1 uncultured bacterium
GAGTTGTTAAACTTTGACAAAGGGTGAGTTTCAGATCCCCCTCCACTTGGAGGTTGTTAGGAAGGGTCGTTAAACTTGTACAACCGGTGAGACCCAGATCCCCATCCACTTGGAGGTTGTTAGGAAGGGTCGTTAAACTTGTACAACCGCTGAGATACAGATTCCCCCCCACTTGGAGGTTATCTGGAAGGGTTGCTAAACTTGTACAACCGATGAGATTTAGCTTCCCCTCCACTTGGAGGTTGTCTGGTAGAGTCGTTAAACTTGTACAATAGCTGAGGTTAAGATACCCCCCCACGTGCAGATTGTTAGGAAGTGTCTCTAAACTCATACGACTTCCGAACAGATCACCCCCCACTTGGAGGTTGTCTGGAAGGGTCTTTATTTGACCATCACAGATTAAATCACCTTTCACTTCCAGATTTTTTAATAAAGATGGGTCGATATCTGAATCAAGAAATAGGTCTCCGGTAACAATGATTTTTCTATTACCAAAATCTTCTCCATTCTGAAGAGCAGCCGTAAACTCTTCTGGAGTCATCCTTTTGACAGGAGTCGTCACCTCTCCTTCACTGACTCTTTCCGACTCTAGAGTAGTAGATGCACTCGCAGCTTCCCCTTTAGGCACTTCAACAGGGAGTTCAGTTCCAACAGGTTTAACCTCTCGGCCAGCTAGCTCTCCTTCTCCCCCTTCCGAGAGAGAGAGATCGTCACCGTTGCCTGGCTCAGGCGTCCTTTGTATCTCTTCTCCACCACGAATTGGCACATAAACCCCCTTTTTTTAAGTCATATCAATTAAAAAATTCCTTTTTGTACCTAAAAGCATAACAGCCTTCATTAAAAACTTCGATACGATGGAATTTTTTAATTGTATGACATAAAAAAAGGGCTTCAATTCCAGTCATCTGTGAGCCGATGTTGAATGCATTTTACACAGCGGAAAAGATACCCTTGATGGCTAGATTCGTTGACAAGAGTCTCTGTATATTCATCGATTGCGATCGAGTAGATGTCGCATAATCTCTGTACGTCTTCTGACAACTCGCCTTCAAGCTGACGAGCTTGGATTTCAGCCCATCCAACATAACCTATGAAGGCGCAGTGGTCTCCACAGTGACTGAGCCATTTTTCTTGTTGCAAACCTACATACCCGGGTGTCCTCTGAACCAACTCTTCCGTGCAAGATGGATCCTCTACGACTTCACAAGAAACGGCAACCTGAAAAGTAATTTTGTACTTCCTTGCTGCTTCTCCGTTGTGGATACACCATGGGCATATCCTAGCGACTCTTTCTCTGCAGGTGAAAGGACCTGTATACGCATAGTCACGCTCTTGATCACAAGCTGGGCAGTGGATCTTTTCTTGTTCTATAGCACCCGTTTCTAGAGGATGGGGGTGGTACTTGAAGTGAGGAAGCGCTGTTTGCATGATTCCCTATGGCTTATGTCTTTGTTCTAAGGCTTGGAGACTTCCTTTGGTAGATTGAGGAGAAAGAACCGCTAAAACAGCTCGTACTTCTTTCCGTTTAGCAAGACAAGCTCGATAAAGTGCTCCTCGAAAGGGAATGCGGCCAGAAAAAATCCGCTTTAGCTCGTTGATAAAAGCCTTTCTCACATCATCTCGGCACTCAAAGCTTTCAAGAGCCTTTGGATCGTTAAGACAAGCAAGGGCTGTTTCCATCTGATCCACATTTTCTGCGAGCCGATAGAGTTCAAGAAAACCCTCATCACCCCCTAAAAACCGCCGCACTTCGACGAAGTCTGCTAATCTCTCAAAACGCACTCCTTCAGGAGTGCGAAGAGGTGTTCTCGGCTTTCTCGGAGGAGGCGACTCTAATGCAACCGCTGCAGCACGACTTACAGTTAATGAGCTCACTACACTTAACGCTTGCACAGGGCGACCACGTAGGTGTCTTCTTCTCGCTCCATGGGGACCGTGTTTTGAAGCGGCGTACTCTCTTCGCCTTTGTTGAGTTTCTGCTGGTGCTGTTTTCATCTCTTTCATCCCTTTTTTATTTGACAAGGGGCGAAAGATATAAAAAAATCCCCGTTTTTTCAATTAAAAACGGGGTTAAAAAACAAAGTTGAAGATTGACTAATCTTTCCGAGTGATGCGACCTTCAAGAGATCCGGGATCGGAAGGGGGCTGCATCTGCTTAAGCTGGTTCGCTGCGACCTGACCTAATGTAGAGTCGAACTTCATTGGAGTCACCTCCTTTTTTTTCAATGAGCCCGATGAGCTTTCCGTCCCTGGGGCGGTCTCTTTAAAATTGATTCCCAAGTCCCCGGTTTCTTTTGCTTTAGGGGGGGCTGCAGGTTGTGGGATGGGCGTCGGCCCTTGCGATTTAGAGATTCCATCTGAAGCCATGATTCACCTCCTGTTCACTCAATATTATAATCTTTTTTTGAATTTATTTTCTAGAGAAAATTTGTAAGTGACTTATATTGAGTATTATAAATCCGAGATGATCTCTTGCTGGTCGCTGAGAGTGTAGTGAACATCTTGGAGAAGCTGGAGGAGCTCATCACGTGAGAGGAGCTTAATCAGCTCCTGGTCATCTTTACCAACCACCTCTTCAAGAAGCTGACCCTTCTTCTGAATCATCTGGTGGATCTTCTCTTCGAAGGTCCCACGGGTGACCATTTTGAAGACTTGGACTCCCCTCTTCTGCCCGATGCGGTGGACCCTGTCGGTGGCTTGGTTTTCTCGAGCGGCGTTCCACCAGCGGTCATAATGGACGACGACAGAAGCCGCAGTCAGCTCGATTCCCAGTCCGGCTGCTTGGAGAGAAGCGACAAAGACTTTGCAGTTGGGGTCTGTTTGAAATCGGTCGATCTCTTTCCCTCGGTTGGATGTGGAGCCCCGGATCCCGGCAAAACCAATCCCCTTCTCTTGAAGATAGTCTTGGATGAGGTCTAGCTGGAGCAGGTACTGGGAAAAGACCACCACCTTCTGTCCACTTTCTAGAATCTCATGGATCAGCTCTTTAAAACGCTCCCACTTTCCAGAGGTCATCTCCGCTGCTTTTTCCTTATCTTTCAAGTAGACTGCAGGATGGTTACAGATCTGCTTCAATTTCGAGAGAATAGAAAAAATGTGGATGTAAGGAACCTGTTTCGAGGGATCGTTGAGTTCGCTGATCGCACTCCTCGAAGTTTTTAGGAGCTCCTCGTAGAGGAGGTACTGCTCACGGAGAAGCGGAACATAGGAGACCTCTTCAATTTTTTCTGGAAGGTCTTTGAGAACGTCCTCTTTCTTCCTTCGAAGGAGAAAAGGGTGGATCAATTTTTTCAGCAGGCGCTTTTTCGTATCGTCTTGGTAGCGCTCAATGGGGACTTGAAACTCTTCTCGGAAGACCTTTTCCCCTGGAAGGTAGCCATGGAGTGTCACATCGAAAAGAGCGCGGAGCTCAGAGAGGTTATTTTCAATCGGCGTTCCTGTCAGACCCACAACAGAAGCCGCCTTCACTTGGAGCAGTGCTTGATGCAGCTTGCTTTTCGAATTCTTAGCTAGTTGAACCTCGTCGTAGACAGCGACTTCGAAAGGAATCTGGCTAAAGAGCTCTTTGTCGCGCCGCAAAATTCCATAAGAGGTGACGAGCACATCGTACTTCTCTTGAAAACCTTCCATGCTTCTTGAAGAGCCGTAGTAAGTAAAGACTTTGGCTTGGGGAAAGAAGGTTTTTAGTTTGTCTTGCCAGTGGTAGATGACAGAGGTAGGGCAGACGACAAGAAAGTGTTTACGGGCAGGATTGGAGCTTTTGATTGCAGAGAGTAGAGCGATGGCTTGTGGTGTTTTACCGAGCCCCATGTCATCCGACAGCATTGAAGAGAGGTGGTGGCTGTAGAGCGACCAAAGGAAATAAAGTCCCTTCTCCTGGTAGGGGCGCAAGCGCCCATTGAAAAGCTCGAGGGAGGGTTCGCTAAAGAGCTTGAGGTCAAAAAGGTCGTCCCACACTTTTTTCCCAGCAGCGTCAGTGTCAAATTCTGGATCTTCAAGCTGAGCGAGTTTGATCATATCTAAAACACTCAGCTGTAGCCCTTGGTTGAAAACGGCCTGCTTAGGAAGCGAGCGGATCCAGAAAAAGCTCGGAGCATGGAGGTCAATCATCCCCGCACTGGTCAGGTAAAAGCGGCGTTTAGAGTGAGAGGCGAGAACAAGGTCGCTGAGAGAGATACGCCCCATCTCGGTCTGCAAGTACCCTTTCACAAAAAAGCGCGATCCCTCTTTTTTCACCTCATCGATGACCATCTTCGTGCGTTTTGGTTTCGTCAAGAAAGAATCTAACTCGAGGATGTGAGGAAGGAGCATCTCAAAAGAGAAGGCTAAGAAACCATCAATCTCTTCTTTGGCGATCTCTTTCTCTTCAGGGAAGTGTTCTATAAGGTAGGGGTGGATTGGGATGGAGCTAAACCCTTTTCCTTTTTCATAGACATCTCGATCGTAGAAGACCACTTCTTGGTTCGAAAGGCCCATTCGCAACTCATTCACCATCTGTGTTTGGATCACAGAGCGAGTGGGATCGTAAGACATTTTGAGCCCAGTGCGTTCCACAGCCGCCTCTCCTGAGAAGAAGTTTTCCACCCCAGCCAGCTCATCGCGGTTTTTTTGAATGAAGTCACTCATCTCGATCGGCCGAACGACCATACCAGGACGGATACGCATCCCCACGTGCGTCTGCGTCTTCTGGTAAAAACCGAGCTTTGGTAGATAGATCCACTGTCCATAATCAATTTTATCTTCGGCTGACGTTTCGTAGTTGAGTGCAGTGTCGAAAAAGAGCAGACCCTTCTCATCCACTTCATAAGTCAAAGCATCCGAAAGCGAGATCATATGGGTTGCAAACTCAGGACGTTCTGAAAGCCAAGAGCGGTGGTTTGTCACGAAACTCGAGACATGCTCTTTGGCAACATAGAGATCTGCGGTTTCAAAACGGAGGGGATCCATCGGGTAAAAGCCTTTTCCCGCAAGATAGACCCAGCTTCCAAAAAGGTGGGTAGAAGGATCGATCAAATCTCCACTTTCAAAAGCATAGGCACGGATGTGAAGTGCCTGGTCAGCGTCAATCTCAAGCTCATATTTAGGAGTGATGACCTCATCGAAAATCTCCACCTGCTTCATCATGGCTCGGACATCGTGGAGATGATCATTTAAAAGAGTTTCAATCTCCTCTTCGGGATAAAAACGCTTCGCTAATGAGCCAATATTGACGCGGGATAAAAAGCCTCTCCCAGGAAAGTACTGCCAGCGCCCGACCATGAGTCCTGCTTCCTCGATCTCACTCTCTTCAGGGCCGATGACTTTGAGCGCCACCTCCTCTTCGTCAAAAATCAGTTCAGATTGAGGGAGGTTTTCAGGGAAGAGGGGTTTGAGGTTTGAAGGCTCCCCTTCTAAACCTGGGACAAGACGCCGTAAAAAGTCGGTGGAAAGCGTCATCTCTACTTCTACCGATGCAAACTCGATCTTCATCTTTTCAGGAAGGTGGTCTGGTTGTTCGATAAAGTGGATCTTCGCTTCCCCTCTTTCGGCTTGGAGAAACATCCATTTAGAAAAGTCTGTGAAGAGAGAGAGCTCGAGCTGTAGCTTTAAGCTAGGGCGCCCTTCACGCCATAGAGCGAGTTCCTCAAGAGGTAGGTTAGAAAATTTGAGAGAGGTCTCTTCAGTCGGAATCTCTTGCTCAGTAAACACCTCTTCTAAAAACGCTTTGCCTGTGTCATCTTTTGCGGTGACTTGAAAGATGGGTGTCGAGACAGTTGAAAAGTCCAAAGCGAGGTTTGCCTCTTCATCTTGATCGAAAAGCTCGCGTGCAATCTCCATCCACATGGAGCTAGAAAAGCGTTGATGGAGTGGATGGGGCGGTTTGGAAAAAATGGAGTGCCAAGCAATCGCGAGGTAGAGATTTTCGTCCTCTTCTGCGGTCGTGAAGGAGTCTTTTACTCCCCCTGTTTCAGTCAGTTGCAAAAAGACCCAGTAAGCTTCCTCTACTTCTGGGTCTTTGATCTCAATCTGATAAGTGGGGCCAGAGAATTCTATTTCACCAACCACTCCACGGTCGATGAGCTCCTTTGCTTTTTGAGCAACTTCTCTAGTCCACGGTTTCATCTATATCACTTGGTCAGGAGCCTGAAACTCATACCCCAATGCCTCAGCAACGGCTTCATTTGTCACTTTTCCGTCACAGACATTGAGCCCGAGTCTAAGGCCATTGTCTTCTAATAAAGCTTTTTTCCATCCGAGTTTTGCAATCGAGCGCGTGTAGCGCAGGGTTGCATTTGTCAATGCCTCTGAAGAGGTCCTCGCACACGCCCCAGGCATGTTTGTCACGCAATAATGCAAGACACCCTCTTCGACATACGTTGGGTTGTCGTGGTTCGTCGGCCTGGAGGTTTCACTCGTTCCCCCCTGGTCAATCGAGATGTCGACAAAGACAGAACCTGGTTCCATCGTTTTCAGGATCTCTCTTGTGACAAGTTTTGGAGCACGTGCACCTGGAATCAAAACAGAACCAATCAAGAGATCGGCACTCTTCACCGCACGTGCTACATTGTTGGGTGTCGAAAAGAAGGTTTTGATGTGAGGGGCATGGCGCTCTTCTAATTCTTTCAAACGGCGCAAGTTGTTATCGAGGATGATCACATCCGCACCGAGGCCCGACGCCATCCGCGCCGCTTCGGTTCCAGCAACGCCTCCTCCTAAAACAACCACACGAGCAGGAAGGACTCCAGGAACTCCACCAAGAAGAACCCCTTTACCTCCGTAAGGTTGTAGAAGAGATTCAGCTCCCATCTGGATCGAGAGGCGCCCAGCGATCTCACTCATCGGAAGGAGAAGAGGAAGTCCCCCCCTTGCACCCACGACGGTCTCATAAGCAATCGCAACCGCACCTGAATCCACAAGCGCTTTTGTCAGTTGAGGTTCCGCGGCAAGGTGAAAGTAGCAGAAAAGGATCAGTCCAGGTCTTAAGTAACCATACTCTTGCTCAATCGGTTCTTTCACTTTGACGACCATTTCAGAACTGGCATAGAGCTCCTCTGCCGTCTCAACAACATGCGCGCCAGCTGCAACATAGACCTCGTCAGAAAAGCCAATTCCAATGCCTAACCCCTTTTGCACCAATATTTCGTGGCCATCTCTCACCAATTGATCCACACACGACGGGGTCAGGCCTACACGCGCTTCACGGATCTTCACTTCCTTCGGAACACCGATCTTCATATATTTTCCTTAATAAAATTATCCAAAACGGCGGAAGTATAACCTAAAACAGCGAAAAAAGCGATAGCGAGAGGCCTTTTATCCACTTTTCATGAAGTATCTCCTGTAATAGGTTATGTTTATAATAAATATTTATTAAAATACTAATTATATATATAATTATAGTATATTAATGTGCAAAAAAGAGGTGGTTTTATGGGAGTAGGAGGAATTGGAGGCGGAGGCCAAGACTTCTCGGTCGATGCATTAAGGTCTGATGCTGTCGAAGAAAAAGTAGACAGTCAACCAGCGGCAGAGGCAAAGCCGGCGGATACTGCCTTCGAAGTTTCCGTCAACAATGCCTTAGAAACGTTGGGAGCCGAAGATGGAGATACGCTCACGATCACAACAGCAGATGGCAGTCAGGTAGATGGAATTGCATCTGAATCGGACGACGGTAAAATGACCATCACAACCAAGTCTGGCGAACCTCTCGAGCTGGAGCCTAGCGACATTCAAAATATCGAACTGAGCGGCGTTGATATCGCGGGTGAGACCACTGACATGGCCATGAGCGATGGAATGGATGATGTTTTCGATGCCATCGGTGATCAGGACGAAATGGTAGACACTGCAGAGGACACCCGTGAATTGGCGGAGGTTACCCTGGATTTCGGAGAAGAAGCTGCTATTGAAGATGACGGCTTAGATGTGGCTGGTGAAGATCCGAATGCTCTTCAAGAGGGAGATGCGGTTGTCATGAAATTCAAAGGGGGCCAAGCCGTCGGAACCTTCAACGAGACAACCAGCAGTGGAAAAGCAGATGTCACTCCTCTCGGCGGCAAAGACGACCGCCAATACCAACGATCTGAAGACTCTCTTATCAAACCTGGAGATTCCGTTTGGGTGGAAAGGGGTGATGGGAAGATGTACCCGGCTACGGTCGACAGTATCAGCCATAAAGGGGTCAACCTCAAAGATGAGTATGGCAGTGAAATGAAAAACGTCGATCCGAATCTCCTCGCCAAGAAACCCAAAGTCGATGTCAAAAGCTTCCCCCCAAAGGGGACAAAAGTCCTTCACCCTAACGGAGAAGGAGGCTCTTCCATGGGGGAAGTCAGAGGACATGCTATCTCAGGAAGGAAGGCTGAGCTAAGTGTCAAATCTCCAGATGGTGAAATCCGAAGGGAAAGTGCGAAAGAATCTTTACAAGAGGGAAGCCCCTGCCGTGTCGACGGAAAGAAGATGACTCTAAAGTCGATCGGAGAAAAAGAATCGGTTGTGGTGGATAAAAAAGGAAACGAACAGACCGTCGACAATGCTAAGATTAGTGGTCCCAACAGTCTTAAAGGGCGTTCCGCTCCCGCGGGGTCAGGGAAATTAAGCCCCGAGATGGAAGATCTGGCGGAAAAAATTGCCCTCAAGGTAGTCACTAGTCTTTTTGCATCGATTGGAAAGATTTTTAGTAGCATCCCGATCATTGGAGGGCTCGTCTCAGGGACAGCAGATATGCTTAGTGAGATGACCAAAACCTTTGCAAAGAAAGATCTTGAGGTCCTAGGAGGCAAGAATGGTAAAGAGAATAAAGAGGTCTCAGATAAAGAGCTAGATGATGCGCTTGATGAAGCTCAAGGAGAGGGTGAGGCCAAACCAGCAGCAGCAGCGCCTGCAGCAGCGGATGATACCAAAGCAGCCGAAAAAGATCTCGATGACGAAGATACGGAAGTGGAAATGTAAACCTTGGAGACCTAAAGCCCCGCTTGGATAATGTCGTGGAGGCGGATCAGGCCCACCACTTTCTCCCCTTCTAGAACAGGAAGCACCGTGATCGGACTCTTCTGGTTCGATTCCATCAGCTCCATCGCATTGAATGCAAGTAGGTGGTGTTCCACGCTACGAGGCGATTTTGTCATGAGCTCACCGAGTCGCATCTGTAGGCATCCAGGGCCATGTTTTTCCAGAGAGCGACGTAGGTCCCCATCCGTAAAGATTCCCAGAAGACGGCTCTCCTTGTCCGTCACCAAGAGGCAACCAGACTGCTTTTTCGAAAGTGTCACCAGTGAGTCGATCAAGAGGTCGTGTTCACCAGCGTGAGGAACAGCCTCCCCTTGCAGCATGAGATCTTTGACCTTGATGAGCATCCGTCGCCCAATCTGACCAGCCGGATGGTTACTCTTGTAGTCGTTCAAGCTAAACTGCCTCTTTTCCATCAAAGCCACCGTGAGAAAGTCGCCAAAGATCATCTGGATCGTGGCTGAAGTGGTCGGCATCAAATCAAAAGGGCAGAGTTCTTTTTCTAAGGGAAGTACCATCTCAAAGTCACAGGCACGCGCTAAGCGGGTTCCCGGTTTACAGACGACCGCCACAAGCTTCACTCCCTTATTTCTCAGGAGAGGCACGAGGTGGAGGAGCTCATCGCTCTCCCCGCTTTTGCTCAGGATCAAAAAGATGTCGTTGGGTTTTAAGATTCCGATATCCCCGTGAGGCGCATCCGAGGGAGAGAGGTAGAGCGCGCGGATGTTGGCTGAGGTCATCTCACTCGCAATTTTCTTCGCCACAATCCCGCTCTTGCCCATCCCGGTCCAAAAGAGGGTTCCCTCTGTATTGTTGAGCAACTCTACGAGCTCTTCTGCTTTCGCCTGATCAAGCTGGTCGTGGAAGGCGTTGAGGTGTTGACGAGACTGTTCGACTAAGGTTTTCAGCACGGTTGATAAAATCTCTCTCTTACGGCAGGATTGCACTCTTGAAACCAGTATACCGAAGGAAGACAAAAAATGGCAGAGTTGAAAAAGAAAGTTGCTTTCGCAAGAGGAGATGGGATTGGACCGGAGATCATGGACGCGACCCTGCGGATCCTCGAGGCGGCTGGTGCCGAGCTCGACCTCCACGAGGTGGAAATCGGTGAGCAGGTCTATCTACGCGGTGTTCAGACCGGGATCGAAGAGAAGACCTGGGAGACCCTCTTAGGTTGTGAGGCCTTCTTAAAGGCTCCCATCACCACCCCTCAGGGTGGAGGCTTCAAAAGCCTCAACGTTACCATCCGCGGCGCCTTCGGACTCTATGCCAACGTCCGTCCTTGCATCAGCTATGCCCCCTTCGTCGACACCCTCCACCCCACAATGAATGTTGTCGTCATCCGTGAAAACGAAGAAGACCTCTATGCCGGCATTGAATACCGCCCCACCGATAAAACACGCCACGCCCTCAAGGTCATCACTGAAGAGGGGTGCGACCGCATCATCCGCTATGCTTTTAACTACGCCGTCGCCCATGGACGTAAAAAAGTCACCTGCTTCACCAAAGACAACATCCTCAAGCTGAGTGATGGCCTCTTCCACGAACGTTTCGAAGAGATTGCTAAAGAGTACCCTCAAGTGGAAAACGAACATTGGATCATCGACATCGGTGCTGCTAAGGTCTCTGACCGTCCCGACCTCTTCGACGTCGTCGTCATGCCCAACCTCTACGGCGATATCGTCTCCGACATCACAGCGCAGATCGCAGGCTCAGTCGGCCTCGCTGGCTCCGCGAATATCGGCTCTGAGCACAGCATGTTTGAAGCGATCCACGGATCAGCTCCACGTCGTGCGGGACAAAACCTCGCCAACCCCTCTGGTCTCCTCCTAGGATCAGTGATGATGCTCGACCACCTTGGCCTCAGCGACGCCGCAGCAGCGGTACAAAATGGCTGGCTGCGCACCATCGAAGAAGGCATCCACACCTACGACATTTACAAAGAGGGAGTGAGCAAACAAAAGGTCGGTACCAAAGAGTTTGCTGATGCCATCATCGGCAACCTAGGAAAAAAACCAGAGACTCTCTCCCCTGCACAAAAACAGCAGCCCGTCCCTTCAAACAACGCTGTCACAAGCTCCAAAGCCACCCAAAAGTCTTCAGTCGGTGTCGACGTCTTCGTCGAATGGAAAGAGTCCCTCGAAACACTTGTCAGCCTCGCGAAAGAGGCAAGCGATGCTTTCACCCTCACGCTCATCACCAGCCGAGGAACACGCGCTTGGCCGACAGAGATCGAAGCCCCCCACCTCTCTGACAACCTCCGCCTCCGTTTCCGCGGAAAAAACAACCAAGCGACGCAGAGTGACATCCTCAACCTGCTAAACCGCCTTGATGCAAAGAACCTCGATATCACCGAGACCCATACGCTCTACAGCTTTGATGGAAAAGAGGGTTTCTCACTATCGGAATACTAGCCTTTGAGGTAGCTCTTGAGTGCGAGTGCAGGGAAGGGCTCCAAGAGGATATCGAGAGCAAGGTACGCTAAGATGCCGACTCCTACCCACATGACACGCGCAGCCTCCAGTTCAAAAAGGTAGACAGAGGTGCCCACTCCAATCAGAAGAGACGCTGTGAAGCTCAAGACGCCTACCACGCGTGCACCTAAGACCCCTTCAAGTAGATAAAGAAAGATCGGGTGGACCACTTTGCTCACTGCATACGCTGTCACTCCAGCAACAGCACCGACCTGGAAGCTTCCCAGACGTGTCTCCATCTGGTTGAAAAAGTAGTCTCCGCCAAGGAAACCAAATCCTCCCCAAAAGAACGAAGCGGTGACAGTTTCTAACTCGTCGGACACTCTCATACTCTCTCCAACACTCCCAAATGGTGCAGCATCGCTTTCAGATAGCCACGCTTTAAGATATTCTTCTTCTCTCCCTCGAAAAACTCTCCTTCTTCGAGCTTTTCAAAGAGCGCATCACGGGCACGCCCCTTAGGAAGTTTCTCGAGATACTCCTTCCACCAAGCAGTGACCTTTTCAGGAGGAAGCGGGTTTTGATAACACCAGTCAAGAAGGGTCTTTTCGTACGTCTCCCACACCATCCAACGGAACGGAGCAAACATCTTCTGGTGAAGAAGACGCGAGAGCCACCCACGGGTTGCGACAGAGTCATTCAGTGCCGAAGCAGCACCCAGCTTCAATGAGGACTCGAGGGCCCAAGTGATGTGGTTGTAAGTGTGCATATCGTTCGGGTCGATGAACTTGGCTTGAAGACGTCCCAACCAATTCTTCCGTAACACACTGTTCACTTCCTGGTAGTGATCACGGAAAATTTTCCGCCGAAGTAAAGTGAGACGGGCATTCAAAAGGACATTCAGCGAAGTATCGTCCTCCAAACTCGTCCCCTGCTTTTCTAAAATTCCTCGGTAGATATCTTCTGCAACCTCTAAAGCACCCGGTCCACAATACTGTCCCCCCTCGATTGCTAGACGCATCAAAATATCTTCCGCATCGACCTTCTGCCCTTGCTGACGAAGCTCATTCACATGCTGAGTGATGTGTTTAAGGTAATACTCTAGGGTGTCATAGTCGTTAATTTCTCCTTCAAGAATCTCTCTCTTTACGACACGATTTACATAGATAGAGAGATTGTCATTGAAAAATTTGACCTCTTTTCCCTGCTCTCCAAAGTCTCTAAATCGTTGATCTTGGCTCAGCTTCTGTTCGAGAGAAGAGAGGTTCAATTGCCCCTGCGAAACCTCCTTCCCCCATTTGACAAGCTGCTCAATCTTGACATCGGGAGCGGGAATATACCCGTATAGATGGATATGATCTTGTGTCACCTTCAGTTCTTGTGCCCCTCGGATGTCGCGACAGGTGTCGTCTAGAGTCACCTTTTCAAACGTCGGTTGACGAGCACCCCGGTTGAAGACATCACTCCCAAAGAGCCGTTCTGCAATGACAGAGACAATATCAATGATCGCAAGTAGCTGAATAAAGGGGTCACCAAACGCGAGCGCCGCAAGGTTTCCAATGACGTAGTGTGACTTGTGTAAGAGAATGCGCAGATGGGAAGGCAAAATCCCCGAACGGTCGAGAAGCCCCAAACCATAAAACGACAAAGCACCGATTCCAAAGGCGATGTTCCCGAGCGCCATGACGCTAACCGCGACCCCCACTTGAACAAGCAGTAATACCTTGCTCACATGGTCATGGATCAGAAGAGCGACTTTTCTCACCGCACTAGGAAGCTTTGAGTCAGCCACTATCGCTGCGAGCAGAACCGTCGCCACGGTACCCCATTTAGCGAGCCCTTGATGATCAAAACTGATCTGGTTTTTATCCATCTGCTCAAAGACGCGGTTGGCAACATAGCAGGCTTCAAAAGATTGCATCAGAGCTGAATAGTAGTAATTCCTTCCCTGTCTGACGGAGGACTCCAGCATCAGGACACGGTTGCCCGCATGGGCATAAGTCATCCCCCTCGCAGCCTGCTCTAAGTGATGGATATTAAGTGTCATAAGGAGACTGATTATAAAGCCCTAGGGAAAATAAGGAAACCATCAAAGGAAGCCCTGATACAGGCCACAGAGAAGGGTTAGATCTAATCGAATTACAAACTCTTAACAAGAAATTAATTTAAATAAATAAAGAATTTTTATTGATAAATTAAATAGTATTAAATATAATATTACCTATATTTTAAACATATTCAATAGATAATAAAGGAGTATAAAATGTTTAAAGCACCAGAAGCTCTAGAACAACTCAGTAGAGTTTTGAACCCCACAATTCTGCCACGAAGATTCGAGGATCCTTATGCAAATGGAGCCTCCTCCAGCTCTCAAGGGGCAGAGGGTGATGTCTACGATCCAAACCGCCCTTCAGAAATGAACCTGGAAGAAATTTTTCGTGAAATTCAGGCTCAAGAGGCTCAATCTGCCGCCCAACCTTCGGAATCCGTTGAAAGGCTAGGGGATCGATACATCTCACATTTTGTACCTGGAAACATTGCCGGTTTTGCTACAAGAGAGGGCATCACCCCAGAAGATTTTGATGCTAGTGTCGCCCAATACCCGGGATATTCCATTGAACACGGCGGTCGCTGCGGGTGTACAGCTCTTCAGAATGCCGTTCAAATGGGTAATCTCCCCCTTGTCGCACATATCATCGAATTGGGAAGAGAGAGGTTTGGAAGGAACGGAGAGTTCAACCTCGCCCAACTCGGCAACCAATTTGGCCACACTCCTCTTTGGACCTGTGCTACTATAAGCGATTACGCTATAGCTGTCGAAATTGCAAAATTGCTTTTAAAGTCTGGAGCAAGAGTCAATGACGCGAGTATAACAGGTGCAGGAGACAGTAGATGGGGCGAAATAGACAGAGGCACCACCCCTCTTTCTATGGTCCTAGAAAAGACGCACAATGTAGCACTCGCTTCTCTTTTACTCAGATGGGGAGCCACCATCCCTGAAAATTTGAGTCCTAAGGGGAAAGAGATGCTAGATAAAGCGCAAGAGGAGATAAAAAAAACGTACGTACGAGCCAAGCTCTAACTTTCATTAAATCATTCATGAACGTGTGTTCGAGTATGTGGCTACACTTGTAGAACATTGAGTCATCACAAGAGGCCGAGCAGCGACGCTGCTCGGCTTTTTTTAGAATACTTTTCAGATCAATACGCACTGGTCATCATGATTCTTATAGTCATGAGAAGTTCGACCTTTCTATGCTAAGCACCTGTAAAAAATGAGCTTTCATCTTTCTAGACTTGAAAATGTTTCTCTTTTCGATCAGTTCCATCCCCCCAGAATAAGGATTCCAGGGGATAAAATGGCAAGAGACCACAGCCTATGAGACGTCGACGAATACCCTTCTAAAAATCAATGACAGAGCCATGACAGCCTTTTCTTGGGTGCTGGTATCCTGACCCGGAACGGCTGCAAAATCCGCCAGCCTTGCTGCAATTTTTTCGTCCTGCGGAACAATCGCCAAGCACACGCGAATCACACTCTGCTGAACAGCATGGTCTTTACAAGAGTGTAAAATCTCGGCTAAGATTTCGAGGGTGTCGACATCTTGTGGAGAAAGTGCAATCAGTGTCTCTTCCACAATGCGGATGCATTTACCAAGTGGATGAAAGCCCTGGCAAACACCAGCTACACAGGAAAGACGTGCATAGAGACCAGCCACCGTTTTAGCAACGGATGAATCCGTTGGCTGATACTTTGCCACCTCCTTGAGCGTTCGACTAAAGACGCCCTTGTTATTTCTAACAAAGACTTCAACGTTCGTGTCATCTACAGCACCTCGCTCCTCATCACGGACAGCGTCGATCTGAGCGATCATCGCATTCAATGCGGCAAAAGCTTCTTGGGCAGCAGTTGGACTTTCCTCAAGTGCTACTCGAGTGTCCTTCTCTAAACGATCTAAAAAGGGTGTTCTCCATCTTACGTCGCTGATCACATTTACCTCTGACCAAGTCCTGTTTGCTAGGTCCCGAACATCCTGTGTAATGAAACCTTTTAAATCCTTCAGCGCATAAGCTGCAGCTGCGTGGACCGTGGCGCCTCGACCTCCAAGAGAAAGGAGAAGAGCGCGCCCCCCCCAATTCATAAATTTCTGCCGAGCTTCTAAAGCTTGGATCTGTTCAACGAGTGCTTCTGGTGATTTATGAGCGGGTGTAGCAATAGGTAACATAGCCTTATCTCCTTAGTATTAAGTTGTGAATCACAAAGACTATAGTCCCTCCCTCAGAAAGATGTCAAAGAAGGCTAATCTGAATATTTCATGAAAGCTTATGAAATGCTCAGGCTAAGCTTCGCTCAACTCTTGGGTGTAGGTCAGCTGGCTATTGTACTGCTCGAGGTCAAGCTCACCCTCTTGCTGGGCGATGACGACTGCAATGACCGCGTCACCAACGCTGTTGATGAGAGCAGAAGCCATCTCACGGATCCGGTCGATTCCAGCGAGAAGAGCGAGCCCTTCTAGGGGAAGACCGACAGAAGAGAGGACCGCGGAGAGCATGATAAAGCCCGACCCGGGGATCCCAGCTGCACCCACTGCTGAGAAAACGGCTGTCACAACGATCGTGACGAGGCTGTAGAGGTCAAGGTGGATGCCGTAGGCGTTAGAAATAAAGATGGCGCTCATGGCCTGATAGATGGCTGCACCGGCCATGTTCACAGTTGAGCCGAGTGGTAAGACAAAACCGGAGATGCTTCTTGAAACACCGAGGTTTTCTTGCACCGCGCTCATCGAAACAGGAAGCGCTGCTGAACTTGAGCAGGTCGTGAAAGCAACTGCCATCACATCACGGATTCCTTTAAAGAAGGGACGTGGGCTCAAGTTTCCGACAAAATAGAGGAGTCCAACAAAGACAACACCAAGGTGCAGCGCACAGACGCCGTAGTAAAGGAAGAGGAATTTCCCTAGAGGGATCAACACCTCCGCACCAAAAGTCCCGGCGACCCAACCCATGATCACAAAGACACCGATCGGAGAGAATTCCATCACAATCGAGGTCATCTTATACATGACATCCGCGAGCGACTCTAAGAATTCTTGGATCGGACGCGCTTTCTTACCAGCAAAGTTGATCGAGAGACCGAGGAAAACGGAGAAGATGATCACTTGGAGCACATCTCCCTTTACAAGAGATTGGATCGGATTCTTAGGGATGATCGAAATCAGGATCTCTTTGAGTCCTGGTGTATCGATGGCAGTGAACGTTTCAGGAGTGGGTAATCCCATTCCATTTCCAAGAGCAAAGAAGGTTCCAAATGAGAGGCCCAGGCAGATCGCAATCAGTGTGTTCACCAAGTAATAAGAGAGCGTTTTGAGGCCGACACGTCCCAGCTTTTTGGGGTCGTGGATACTCGTGATCCCGACGGTCATCGAAGAGAGGATGAGCGGGAGGATGATCATATTGATAAGATTGAGGAAGAGGGTTCCGAGCGGCTTGAGCACTTCGACTTTTGGGCCGAGGATCAGTCCGAGAACGACACCTAGGAATAGAGCGATGAATATCTTGACCCAGAGCTTCATATTTCACTTCCCTCCCATAAGATTTCTTCCTCGTCGTAGTAGGTCGGAAGAGAAATCTCGTTTTCCTGTCTTGCAATAATCAGAGCCACAATTGCATCTCCGAGGACATTGAGGATCGTGCCTCCCATCTCACGGAGGCGGTCAATTCCAGCAAGAAGAGCAATTCCTTCTAGAGGAAGCCCAACAGAGCTGAGAACCACTGTTAGCATGATCAATCCCGACCCAGGGATTCCCGCCGCACCGATCGCAGAGAGTACAGCAGTGAAAACAATCGTCAAAAGGCTAACAATATCGAGATGGATGCCATAAGCATTCGAGATAAAGATCGCACTCATCGCTTGGTAGATGGCAGCCCCTGCCATATTGATCGTGGATCCAAGCGGCATCACAAAGCCGGTGATATTCTTCGACACTCCGAGGTTATCCTGAACCGACTCCATCGAAAGCGGAAGGCTCGCTGCACTTGAACAGGTGGAGAAAGCCATGAGCGCGGCATCGCGCATTCCTTTAAAGAAAGGAAGAGGCTTGAGTTTCGCGAGGTAGCGGATCGCTAGGATAAAGACCACACCCAGTTGGACCGCACAAGCGATGTAGTAAACGATTAAAAACTTCATCAACGGAAGGAGGACTTTAGAACCAAAGCTTCCTGAAACCCACACCATGATCGCAAAGACTCCAATCGGAGAAAATTCCATGACGATGTCGGTCATCTTCATCATGACGTCAGCAAGTGATTCCATCCATTCGCGTAGGACCTGCGCTTTACTCCCCGCCATATTGATCGCAAGGCCGATAAAAATCCCAAAAATGATGACTTGAAGGATATCGCCTCTCGCCATGCTGGCTAGGGGGTTTTTCGGAATGAGCGAAAGGAAAAGATCGGATAGAGAGGGGGTTTGAATGGTTGTGAGCTCATTACTGAGCGTGAGGTTCAAGTTCGTCCCTAACCCAAATAGTTTTCCTAAGATGATCGCAAGAGTGATCGCAATCACCGTATTGCAGAGGTAATACAGAAGCGTCCTTCCACCCACGCGGCCGAGCTTCTTCGGATCGTGGATGCTGGTGACTCCCATCGTGACCGAGGCAAAAACAAGGGGGACAATCAACATCTGGATCAGCGAAAGGAACATCTCCCCTACCGGATGGAGAATCGGAACCAGCTTCGGAAAGCTGAGGCCTGTTGCCACTCCCAAGATGAGGGCGATCATGATTTTTCTCCAAAGACTCATGATTACACCTCACTTCCTTCTAACAAGGGCTCACCCTCGTGATTATAACACTCGATATCCATCTCCCCTTCTTGCTTCGCAATGACCACAGCAACCACCGCATCCCCTGCGACGTTCAAGAGCGTTCCAATCATGTCACGGAGGCGGTCGATCCCTGCTAGGATGGCAATTCCATCGAGTGGGAGACCTGCGGAAGAGAGGACAGCAGAAAGCATGATGAGTCCAGAGCCTGGAATCCCGGCCGTCCCCACGGCAGAAAGCGAAGCGGTGATCATCACCATCGACAGCGCTGTCCAGCTGAGTTCAATGCCATAAGCATGGGAAACAAAGATTGCACTCATTGCTTGAAAGAGCGCAGTTCCGTTCATGTTCACGGTGGAACCGAGCGGAAGAACAAAACTTGAAATACTTTTAGAGACGCCGAGGTTGCTCTCCACGCAGCGCATCGAAACAGGAAGGGCCGCCGAGCTAGAACCTGTCGAGAAAGCGACGAGAAGCGCATCGCTGATCCCCTTAAAGAAGGGAAGCGGTTTCAGTCCTGCCATCCGCAGGATACTCACCATCACAATCAGTAAGAATAGAACGCAGGTGATGTAAAAAATCACCACAAACTTCATCAGGGGCAAGATCACTTCCAGTCCGAACGAACCAGCGACCCAGGCCATGATCGCAAAGACACCGATCGGAGAAAACTCCATCACCATGCCTGTCACCTTGTACATCACTTCCG
Source organism: uncultured bacterium (assembly GCA_964584775.1). GTDB lineage: Bacteria > Chlamydiota > Chlamydiia > Chlamydiales > SLFE01 > CAZPBC01. Next base: position 18,935 of record CAZPBC010000031.1, read on the forward strand.
CAAGAGACTGCATCACATCATAGACAGGGCGTCCACGGTCACCAGCAAGGCTGATCGAAAATCCGAGGAAAAGAGAGAACACTATGATCTGTAGAACATGTCCCTCTGCCATCGAAAGGAAGGGATTTTTCGGAACAAGAGAGAGAACGATATCAGAAAGAGAGGTGGTCGGCACAGAGAGAGCTGTTTTAGCAGAGGTGAGTTGAAGGCCACCGCCCAGTGAAAAGAATTTTGCGACAATGAGTCCGACAGAGACAGCGAGCAGCGTCGTCAGGAAGTAGTAGAGCAAGGTTTTGAATCCGACACGTCCAATTTTCTTGGGATCGTGGATACTCGCAACACCCGTGGTCATCGAAGTGAGAACAAGAGGGGTGATAATCATGCTGATCAACGAGATAAAAGCGGTCCCTACCGGTTTGAGAAAGGTCGCTTTCTCACCGAGGAGTAAACCAAAGAGGACGCCCGCTACCATGGCGATTAAGACTTTCATCCAGAGCTTCATAAATGCTCCACCTTTTCTTCAATCGCTTCGATCAGCTGATTTAAAGTTTCTTCGCCATGCACGACTTCCATCTTCGTTTCGACAATGCCAATCGGAAGAGCCAGCATAGGAGTTTCATAAAATTTGACCGCATCCTTCTCTGTCGTCAGCAGCATCGTAGCTCCTGCCTCTTTCGCACGCTTCGAAAAGCGAAAAAGCTTCTCTTCAGAGGGAAGGGTATGGTTGGCATAGTTGTATTCACTAACCACCTCTACGCCTGTCGACTTCACGAGAGAGTGAAAACGCTCAGGCTTTGCTATACCGGAAAAAAGAGCGACTTTCTGATACTCTTCTAGTTCGATCTCGCCACCCGCAAAATCAACAACACGATCTAAAACGGTACGTACGCCTATCAAGGGAGCATCAGTAAAAGGGCGGACTCGCTGTTCGACCGTCTCAAGCTGCTCAGAGTGTCCTTCAACAAGGTTCACCACCAGGTGTGATGCACGTCTTAAAGTCGTCGGGCAGTCGCGTAAGAAACCAAGCGGCACAAAGAGACCATCCCCTGTTGGATTGACCGAATCTAGAAGGACAATATCGAGATCTCGTTCCACTTTGCGGTGCTGCAATCCATCTTCGAGTAGTAGGATCTTTGTCTCGTGTTGAGAAGCAAGGATTGCAGATTGGATCCGGTTTTTTCCGACAAAGACATAGGCTGCCGGGACTTTCTTTGAAAGGAGGTAAGCTTCGTCTCCCCCTTGGCTAGGCGTGAGCTTAGGTCCCTCTCCAAGGCTCATCACTAAAGGTCCTTTCGAGTGCTCAGCAGCACTGCGGTACCCTCGAGCGATCACAGCGGTTCGGTAACGGTCTGCAAAGCGTTTAGCAAGGAGGATTGAGAGAGGTGTTTTACCGGTCCCGCCTGCTGAAATGTTGCCGACGCTGATGACAACAGACCCAGGAGGACTGTAGCGCTTGAAAAAGCGGGTGTCGTAACCCCAGTTTCTCGCCTTGACGAGCCACTTGTAGGCCACGCTGACAGGGGTCAGCAGAGTGCAGACGATCTGACTCCAAAGAGAGCGGTTCTTTGGGTCTGTCCACCTCAAGATAGCTGTTTCAAGAAACGAAAACACTTACAATTTAACCCGGTAATGTTAGTAATATTAAAATAATATTTTACCAAATTATAGCTTTTTTGTAAAGAATTATTAATTCTTCTTAAATAGCTGATTTTCAAGCAATTCAATGATTGCATGGATCGCGGCCATATGGGCCTCTTGAATCGGTCCTGAGCCTGAAAAGCCCTTAATATGGAGCTCAAGGTCAGATTTCCCCTTCAAAACACCCCCCTCCTTACCGAGGAAGGCCACCGTGGTCATCCCCAGCTCTTTGGCCTTCTTAAAGGCCAAAACGAGGTTGGGAGAGTTTCCGGAGGTGGTCAGGCCAACAAAGAGGTCTCCAGGCTTTCCATAGGCTTCAACCCCTCTAGAAAAGACCTGCTCAAAACCCACGTCATTGCCCACACAGGTCAGGTGTCCGGGCTCTGAGAGCGAAATGGCAGGTAGAGCACGCCGTTTCTCTTTGAAAAAACCGGTCAGCTCCTCTGCAAAATGCGAGGCATCACAGAGGCTGCCGCCATTTCCTGCAACGATGAGCTTATTTCCGTTTAAAAAGGTTTGTGCTAGGAGATCAGCCATTTCAAGGATAAAACGCTGATTCACGGGTTCACGCAGCTGCTCTACAGCGCGTACGGAGTCCTCCAGGATTCTGGAAAGCTCCTCTTCTAGGGGAACTGTCTCTAACATGCGAGGCAGTTTATCATTGAAAAGGGATTAATCGCAAAATCAGGGCTGAGCTTCAACAGGGGCCTCGGCGGCCTCTTTCTGAGTGTACCCTGGGATATTAGGCACTGACTGAAGAACAGCCTGAAGTGCCTCAAACTCAGCGAGAACACGGTCAAGCTCTTGGAGGATCGCTTCCCGGTCCTTAAAGCCTTTCATCGGCTCGACAAGAGACTTGAGCTCATGGAAGGGATGTGTAAGCATCGGAACAGGGCGGTTTTTATCCTGTTTGAAGGCCTCTTGAGCCATCAACTCCAAGTGGGTGATGACACCCATCAGAGTGATCCCCAGCCCTTTTTGCTGCAGCTCAGGGGTGCGCAGCATTTGCTTACCCATCTCAAAGAGCTGGATCGAGAGCTGGTCGGTGACGCCGTAGAGTTCTTGGTCCGCGGCAAGCTCAAAGAACTTAGCGAGGAAGTGGAAGTTGATGCGTGTGTGCTCTGCATTGTGCTTCGTGACTGGCTCCAAAAGCTTCACCACACTGAGGGAGGCGCGGCCTGCAATGACCTCAAGACGCTCTTCAACAGCTTGAGAATAGATCATCTCCAGCCTCTGCAGGAGAGTGACAAGGAGGTAGTTCATCGACTCTTCATTGAGAGAGGTGCGCTGCTCAAACAGCTCTGTGCCGAGCTTCTCTAAAGACTCCACCACCTGGAGGCTTAAACCCACGCTACGCTGAAAGAGCCCTTTCAGCCCAATCTCGGCAATGGCATCGACACTCTGCCTCAAACCCAGCTGGTCGTTGCTCTTGAAACACTTCACCGCTTCCTTTTCAAAGACCTCAATCAAGTGAGTGGGATCGAGATAGCGCTGCTGACGTGTGGTGTACATGTAAGCCGCGTCGATCGCCACCCCTAACCACAAAAACCAGAGGAGGAAGAGCGCTGTGAGGTTGAAGAGCGCGACGGCGAACGAAAAGAGGATAAAGCCCGCAAAGATCCAGGTATAGAGCTTGAGGATCTTATCTCTCTGCACAGCACGTATCGCAAGAGAGGTGCTCTCGACCACGGAAGACTGGGCTCCCGAGGAGATCAGAGCTCGAATTAAGGGAGTGACAAACAAAAAAAGCCCACCGGCAACCAGGGCCGCCGTAGGAAAATAGGTCTCCAGTTGAGGGACCTCAAAGAAGTAAAAGATGAACATAAGCAGGACTGTAAGTGGTGTGGCTATCATAAAAATTCATATTATGAAATTTAGTGATACCACACCATGAAAAAGTCGACTTACACGGCGAATGTCGCTGAAGCCTCACTTGGATTGACTTGGCGACCAGGGTTGAAAATCCCCTGTCCGACGCCTATGATCAGGTTGACGATCGCAGAGAGGGCCGCATGTGGAGTAGCCGCTCCAGTGATTCCCATCACAGCACCCGTCAAGATCGACGCGCCTAGCTTTCGAGCCGTATCTTCTTTCCAGTTCAGAGTCTCAGAGTTTCTCAGCTTCGCAATCAATGGTCCGAGAGCTTTCGTGAATAGGGTCGAAACAACAGAAGCGGACGCCGCCGTTGCCGCTGAGAAAAGGTTCGCACCGATCAGGGTCGGAAAAGCGGTATAGGCAAGGGCCATCGCCATCGAAACTCCGACACCGGTCAGGATATTGCCCTTCTCACAGCCGTTTAAACGGGGCCAAACGACAGACGCAACTAGACCCGCAACGAGCGCCACCGGGAGATTTCCCCCTGTAAGAACCGCTCCCATAGCCATTCCTAAAAGACCTGCTTTGAAGCCACTCGACTGCCTTGTCTCTTCACTGAAGTTACCAAGAGCCTCACCCGCAGTATCTTGGATATGCTCAACGCCATCAGCAGTTTTCTCTTGGACATATTTCCATGCATGGCCAGCATGTTGTACTATCTCACTTGCAAACTCACCCCCAACTTCTTTTGCCGTCTCAACAACATCTTGAACCGTAACACCGCTTTCCCGGGCAATCGTTTGAGCTGCATCTGCAAGCTGAGCCATTTTTGATCTCGGATCAACATCAACACCACTAATTTTAGGATCCATATAAAAAACCTCTTATTTTATTTTAACTATCAATAATCATAACCAAAAATAATTAAGATTATATTAATAGTGATTTTTAAAATTAAAACTGTACAATCTCGACTAAAGAGCCTTCAAACTCTTGACAAATAAGGGCTAGAGATGGTAAGTTAAATAA
>CAZPBC010000032.1:0-23284 GCA_964584775.1 uncultured bacterium
ACCTAACCTAGATCTTTCATGAAAGCCCCACGAAAATGAGGTAAAGTGTCTGAAATGATTCCATCCGTCCAGATCCCTCCCCTGAAGGGGCAGACCTAAAAGTAAAAATTACTTTTGACGGTAAACGATTCTTGCTTTGGATAGATCGTAAGGAGAGAGCTCGCAGGTCACCTTGTCACCTACCAGAACGCGGATGTTTCGGATCCGCATCTTTCCACAGAGATGGGCGATGACTTCCATGCCGTTTTCGAGTTTCACGCGGAAGTTCATATTGGGAAGAAGCTCTTCCACAAGCCCGTCAAGTTTGATTGTGTCTTCTTTTGCCATAAAGTAACCAAAAATTTACCAATTTCTTCGATTGATGTCAAGAAAGCTGTTTGTTATCATAGACATATGGATTGCTCACAAAAACAACAAGAGCTCATTAAACTCTTTGAGAAGGCGAACTCTCCCCAAGAGAAGTATGAGTTGATTATCTCGATGGGGAAGAAACTCTCCTCTCTTGAAGGTGCAGACCTCTCTGAGGAGACGCGCGTCCAGGGCTGCCAGAGCCTGATGCACCTTAAAACAGAGCTAACCGAGAAAAAAACTTTAAAATTCGAAGTGTCTTCCGATGCACTCATCTCAAAGGGGCTCGCTGCGCTGCTAATTTATGTCTATGAGGGTGAGACGCCAGAGACCCTACTTCAAGTTCCTCCCTCTTTTGCGGAAAAAATCGCCTTAGGTGAAAGCCTCACACCCACTCGGGTGAATGGATTCTATCAAATCCACCTCAAAATGAAGCAAGATGCGATCCAGAGACTAATCAATTCATAACACATTTTGCGCTGAGACATCGAAGATCGACGAAATCAACCCAAGATGTTTACAAAGCTCGAGAGAAAGAGAGGTCACAAAATAGGCCATGACAAGCGCTAGGACGACTTTTCCCCCTCTGAAAACCTGATTTTCTTCCTTTTTACGGTAAAAACGCCCGACAATGAGCATCAATACAGGGATGATCCCATTCAGAATTGTATCTCCAAACCCTCCTGTTGCATCGAGTGCAAGTAGGAAAATCTTTTCAAAATAAATAGCAGAGAAGAGGGTCGGGATGATCACCAGCCCACCCAAAGTGAGCTTTCCCCACCCTTTTTTAGAAAGGTGGAGACCGTCAGCAAGAAAGTCCACCAGTCCAAGAGCAATCCCTAAAAAGGAAGTCACGATCCCAAAGAAGGCAAAAAATTCTGCAACTGTACTCACCCAGATATCGCCGGACGCAATTTTGATATACTTGATCGCGGAATCTCCATTTTGAACAGCGGCAATCAGTCCATTCTCCCCTTCAGCTGGAACAATTCCAAGCACCAAGAACTGCCAGACGAGATAAACGATGAAGGTGAGTGTCGTTCCGCCGGCGATCGCCCACCTCAGGCTTTTCGGATCACGGTCCAGATAGGGTGTCAAACTCGGCACCATCGTCTGAAAAGAGAAGGCCGTGAGCATCAGGGGGATTCCATAAATCGCATAGGTCCAGTGTGCATAACTGAGATGCTCCATTTTGACATGAGGAAAACCCACAAATGTCATCAAAATATAGGAGAGAATCAGCCCAAAAAAGAGAATGGAGTTGATGCGCCCCACAATCGTGGCTCCGAGGTCGACAATGACCCCAAAAATGAAGATAAAGAGCACAGCTCCGAGAGCCTCGGTCATCCCATATGAAAAGAGCGACTCACTGACACGTGAGAAAAAGGCGCCTCCCTCAGCGGTATAGGCAATCAAGGAGCCATAAGCAATAAAGAGATAGAGGAGCCAGGAGACTGTTTTTCCCCCTTGACCTAGAAGATCTTCAGATAGAGAGCTGACGTGCGCTCCATCGGCATACCAAAGGCTCACCTCAGCAAGGATCAACCCAGTCGCTGTCATTGCTAAGTAAGCAATCAACATCATGACAAGTGAGGGCAAAAAGCCACTCATTCCTGTAGAGACAGGAAGAGCGATCATTCCCCCACCAATACAGGTTCCTGCAACGAGGAACATAGCAGGTAAAAGATTTTTTTTATTCACGGGAACTTGTCCTTATACTGAATACTTCATGACAATTTGAGCAGATTTGCAGGTGTGCATGAAATACTCAGGTTATATCGGTTGTAATTCGGATTCTTGTAATTCAGGGTGGCTCGGAGCCACTCCCATGGCGTTGATGCCATTGTCGACGTGCAGGACTTCGCCTGTAATAGCCGAGGCAAGAGGACTTAACAAAAACGCCGCAGATGCTCCCACCTCGTCCGCTGTCAACTCTTTCTGAAGTGGAGAGTTAGACTCTGAGTAGGAGATCATTTTGTCAATGAAGCCAATCGCCTTGGCCGCCCGGCTTCCGAGCGCCCCTGCTGAAATGGCGTTGATCCGAATGCCATACTCTCTACCAGCTTCCCATGCGAGGTTACGGGTATCCCCTTCTAGCGCTGCCTTAGCACCTGCAAGGCCTCCACCATATCCAGGAATCACCTTCTCCGCTGCAAAGTAAGAGAGAGTGAGCATGGAGCCCCCTCGCTTCATGAGTGGCCCAAAGTGACGGACAAGAGAGACGAACGAGTAAGTCGAAGCAGAAACTGCAGAAAGGTACCCTCCACGGCTTGTTTCAAGCAGGGGTTTAGAAGCCTCTGGAGCATTCGCAAGGGAATGGACCACCATATCGATGGTACCGTAATCTTGACGCACCTGCTCTGCAACCTCTTGAATGGTGTAACCTGAAAGACCTTTGTAGCGCTTGTTTTCTAGAATCTCCACAGGAACCTCTTCTGGAGAATCAAAGGCAGCATCCAGAGGATAGATCTTCTCAATTTCCATCTCCCCGCGAGAGGTTTGCTGAGACTCCTTGAACTTACCCATTTCAAGTCCCTTTTTGAAAATGGAGAGAACGGGCGGCCATGTACCGACAATGACAGTTGCACCCGCTGCGTAGAGGGCCCTTGCAATGGCCCAGCCGTAGCCTTTATCGTCTGCAACACCGGCGATGAATACCACTTTTCCTTTCAGATCGATCTGTAACATAAAAATCCCCTTCTATTAAGGCAGCTATTATAGAGCATAAACAACATTTTTGTTCAGACATTCCTGCAGTTTTTATGGAAAGGTTTCGAGAAGTTTTTAGCGACAAAAGTTGAATCTGATGAAAATCCTTGCGAAAATATGGCAAAACACACTATTTTTTTCCCCGAGACAGCATTAAGCATCAAGCTTAAGGGCGTATAGCTCAGTTGGTAGAGCACCTGCCTTACAAGCAGGCGGTCATAGGTTCGAATCCTCTTGCGCCCAAGCCTTAAGTTAAAAATGCTTTTACATGCGGGAGTAGTTCAATTGGTTAGAATACCGGCCTGTCACGCCGGGGGTTGCGGGTTCAAGTCCCGTCTCTCGCGTCTCTTTCATAAACCCTTCCAGAAAAGAGTCGAACCTAGGACGTAGCATGACCCCAGACAAGGTCAAAAAGAAATCCATTCTGAGTTCCATCTTTCTTTACTTCTGGATGATCATAGGAGCTTTTTTAGCTGCCTTTGCGATTGAGGTCATCTTCATTCCTAACAATTTGATTGATGGCGGCATTGTTGGTGTCTCCATGATTATTGGAAAAATCATTGGAAAACAGTGGATTCCCCTCCTTCTCCTCATTTTGAATCTCCCCTTCCTCTACATCGCCATGAGGTCCATCGGTAAAACCTTCCTCATCCATATGTTGGTCGCGGTGCTGCTTTTTGCAGGATTCATGGTCTTTATTGCCAATGTCCTCCATTTAGAGTTCCACGGCGAAAGCCTCGAATTTGTCGTCGTAGGAGGCGTGATGCTAGGAATCGGACTCGGTCTCATCATCCGTTCTGGAGGATGCCTCGATGGAACAGAGATCATGGGTATCATCATCAACCGTCGAACAGGAATCACTGTGGGACAAGATGTCATGATCGCCAACGTCTTTGTCTTCGCCGCTACGGGAATTGTCTACCAAAACTGGCACCCTCCTGTGCTCTCTTTCATCACCTATCTAATTGTTTATCGAGTGATGGACTCCACGATCGTGGGACTTGAAGAGACAAAATCCGTGATCATCATCTCACGTAAATCCAAGAAAATCTCAGCTAGCATCATCCGTGAACTCGGACTGGGACTAACTGTGATGTATGGCCGAGGTGGCTTCTCGGGTGTAGAGCAAGAGATCCTCTACGTCATCGTTGAGCGTCTTCAACTCCACGACCTCAAAGAGCTCATCTTTAGAGAAGACCCCCGCGCCTTCATTGCGATCGAAAACCTCCACGAAGTGGCAAATGGAATGCATAACACCAAAGGCTACTTCCCCCGCATGGAAAAAGCGGTCTCTAAATTCTTCTCTAAACCGACTGCAAATGCCTAATGAAACACTGATCCGTGATATACGTCTAGCCGCTAAAGAGCTGGGCTATGACGATGTCGGCATCACCAAACCCACCCTTCCTCAAGCTGATAAAGACGCCTTAAAAGAGTGGCTCAAGAAGAACCATCACGCAGGGATGAAGTGGATGGAGCGCCCCGTGCGCTTAGATCCGAAAGAGCTCCTCCCCGGTGCAAAGACAGCCATCCTTTTCATCTCCTATTACAGACAAGAAGAGGTCCCCTTCACTGAAAAAAAAGGAGTGGTCGCCTCTTATGCAAGAGGGCGTGACTACCACAATGTCCACAAACGACGCCTCAAACAATTTATCCGCTGGTTCGAAGAGAAAGTGGGCGAAGAGGACTGTTGCCGTCCTTTTTCTGATGCCTCTCCAATCATGGAACGCGCCCTCGCCGTTCAAGCAGGACTCGGCTGGTTTGGAAAAAACAATCTCCTAATCCACCGTCGTCTAGGGACCTTCACTCTTCTCTCGGGGATCCTCACAACAGTTGAAGTAGAGGGCACAAAAGTCGTTGAAGAGCGTCGCCCTCGCTGTGGGACGTGTACGAAATGCATCGACCACTGCCCGACAGGTGCACTCTCTCCCTACGAGCTAGACAGCAGCCGTTGCCTCTCCTATCACCTGATTGAGTCCAAAGAGCCGATTCCTCAAGAGATCGCTGCAAAAAATCCAGGCTATCTATTTGGATGTGACATCTGCCAAGACGTTTGTCCTCACAATGTCAGAAAAGAGCCGACAGACTCTAAAGACTTTTCCCCTGAAAATGGAATTGGGGCCCTCCTCGATCTCAATCAGCTCAATGAAATCGAAGAGGACCCCGAGAAGTTATATGTCACTCCGTTGAAACGAAGGAAAGCAAAAGGACTTTCTTACAACTGGAAAACCCTTTGGAACGAGTCCGCTCCTTAACAGTGAAAAATCATAGAATCCTTTTTTAAAGGAGTGATAAAGACGATTTTTTTTTCACTAGTCCACAAATTCACGCAAACTCTCTTTATCGAGTAAGAAGTTTCAAGTTAGGCGCAAAAATCGATCGCTTGGCTAGGAACCTCTTCAAAATGGACTCCATTCGGAGAACCCGCATTAATTCCCAAGTTTCCTTCTTGAGCTGCTTCACGTATCCTATCAATGACTTCAGGTCGATTGAGCCACTCAAGTGCTGACAACATCCGCTGTCTTCTAGAACTGATGATCGCCTGCTTTTTTGTGAAGATCGCAGGAGCGTAGGTCGCTTTTTGCAGCCTCCTTCGACTTGCAGGATCCGTCCCTTTACCTTGCATGATCTGCGCAAGCTTTAGAGTGAGGCAGTTGAGCTTTGCTGCTCTATCAATGGCATCTTTACAGGTGACATTCAGCATTGTGGCACCCGTTTTAGCAGCAAGACGTGGAATGAGCATCGCATAAGTGATTTCCAAAAAGTCTTGGCGCTCTTGCAAAGTGAGCGTTTCTCGACCTTCAAAAACGAGTTGATGCACTTGATTCATCACTTCATCAAGCATGGATTCATCTTTCAAGCCCTCAGGGAAATAGAAGCCTGTTTTGTTCGATTCGCCCAGCATTTCTGCTCTAAACTGCTTGATGAATTCTCTTGAAGGCTTGTCTCCCTCACCTAACGGTTCTTTATAAAATTTCGTATCCTGAGCAAACACCACGAAGGTGAAGGTCGATGGAAACTCTTCCTGAAGAGCCTTGATCGCTTCGGTACGCTTTGTCTCATCCCCTACCTTTCCCAAATCCTTAGGTCGATGGCTTTGCAGACTCACGTAAAGGTGTCCTTCCCCCTTCTTCTGAGCTTCTGCGAGATAGGCTCTAAACTCAGGAATCACTTCAGCAGGATAGATCACACCCTCTCTTGTCGGCGTCCCCATTCTGAGCATTCTTCTCTTGACCGGTGTTCCTGCTTCATCGCACATATCCACATCAGCAAGAACATAGGGAACGTTCGACTGAGCATTAGGGTCAAAATTGATATTGATCGTTCCTTGAAGCTTTCCACGCTCGACAGCCAATCTGTCAGCACCCAGCACTGCTCTTGTATGCTGAATATCTTCCGCATCTCTTTCCTGGATGAAGTGTTCCAGAGGAGTCGAATCCTCACTGAGCTGACGCCCTGTCTTCAACCAAAGATCCACGACAGATTCCGAGAAGGTATACAGCTCGTTTTGTGAATAACGCACATAGGCAGCGGCACGAAAAAGTTTCCCACTCAATCCTGTGTTCGTCTCAAATTCAGGATGTTCTAGGGCATACCTCATCTGATAAAGCGCTTGATAGTAGTCATTTCTAGCTTGTGCTTTGTCCTTTGAGCCACGGATCAGACAGTTGAGATATTCAATCGCATACTGATCCACTGGACTCTTTCCATGAAGACTTTCAATAGCCGCTTTTTTAGTGACCAAATCACAGCGGAGCGTTTCTTCATCACAGCCGAGCGTTTCTTCTAAATGCTTCTTCTGCTCTTGAAGGCTCATGCAGTACTTCTGCATTTTCCACTCATGATCTTGAGCCATGATCCAGCTTTGTAGCGATCTCAAGCAACAACAGACTCCAGTCGACAGGGCCTCTATCCACGTCGGCTGAACCACCTCTTGACAAGTCACGGTAAGACTTTCAACTTGGCTCTTCAGGTTAGACAATTTGAACAAGTCAGGCGCTTCCCACGACAACTCCCCTTGACGAATTTTACTTTCGAGCCGTTCAAAGTTATAGAGGACATTTCGAAGAGTCGTCTCCTCTTCATCCCTTTCTTCTTGGGTGTAGCGTGTGGGTTGAGAGGCAAAGTAATCCTTCCTTTCTGCAAAGCGGTGGAAAACCTCATCTAAGTAAGCACGAAGTTTACCGAGTTCGTTTTTCAACGGAGGCTGATCTTCAGGATTTGGAACCTCTTCGACTCCAAAGAGAGATCGGCTTATAGCCCCTCCACCCTCATCAATCCACTGCAAATCAGGCTGGTCCTTTTTTATTCGTTCAATTAAAGCATAGAGACGATCTCCAAAATCCCCTTCAACGTCTGGTTTCGTTGCTACAAAATCACCATCCCTTGGTTCTTCAGCATCGACTTCAGAGGCTGGCTTCACAATGTTTCCAAAAACCATCTGCGCCACATTCCACGCCACCTCACTGACAAAAGCAAGTGGATCAAGATCAAGGGATGAAGTTTCAGCCTCTCTACGTGGAGAAGGCCTGTCTAGAGAAGAAATACGCCGACCTCTCAAATCCCCTTCTTTTGATGAGTCACTCTCACAGGGAACTCCCCTCCCCATCTCTGTAGGTTTGGTCCCTAAATCATCGAATCTAATCATTTATTTCTCCTATATTAATCCAAATCGTCGATCGATTTTGAGCATTCCTTCTTTTGGGAAGAGGATTCGAACAAGATCGGGGACGAGAAGTTTTTGTAAGACGTAAGAGGCAGCACCCGATATCCAGTCTCCTGAGAGCAGTCCGGTGTAAAGCCCTACGGTTCCTTTATAGTCGTAGACTTTTTGGAGTGATTTTGAATCGAGCAGGCCGAGTGCGAGTTGAGGTAGGGTCTTCGATGCGACGAAGGAGACGAGAACCACTCCCACAGCGAGAGGAGCCAAACTCCCACCAGATAGGACAAAAAGTCCCACGGCAGAAACAAGTCCCACGCCAAAGAGAGCCGTCTCGGCTGTCAACTCGGTGATCACTAAGCCTAAACGCGCCACATCTGCGTAAAATTGAGCTCGCTTCGTGGGTAAGTCTTCCGGACTCTCACTTCCACGCTCTTTCACAAAATGGTAGGTGGAAGCAACTGTATCGGTAATGGCCGTCGGAAGCAGCCAAGGGGCGAGTTTTTTTCCTATAGAACAGGCCTCGGTTCCTAGATCTCGAGCTGCTCCACAAATTCCATTTATAATAACCATAAAACCATCAAATTTTAATTTGTCTTAACTACAGCATAACAAACAAAATTAAATATTTTATTAAGTTAACTTAATGATTGTATTAAGGAATTGTCGATAATCCCCTGATCAGATATGAGGTGGATATGGACCTCTATGGAAGGAAGAATAAGAAGGAGTTCTATGCAGGAGACTCCTGGAGGGTCTTTCGGATCCTCTCTGAGTTTGTCGACGGCTTTGAGACGATGACGCTACTCGGACCCTCGGTCTCGATCTTCGGATCGGCCAGGCTTCCTCCTGAAAGCCCCTACTACCAGCTGGCAGAAGAGGTCTCAAAATGCGTCACCAAACGCGGGTTTTCCATCATCACTGGTGGCGGTCCGGGAATCATGGAAGCAGCCAACAAAGGAGCTCAAGAAGCCAGTGGCAACTCTTGCGGTCTAGTGATTGACCTCCCCTTCGAAGCGCGTCCCAATGACTACATCGACCATGACTACATGCTCACCTTCCGCTACTTCTTTGTCCGGAAAGTGATGTTCATTCGCTATGCGCAAGGGTACATTTTTTTACCTGGTGGGGTCGGAACACTCGATGAGCTCTTTGAAGCACTCACCTTGATTCAAACTAAAAAGGTTCAGCCCTTTCCCATTTATCTCATGGGAAGTGACTACTGGAATGAGATGGTGGATTGGTTAGAAAAGACCGTTCTAGGTCATGAATGTATCAGTCCAAAAGATTTGGACCTCTTCAAGATCACGGATGATCCCGAAGAGGTCGCAAACGACATCGAGCGGCACTATCAAAGAAACCGCACGGAGCGCAACTTCTAGCGTCATCTACGTGTTCCAACAGGGCCTGTTTTCGCACTAGAGTGGATCGGACGAGGAACGCGGCTAACAGGAGGGCCTCTTCTCGGGGCAGATCCGACCGAAGGAGCCGCATGTCTCCCCGGAGGAGGAGCAACCGGCCGCCCCCTACCATGTGATCGAGCAGGAGGTGTCAGCACTGAGGGTGACGGTCCACGACCAGGTCGAAAATGCGGCACAGAGTGGCGGCTGTGAGCCGAAGCTGCGCGGCCAGGTCCAGGGTGCACGACCACAGCAGCTGGAGCTCGAGGTCTAGGGTGTACGACCAAAGTAGACCCGTATACGGGCCGGTGGAAAGACGAACGGTAGAACCATCCGCGCTGGCTCCCCAAGTAGGCAAGGGCACAGAAAAGACTCACACCGACAACAACGGCTGCAGCTTCGACAGAGACGGCGGCTGCGGCCACAACGGCGGCTGCGAGACAGCCAAGGGCGATCAGAGCCACTCTAACAGTCGAGCTGGTCTCTCTTCTAACGGATATTGGACGGGTTTCAGGTGGTACAGTTCCACGGACACCTGGTGATCGAGATGGAAACATATGTATTTCTCCTTATTAGTATAGATCTGCCATGACCCAGTCATCGCCACCGACGCAGAAAGGGTTCATGCTGACATTGATTAAAATGAAAGGGTAATAAGTGCTATACCCATTTGAGTTCACACCCAAGATGACCTGGTCACCGAGGCACCAGTGGTTCCAGACGTGACACATCTCTGTGACGTCCCAGACAGTTCCATCAGAAAGCATCACTTCTTCGTAAAAGGGGTCGATGTCGATGATGGTTCTTACAGCAGAGCTGAAAGGATGTGGACTGGTGTCACGAGAAACATGGACAGCTGTGGAGCGCGTTTGGTTGATCATGATATATCCCGAAACGGAACACTCCGACTGCGTGATGTAAACGACATCACCTGGCCACCAGCCCGCTGCAACCCACTCGTCGCAGTAGCTGACGCTCCAGAGGCATCCGTTGCCAGAAACGATCCAGTCCCCTGCAATGCCGATGTCAGAAATGCAGTCTGCTGCAATCGGATTGAGATAAACTGTTGAGGTAAAAGCTGACGCAAGGTCCTTTGTTTCTCCATTTTTGTGACAAAGATCGAGCTGAAAAGCCTCTCCCATCAAGTGAGAACTCTCTTTTGGATTCTCTTCCTGGAGCTCGCTGTCCAGACGGTGAGCTACATTTGCTCCTTCAGCATAGAGCGCAGTCGAAAAGAGCAGCGTGAAGCAGAGTAGAAATTTTTGCCAATTTACGCATTGTCGCATGGTATTCTCCTATGAGTGTATTAATTAGTAAACGCTATCGCCACGGGCATAGTCGTAGGTTTCGATATTGATTAAAAGGAAGGGGTTGGATGATCCATTCCATCGGTTATTGCGACCGAAAAGGATGCGGTCACCAATCTGCCAGCGCGCCATGATACTCTGGTCCCACCAGCTGAGCTTCCAGACCGTCACGTAACCGTTCGTGTCCGCCACTTCGACAACTCTTCGTTCATAGTCGATAAAGTTGATCCAGCAAGCTTGTGTCGGATCTGGAGCTTGAGAGAGTTCAGCTTGGACAGCTTCGGCTGTGGCAACGTTGACCAACTTGAATGGATAGTCGTTATTGTAGATCCAACCGACGTTCGTCGTAATGTAAACGAGATCAGCAGCCATCCCGCCAGTCGTGTTGTAAGCTTGCCAATCTGCAGCAACATAAGAGTCGTAGCGACTGATTGTCCAGCAAGTGCCGTCGGTCAGCATGATCGTACTTGCTTTGTATCCCATTTGAGAGATGCCATAAAGAGTGCAGTCGTTGTAGTAGGTGTAGGATTTTTCAAGGTTGAGACTTTTTTCTGTCACCTCTTTCGCTTCGTCGCTTTCCATTTCAGCTCGATATGCTTGCAGAAGTTGCGCCTGCTCCTCCTCTGTCGCACGTCGGGTTCCAGGAAGAAGTCTATAGCTCTCTTCCTGAGGTTCGCGCGCCGTCAGCATGACAGTGGGAAGTAGAACGAATAAAAGTGTTTTTTGAATCCAGTTTCTCATAAGCTTTCGTTTTCCTCTGTTAAGTTCGTGTTACGGGACACACACTCTCACACCTTTGTAAATCTTTTTTAAAGGGTGGATTAAGTCTCTATAAATTATACAGAACCAAGTGATTATTCTGAAGGGAGGGTGAATTTAACCGCCTCAGCTGCAAGACGATCGATATAAGAAATGTCATAGTTAGATTCTAAAAAGTTCTTATCCTCTAACATATACTGATGGAACGGAATGGTCGTGCCAATTCCCCCAATATGAAATTCCTTAAGAGCTCTTTTGGCTGCTTGGATCGCCTCTTCACGGTCTTTTCCTTTGACGATGAGCTTTGCAATCATGGCATCGTAATTCGGTGGGATGAAGTAGCCGCTATAACAGGCGCTATCGACGCGGACGCCGG
This sequence comes from uncultured bacterium, assembly GCA_964584775.1. Classification (GTDB taxonomy): domain Bacteria; phylum Chlamydiota; class Chlamydiia; order Chlamydiales; family SLFE01; genus CAZPBC01. Next base: position 11,560 of record CAZPBC010000032.1, read on the forward strand.
GCCCCCCAGGAGGAAGGTAATATTCCAGCCGTCCAGGAGAGGGTCTGAAGTTGTTTTTTGAGTCCTCTGCATTGATCCGGAATTCGATGACATGCCCTTTCAATTCTACATCCTTTTGACGCAGCTCCAGGGATTCCCCTCTAGCGATACGAAGTTGCTCTTTGATAAGGTCAACACCGACGAGCTCTTCTGTCACGGTGTGTTCGACTTGGATCCGTGTGTTCATCTCCATGAAGTAGAAGTTGAAGTCTTTATCGACAAGGAACTCGACGGTTCCCGCAGAAGTGTAACCGGCACGCTCCGCCACCCAAACAGCAGCTTTACCCATTTTTTTCCGTAGTTTCGGGTTGAGGATCGGAGAGGGTCCCTCCTCAATGAGCTTTTGCCTTCTTCTCTGGATCGTGCAGTCACGCTCACCGAGGTAGAGGGTGTTGCCGTGCTGGTCTGCGAGCACTTGGATTTCGACGTGGTGGGGGTCTACGATCATTTTTTCGAGATAGACGTCCGGGCAGCCGTAGTTCATCTCTGCTTCCGCTTTTGCAGCAGTGAAGTGTCTCGTAAAGTCTTCCCGCTTCTCTGCAATACGGATTCCCTTTCCCCCTCCACCTAAAGAGGCTTTAATAAAAATCGGATATCCAATTTTATCTGCTTCTTTTTGTGCCTCCTCAAGTTCGCTCACCACCCCTTTTGACCCGGGGATCACAGGACAACCAGCACTCATCGCAGTGGCTTTTGCTTGCGCTTTGTCTCCTAAAAGAGCAATCGCTTCCGATTTTGGGCCAATAAAGGTCAGGCCACAGCTCTCACAGATCGCTGCAAAATTTGCATTCTCAGAGAGGAAACCATACCCGGGATGAACAGCGTCCGCCCCTGTCACCTCGCAAGCGGAAAGTATATTTGGAATTTTGAGGTAAGACTGATGTGAAGGTCCTTCACCAATACAAACGGCCTCGTCAGCGTGAAGCACGTGGAGTGCTTCCTTATCCACCTCAGAGTAGACGGCGACCGTTTGCAAACCGAGGTCATGACACGCACGAATGATTCGTACTGCAATTTCTCCTCTATTGGCTATTAAGACCTTTTTCATAATGACTTACCCAACCTGAAAGAGTTTAGTGCCGAATTCCACTGGTTGACTGTTTTCTACTAGGACTTTTTTCACAACACCCGTCTCTTCTGCTTTGACTTCATTCATGACTTTCATTGCTTCGATGATGCAAACCACCTGTCCCTTCTCCACTCGATCACCTACTTTAATGAATGGAGGGTCGTCCGGCGAAGGGGTGGTGTAGAACGTTCCCACCATCGGAGATGTGATAAAGGTTCCACCTTCTACTACAGGAGTGTTGTTATGGTGGATTAACGAGGGAGCCGCTTGTTCCAGGTGTTTACCCATCTCTTCTTTCATCGGGTTCTCGTGTGAACTCTGAGTGGGAGGAAGTGAAGCGACTGCGGAAGAGCCCATCTCAAGCTCGATTTCAAACTCTCCTCTTTTGATGACGAGACGCTTTGCCTTCGTCTTCTCCATCATCACCATCAACTCTTTGATTTGATTCAGTTCCATATGACTCCTAAAAGAAACAAGTTAAACGCGTTGGATATATTCGTCCAAACGTGTATCGACTTTGATAATATCACCAGGCTCGACGAACGAGGGAACCTCCACGCGTGCACCGGTCTCTAAAACAGCCACTTTAGTCGCTGCAGCAGAGGCGCCCTTTTCATCTTCTGTCTTCGCCACCATGAGCTCGATGAACTGAGGGAGTTCGACCGTATATATTGAGTCTCCAAAGAGAGCTGCATTCACTTCAATCCCCTCTTTGAGATAGTTAGACTTATTCTCGATCACCATATGAGGAACAAGAACCTGCTCAAGGTTTTCAATATCGAGAAAGAGAAAGTCTTTTCCTTCCATGTAAAGATATTCTAGGGAGCGGTGGTTGAGAGAGACCTCTTTCACCGACTGGTCCAGTTTGAAGTTCTTCTCCACGACCTTATTTGAGTCGAGATCTTTGAGTTTTGTTTTGATAAAGGGCGCTCCCTTAGGAACGGTCACTTTGAGGCTCGACTCCACACGGTAGAGTTTAGATTTAATGGAAATGATCATTCCTGGAGTGAGCTGATTGCTAATAGCCATTTTGGTGTTAACCCCTTAGTGAATCTATGCCGGTTTTTAAATCGGGTTGTTTGAAAACGTAGGTTCCTGCAACGAAGACATTTGCTCCCGCCTCACGGCAAAGACCGACAGTCTGGTCATCAATGCCTCCATCGACTTGAATATCGACATCGAGATTTTGTTCATCGATGATCTTTTTGCAGAAGCGGATCTTTTCTAACATCTCGGGCATAAAGGCCTGTCCACCAAATCCTGGGTGGACGGTCATGAGAAGAAGCATGTCAATCTTATCCAAAAACCGCAGCGTCATGCTTTCCGAGGTTTCTGGGCAAAAAGCCAAGCCTGCAGTGATCCCACACCGCTTGATGAAGTCGATCGTGTCCTCGACATCCTCGGTCGCTTCGAAATGGAAGGTGATGTTATCGGCCCCAGATTCAATAAAGCGTTCGATGTAGTCAAAAGGGTGATAGATCATCAAATGGACGTCCAAGAAGAGGTCAGTCGACCGGTTAATGGCAGCGACTGCTTTTGGTCCAAAGGTGAGGTTAGGAACGAAGTTGCCATCCATCACGTCGATATGGATAGCGTCGGCACCTGAGTCAGCAATTCTTTTAGCCTCATCGCCTAGATGAGCAAAGTCCCCCGCAAGGATCGAAGGAGCGATTCGTTCTTTTCTTTTTTTCATTGCACATCATGATACTAGCCTGGATATTTCATGACAATCGTGAAAATGGGACAAAACGGTCGGCAAATTCGACAGAACTCTCTCGAAGGGAAGGGTCCCCAGCCCATTCCGAGAAGGAGTTATGCCGAAGGTACCGAAAAGCATTTTGTAACAGCTTTGCAAGTGATCATGAAATATCCAGGCTAGGGAGACTGGGACTCATTCAATTGGCAGAATGTTTTTCTGTAAAATTCTTTTTCGTCTTCCATCCTCTTTTGATCTGGGATAAACTCTCCTATTATGGAATTACCACCCACCCACTGCCCAGTCACAACCTCCTCCGTATCAGCAGGTTTTGCAAATGTCGGCTCAGATGAGATCGAAGACACGCTCAACCTGCATGAGCTGCTTGTCGACCACCCCGCAGCCACCTTTTTTATCCGGGTTGAAGGAGAGTCGATGCGAGGAGCTTCCATCCAGCCTGACGACATTCTCGTTGTGGACCGCTCCCTTGAACCCAAGCCTGGACGGATTATCATCGCCCTGATCGAAGGCGAGTTCACGGTCAAGAGGCTCGTGCAACGAGGAGAAACCTATTTTTTGGCTGCTGAAAACCCCAACTACCCAGACCTCCCCCTGACCAAAGAGCTCGACTTCCAGGTTTGGGGTGTCGTCACCTACATCATCCATAAAGCGACTTAAGCTATGTTTGCCCTTTTCGACTGTAACAACTTCTTTGTCTCATGTGAGCGCGTCTTCAACGGCAAGCTGCGTGGCCCTGTTGTGGTACTTTCCAACAACGACGGCTGCGTCGTCGCTCGCTCGAAGGAGGCCAAGGCGATGGGAGTGCCGATGGGAGCCCCTCATTTTGAGTGGAGAGAGGCCTTTGAGCGTGCAGGAGTCCATGCCCTCTCCTCAAATTTCACCCTCTACCGCGACATGTCGCGTCGCGTGATGGAGGTGATCCGGAGCTTTTCTCCTGATGTCGAAGTTTACTCCGTCGATGAAGCCTTCATACAGTTCAAAACTCCCCCAAGCGATGAAGAGTTGATGCGAATGAGGTGGAAAATCCTTCAATGGACGGGCATTCCGGTCTCAATTGGCCTCAGCAAAACAAAAACCCTAGCCAAAGCAGCGAACCACCTCGCCAAAAAAGGAAATGGGATCCTTTCCCTACGCACAGCGGAAGAGATTGAAGAGGCACTGAGAAAGTTCCCCCTTGAAGACCTATGGGGGATTGGCAGAAGGCTCTCGCTCAAGCTGAAACGAAGAGGGCTTCTCTCAGCTTGGGACCTCCGCACAGCCACCCTTCCCTCCATCCGCAAAGAGTTCAATGTCGTTCTCCTCCGTCTGATTGAAGAGCTGAAGGGACATCCCTGTCTCACTCTTGAGACAGAACCTCCTTCGAATCAAACCCTCCTTTCGTCCCGTTCTTTTGGAGAGCCGATCGCCGACCTAGACTCACTGCAGGTGGCCGTTGCTAACCACATCGATATCGCGACAAAAAAACTGCGCGAAATGGAGCTCAAGGCCACTTACCTGATGGTCTTCCTGATCGAAAACCGCCGCGTCGAAAACCGCTACCCCACCATGCAACGCGCCCTCACTCTCACCACACCCAGCTCCTACACCCCAGAGTTAACTTCACATGCTAAAGAGCTCACAGAAGCGCTCTTTCAGACTGGAAAAACCTACCGAAAAGCGGGAATTTTCTTCGACGGACTTGTCCCCGAAAAAACGATCCAAGGAGACCTTTTTGGTGAGAATTTAGACGCCGTAGAAAAGAAAGAGCAGATCATGCAGGTCGTTGACGAAATCCAGAAAAAGTGGGGGAAAAAGAGCGTTCAATTCGCCGGTCAATTTAGCCTTAAAGAAGAGTGGCGAGTGAAAAAAAATTACAGCTCACCCCACTACACCACGTCGTGGAATGAGCTGCTGAAAGTAAAGGTGTAGCCAGCTAGTTACGAAAGGATGCTAGCCCCGAAGCTGGTGACACGGAAGATTTGTTCATCTCCGAACATCGCGTGTTCAACAAAACCCGCCTGATACAGCCGCTCAAAGATGATGTCATGGATAAACTCTTTCTCGACCTCTGAATACTCAGGAAAAACATATCTCCAACGCTTTCCTTTTCGTTCCAGAGAAACAGAGCTTTTGCCGGCAATCGGAGAGACCTGCGCCTTAAAGAAGTCATTGAAAGAGACCCATCCAAAATGGATGAAAGTTTTCAGCCCTCTCTCCACCATGCAGGCGTTCACCTCAGTGTAAAGCTGAGGGTGTCGATCGCGTTTTTCCATACTTTTCAGGGAAATACGGTAGAGAAACAGCGCTTTTTCTTCATTCGAAAGCCCCATCCACTCCTTTGCAAGGTCTGTCAAACGCCCAGCAGAGACGAATTGATAAGCAACAGCGGTTTCAGCAAGAGGATGTGAGGGATCAATCACCTTAGCACTTAAGTGGGCATGGAGCTGCTCAATGAAGGAGAAGGGCTGCTCTTCCTTGTCCATCACAGAGGGATCTTTGATCGGTGCAGCAGCTACAGCTCGCTGTCTTGTAAGATAGTTTCTCCACTCTGTGAGTGGAAGGATTTTCCGTGCACGCTTGCTGCCTACCATCGGAAAGTAGACGAAACCGACAAGGTGATACTCAAGAATCAGAGCACGCTCTAAAAACTCATCGATCGTCAGTTCATGCTTTTGGCAGAGCAGATCGGCATCAATCTCAGAACCAGGGTGGGTGAGGGTATGCTGACGCACCTCTTCAAGAAAAGGGTCTTCCCATTGAATTTCTTGAAGGTAGCGGGTGTAAACCTCAGGAGTTTGAAAATAGCGCTCTACGATCGAATCGATTAGATAGTCAGCTAGGCAGTTTGTCGTGTACCAATTCGCAAGAACGTGGAGAGGAACCTTATTTTTGAATAAGGAAATGGCATAGGAGATATCTGGTGAAAAATCCTCTTGAAAGGCCTGCAGATGCAGCTCAAAATTCTTTCTCATCTCCTTGTTCACCTGCGCAAAGTCATCGCTATACTTCAGGAGACCGGCTGGGACCAGCTTGTCGAGAAGATCGATCACGCTCTTCACAGAGACATGGGCGGTATCTGCAAGAGCCTGTACGGAGAAGTTCGGAGATCCATCAACGATTTCTGTGAGGATCTCTACTTCACGGGTATCGAGAGTTAGCAAAAGTCTGCGACAATCGACTTCGCGCTGCCACTCCTCTTCCGAGAGCGGAGCCTTATCCTTGATCTGAACAGCAAGATTCATCAGTTATTAGTTAGGTTTGTGTATTTTCAATAATTTTTGGGGCTGAAGCTGCTTCTATCATAGATAAACTCAACAATCTCAACAAGTAAATTAATTGCTTAAATTAGTTAAATTTATGTTGTAATTTATGATCTCACGCTATTATACTCTGCGCTTCTTAAAGACGGGGACGAAAAATGAGAAAAAAAGCACTTCTTAGCTGCTTCATCGGAAACCTTTTCGACCACTACGACACCGCAGTCTTCGCTCTGATTGCTCCCTTCATTGCGCGTGAGTTTTTCCCTCACGACACCCCCCTCATCCAGCTGATCAAGGCCTATGCCATCCTTCCCCTTGGAATGGTTGCACGCCCGTTTGGAGCGTGGTTCTTTGGTCGCTTAGCTGACAGAAAAGGACGCCAAACGACGCTCTTCTACACACTCAGCTCCATGGGACTCATTTCGTTTTGTATGGCGATCCTTCCTGGTTACGAAAGGATCGGTGTGATCGCTCCCACTCTTCTGCTTCTCTTCCGTTTACTTCAAAATTTCTTTACTGCAGGAGAGACGATGCCGGGAGCCATCTTTGTTCTCGAAAGAACAAAAGACCATCGTAGAAATTTTTTCAGTAGCCTCTATAGCTGCTCAACATTGGGAGGAATCCTGTTTGCCTCCCTTCTGGTCTCTCTCTTCTCGCATTACAACCTGATTGAGACTGGTTGGCGACTGCTCTTCCTACTGGGTGTCGCGACAGCACTGTTTGGCGCTATCCTGCGGAAAACCGTCAAAAAGGAGTTCACTGAACTCTCCGAACCAAAGCTCACCGACCCCCTGAAAAACCGCTGGAACCACTGCTGGACAGTCAAAGGAAAGGTATTCAAGCTCGCCCTGATTTCAAGCTTTTACTATAGCACCTATCAAATTGGAATTATCTTTTTAAACGGCTTTGCACCTAAGGTCTCCCATGTCACCCAAGGGGAGATGTCCATCCTTACGACGTATCTGCTGTTTTTTCCATTTCTCCTCTTGCCTTTCATTGGGTACTTTATCTCCTCAGAGTGGCGTGAAACTTGGATGAAAGGGGCCTGTTTAGTCGCTGCCTTGATCAGCCCTGTGGCTCTCTACTCCCTCTCAGAAAGTAGCTACTCCGGTGTCGTGCTGATTCGCTTGTTTTACATGCTCCTCTGGATGGCTTTCTCAAGTACCATCCACGCCTGGTATTTCGATGAGGTCGATAAGGAACATCGCACAGAAGTTTTGAGCTTCTCGTATGCAATCGGCAGCCAAACCATTGGCGGATGGATTGGACCTATGATCCTCTTGATCTACGAAAGGACCGGTTCCCTAGCTCTCACATCGATTCCTTACTGCTTGACTGCCCTCTGTGTCTTTTTCGCTCTTCATCTCTACCAGAGAGCCCCTGCGCCACGTCTCGCGTCCCCAGAAGTTTCCTTGTCATAAATGCCGCTGCACACTTAAAATTGTTGGGCAACTCACCAGGGGTGCCATTGAGAATGGCTGAGAGGTAAATAGCCAACCCTTACACCTGATCAGGTTAGAACCTGCGTAGGAAGTGTGATAAAGTCATAGGAATCTCCTGTGGTCTTTGCGGTGGGTATAGACGTTAACCCGGATATTTCATGAGATCGTTCATGAATGTTCCAGGCTAAAAACAGGAGTGATCCACATGCAAAAAAAAGCGCGCTTTAGCTGCTTTCTCGGCAATCTTTTTGACCACTACGATACCGCCCTCTTCGCTTTATTAGCCCCCTATATCGCCAAGGATTTCTTTCCTTCGGACACCCCGCTTATCCAACTCTTTAAAGCGTATGCCATCTTGCCACTTGGGATGATCGCCCGCCCATTCGGAGCGTGGTTTTTCGGCCGTCTTGCCGACATAAGAGGTAAGGGCGTGACCCTCTTCTATACCCTCTTTTTTATGGGCTTGATTTCTCTTCTCATGGCACTCCTTCCAACCAGCCATGACATTGGCCCTCTCGCTGCAGTGATCCTTCTCGCCCTCCGACTACTACAAAACTTCTTCACTGCTGGAGAGACTGTCCCCGGATCCGTTTTCATCCTAGAGAGGACAGAAGAGTCTCGCCGCAACTTTTTCAGTAGCCTCTACAGCTGCTCCACTTTAGGAGGCATTCTTCTCGCCTCAGCATTTGTCTCCCTCCTTTCCTATTTTAATGCAGTGGAGACGGGATGGAGATTTCTCTTCCTTCTGGGTGCAGGCACCGCCTTCGTTGGTGTACAATTACGGAGGAGGACCCACCAAGAGATTGAGAACTATCCGAAAGGCCTCACTAAAACCCATGACAAAGAACACTGGCTGTATTCTTGGAAAGCACGAAAAACAGTGCTAAAAATCGCTCTATTCACAGGATTCTCCTATAGTACGTATCAAATTGCCATCATCTTTTCAGCGGGATTTGTGCCGACAATCTCCTCCGTTTCACTTGAACAGATGTCTCTGTTGACAACGGGTCTATTGATCTTCGACATGCTACTTCTTCCTTTTATGGGCTTCTATATTACAAAAGAAAGGCAAGAGACTTGGATGAAAACTGCCACTCTCGCAGCAGCTTTTGGTGGCCCTCTCCTCTTCTCCCTCCTCCCTTTAGGTAGCTACAGCGATGTAGCTCTGGTTCGGTTCTGTTTTGTTCTGATCGGAATGGCTTTTTCTTTTTCCCTAGGAGCATGGTGCTTTGATCAGGAAAAAAGTCCGCACCGTACTGAGGTCTTGAGTATCGCAAATGCCCTCGGGAGCCAAACAATTGGAATCTGGATGGGCCCTCTCACCCTCTATCTTTATGAGAAAAGCGGCTCAATCCTTCTCTGCAGCCTCCCTTATAGCTGCACAGCTCTTGTAACTCTTTCCGTCCTCCTCTTAGCTGCAAGACCTCGAGAAGTTATTCTCGAAAAATTGTCGTAATTCTGTTAAACTTGCTTCATTACTAATTAATAATTGTAGGAGATATCAATGAAAAAATTTCTTTTACCTTTCCTTCTATTGGGCACCTTTTGCTTTGCAAACGATGAGACCCCCACCCTCTCCTTAGGAGAACTGATCCCTCGTTCGACTGCCTTCCTTCAGTCTGCAGATATGGAAGAAGAGGACGAACTCAAAGACTCTCTCAATCAAATTCTTCATGATCTTATTTCGCCTGTATTTGAAGAAAATGGACAGGCTCTCAGTGGCCATATTGATGCCGTAGAAGTGGTGGACGACCACTTGGGAAAGTGCACCTTTCACTGTGATCTCACCACTGATCAACACACCCTCTCGCTATTTGTTGACCATGCCCACCCGATTCTTTTTCCCGAGTCTCCTGATACAACCATCCACACACAACTTTCCCCACTCAATATAAAAGCAAAGGTCGGCAAACATGTGATCGATAAAAAGTTGATCCACTATGTGCTCCTAGCAGGGATGATGGATCTAGGCATCCCAAAAGATGCGATCCAGTTGCAAGTGATTAAGTGGGAGCTGAACGACTCCCTCCTCAGAGAGGCTAAGTTGATCCTCAACCTGGATCTGAGAGGGGTGGGCGTTGAGCACTTCTCTCTCTTTGACCAGCTCAAAATCGACTTCTCTTACCAGAGAGAAACCCTCCGTACAGAGGTCGAAGCAAGCTTCAACCCTGAACGCTATCTCGAAGAAATCGAACCGATCACTGATCTACTCGTTGAAGATTTTTACCAGATGCAGCAAGGCGAAGAGGCCACCCTTGATGGCCTCAAGTCGATCGCTGAACTTCTATCCTCGCTTTTCGTTGAGGTCGAAGGTTTGATCAAGAAATAGGAAAAAAGCCTCTGGCCTAGCGCATGCGACATGCCTAGGCCAGCCTGAACATCTTGTTGAAGGCTACGGACTTCCGCCCCCTCTTCCAAAACGAGGCGTTCCAGGAGCCTTCGGCGAAGAGGAGCCCCCCCCAGAAGAAAGGGTCGCTGTGTAGTCCATTCCTCCTCTTCCACTTCTATGTGAGGTAGTCCAAGTCATTGACCTCTGACGGAGCTCCTTTAGGGCAACTGGCTCACCCGAACCCGTCGTTTGAAGGGTGAATGTTCCCATAAAGTGAAAAGCCCCTTCTGTAAGACCAGACAACCTCCCTACCAAGTCAGGAGGAACCACCACCGCTTTATCAGAATCGACATGTTTCATCGTGACATGCACTCCGGTCAACAGCGCATCGCGTCCAATCAACGCCTCCAGTGCTTCAACAGCTGCTTCTGAGAGGGGCTCATCCCCCTGCCAGTCGACATGAAGCGTTTCCACTTCCGGAAGAAGTCTGACACTACTTCCTTCTGGCACTTCAAGAAGAGCTTCCAAAGCTTTAAGGGCCTCTCCTGAGCTTGAGACATCGACATGGAGGTGCCGAATACGATTTCTAGTCATTAAACTGACCATAGGTAACTGGAGGCGAGCATGCATAATTTTCGCAGCACTGTCTAGATAGAGACCAGATACTCCATATTGAGCAAACTTCCCATAAACATGGGGAATCCCTTCATTAGGATCCCCTTGCAACAAGCCCAACACAGAGGGTTCTACAACAAAAGGAGCGAAGTGCTCATACCCTCTTCCCACATGGGTTCTATACTGAATTGAATCCATTTCAAAAGCCTTCGCTATTGCCGTATTTAATAAGACACGCAACTGAGCTCTTTTATCTAACACCTTTTGGAAACTCGCCTGCTCCGCTCCACCTCCAACCGAGTCAGGGTAAACTCTAAACTGTCTCTCTTTCTCTAGCTCTAATGAGTCAGATTCCACTGATGGGTCTTTCGGGAGTTTACCCAATCGACCTTGCATAAGAGCGTTAAACAAATCCGCAACAAATTGTAAATTTTGTTGTCCATTACTCTTCGTGTTAGACCTAAGGATTTTCTGAACCAGTGCATCCAGCGCTTTCGCTACAAGTGCGGAACGGCTGAGATTGTCCGCCAACTCGTCTAGTGACACAAGCTCCTCGAAAGAAAGTGCTGTTAAAGGTGTCGTGTCGTCTTTAGAACGTTCCCCAACACCCTCCTCTTCAGGACACACCAAAATTTTCGACATGCGTCCTGTCAAGTCTAAAACTAGACGCCTAACAACATCATGAGTATATCCTTGAAAATCCCAAATATGAGGGTCTCGACTTTGGTAGGAACTCACTTCAATGAGTTTTAAAACTCCGCCTTCCTGCCCATTAAAAAGCTGAAAGATTTTCATCGAAGCAAACAGGGTACGATCGGCTGTTCGAATAAAATGATCAGGGTCTAGCTGCCTTTCTATTGACCCGTCAAAGTGGAGAAAAAACCTCCTTGCAACCTGCGCGACAGCGCTGTCTTCTTTAGAGGCATGCAAAACCAACTGAAAAAATCGGTTTAAAAAATCAGGAAGAAGCACCGTTGCACTCTGACCAGGACCCTCTTCCTGCAGAGCACTCATGAGCGCTAAAATGGGGGTAGGGTCCCCATTGGTATGATACACTTCTTCCATTGTTCTTAGGCTCGCAAGACTCACGGCTGCCAGATCTTGACGCCGCAAAACCGATGAATTCGTTAAGTTGTCACCCATATCTTATCCTCCAGAACTACAAGCTGTTTTATAAGTCTTTTTTTACTCTAATAGAAGACATAGCGAAACAGTCCGTATTTTGTCGAGAAAAGAAAGTTAAAAAAATATTTTAAGTAACTGAAAAGGAAAGAG
>CAZPBC010000033.1:0-11746 GCA_964584775.1 uncultured bacterium
GAACTCAATCTCTAAACCGGAGAGCGAGTTTATTTCCAGCAGCTTGTCTAGAGGGGGTAAGCCTCGAACAAAGTCTGTGAAGAGAAGGTTCACTTGACACGCAACGATACTTTTTGCTGAACGGTTCCCACCAGCTCCTTCTTTTTCCCCACCGTAATAGGCGACTAAGTCATAGTCCGTCATGGCGTGCGGAATGAGTATTTCGCCAAGTCGGGGGAGTTGGTGAGGATCGCACTGGGGGCGAAGTGCTGAGTACTCTTTTGAGAGGGCCATGAACCTTTCAGGGGAGGGACTGCCTTCTAGCTCCTCTTCGATCTCTCGGCAACGTTTTGAGGATGCAAGAAAGGAGGCAAGACGTCTCCCCTCTTCGAGGTGAGGAATCAGTCCTCCAATAAAGGGAAGATAGTTATCACTCAGTAAAATGGCTTTAAAAAACCCTTTCGCTTCAAGAGCATATTTTCCTTGTAGGACCCTTTGGCAAACGCGCCAAACAGCCTCCATCCGTTTTCGATAGGGCTCCTTCTCAGGATCATCGTCGGGGATCTCCTCGACCTCTTCTCGTGGAGAAGCCGCGGCAGCGGCTGCCTCTAATGTTGTTCTTCGTAAATCGAGTGAGAATTTTACGTTGTTCATTGGATTAGAGTTTCGGGCTCTCTTGTCATGAGTTTCTCCTTTAGGCTCTTTTCTCTAGGAGTCGGAGAGCGAGAGGGAGGTTTTACTGTATCCGGGCTGAGTCTTAATAGATTCATAAAATAAATCCTATACTCAAAAGTTAGATTTGAGCAATTTCCTTTTTTCTCCGCTTGACCTATCCTTATTGCGATGAAAAAGAGGTGTTTGCTCTTTCTACTTTGTTTGCCGTTCAGGCTTTTTTCGGATTGTCTTGTCGAAGATAGTCAGCTTTTTGCTGACCTAGAGACAGTTAGGTGGGTCGACTACCAGCTCCAGGACCGCTTTCCGGTGACTTTCAATTACACCCTTCAAGGGGGATTGATTGTCATGCCGTCAGCACGGATGGGCTATGAGGGGGAGTTGGGAACGAGCTACTCGAGTTTGCCTCCTTACCGGATCTGGTCGGGCCGAGCACAGGTCTTCGACCACCTTGAGGTGACAGCAAGTTACCGCGTCTTCAATGGGATCCTCGATCCGGTCTTGGGTGCAAAGGGGTTTGGAGACTTTGCTGATAAAGGAGCGAATCTCAAGCTGGCCTTATTGAAGGCTGAAGACTCTGATTTTCGCCTTCCAGGGTTGGCGATTGGAATCGATGATTTTTTGGGCACCCGTTCGTTCAAGTCGCAGTACATCGTCGCCACACAAGTGGTCGACCGTTTAAATCTCGAGATGACGCTAGGTTGGGGAAGAGAGCGTCTCCGCGGTTTTTTTGGAGGGGTGCAGTGGATGCCCTTTCGTCACCGCTGCAACAACTTCCTTCGTGAACTGATCCTGACTGCGGAATATGACGCCATTCCCTACCACGATGAGAATATTGAACCTCACCCCGGCGGACGTCTCTCTAGCTCATCGATCAACTGGGGAGCGAAAGCCCGGCTCTTTGATATCTTTGATCTCTCTATCGCACGGATCCGCGGTGAACAGTGGGCCTACTCGGTTGCTGCGAACTACAACTTTGGAACGACACCAGGCTTCCTCACAAAATACCAAGATCCTGAACCCTACCGCTCTCCGCAAGATTTTGAGTGTATTGGTGAGCTGCGCCCCGAAGAGGTCTTTGTCCAAGAGCTCTTCTATCCTTTGCGTTGCCAAGGGATCCTCCTCAAAAAAGCAGAGGTAGGTGTCACTGCTTGTGGAGAGAAGATGCTTGTGCTCGATGTGATCAACTGCAAGTGGTTTTTCGAAAGAGAGTTCCGACGCCGACTAACCTGCGTGATTGCCAATCTCCTTCCTGAAGACATCTGCCATGTGGTCGCTGTTGTGAGAACTGAAGGGATTCCGATCCAGGAGATCTGTCTTTATGGAGAACTACTCCGCGAATACCGCGAAGGACGGATGGGCGAGTATGAGATGGAACTGCTGACAGTGCGGCGCGATGTGACGTTTAAGAAGTTTTGTGAGAAGAGCACGCTTTACAATGTAAGAAATCCTCTCTTCGACTGGCACCTTGGACCGAAGATCATCACTTTTTTTGGTGCTGCAGCTGGAAAGTTCAAGTTTGCTCTCGGCGCGCAGTTGAACGTTTCAGGGTTTTTACCTCCTTTTGATGTCTACTACCAAGCCAAGCTGGGCTATATCGCCGTGAGTAAACTCGGCAACCTTGGCTCGGTAGACATTCTCAACCCCTCTCAACTGCCAAATGTGAGAACCGACATTGTCAACTACTACGCCGAGCGGACACTGACCTTCGATGAACTGTATTTGCAGAAGAACTTCCACCTGGGTGGACCCTTCTTTTCTCGTGCGAGTGCTGGATATTTTATCCAAAACTGGGGAGGGGGAGCGGTCGAGATGCTCTTTTACCCGAACCGCAGTTGCTTTGCTGTCGGAATCGAAGCGGCGCTTCTGAAAAAGAGAACTTTGACGGGGCTCGGTTTCACCAACACCATCCGTCAATTTGAAGGATTTGAGCCGACTTACATCCCCTATACCGGTTTGCAGTACTTCCTCGATGTTTACTATGAAATCCGAGAGTGGCAGCTGGAGATGAAAGGGAGCTTTGGGCAGTTTCTCGCAAAAGATCTCGGCTTCCGTTACGAACTGGTCAGAACCTTTTCCAATGGACTGCGGATGGGTGGATGGTACACCTGGACGAACGGCAACGACCGCGTCAATGGTGAGATCTACTATGACAAGGGTGTGATCATCAGCCTCCCTCTCGACTTCTTCTACCCTTGCAGTTGCAAAGCGCGCTGGGATTACCGCATGGCAGCGTGGCTGCGTGACGTCGGCTACCGTTCACCAACAGGCCACTCGCTCTACCACTTAATCCGAGCAGAGCGCAACTAATCTCACCGTTTTATGACTGAAGGTTTTCTAAAACCCTCTCAGCAGCGTAGGTGAAGATGAGGTCGGCACCCGCGCGTTTGATCGAGATGAGCTGTTCGAGAAGGACTTGGTCCGCGTCAAGCCAGCCCTTTTCTGCCGCGGCTAGGACCATGGCGTACTCTCCACTGACATGGTAGGCAGCGAGGGGAAGGGTGGTCTCCTCACGGAGGCGTGCGAGGATATCGAGATAGTGGAGAGCGGGTTTGACTAGAAGCATGTCAGCTCCCTCTTCAATGTCCAGTTGACACTCTGTCAGAGCCTCACGAGCGTTTGCGGGATTCATCTGGTATCCCTTCTTGTCGCCCTTTTGCGGGGTAGAGCCGACGAGATCCCGGAAAGGTCCGTAGAGGCTCGAGGCGTACTTCGCTGTATAAGAGAGGATCGAAACATGTTGCAACCCATGATCGTCGAGCGCTTGGCGGATGAAGCCGACACGTCCATCCATCATGTCACTCGGAGCAAGGACGTCAGCGCCCGCTTCAGCAAGAAGGAGGGACTTCTGCGCGAGAATTTCCAGCGTGCGGTCGTTGTCAACAGCACCGTTCACATCAAGGACGCCGTCGTGACCATGGCTCGTATAGGGGTCGAGAGCCACGTCCACCATGAGACACATTTCAGGAATCTCTTTTTTCAAATGCTGGAGTGTGCGGGTGAGGAGATTTCCAGGGCGGAGTGCTTCAGACCCCTTCGCGTCTTTCAATCCGCTGGAGAGGACGGGAAAGAGATCGACTGCACGGATGCCCTTTTCATAGAGTTCGATCACTTTTTGAGTGAGGGTGTCGATCGAGAAGCGGTAGACACCCGGCAAAGATTCGACGGGTTGTTTCTCGCCCTCGCCATCCACAACGAAGAGGGGAACGACAAGCTGCGAAGGCCTTAAAAAAGTTTCTTGAACGAGCTCGCGGAGGGCGGGGGTCTGTCTCAGGCGTCTTGGGCGTCGTTGAAGTAGGGTCTCCATTTTTATCTCTCCAGGTGGTAGACTGGTTGCTAGAATGAAGATCAGTGTAACCGTTTTAACAAAAAATAGTGAAGCCTATCTGGAAGAGGTCTTACAGAGCACCACCTCTTTCGATGAGGTGATCCTTTATGACAGTGGCTCCGAAGACCGGACGCTTGAGATTGCAAAATCTTTTTCCAATGTTCAAGTTCATGAGGGACCTTTTGAAGGGTTTGGCGTCGTACACAACCGCGTCTCCGGCCTCGCCTCCAACGACTGGATCCTTTCGATCGACAGTGACGAGGTGTTGACCCCTGAGCTAGTCGAAGAAATTCAAGCGCTTCAGCTCGACCCTAAAAAAGGGTATTCCATTTGGAGAAAGAACCTCATTGAAGGAAAGTGGATTTGGCATAGCGGTTGGGCGCCGGACCGTGTGGTACGTCTTTATAACCGCAAAGAGACCCGCTTTACCGATGCGGCTGTCCATGAGGCGGTGAAGATGGAGGGACTGGAAGCCGTTTCGTTACAGCATCCTCTATTGCACTACCCTTACCGTGATAGTGCTGACTTCATGCGAAAGATGAAATTGTATGCTGAGCTCTTTGCTAAAGAGAATGTGGGTAAAAAACGCTCTTCTTTTTTAAAAGCGCTCTCCCGCTCGGCTTTCACCCTCTTCAAAACACTGATCCTCAAGAAAGGGATTTTTGGAGGGAAGTGGGGCTGGCACATCGCGATCTATAACGCCGCGACCACTTATTTTAAGTATATGTTGCTTCTAGAGCTAAATAACGCTCAAGCGCCCGCTTGTGTCCCGAAGAGAACGCCCTCTCTGTCAACTCCTCACGCTTCACCCAAATGTGATCCTTCACCTTAGCCCGCTCACTCACGCGGCAGTGGACAGGGTAGAGTGTTGCCTTGTATCGAGTAAATCCATGTTGTAGCGGTTCAAGCTCGAGAAGGGGAGTGGCTTCAAGCTGAAATTCCTTCTCCACATGCTTTGGAAGCTCAGAAAGGCGTTTGACGTTCTTCTTCTCAAGCATGGGAAATTCGTGGAGCTCCTTCATCACCCGCTTTCCTCCTGGAGGGCGGACAAGCAGATGCTCATCGGCCTCTAAGAGAAGCGTGTAGCGGAACAGTTCGATCGTTTTAGGACGCGGTTTTTTGTTCGGGAGGGTCGCTTCAAGCCCTTCGCGGTAGGCTTCGCAGCTTTTTTGGAAGGGGCAGCGATGGCACTCGGGTTTTTTCTTGCAGAGGGTCGCTCCAAACTCGATGAAAGCCTCGGAGATTTCCCAAGGCCGTTTTTGAGGGAGGAGGCCCTCCGCTGCTTCTGCAATCTTTTTTTCTCCCTCTTTTGAGTCGATCGGTTCTTGGATGAGGAAGTAGCGAGAGAGGAACCGTTTGACATTGCCATCGATCGCAGCGGCACGTTGGTGGAAGGCAAAAGCAAGAAGGGCCGAGGAGGTGTAATCTCCGATCCCTTTTAGCTTGAGGAGTTCCTCTTTAGTAGAGGGAAGCGCTCCAGAATGCTCTTCGATGACGATTTTCGCTAAATTCCAAAGTGAACGGGCGCGGGAGTAGTAGCCCAGCCCTTCCCAAAGTTTGACGACCTCTTCAAAAGGAGCCGCAGCAAGCGCTTCAAAATCAGGAAAACGCTCCATCCAGCGCTGGTAATAGGGTGTCACGACGCTTGCCTGGGTCTGTTGAAGCATCACTTCAGAGATGAGCACACGGTAGGGTGTCGTCTCCTCTCTCCAAAGCAGATTCCGTTTTTCCCTTGTAAACCAGTCTCTTAGATCTTCACTGTCCATCGTGATTCTCCCGTTCGGAGTTGATATTAAACCAAACTCCCTCTATTATTTACAGTTGTGAATACTATTCCCCATACAGAAACGGAGTCCGGAAGCATGGCCTACTTGGAAGAATTCAAATCCCGCATTGCGAGCAACGATTTTTCGAAGTTCATGCAGCTGTGGGAGGAATACTCCAACGGTGACTCTCCTGACGCTGAGGAGTTTCTAGCCATCCTTAAGAGCATTGAAGGCTCTGATTTTGCCCACTCTTTTGGGCAGTACGTCGAAACAGGGATCCCTCTTTGGTCCATTATCGAAGACAAAGAATTCTCTTTTCAGATTTTAAAACATTTAATTGACCTTCAGACCACCAACAGCCAGCTCCTGCAAGATCTCGCCATCAAGGCACTTAAAGATCGATATGGCTCTGACACACTGTTCGATGTCAAGCTACGTCTCATCAACCTCCGTGGGATTGGAGGTTTTCAGGGTGCTCTCTCCAATTTTGAGCTTCTGCAGCACATGGATAAAGGAAAATTTGTCTACCACAGTGGAGGTTGGGGAACAGGTGAGATCATGGACGTCTCACTCGTCCGTGAGCAGCTCGTTATCGAATTTGAGAATGTCGTCGGCCACCGTGATCTCTCTTTTGAAAATGCTTTCAAGACCCTGAGCCCCATCGCTGATGACCACTTCCTTGCAAAACGTTTCGGTGACCCAGACCGGCTGGAAGCCGAAGGAAAAGAGGATCCCCTCAAGCTTGTACACCTTCTTTTGAAAGATCTGGGACCAAAGACCGCATCCGAAATTAAAGAAGAGCTCTGTGTGTTGGTCATTCCTGAAGAAGAGTGGACGAAATGGTGGCAAGGAGCTCGCTCCAGACTGAAGAAAGACACGCTGATTCAGTCTCCATCTTCTGTGAAGGAACCCTTTGTTCTCCGCGATCACGCCCTCTCTCACGAAGAGCGTTTCCAGCAAGAGTTGATGAATAAGAAGGGAGTCGAAGAGGTCCTCCTCGCAGCTTACAACTACACCCGCGACTTTTCACAGACTCTCAAAAAAGAGGGTGTGAAGGAGATGCTCGTCTCTAAAATTGAAGAGCTTTTAGAACAAGACCTCTCTTTTCCTCAGCAGATTGAAATTCTCCTTTTCCTGGAAAACTTCCTCTCTCACAAAGTCGAAGGTCGTCTCCTTGAAGAACTGATTCCTGGTGTGGACAACCCTCTTTTCACGATCGAGCAGATCCAAATTCTCGCCTTGAAAAAACGCTTTTTAATGGCACTCAAAAAATACCACTCGAATTACATTGAGCAGTTCCTCAATCTCTTTTTGGCAGTTGGACAAAACTCTCTTAAGGAGTTCATTGCAACAGAGCTTTCAAAAGAGGAGACAGTGACCAAGTTTGAACACCGCTTGGAAGAGCTTCTCCATCACCCGACTAAATACCCTGAAACGTTTGTTTGGTATTTCCAAAAACTCCTTTCCGACAAAGAGGCGCTTTTTGCAGACAAAGATGGACAGTGTGAATTCCTCGAAGGGTTCATGATTCTTCTCTCTTTCCTTGAAAGAGAACCAAAGTACCGTGACCTGGCTAAGAAGATGTACCAGATCCTCACGAACAAACGCTTCCTTGTCACACGGAATATTCTCGAAGGCTCGAGTGTCGATTTCGCGAAAGAGTTCCTCCTTCTCGTGACAAAGTGTCAGAGTTTCAACAGCCATGATCTTAAAATCATGCAATCCCTCGTTGAAGTGGCTCACCCTGAACTTGCAAGTGGCAAGAGTGACTCGCAAGCAGAAGAGCACATCATCTGGACGACAGACGAAGGGTTTAACAAAACACGCGCACGTATCGAAGAGATTGGCTCTACAGAGATGGTTGAAAACGCCCGCGAGATTGAAGAGGCGAGAAGCCACGGTGACCTCCGTGAGAACTCTGAATATAAGTTTGCTCTCGAGCGCCGGGCAAGGTTACAAGGAGAGCTAAAACTCCTTTCTGAGCTCCTCAACCAGGCACGTGTCCTGACCGAAACCGATATTGATCCCTCCAAAATCGGCGTGGGTTGTGTCGTCGATCTCATTAACTCTGAGAATGAAAAGGTCACTTTTACCCTTCTTGGACCATGGGATGCAGATCCTGATAACCACATCCTATCCTTCCAATCAAAGATGGCAGAAGCTATGATGGGTCACACTGTCGGCGAGAGTTTCTCTTTCCGGCATGATTCGTATAAAGTAGCTGCTATCCGCAGCTATCTTGATTGAGGAAAAGGGCCTTATGGAACTGTTGATTGCCAGCAAGAATACCGGAAAAATTCGCGAGTTTAGAGAGATCCTTCACTCGATCCTTGGTCTAGATATCAATTCTCTTCTGGCTTTTCCGAACTACAACCCCCCTGAAGAGACGGGGACGACCTTTGATGAAAACGCCACTCTAAAAGCTGTCCAAGCTGCGAAAGAACTGGGTCTTCTGACTCTCTCTGATGACTCCGGTTTGATCGTTCCTGCTTTGGATAACCGTCCGGGAGTTCACTCAAGACGTTTTGCAGGACCCGAAGCCACCGACCATGAAAACTGTCTCAAGCTCCTTCGGGAGTTAGAAGGCAAAACGGGTCTAGAAAGGCAGGCTTACTTTGAGTGCGTCCTCGTCCTTGCCACACCAGAAAAGGTCATTAAAACCGTCTCCGCACGAGTGGAGGGGTATATCATTGAAGAAGAGAAAGGCCGTTCAGGTTTTGGATACGACTCTATTTTCATGAAACACGACTACGATAAAACGTTCTCAGAACTTTCTGAAGATGTGAAAAACCGCGTCTCTCACCGTCGTAAAGCGCTCGATCTGATCACTCCGACGCTTGAGCATCTCGTTCACGAAGCAACACTCAAGAATTCATAGAGATAACTACTTCCGTATTGACGCTTTTTGTTGAGTCGAAGGCCGGGTTGATCAAACTCAAGATCCTCTCCCTCCTCCAGAAAGAAAATCCCCCCTTCCTTGAGTAGGCCGAGTTCTACAATTGCCTGAAGCAGTTTGGGTCCCCACCCTTTTTTGTAAGGGGGGTCCGCATAGATCACATCAAACGTGGAAAGACGCCCGAGTGCCTTTTGAACATCCATGGGATAGAGGGTGATTTGCTCCTCACATCCAAGAGCTTTGGCATTCGTTTGAATACACTTCACTGCTTTACGATCTTGTTCGACGAGAGTCGCCGTCTCTGCACCACGGCTAAGAGCCTCAAAAGAGAGGATCCCTGAGCCTGAAAAGAGGTCGAGAAACTCTTTTCCTTCTAGATTCTGTCCGACGATACTAAAGAGAGCTTCACGAAGTCGTGAGGGGGAGGGGCGCGTCTCAGTTCCTTTGGGAGATGTGAGCTTTCTCCCTCGAAAGGATCCACCTGTAATCTGCATAAAACGGTCTATTCAGTGGGTTGATAAAGTCTAACAGTAAATAATAGAACCTCAGTTTGTCCAGCATTCGATGTCACTTTGAGCTGATATTTACCAATAGGCCATCCGTTTGGTGGAGATGTAAACAGAAAAGAAACAAAAGAGCTGCCGCGCGACTCGACATCTGCGGTGATCGGCGTGATGCTGGAGTTACTGTCGAGATGTCTCAGTTCAGCAGTGATATCGTCGTTGATATCTCCATTCTTCACAAAGACATTCACGTCGATTTCACGATCTTCGGGAGAGAAAGTCGTTTTCTTAGTCAAAACTTTCCCAGTTTGGTCGGTCTCTGTTCCAATCGTGATCTTTGTGATCTCGATCTGGCTTCGAGTATTCTTTTGTTTACTCTGCTTATCAGCGTAGGTGATCTCTTTAATCCCTAGAATACGCCACTTGCCTCTTTCCCAAATGAAACGGTAGTTGAAGTAGGTTTCTGGAGTTTGGAGGCTGCTGAGTGTGACTTTGGCGTCAGCTAGGTTCCCATTGAAATGAATATCACTCACTTCACTGTTGGTGAATGTCTTTAAGATCACGAACTTGTTGAGAAAATCTTTGAAAGCCTCAAAGTTGGCATTTTGTTGAAACTCTTCGGATGTGAACGCGTAGTAAGCTTTTCCAAGATCATCGAGTTGGATTTCCTTCAGTTGGCTGAGGATAATGTCTTTGATATCTTGCTTCTTTTGAGGAATGAAACGCTCGCTAGCGAGCACTTGGATACCCCAAATTCTCCACTTTCCTTCCTCTTGGATCAACCGGTAGACCACTTCGGTGGTTTCAGAAGGGGATTCCATGCTGAGGCGGAGGACGCGTACGTTCCCTTCCACAACGGACTCGCCAACAGTCAGCTTCGTCTCTTGTGTGAAGATGGGATACTCTTCAATAAAGGCTTTGAAGTCCTCAAAAGGGGTGTTTTCTTCAAAATCGGAAGCGACAAAAGCGTAGTATGCTTTTGAGAGATCATTTTTTTTGATGGCAGTCAACTGATCTTCAATCACAGTCAGAAGTTCCGCCAGCTCTTCCTTCTTGATAGGGGGGTAGTTGAAAGAAGATTCGACACGGATCCCAAAAACCTTCCACTGTTCATCGACTTTCGAAAGCCAAAAGTCGACAACGCTTTCTCCCTCATCAGAGATGAGAAGAACTCGGATCACTTTGAGTCCTTCCTGTGAAAACTCTTCCTTGAACTCGAACTTGTTTGACTTCGTAAATTCAGGATAGGTGTTGATGAAGGCCTTGAAGTTTTCGAAGGAGGTTGCCTCCTTAAACTCTTTTGAGGATGTCTCGTCGTAAGCTTTTCTATCTTCTCCTTTTCTGATCAAATCGAGCTGCTGTTGCACCACTTGCTGAGGTGGTGTGAGAGCTTTTTTCTCAGTTGCGGGAGCAGGTTCGTCTGCTAGGGCGACGATCTCTTCTTCATAGAGGTGAGGAGTTGCTTCTTCAGGAGCTGCTTGGCTGAGTAGAAGGATCTCGTTGTAAAGAGCGATAATCTCATCTTCGAACTCATGGATGTCTAGAACTAAGCCTTGTGGCACAGCCTCTAAGACTTCTTCATTCACGGTCAACCCAGACTCAGGTTCGAGAGTCTCTTCACCTATTGAGATAAGTGTGTCGTCTGCTTCAGCGACAGTAGGTGTACAGATGAGCTCTTCCTCTACAGTCTTAGCAGAAGAGATAAGAGTGTCATCCAGCTCTGAGGTTGTAGGTGTGCAAAGTGGAGTCTCCTCTAGCTGAATTTCTGAAGCGTCGCTGATGTTTAAGAGCTCGTTGTAGAGCTCAGCGATCTCCTCTTCGAAATCCGGAACATCAAAAGCAATGGCCTGCGCAGCTAAAGACTGTGTTTCAGGACTTGCAATAAAAGAGTTGTAAATTTTTTCGATTGAAACAATTTCTTCAACAGCTGGGATGTCTAGTTCAGCCGCGATCACTTCGTCTGCCTGAGGGGCAATCTCCTCGACAGAGTGAGGAAGTTCTTCGAAGGCAACAGCCTCTTCTACATCAGTGGTTCTTGTGACGACCTTCTCTTCTACAAGAAGGGGATCGAAGTTCAAGACGTCTTGATCAACAGGGGATGGAGCGAGCTCTACATTGAAAACAAGAGTCTCTTCAATCTCAGCGGATGGCTTTGCAACGACTACGGACTCCTCTTCAAAAGCTAAACATTCGACAACCATCTCTTCAGAGAGTGTTGGCTCAAAGACAAAGGTTTCTTCAAGCACTTCCTCTTCAACGAAGACAACAGACTCTTCAGGGAGCGTAGGCTCAAAAACGAGAGATTGTTCCTCAACAAATGCAACTGGCTCTTCAACGATGATTTCTTCTGTAGCGATGACAGGCTCTTCAGTAGCCTCTTCTTCAACGAGAGCTATGGGTTCCTCAACGACCGTCTCTTCGATGACTGCAATGGGTTCCTCAATCACTTCTTCAACTACCGCGATAGGTTCTTCGATGACCTCTTCTGTAGCGATGACAGGGTCTTCAAAGACCTCTTCTTCAACGAGAGCAATGGACTCTTCGACAACAGCCTCTTCAACTACCGCAATCGGTTCCTCAATTACTTCTTCAACTACCACGA
>CAZPBC010000033.1:11846-21926 GCA_964584775.1 uncultured bacterium
ACTACCGCGACAGGTTCTTCGATGACCTCTTCGGCAACAGCGATCGGCTCTTCAACAATGATCTCTTCTACAGCGACCACAGGCTCTTCAAAGACCTCTTCTTCAATGAGAGCAATGGGCTCCTCAGTGACAGCCTCTTCAACTACGGCAACGGGTTCTTCGATGACCTCTTCAGCAACAGCAATCGGCTCGTCTACGACAGGCTCTTCTTGGATGGTTCGGCTCCAGTTAGAGGTAACAACCTCTTGCGGGACAACGCTTGGCTCAATCTCTTTTTGAACTGCGACTTCTTCAACAGTAGACTGTGGAGCAAAGTTCTTCTCGAGGATGTTGTCTGCCATCTCTTCATAGACAGAAGGCACCATTTCTGGGAGCTCTGCTTCAACAGAGGCGATGAAAGCTTCAAACTCTGCAGAATAGATCTCTTCGTTGGCAAGATTGAAAGCGGGCTCTTCGTAGATGGAGGAAGTGTCTAGCGCGGCGATCTCTTCTGACAGTGTGGGCTCAAATGAGTAAATTTCTTCTGCTGCATCGGCAACGACTTCTTGGGTTGCAGCTTGATGCTCGCGCACCTGTTTGACCCAGACGACAACGGAGGCCTCTTCTTCGCTACGTGAGAGGGATTTTTGCTGAGCTAGGGCTTCAAGTTGTTCATCATTGAAGAGGGCGATTTCTTCCAGTTCATCGATGGAGTGAGCGAAAGCGTAAGGCATTGTTTCCACTTCATCCTGCTCCTCCTCTTCCTCATCATTGAGATCGGCAAGGTCATCTTCATAAAAGGAGACCATCTCATAGTAGTGGTCGGTCTCTGGGTCGACAAAGTCAATCGCCCAGATTTTCCAATTAGCTTGCTCTTTGCAAAGCCAGAGGTCAACAGGAGTGACATAGTTCGAGTCTATAAAACGGACGCGGTAGGCGACCATTCCCTCTTCTTTAGTAGGAGCTGAAAGCTGGTAGTTGCTGAAGTGAGCAAGGGGAGGATGGTTCTCCAGAGTTTTTCTAAATTCGCGGTAGGAGACAGAAAGCTTGAACTCTGCAGCCAGTTCATTTTGATAAACTTCTTCCCACTCGTGGTTTTGTAGTTCTTCCACGGTTTTGACCACTTGCTTTGTGATCTCATCTTGATCTAGGAGCGTACGAGAATCTCTCTGTTTCGCAAGGACGGCATTGTCTTCGGCATAGACTTGATCGATTTTCCACTTTCCCTTGTCCTTGACCAATTCATAAGAGAGTAGATAGTCCTTTCCTCTGGTGTCGATGAACTCAGCGAGGATGGTTGCACGGTCGTTGCCGTCGTGTGTTTTTCTAAGTTGGAGATCTTGGTACGAAACGAGTTCGGGGTGTTCGTGGAGCCAGTCGCGGAAATCGTCGAGGCTATTTGTCTTTTGAAAATTTTGACTCGTGGTGAGGTAGTAGGCTTTAGAGACACTAGCGCGTTTGAGTAGTTCAATCTGTTTGTGGATGGGTGTGGATCGAGGGTCTCTTATAAAGAACTGTTCGATCGAAAGGGCTACTAAAGTGATAGCGGCGAGGAGGGCGATCACTTTAAACCAGGGACGCTGCATCGTATTCATATCAATAAAAGGGGTTAAACTTTTTCTACTTTTTCAGCCTTGCCGAACTCCAAAGCCTTGACTCTCTTCATGCCCGAAGAGCAGAAAATTATCAATGCTGATGACAAAAATCCAAAGCCTCTAGAGATCACATCCGTAGTAGGATATAAGCTCTTGAGCCTTAAGTCGATCAATAGATTTCAAGCTCTTGTATATGGCGAGGCCTTTCGCATTCTCCCCGCGGCTGAAGTAGAGCGTGCCGAGATGGAAGAGGACATCGCGATCTCGGGGTTTGAGCTTCAGTAGGATCTGATACTGCTCGATCTCTTTTTCGATCAGTTCCAGGTCGTGGTAGGAGAGAGCGAGCTGTTCATGGACCCACGGGTCGTTCGGGGCAAACTCAGAGAGGATTTTGAACTCTTCGACAGCTCTGTTTGAGGCACTTGCAAACTTCTCTTCTAAGAGGCGGCCCATCTCTGCACTGGGCAAAAAGGACTCTCCTTCAGCCACTCGGCGGGGATTATGGTAAAGGCCAGCTAACATCACATAGGCGTTGGCTGTCTGGGTATGGAAGAACAAGTTAGTGGGCTCTTCCTTAATGAGGTCGGTCATCTCCTTGATCTGCGCAAAGAGTAAACCCTCTTTTACTTTGTGGATATCGTACCAATGCCAATAGAGGCTGAGTCGTTTAAGGCTTGGACCAAGGAAGCTGAAGAGGCGAGGGGGACGGTAGTAGCGCCTCTCTTTTCCTTCAAACTGGATGGCGGCTTTAGCAAAATTCTCTGCCAGACGGACGCGGTTTTCTGGTCTGGAAGGGTCGATACCAAAGAGGTCAAGACATTGACCAATAAAGGTTTCGATCAGTTCTTCGATCTTTTCAGGCTTTTGATGAGTCGTATGCAAGCGGAACAGGAGGTAACCGAAAGCGGTTGAAAAGATGAGCGCTAGGTTGAGGGCAAGGATGCTTGCACGCATGAAAAAGGTGAAAAAGAGAAAGAAGAGCAGGATCTCTAGAAAAAAGAGGAGCCAGATGCCCATCTGAGTTAAAGCAATCCGACGAGTGAAATGGATGTAGTCGTTGACGAGCTGGTCGCGTGGGTGGGAAGGCGAGTCATCAGCAGTCGTCGTTGACGGTTCAGCGTAAGAGAAAGAGTCTTGGATCACATCTTAAAAGATGACCGATTTCTTAATTTTTTACTAGCCTGGACATTTCATGAAAACTTGTGAACTTGCCGAGCAATTTGTGACAGCTTTGCGAGTGTACATGAAATATTTAGACTGGGGTCGGTTCTCGACGAATGCCAAGTTTAAGCTCTTCTTGATGAAAGAGGAAGAGGCCAGAAAAGACAATGCTACCCGATATGAAGAAACTCACACCAACCACCTCTCCAAGGAAGAAGTAGCCAAAGAGGGCGGTGAAGAGGGGAGTGGTGAACCCAGCAAAACTCAGGAATGTCGCGCTGTATGTCTTGAGTAGGTGTCCGTAGAGGTTGTAAGCCAGTAGGTTAGAGATCACCATTAAGGCAAGTGTTGTCTCAACGAAAGGCACGAACTCTGTCACGGGGAGAGGATTCCAGCTTTCAAAAAAGGCGGAGTGGGTGAAAGCCATGATTCCTCCAAACAGCATGCTATACCCATTTGCAAAGAGAGGACTTTTTTCCTCGTCGCGGGTCAGTTTCCCTAGTAAAATCCAGCCCCAAACAGACGAGACCGCAGCGATCGTGACTGCAATTTCAGCGAAAGAAAGGCCTCCAAACTGACCGGAGAGCGACTCTCCCTGTCCCATCGAAAGCAAAATCGGAAGAAAACCAGCAAAACCGACAACCAGCCCCAGCCACTTCTTTTGGCTAAGACGCTCCTTCCAAACAAAATAGGAGAGTAGAGCTGAGACAAAAGGAGAAAGGCTGTAGATAAAACAGGTTTTAAAAGAGGTAAGGTACTGCAGCCCCCAATATTCACAGACGTTCGTCAGATAGATGTTGAAGAAAGCGAGTGCCAAAATGAGGCGAAGGCTGCTCATCTTCATCTTGAGTTCGGCGGGATTTCGGTAGAGGAGGTAGGCCAACATCAATAGGCCAGCGAAACTCATTCTCGACCCAATCAAAAAGAAGGGGCTCGAGTAAAGAAGCGCGACTTTACTGATCGTGAAGACCAGTGCAAAGAGGGAATAGAGGGCAAAAACCATTGGCATGACAACCATTATACCATTCATTCTCAATCAGATCAATCCACCCTTATTCAAAAATTAATGTTCCCTTTAAAAGAATTTTAACAGCCCCTCGTAGACTTGAGGCCAAATTCCTATCAAATCAAGATTTGATCAATTATGAGCCCCTAGGTACAATCCGGGGAAAAGAGGTAATGCATGCAAAAGATAAAAGTTTTGATGATTGAAGATGAAGAGGATATCGCAAGCCTCGTCAAGATGCACGGCGAAATGGCTGGATGTGATGTGCTTGTTGAAGGAGACGGAATCAACGGCTACCTGGCTGTTGAAAAAGAGAAACCCGATATCATCATCCTCGATATCATGCTTCCAGGAATGAGTGGGCTCGACGTCTGCCGCAAAATTAAGTCCAACCCGCAACTCACCGACATCCCTATTATCATCGTCTCTGCGAAAAGTGAAGAGCTCGATGTCGTCCTCGGCCTTGAACTCGGCGCCGACGACTACGTTACGAAGCCCTTCTCTCCAAAAATCCTCTTTACACGGATTAAAGCCGTCCTCAGACGACGCGCTGAACCCGAAAAAGAGCCCAAAAGGCTCAGCTTCGGAAAATTCCAACTCGATGTCGATAGCTATCAAGTGAAAAAAGGAGACAAAGTCATCTCCCTCACTCTTTCAGAGTTCGGAATCCTCAAGCGTCTCGTCGCCAACCAAGGAAAGGTCCTCACCCGAAACCAACTCCTCGATGACCTCCACGGTGACGAAGCCTACGTCGTCGACCGCAACATCGACGTCCACGTCGCTTCCCTCCGTAAAAAGCTCGGACCAAACTTTAACTGGATCGAGACGGTACGCGGAGTCGGCTACCGCTTCAAGGACGAAGAGTAGCGCGCCTGAGAAGGCCGATCTGCTGCGTCTTTTCTCTCGCCCATGTGTTAAACATGGGCTCGTCAAAAGCCACCCCACCTCAACCTCCTCAGGCACGCTACTAGAGAGAGCTGTGAGAAGGTCGATCTGCTGCGTCTTTTCTCTCCCCCCTATGTCAAATAGGGGCTCGTCAAAAGCCTCCCCACTACAAAAGAGATCATTTAGAAGGCTCATCTCTTATGGAAAGGTTTCCTCTCCTCTGTTATAGTCTCTACTACAATGACGTATGAACTGATCGACTCCGGTGGGAAGCGAAAACTTGAGCGCTTTGGATCCGTCCTTCTCGACCGCCCCGCATTACAAGCCGTTTGGGAACCGCAGCTTCCTGCTTCTGAGTGGAAGAAGGCGGATGCCGTCTTCACCCGCGCAGAAGAGGGGCAGTGGAAGTATGCCAAAGGTCCTTTGGGAGAGTGGACAGTCGAAGTGGATGGAATCTGTTTCCTGCTGAGCCCAACCGACTTTGGGCAT
This sequence comes from uncultured bacterium, assembly GCA_964584775.1. Taxonomy (GTDB): domain Bacteria; phylum Chlamydiota; class Chlamydiia; order Chlamydiales; family SLFE01; genus CAZPBC01. The sequence goes on from CAZPBC010000033.1 coordinate 16,962, forward strand.
TTAGGCATCTTTCCCGAGCAGCGTGAGAATTGGCGTTGGATCCAAGAGAATTTAAAGGGGATGGGGCCAGAGACGAAAGCCCTCAACCTTTTTGCCTACTCCGGAGGCACAACCCTAGCACTTGCGAAAGCAGGTGTTTCCGTCTGTCACCTCGACGCTTCTAAAAAAATGGTCGCTTGGGCAAGAGAAAATGCCGCCATCAATAGCCTTGAAGAGCATCCCATCCGCTGGATTGTCGATGATGTCCGCAAGTTCTTAAAGCGTGAGATCCGGCGTGGAAACCGTTATGACATTATCGCCCTTGATCCACCCACCTTCGGAAGAGGGGCTAAAGGAGAGGTTTTTAAGATCGATGACGATATCGTTGAGATCTTGAAGGATATCCGCTCGCTTCTGAGCGAACAGCCCAAACTCCTTCTCTTCTCCTGCCACAGTCCCGGGTACACAGCGCTCACCCTTGAGATCTTGACCCAGTCTCTCTTTGACACTTTTTCAGGAGATGTGGAGACTAAAGAGATGATTCTAGAACCAAAAAAGGGTGTCCACCCGCTTCCCTCTGGGGTTTGTTTGAGGTGTCAATGGTAATCACCAGCTCTCAAAATCCGCGTGTGAAGCAGCTAGTGAAGTTGCGCGACAAACGCAGCCGGGACAAAACGGGCCTCTTTCTGATTGAAGGTTTCCGTGAAATCCTCCGTGCTGCACAAGCAGACCGCAAAATTGACGAACTTTACTACTGTCCCAGCCTCTTTCTTGGTGAAAATGAAGACAAAATCCTTGCTCACCTTAAAGAAAAGGGGACGGAGCTCGTGGAATGCACAAAGGCGGTCTTTCAAAAGATCTCCTACCGCGACCGTCCCGATGGACTCCTCGCTGTCGCTCCCAAGCTGCACGCAAGCCTCGCTGATCTTGAGAAGCGTCTCGAAGGAAAAAAGTATCCTTTCCTCGTCGTGGCGGAGTCGGTTGAAAAACCCGGCAACTTAGGCACCATGCTGCGCACCTGTGACGCAGTCGGTGTGGATGCGATGATCGTCGCTGACCCACGCACCGACATCCACAACCCGAATGTGGTCCGTGCTTCTGTCGGAACCCTCTTTACCGTTCCCACCTTTGAAGTGACCTCTGATGAGCTCATTCCGTGGCTCAAAGAAAAGAACATTCCGATCATCGCAACCACTCCTGAAGCGGAAACTTTTTACTCTGAAATGAACCTCCGTATCCCTCTCGCACTTGCCTTCGGCACCGAGCAGCTCGGTCTCACCGACCAGTGGCTCGATGCTGCCGATATCCAAGTCTCGATTCCAATGGTAGGTTTAGCAGATTCGCTCAACGTTGCGATCTCTTCAGCGGTGCTTCTTTACGAAGTCTTCCGCAATCGCGAGATGTGATGGAGATCCTCTTTGAAGACAACCATCTTCTCGTCCTCGATAAACCTTCAGGGCTTCTCACACAACCGACAGATTTAGAGAAAGACAGTCTTGAAACTCGGGCGAAAGCCTTTCTCAAAAAACGCGACCATAAACCGGGAAACGTCTACCTGCACGCCCTCTTTCGTCTCGACCGCCCCGTCTCAGGTGTCGTCCTCTTTGCAAAAACCAGCAAAGCACTTTCTCGCCTCAATGAGTCTGTGAGAAAAAAAGAGACAAAAAAAATCTACCGCGCCCTTCTTGAGGGTAGGCCTCCTGAACCGAAAGGGACACTCCACCACTTTCTACTTAAAACGGAGTTTCAAACAAACGTGGTGGATGCGAAAACGGAAGGAGCGAAAGAGTGCCTTCTTGATTACCGTACGCTTGAAGAAATGGAGAACCAGACTCTCGTCGAAATCGAGCTCACGACCGGCCGCTACCACCAAATCCGTGCTCAATTCTCTGCCGTCGGCACCCCCCTCCTCGGAGATTCAAAGTATGGAAGTCAAACACCTTTCAAAGAAAATTCTATCGCTCTCTGTCACCAAGAATTTCACATTCCGCACCCCATAACCAAAGCGCTCCTCTCTTTTTCCTCCAAACAGACTCTTTGTTAAGATGAGGTTAAAGTTTCCGCTCGAATCAACCGTTTAAGCTATAGTCTCGGAAATTTCATAAAAACTAGGAGACAAGTATGCAACTCATTGAATCAGGACGAACCCTTTTTAACACTGCTTGTCAAGAGAGACCCGAAGACGTTTTTCAGGCTGTCGATCATACACTAAAAGTGATCAATTTTAGCCTCATCCAAGAGTGTTTCGATAGAGGGCAAGAAGTTTACTTGCATCTTGACACGACTTCACTATCACCCACATGGAAAAAAGGAGCGATCTACTTCAAGAGAGGAGAGTACAATCATGACTCTGGTTTAGAGGCGGCAAAAGCGAAAGTCACTCTTGTTGCACTCAATGCGCTGGCGGGAAAGTTGACAAGCAGTCTAGAAGAGCAAGCTGCGATGAGTGCTTACCTACGCTATAACATGACCAAAGAAGCGTTTGATGGACAAGTTCTTCTAGATGCCCATTCTCTTGTTTACAAGCCTGAGGTGAGCCCTACACTCGCAGAGAGTGACAAGCCAACAGACAATCTGGATGGAACAAAAACAGTCAGCTCTTTGAAACAAGTTAGATTATTGAATACCTACACCGATCGAGCACGTCTTGAAAGTCTTCTAGGAAGAGTTTGGAAGCAGGCAAGACCTGCAGCATAAAAAAAGAAGGGGTGGTACCACCCCTTCTTCCAATCCATCCCATCATCTGAGATGTCTTGATTCCGTATTTCAGGAATATGAGGAGCATTATTCATTGATTCGTTCACTATTTTCATCAGCACTTGTGAAGAAGCTGTACCCTCCTGCTGCTAGGAAGGGAGTAACAAGTCCTGCTAGTTTCAGAAAATAGTCAAATTTGCTTGGCTGGAGCCTAACAACGATTTGACTGACTCCTCCCGGATTCTTAGGCGGAGGAGGGAGTTTCTGAACGGTCTGTTCAGACGGTAGGCCAGGTTGTCCCGGCACTTTAGTGACAAAGGTTCTTCCTTGAAAGGCACCTTGTCTAAGCGTGGGTGGTTTGAAGGGCGGTTTAGGGCCCAAAACGCACCTGCCTGCTTGTCTTGTGGCAAGTCTTAGCATATGAACTCCTTAGTTCAATATTTTTGTGTTTTTTTTGTTTATTACTACGTAAAGGCTTCTAGCTAAGGGGCTAGATAGCTGGGGTGTTCTCTAAAGCTGTTCGAGGTTGAGCTGTACTGAGCTCTAAGAGGACATGGAAATAGAAACAGGGGACATCCAGTGTGACCCTGAAACTATTCGATAGAATGGACTCATAATGAGCCGCAGGTTGTGATGAATTAGAAAAAACATAACTTTAAACCTTATAGATTTAGATTCTATTAGAATGTCATTTTTGTATCAAGACTTGTTTGAATATTTCTTCAAAAGGGCCTCTAATCTTTCTAATTGAGTTTATTTGTTTTTATTAAGATTTAAATAATTGTTTTTACTTAAAATACTAATTGTTATAAAATGTAACTTTAATATAGAAATTTGGAGGTTTAATATGTCAACAGGAATAACAGGAGCATCAAGTCCAACTCTCTTCGAAAAAACGCCAGAACGACCTAAAGAAGAGAGCAGAGGGCTTTGTGAGACCGAAGCCAAGTTGGCTTCCGGAGTGGAAGGCGCGATTGGAGGTGTCTCTAAAGCCGCTAGGAAAACAGCCGATGGCACAGTACGAGCAGGCCGCTTCACAGGCCGCGTTCTGAGTCGGATTGCACAACCGTTCCTCGCCGTGGGGAGAGTGACATTCAATGTGGCACGGGGAGCCGCGAACTTAGCGCTTCGTGTCAGTCAACTCGCCCTTACAACGCTTGCAAAAGCAGCCTGGTTTACCGCTAAATGTGCTGGAGGCGCCATCTACGGATTGGCTAAATACACTGGGCTAGCCATTTTAGGAGTCGGCTACTTGACTTTCAAAGTGACGAAAGAGGCAGTCAAAGCCGGTGTCATCGCTGTGACAATGGCCCACCTGGCCGCCGCCGCAGCCCTGACACTGCCTTTTAGTAGGTCTCGTGCGAGTGACTTATTTGCAATGGCGGTCTACGGAGCCCCTAAAGCCGCTTACGCAAAAGCCTAGTAAACTCTGGCAGTTACGACGTCTTAAAAAGCCCTCTTCGATCTCACTGGTCGGAGAGGGCTTTTCTAGCATCAGGACTTATTATAATATTTTATCTAAAAAGGCCTCTAAACCCCTTAATTTTGTTTATTAATTATTTTATTAAGATATATAAATAATTTTTGACTTAAAATACTAATTATTATATAATTGATTTATAATTTATAAAAAATAGGAGGTTTAATATGCCAACAAAAGTAAATCCACAATCACCCAAAGGTACAATTTATACCCCAACACAAGAGAAGGGTAAAAGGGAGCTCGGTCCTAAAGAAGTAGCAATGGCTTCCCAAGTTGAAAAAGCGATGAATGGTATTTCTGATGCTACTCGAAAAGCAGCAGACGGCACGATGCGGGCAGGGCGTTTCACAGCCCGTGTTCTGAGTCGGATCGGAGGGGGACTCCTCACAGCCGGGAAAATCTCCTACAATGTAGGAAAAGCGTCGATGAATACGGCGAAACGTGTCGGTAAAATCGCTCTTCCGATTATTTGGGATGTGACTAAAACTACCGCTAAGTATACAGGAAAAGCCATCTTAGGTGCTGCCCGACTGACTTTTATAGCGACAAAAGATACGGTCAAAGCCGCTACAACAGCTGGGGCGATGGCGCACTTGGCAACTGCAGCATTGCTGACAGTGCCTTTCAGCAAGTCTCGTGCAAGTGAGTTATTTGCGATGGCATTCATCGGAACTCTTCAAGCCGCTTACGGGAAGCCAAAAGCTGCGTAAGCTCTGACTGAGTTTAGATTTGATACAAGCCCTCTTCGACCTCATCGGACGGAGAGGGTTTTTTTGAATCTGCCTCAATTTATTCCAATCTAAACA
>CAZPBC010000034.1:0-21606 GCA_964584775.1 uncultured bacterium
GCAATGACTCTCTTTTTGGTATTACGTTTTAGATAAGCAGCCCACCAAGAAAATGTCGAGTTTGAAATCACTTGATGATGGCAATAGGACATCAAAAAGAAATCGTCAAAATGCGAGTTCCCTTCAATAAAGTGGATGTCCAGTTCATCGGACTGGAGTGCGACTTTACACTGCTTAATCCGGTCGGAACAGACGATAAAGCGTCCTTCAGGAAAAATTTGCATCGCTTTCTTAAAAAAATCCCAGCCTAGGAAAGGAAAGTAGCGATGGGTGGGATCGTCCCCTTCGTAGGTGCGGACGTGAACAGCAACGGTGCAAGGGTGGTCGAGAAGATCCCGGTATCTTTCTTTCAATTCAAGTTCAAACTCAGGGTGTGGCGTGAAGAGTTCCCACAGTTCATCGCGGTAGTGATCAAAGTAGCGCGCAGATTGGAAATAGCCGTGGAGCTGCATGTTCGGTGAGTAGGGAATGGGTTTATAGCTTGAGCGGGGCTCTTTGTAGTGACTCTTGACCCTTCGACCTCCCACCTTCGTCTCCACACGGAAAAGAATCCTCTCATAATTTTCCCGGATAGACCAATAGGGGCTGTCGGTGAGATCAGGGACCACCAGATCAGCGTCATTATCACGAGAAAGCGCATAAGCGGTAGAGATCTGAAAGAGCTGATTTCCCAGTTGTCCCATCAGTTGCGTTGAGACAAAAGGCCTTTCTGCAAAAAGAAGCATCGGAGTGAAACATATCCATAGAAAGTATCTCACGACTCTCCTCGAATCATTTTGTAAGCTTCAAGTGCAGTCACTCGTTCATTTGCGTGATCCACGATCGGCGGAGGGTAACCATTCGCAAACAGATCCGGTTCGTGAACGATCTCTTTGGGAACCTCTCTCAATTCAGGAACCCAGCGGCGGATGTACTCCCCCTCTGGATCAAACTTTTTACCTTGGCTAGTAGGGTTAAAGACCCGAAAGAAGGGCGCGGCATCCGCACCAGATCCAGCAACCCACTGCCATCCCATCGTATTATTTGCTAAGTCCGCATCGACAAGGGTATCCCAGAACCAACGCGCCCCCTCCAGCCAGTGGATTTTCAAATCTTTCACTAAAAAGGACCCAACCACCATGCGGACACGGTTGTGCATCCAGCCGGTTTCCCAGAGCTCACGCATGCCTGCATCCACTAGGGGATAACCTGTTCTACCACGCTGCCACGCTTCGAGCTTCACGGAATCTTCGCGCCAAGGAAACTGATTAAACTCCTCCTTTAAAGGCTCCCTAGTCATCTTAGGAAAATAAAAGAGCAGATGGTGAGCGAACTCTCTCCATCCTAACTCCCTCAAGTAACACTCTTTTTCCTTTTCAGGGGCATCGCTTTCACTGACAGCTTTCCATAGAGTCTGAGGTGAGATCTCCCCAAAATGGAGATAGGGCGAAATACGTGAAGTTCCCTCTTGATCAGCGGGGATATTTCTCGTCTTGCTGTAGCGAAGGAGGCCTTTATTTAAAAAAAGTTGCAGTTGCTTCTTCGCCCCCTCTTCACCAGGGGTCCAGTGGTCAAATAATTTCTTTTCCCAATGGACGGACTGAGGAAGGAGGTCTAACTCTTCTATCTTGAGGCTCGGGAGCTTATGTGCTCCCTGAAGCTGTTTTTTTGGAGGTGGAAGCGGCGTGCGCGGGGCCTCACGCTGCAGTGCCGCCTTCCAGTAAGGGGTAAAAACTTGATAGGGAGAGCCATCGTTTTTTAGAACAGCTTCTGGCTCAAAAAGAAGGTTTGGAGAGCAGACGTTGACTCGAATACCCGCTCTTTTGAGCGTTCTCTCGATCGCCTCATCTTCTCTGATAGACTCAGGCTCCAGACGTCGGTTCCAATAGACCGCATCCGCTTGGGATTCCTTGAGAAGCTGCAACAACTCTTCACCCGGCTCCCCTCGGCGCAGGATCAGATCGAGACCCAGCTCTTTCAAGGATTTTTTAAAACTGGTGAGAGAGTGGAATAACCAGGCCTGTGAGGCACCCCCTGCTAACCATTCCTGTTGTGAAGAAGGTAGCAAGTAGCAGCCTAGCACTTCATCGGCATCTCGAACCGCTTCAACCAGTGCCGGTTGATCAGAGATTCTTAAGTCGTTTCGAAACCAAATTAGGGCTCGCATCTCAATTGAACATTATTAATAGAGAGCTTATACTCTATAAAATTTAGAAGCTTAAGGCGAGAAAAATATGAGTGATCTATCGAAAGAGAGTATAGAATCGTTAAGCAAGCTTTCACGCATTGCTCTAACCGATGAGGAAAAGCAGGCGCTCTTTGCCGATTTAGAAAAAATCCTCACTTATATCGAGATGCTCGATGAGGTGGATACAGAGGGAGCACGCCCTTGCAACTCTGTTCTGGCAGAGCTTCAGAGTGTCTTTCGTGAAGATCAGATAGAAAAGATCCTTCCTCGTGAGGACTTTCTAAATAATGCCCCTGAGCAGATCGGAGGGCTCATCCGCGTTCCAACCGTTATCAAAAAGAATTAAATTTATGGACATCCATCTTCTACCCGCTGTTGAAATCCGAAGACGTTTCGTGGAGGGAGAGCTCTCCGCAGAAGAGATCACCCAAGCCTTTCTTCACCGGATCGACGAGTATGACAAAGAGATCCAGTCGCTTGTCACTGTTTTTCACGAGCGTGCCCTCGAAAAAGCTCGTGCCCTTGACCAGAAAAAGGCAAACGGAGAACCCCTCGGTCGTCTTGCTGCGATTCCTGTGATTGTCAAAGACAACATCCATGTCCGTGGTGAGACCACCACCTGCTCATCGAAATTCCTGACCAACTACACGGCGCCTTTCGACGCCACTGTGACTCAACTCATTGAGAAAGAGGATGGTATCCTTCTAGGAAAGGCAAACCTAGACGAGTTTGCTATGGGAGGAACCACAGAAAACTCTGCTCTCTTTCCCACGAAAAACCCTTGGGATACGAGCCGCTCACCAGGGGGTTCTTCTGGAGGCTCTGCCGCGAGCGTTGCAGCCCGTTTTGCCCCCCTCTCTCTCGGCTCAGACACCGGAGGCTCCGTTCGCCTTCCTGCCTCCTACTGCGGGCTTGTGGGCTTCAAACCAACATATGGTCGCGTCTCTCGCTATGGCCTTGTTGCCTTCGGCTCCTCTCTTGACCAGATCGGCCCCCTTGCAACCAATGTCAAGGATGCAGCTCTACTCATGGAGGTGATTGGAAAACACTGCGAATACGACTCCACCTCTCTCCCGACTCCCTCTGAAGAGTACCTCGACCAGCTAGAATCGCGCAGTGACCTGAAAGGGCTGAAGGTCGGAATCCCAAGGAGTCTCTTAAAAGATCTCTCTGGTGAACCCAAAAGGCTCTTCGAGGAAAGCGTTCAAACTCTCGAAAAACTCGGAGCGACGACGACAGAAGTCGACCTCGATCTGATGCGCTATTCGATCGCCATGTACTATATTCTCGCAACGGCCGAAGCTTCCACCAACCTCGCCCGCTTTGATGGTGTCCGTTACGGACAGCGCTCTAAAGAAGCCCAAACACTCGATGAGGTCTATACCCTCTCCAAAGAAGAGGGATATGGGGATGAGGTGAAGCGCCGCATTCTCCTGGGAACCTACGTCCTCTCAGCCGGCTACCAAGACGCCTACTATAAAAAAGCACAGAAAGTCCGCACCCGGCTGATAGAACAGTTTAAGAAGGCCTTTGAAGCAGCTGACATCCTTGCTCTGCCTGTCGTTGCCAATGTCGCTCCAAAGCTCGATTCCTATGGAGATCCTCTCAGCATGTACTTACAAGACCTTTTCACGACTGCAGCAAACCTAGCAGGCGTGCCTGCTATCTCACTACCTGCTGGGCTCACCGATGAAAAGTTGCCTTTTGGCCTCCAACTAATCGGCCCTCAAAAAGCGGACCGCTTTGTCTTCGAAGTCGCTTACCAATTTGAAAAAGAGTGCTCTTTGAAAGAGTGCCCCAAAATTGCTTAAAGGAACCTAAGATGGATTGGGAAATTGTTATCGGGCTCGAGATCCACGCCGAGCTCAACACCAAGTCAAAACTTTTCAGCCGCGCACCCAATCGCTTTGGGGATGAGCCCAACACCAACATCAGCGAAGTCTGCACTGGGCAACCCGGCGCCCTCCCCGTCTTGAACAAAGAGGCTGTTCGAAAAGCGGTACAGCTCGGCTGTGCTTTAAACGCAGAGGTCGCTCTTTGGAGCAAATTCGATCGAAAATCCTATTTTTATCCAGATAGCCCCCGCAACTTCCAAATCACCCAGTTTGATGAGCCGATCATTCTCGGAGGCCATGTCATCGCTGAAGTCAAGGGAGAAGAGAAGCAGTTCGATATCGACCGTGTCCATCTAGAAGACGATGCTGGAACACTGAAGCACTTTTCGGGATTTGCAGGTGTCGACTACAACCGAGCCGGTGTTCCCCTTGTGGAGATCGTCTCTAAACCCTGCATCCACAGTGCTGAAGAGGCCGTGGCATACGCGATGATGGTCCGCGCCATTCTCCAGTACATTGATGCCTCTGACTGCAACATGGAAGAGGGGTCACTTCGTTTCGATGTCAACATTTCTATCCGGAAAAAGGGAGAAGAGGGACTCCGTAACAAAACTGAGCTGAAAAACCTCAACTCTTTTAGCGCGATGCAGCTCGCCATCGAATCAGAGGTGAAGCGCCAAATTAAAGAGTACGAGAAGCATCCCGATAAAGATCCGAAAGAGGTGATCGGCCAATCGACCTACCGATGGGACCCTGAAGCGATGATGACCGTCCTGATGCGTGAGAAAGAGACTGCAGACGACTACCGTTACTTCCCTGAGCCCGACCTTCCTCCTGTTGTCCTCTCCAAAGAGTTTGTCGAAGAGGTCCGCTCCACTCTTCCGGAGCTCCCCCTACAAAGAGAACGGCGCTATATCCAATCTCTTGAACTGGCACATGACCTCGCCTTCATCCTTGTCAGTGACAAAAAACTCTCTGATTACTTCGAAGAAGCCCTCAAAGAGTGTAAGAACGCGCGCAACCTCTGCAACTGGATCGTGGTCGAGTTTGCTGGACGCCTAAAGGAGAGTGGCAAGAGCCTGGTCGATACCGACATCAATCCTCAGCAGGTCGGCACCCTTGTCCGCCTCATCGAGGAGGGAAAAATCACTGGAAAAATCGCAAAAAGCGTTGCGGATGAAATGCTCCTGAATCCGGAAAAAGGGCCTGAAAAAATCATCGCTGAGAACCCCGACTTCCAGCCACTTAGCGACGAAGGGGCCGTCGAAGACCTTGTTAGTCAGGTGATTATGGAGCAGCCTCAGTCGGTGGAAGACTTCCAAAACGGAAAGGAGCGCGCCTTCGGATTCCTCGTCGGTCAAGTCATGAAACTCTGCAAAGGTAAGGCTGACCCACAAATTGTCAATAAAATCCTTAGGAAAAAAATCACTAAATAGGCATCATCTCATAAAAGTTTTTTACCGAAACTCGTCCTCAAGACAAAAACAGGACATTACACCCCACAGGGAGGTAGGTATGAAAAGGAAAACTGAGAGATCTAACACTAAAAATTTCTTTTCTAGAATGCTATCCAGGAGCCAGAAAAAGCGCGATCTGGGAGCCGAATCTTATATTCCAGCCCTGATGACGGAAGAGCTCATCTCTAAAGCCTGCTGGGAAAGCCTACTTGATATCGATTTTGAGACCTTCCTGGAGGTCAACGACAACTCTGTTCAAGCTTCAACAGAGTCATAAAACTTTTTCAAGGAGGCGCTAATAGATTCTGTTTTTTCAATAAACAGGATCCATTAGCGCCTCCTTTTTCTTCTCTAATCATCAAATTTTTTTAATCTATTTCTTTCATAAAATATCCAAACTGAGCCTCTCCCCTAAATAACAATACACCTTCACTTGATACTAACTAACTAAATTGATACAATTGTTTCTTTATCCTTAATAAGGAGGTAATATGACATCTATAAGAGACGCAGTTGGAAGCTCTATGCGTGCTGCAGCAGGATTTCTCTACGAAAACGCTGTTCCTCATATCAATCTGGATGAAGACAAGAAAGTAAAAACAGAACAAAAAGTGTGGGAAGTCTTCAAGACTGTCGTCGCGACAATCGGACTCGCGCTCTCTTTCGTCGTTTTCCCTGAGCTCACCGTCATCGGATTCTGTGCAGGGATCTTCTTCTCGGACCCCATCCGCGAGCTAGCGAGCCGTATTGCAGGAATCTGGGAAAAAGTTAACTTCCCCTTGAAGGCGATCGGCTTCATTGGAGCGGGTCTTCAGTGGCCGATCCTCATCTTAGCTGTACCGTACCTCCTGGGAAGCTATATCTCTTGGCAAGTGTTTGACCGAAACGCCAGTGATCCCCTCAACACCACCTACTTGAAAAACATCCGACACGCTAAAGCGATCGAACACGCTGGATTTGGGTCAGTGAGGGCTGAGCGTTCGGGTGCAGCAACACCACTACCGACAGGACGCCCTAGAAGCAGAAGCCACACGATTCCCTTTACCCTCTCTGATGAATTCGGTGAGGACACGAGAGGAATTGACACGAGAGGAATTGATTAGAGTACCAAGGACTCAAGATAGTTCAGTACCGGGGGTGAAATTTCTCAAAAGCCGAAATCACCCCTTTTTTGCTGACGTGGGTGTATCGGTCTGTGGAGCTGATGGTTGCATGGCCGAGTAGCTCTTGGATGACGCGGAGGTCAGCTCCCCCATCTAAAAGATGCGTCGCAAAAGAGTGGCGTAGGGTGTGAGGAGAGACCTCCTTCTCAATCCCCGCCGCCTTTGCATACTTTTTGATCATTTTCCATACGCCCTGACGATCGATCGCTTTACCGCGCTTTGTCACAAAAAGAGGTTCCTTGTCGGGCTTGAGGATCTCCCCACGGCCATGAAGAAGGTACTGGTCTACAGCACGGGAAGCTGGCTTGCCTAAAGGCACGACACGCTCCTTCCCCCCTTTACCAAAGACCCGAACGGCGTCATCTAACACTTCATGCAGTTTCAGCTGACAAAGCTCTGAGACGCGGAGCCCTCCTCCGTAAAGAAGCTCCAAAATCGCTCTGTCACGCAGGCCAAGGCTCGTTTCCAGATCAGGCTGCTCCAGCAACCTCTCCACCTCGCTTTCAGTGAGCACAGAGGGAAGACGTTTCCAGAGTTTCGGCGTGTCAACAAAAGAGGCGGGATTCTGTTTCAAAAGCTCTCGGATCACTAAAAACTGAAAAAAGACCTTCACGGAGATCAATAGACGAGCAAGAGTGCTCCCCTCTTTCCCCTTCTTTTCCTCCTGTTCCAAGAACGACACAATCTGTTCTGATGTCACTTCAGGATAGCCCGCCACTTTTTTCTCTTCTAAAAATTGAATGAATTGGCTCAGATCTGTTTTGTAAGCGAGGAGAGTGTGATGAGAGAGTCCCTTTTCAGCTCTGAGGTAGAGGTCAAAGTCGTAGAACTCAAAAGGCATTCGGATCGTAGGGGTTGAGAGGCTGGACTGTAGTGAACTCCTCGATGGTCAAAGAACGCTCTATTTTATACTCTTCAGAGAGCCAGCTGTGGAGATCGGCATCTTGGCAGCGCGCCGAGCAAAAAGGCCAAAGCGCTCCCTTCTTTTCTACAGGCTTGATGACCTCTTTACCACATCTAGGACAAGGAGCCGATTTCATCAGACAACTCCTGTTGGACACGGGCAAGTTCTGCCTCACTGGGATCGAGAACGGGAAGGGTGAGCATCTCTTCACTCTCTTCCACCTCAAAAAGGTAGTAATCGGTTCCTTCCTCTCGCAGCTCACCGCGGAAAATCAGCTTCTTCTTCCTGCCGAGAAAAAGCGCAAGAAGAAAGGCTTTTAGCTGTGCCTCTTCCTTATCTAAAAAATCGACTAAAAGAGTCATCGCCCGCTCTAGATACTCATCAGGGGTGGTAGGCTTCTTTGCACGTTCAGGAATCACAGAGGTCCAGTAGCTTCGTACCCCCTCTCCTGGTTGCTCATCCCATTCTGACTGCAGAATGTCTTCCCGCTCGTAAACCCCCTCCTTTTGCCCATCAGAAATGAGAGAGACAACAGTGTCTCCAGGTTGGAAAGGCTGGTTGGAGCGTGCACAGGAGCGTGCCCTTCTCGGGATCGGAAGCTGCTTCAAAAGGCGTTTTGACATAGCCGCTAGTCTACTAGAAAACCCCTAAAAAAGCGACAGTTTTGGCATAGAATCAACTGAAGTCAATCTCTTCCAACAGGGCATCTGCTGCTTCAAAGTGGCCTGGGTAGGAGCCCGTCGAACGGCGTCCTTCCATCTCAGTCAACACTTTGATAGCCAGTTTTTTACCTAACTGAACCCCTTCTTGGTCAAAGGAGTTGATATTCCAAATGAATCCCTCAAAAGCGACTTTGTTTTCGAGAAGGGAGAAGAGCGCTCCTAGAATATAGGGAGTCAACTTCTCTCCGACGATGAGATGCGAGGGACGATTCCCCTCAAACTCTTTATTGGGGTTGTCATCGCTCTTACCGACAGCCAGTGAGATCGCTTGAGCGACAAGGTTCGCGAGGAGCTTTTCTTGGTTGGTGGTTCCATCGATTTCGAGGTCGATACCATACTGACACTCTTTGAAGCCGATTAACTCTAATGGCACCACCTGCGTTCCCTGATGGATCAGCTGGAAAAAAGAGTGCTGACCGTTCGTTCCGGGTTCTCCCCAGATGATCATCCCTGTTTGAAAGTCGACTTTATTCCCATAACGGTCGATATGCTTCCCGTTGGACTCCATCTCCACTTGTTGGATATGGGCAGGTAGACGGCGGAGAGCTTGGCTGTAGGGAATCATCGCAAGGGTGGGAGCTTTTAAGAAATTGTGATTCCACACACTTAAAAGCGCGAGCATCAGCGGCATATTTTCTTTTGGATCCTCGTTTAAAGCCATGAGATCCATTTCATGAGCCCCTTTTAGGAATTGCATGAAGGTATCAAATCCAAAAGCGAAAGAGAGCAAGATCGCTCCGTACATCGCGCTCGTGCAGTAGCGGCCACCGATGAAGTCCCAGCTGTAAAAACACTCCAAAAATTGGCTCTTGTCATCGAGAGGACTCCCCTCTCCAGTCATCGCGATGAAGTGGTCTTTAGAGTTGAGTCCAGCACTCTCGAATTTCTCCTTAAGGAAGTTGTAATTGGTGAGCGTTTCCAAAGTGGAACCCGACTTAGAGACGACCATCACTAGCGTCTTTTCCATATCGATAGCATCGAGGACTTTGGCCGTTTCATCCGGATCGATATTCGCAATAAAGTGGACGTTTTTGTCTTGGGGTTTGAGGTGGGATAAAGCAACATACGCCGCTTCAGGACCGAGATTCGATCCCCCGATTCCGATCATGACAAGGTCGTTGAATCGAGAACCGTGCTCCTTCAAAAACCCTTCTAATTTCTTCAGTTCCGCCTTCTCCATTTCTGCCGCTTCTTTTGCTGCAGGACTCGACGGAATATCTTGAAAGACGGCACGCATCGCTGTGTGTAAAACTTTTCGCTCTTCGCTGGGAAAGCCTTCGATTTTATTGATCACTTCACCCGCTTGCATCTCTTTCATACACTCTACAGCAGAGGTCTCTTGAGCCAGCTCGAAAAGCGCAGCGAGAATCTCTTCATTCACCCGTTCAGTTCCAAAAAGCAGCTTGAGGTCGCAGCCCTGAATGACATGGCTTTTGAGGCGCTCTTCTGACAAGAACCCTTCCTCTGTCATGTCGGGGGGATTGTTTGAAAGCTTTTCCAGTTTTTTCGACGCTGTCAACTCTTTGAAGCTTTTTCGTTTCTCTGCAACCTTTGCCATGAAGGACCTCCTTATACTGGATATCTACCCTCACTATGAGGTGTGATAGAAACTTTTTCAAGGAAAAATAAGAAGATTAGGATGAGAGAGTTAGAATCTCATCCAGGGTATCGAAAGTCCGTTCATCGGGAACCCCGATCCCCTCCTGGCCGTAGACATAGACCAGACCTTCCGCAGCGGCAAAACCGAGAAGCTTACGGTAGAGGTCGCGGGTGTAAAAAGCGGGGTGGACCACAATCGCCTGCATTCCCTCCCAGTCATTCAGTAACTGCTCCTCCGCGATGAGGCGGAAAGAAAAGGACGCTTTAGAAAAGAGCTCGACCAACTCTTTTGCAGCAGCCGTTGCCTTCTCTGTTTCAAGGGCAGGAAAAAGTAGACCCACCTCTTCAGGCTCTTTCAACTCGACCCCTTCACCCCAAACCGCATCACCGTAATGGAGGGAAGCGTTCTTCAGAGCACGTTTAAACCGGAAGTAGGAACCCGCATCGAGCTTTCTTGCGAGCGTCCAGGGATGATCGACACTAGAGCAGTCGAGCAGCAAGTAAAGGGAGAGCTCGTCAGGGACCAAGTCTGTCATCCGATCAAACTCTTCCAACATCTCCGGAGTCACCTCCTGAAGAGCCCCTTCGTAAAAAGAGAGACCGAGCGTCTCTTCAGAAAACTCTTCATAGAGTGTATCTAGGAAATGTTCGAAGGCGAGGCGGAGAGTCTTTTCAAATGAGGCTCCTTGCCCATCACTCCAACCCAAGTCTAAGTGCCAAAAGAGCGACTCTCCTCTCTCTTTCGCTTCGAGAGCTTGGCGCCTCTCTGCCTCCCACTGGAGGTCGGAGTCGGCACGTCCGTTGAGGGTGATTGAACAGGTCATCTTTTAAAACTCATGTAGCGGATCTCACGTCCTTTGCTTCGCCAGAGCGCTTCGAAGTAGGAGTTGCCATATCCCTCCCACTCGTTAGTGAAATGGGGAGCTTCAAAGACGGGAGTAAACTCCTCCGAACTCAAAAAGTGTTGAATCACCTCTTCACTATAGGGAACATCATCGGTCACGACGGTCACCGTCCCCCCGTTTTTTAAGATCCGCGCGAGTTCTTTGATAAAGGTGGGTTGGATCAAACGGTACTTGGCATGCTTCTTTTTCGGCCAAGGGTCTGGAAAGTTGATATACACCTCTTCCACAGAACTGGAAGGAAAGTAGCGCTCTGTCGTCGATAAAGCTTCTCCATTCACAATCGAAAGATTTCCGAGTGTGCGGTTCTTCATCTTAGACCAAATTTTGCGGCAACGGATAAAGCGCTTTTCGACTGCGACCCAGTTGCAGTGGCTCGACTCAACTGCCTTCTCTACAATCCAGGCCCCATTTCCACTGCAGTATTCGATTTTAACAGGCTGCTCTTTTGAAAAGAGAGCAGGGTCTTCCCAACCGGGAAACTGGAAAGAGTCACTCCCCTCTTGAACCGAATAGAAAATACGGTCCTCAATGGTGGTAAAACTTTCTTTCCATTTAAAGGGAGGTTTGAGGTCTTCTGGTTTCATAGCCTAAGAATTTTAATTCCCTTTTGCTTTCTTCACAAGTTCTGTCACTTCCTTAGTCAAGATGGGATGGATCCCAGCATACATTCTCATTTTAAAGTCGTAGTCATCCATCCAAGTTGCAAAGAAAAGGGCGAGCTTCTCCGGATTCCTCTCACGCCACTCCTCAGCTTCTTTAGGGAACGTCTCCTTCTTTGATTCAAAAGACTCTTTGAGCTTTTCAAAGACCTCTTTTTTTGCAAAAATCTGCTGAACTTGCTTCTGAACCTTTATGGGAGAGCGCTCTTTAAAAAGAAGAGAAAGAGGCATCTGGCCTGGTGGTTTCTCATCTTCACCCAACTTCTCTTTCGGGATCTTTTGCGGAATCTTGTTCTCTGCTGAAAGATTCGCTCCCTTCTCAATCAGGTAAGAAACCAACTCCCAGTGCCCTCTCTCACAAGCGACATGGAGCGGCGTGACACCTCCCTTTCTCGGAAAGCTCGTATCAAAGTCCTCGTCCGCCTCAAGACGCTTCTTCACCGCTGCGAGATCCCCAGCTTCTACCTCACTAAAAAATTCTTTTTGAGTTTCGTAGAATGCAAGCGCCGTTCTATGAGAAAGCTTCATGACAGCGTAAAAAACAAGCACTGCTGAAGTGATACCGACGAGCACCGTGGCGACAAAAGGAAGCGAGCCCACCACCGCATAGGAGACAAGAAGCCCAAATCCTCCGCTGAGCAAAACGCCTTTCATGATCTGATCGGTCTTCCTAGGGAGCTCTAAGGGGTCACTAAAATAGTTCTTTAACTCCTCTGGAGCCGTCTTGATCACCCAGGGATTTTTAAAGGGACCTAGATAGGGATCGACCCACTCGTAAGCTTTCTTGAAAGTGTCATTTAATTTGTTCATTATGTTAAATTTATACCACAAAAGAGGGATCTATGCAGCTAGAAAAAAGTGTATTAGGTAAGAAAGTTTCATACACTGAAACTTATGATAAAAGCCTTCTTTTTCCGATCCTCCGAGCCGAAAAGCGAGAGGAGCTGGGCTTCAAAAATCCTCTTCCCTTTCAGGGATACGATCTCTGGAGGGCGTTTGAGCTCTCTTGGCTGAATGAAAAGGGAAAACCCCAAGTGGCTCTAGCAGAATTCCTCTTTCCTGCATCCTCCCCCTTCCTCATCGAGTCCAAATCCTTCAAACTCTATTTAAACTCCTACAACCAGACGCCCTTTTCCTCCCCTAAAGAGGTTCAAGAGCGACTCCAAAGAGATTTGAGTGACGCTTCAAAAAGTGAGGTCGAGGTCCGCTTCATCGATGTCGAGAAAGAGGCCCCCTTCCCCCCGCTCAAAGGAACTTGCATAGACGATCTCGATATCGAAACGGATATCTACAACGTTACCCCCTCTCTCCTCAAACAAGGAAGCGAGCATGTTGAAGAAACCCTCTACACCCACCTCTTCAAATCCAATTGTCTCGTGACCGGCCAGCCCGACTGGGCAACCGTGCTGATCTCCTACAAAGGAAAAGCGCTTGCAAAAGAAGCGCTTCTTCAATACCTCATCTCTTACCGCTGTCACCTAGAACTTCACGAGCAAGCGATCGAACGGATCTTCCGCGACCTCTCCCAGCTGAAGCTAGAAGAGCTCACCGTCATCGGCTTCTTCACCCGCCGAGGCGGCCTCGACATCAACCCGGTGCGATCCACAACTGCTCATCCCAAAGAGCTTCCCCGCCTCCTGCGGCAGTAATCAAGCTGCAGTACCCGGTTCCTCTTCAAATTCCAAGGGTTCAAGGTCGACAAATTCAAGTTTCTTTACTTTCCCATACTTTCTAAAAAGACAGTCCGATAAAACACACAACATCTCTCTACCCCTTTCACCTCGACTGCCCCCTTTTGCTGGTGAAAAGTTTTTTGACAGGCCCATATTCGAATCCATAAAGTGAATTCTATTTCCATCCACTCTGAAGTAGATGATGTGCCATCTTCTCCCTTCAATCTTAAAGCTAACCCCAACGACTCCATGATGCTTATCTAAGAATTTCTGGTGAGCTGGATCGTCTAAATATTGACTAGCAACACGCGTGAATTGGCTTTTCCCCGATTCATCTAACTGAAAAGCATTCGAAGAGCGTAAAAAATAACTAGTTTTCTTCGATCTATAGCCACGCAAACGAGAAGTTTTTTTTCCATAAGTCTGCTTACGATACCAAATGTCTATCGCCCCACTTTTCCAAAGCTTAAAGGAAGATCGGATGTTCCGGGCTAATTGAATAGGAGATTTCACGCGAGGCAGATCTAAAATCTCCCTGGGAATAATTTGATGACTATCAAGAAAGTGGCTGTAAAGCATTCTTGGAGCTATATGAAAGCGATCCTTTGGCTTTGCTTCCAACGCTTCCTCCAACTCACGATGCGAAATTTCAGGATTGCATATTTCTAATGTCATCAAGCTAAATGTAATTGGCTCACAGAGACCATCAAAATTTTCTTCACCTCCCCAACCCTGTTTATAAACTTTCGAGAAAGCTCCAGGATGCGCTTCGTATAATTCTAAAATTTTGGAAAAACGCTCCTCGTAAGGCTCCGCGAGTGCCGCTATGCTTCCTCCTAGCTTTCCCTCTTCTTGAAGTGAAGCTACATGTTCAAAAACTTCTTCATCGGAATCAAAATACTCCCTATAGGCTGACAGATTACAAATAAGTTTGTGTGCTTGCAAAATTTTAGCTTCATCAGTTGAAATATGACGACTTCTAGCAAGAGTTAGGTAACTAGGGTTTTGCTTTTGCACTTCGGTCAGTACATCATCAATCTGTTGGTTGATAATCAATCGAGTCGACTCAACAAGTGACGGGTGACTCTTTAGATAGTTTTCCACCCACATCATCTGTATCGCTTTATTTGGATTCCCATCCATCAAGGAAATTTTTTCACGGCAAATGGCCAAGCGTAATTCCTGAATTAACTTTTCTGGTGAAGTGCCCGCTTTTACTTCTCGATCAAATACCTCATGAATCATAGGAAGAAGTATTCTATGCAGTTTTCGTAGATCTTCTCTAATAAGTGTAGAGTCTAGATGAAAAATCCTTCTAAAGAAGAACTCTTCGAACTTAGAAACCCCTACGCAGGCGACATGATTTGTATAAAAATCATAAATTCGATCGTAGATGGCTTTGGTTAAAACATTTGAGTAAATGCTCTCTTGACTCAATAGAAACTGAACGCCCGGATCTAACTTTTGCTTCAACTTTTCATTCAACTCTAACTCACCGACCTTTAGCTGACGGTAAATTTTTCTAAACTCTCTTTCAAAATGCTTCTCTGGTAATTTTGTCTGTTGATAAGCTCTCCTTACTTGGCGTGCCGCTTGATTTAATTGATCAAGCGTTTGACTTCCAATCTCCCTCTGACCTTCTCTCTCCTCTTCTGAAAAAAGAGTCCAATCACATAGTACAAACCGAGCTACCTTTTCCCCCGCTTCTCTCTTTAAATCTTCATACAGGCCCAAGAGAATTTTTTGATTGGCGAGTTCAACCGTTTTATCTCCAGCTTGAGAAAAATCTCTAGATTGAGCTTTTTTCAGTTCATTGAGTGGCGTAGACTTAGACTGAACACGTCCACGAAGTCCTTCCATATCGACTTCCGTTTCGGTTTGAACAGGAGTCTTCTTTCTGACTTCCTCCACTTTTTTTGAAGTGAGGCCGAATGCATCGTGTAGATAAACAGATTGGCTGGGATGTAGGATCCCATCCCAAGGAGACAGGACAGCGGCCACGATATATTTGACACACCTAGCTGTCTCTCCCATCGCGCGGTCTGCCGTATTTGTGGGTGACATCAACCGCCCCAGAAGAGGTGTCCAGCAGATCAAGCACTTTCCCCAACAACCCAAAGCTTTGACGCCCGATCCGATCCCCTTTACCACATCCACTGGAAGAGTATGGAGCACGAGAACACGGTCTAAGAGAGCTGAAAAGCTGAGAAGCCGTGGCTCTTGAAGAACCTTGACCTTCCGACCCTTCACATGAAAACTCAGGCCGATCGATTCTCTATCGCGAATCTTCTCCACAGGGTCGATGAACCCCTCAAAAAAAGATCGAAAGACCCCTTTAGCAGCCATTTACAATCTCCTAGTTCATAGAAAGAGATAAAGCAAATGGCGTGCCAACAAAGCGGATTAGTGAATAAACTGCCTTAGGTCAGTTGACATCTGTTTTAGGTCACTCAAGAAGATCACGTGTCCTGCGGGGAAGAGCTTGAATGTGATGTTTTTTTGTAGTGGTTCAGCGATCGGTAAATGATCAAAGCTGTAAAGGCTCGCTGCAAAGGGAGTGGCTAGGTCATAGATCCCCGCTGCAATGTAGAGACGAAAGTCGGGATCTTCAGACATTAAACCGACTAGATCTTTTGACATGTTGACATAGCAGTTCTTCGCTTTGCAGTAGTCCCACTTCTCATGAGAAAAGAGCCGGTATTCCCGCTCACTTTTCCAACTTAGTTCCTCAGAGAGCCACTCATTCATTGCTTGGGTGAGAAACACAGAGATATCGGTGAGGTTCGGATCAAAAAAGACAGAGTTGCTTTGAGGTTTCATATCCCAGCCTGTAAAGCGCCCATCGATCCGACTGACGACTTTCTCTTCCTTCCGCAAGAGCTCCTTTTGAAAAGCATCAGAGGTGATGCGTAGGCGGTTCCGCAAGATAAAACTTTCATCAAGACCGGTCAACGTGGAAAGCTTTTTAGCCGCTGCCTGCTTCTCTTCCGTAGAGATGCGATTCCCTTTAAGCAGAAGCTCAGCGTAGGGTCCAAAGGCATACGATTTGGCTGCCTGTGCAGCTGACTCGACGGTCGGGAACTGCTTTTTAGAGAGCTTCCCCTGATACCAACTAATCGCACTGTAGGTAGGCAAGAAAGTCATATAGGGAACGTCATTTCCGATCTTAAAATCGATAGGAAGGAAGTCAATGATCGATGAGATCAAGATAGCCCCATTGATCTTCATTAAGTACTCATCGAAAAGGTAGCTTGAAAGTCCAGAAACACGTAGAGAACCATAGCTTTCTCCGACAAGGTATTTCGGTGACCCCCATCGTTTCTCTCTTGTCACAAAACGGTAGATGAACTCTCCACAAGACTCAATGTCTCCATCGACGCTGAGGAACTTTTTGACATCTCCCTTCTCAACAGTTCTGCTGAGGCCTGTAGAGACCGGGTCTACAAAAACCAGATCAGAGACGTTCAACAGGGTGTAGGGGTTGTCTTCAAAACAGCAGGGATAGAGAGGTTCTCCCTCTGCACCAAGTTTGACTTTTCGAGGCCCAAACCCTCCAAGGTGAAGGAACGTTGCAGCCGTTCCTGGCCCTCCATTGAAGAAGAAAGAGATGGGGCGTTTTTCGTCTCCCTTCTTTTTATAGTAGATGTAGAAGATTTCAGCTTCAGGCTCCTCTTTTTCATTCAGAAGAAAGAGGGTTCCCGCCTCCGCTGTATACTCAAGGGATTTTCCATCCACTTGAATGGCATGCTCTGTACGAACGCGCTTCTCTTCAGGTGCCTCCTCGGCAAATAGAGGTGAAAGAACTACTAAAAAAAGGATCAACCGCTTCATCATCACTCCAATCTTAAATCATTTATCGAAATCACTTCGGCCCCAGCAGCACGAAGTTCCTCTATTGCCTGGATCCCATCATTCAGATCAATAGGTGAAATTCCTTCTTGAACAACGAACACTCTAAAGCCGAGTTGCAGAGCATCGAGCACTGTCTCTTTAACACAGTATTCTGTCACGAGCCCAACACAATACAGAGTTGTCACTCCCTTTTCTTTGAGGTAATCATAAAGTCCGGTAGCGACGTTTCCTTTCCTATCAAAAAAGGCACTGTAGCTATCCAGATGAGACTCTGTTCCCTTATCTGCAAAGTAATCTATTTTGATCTTCTGTAGCGAAGGGTGCAGCTCGGCCCCCTCAGTTCCAGGGATACAGTGGTCGGGCCAGAGCACCTGCTCGTCACCGTCGACTTCGATCCTCTCATGGACTTTTTTTCCATGCGTTGACGCAAAACTCATGTGATCCTTCGGATGCCGATCACGACTCGCAATCACGAGATCAAAAGGAAGGGTCACCAACTTTTGTACGGTTGGTAAAATTGCATCTCCACGAGGGGCAGCAAGAGCGCCTCCGGGAAGGAAATCATTTTGAATATCAATTAAAAGAAGAGCGTTCATGTCGTCTGCTGGCGTATCTTTCTAATGAGTTCGACTTTTTTGTCATAGAGGCCTTTCTCCATCCCTACGACGTATTTATGAGGGTTCACAAACCGCTTCACACCGCTGTGGAAAAAGTTTAGATTTTCAAGGGTCCGTTCACGTGACTCATGAATGGAGGGAACCTGATACACTAAAGCCCCCTTTCTAAAGATCGGTTCCAGGAGATCGACACTCTCCTGCTCTGTATTGATCCATCTCTCTTTCGTTGGGTCAAAGGGGTCAACAATATGAGCACTTTTCCCTAGAGGCTTTTCTTCGTCGTAGATGACATCAGCGATCGCTCCAAACTCATCAAAAAAACGTCTTACTTGAAGGATTCCGGGATTAGAGATTTTGAGAATTTGCTCTGAGAGTTTAATCCGGTAGTCCCACTCCCCCTTTTCATCGGTGATGGCAGAGAGCTTATAGACCCCATCGAGCGCAGGTTGATCTTTCGCGGTAGCGAGCTTTGTTCCCACACCCCAAACGGCAATTTTTGCCCCTTGAGATTTCAAGCTTTCAATCAGCCTCTCATCCAATTCATTGCTGGCCACAATCTTTGCCTCCTCAAATCCCTCCTTGTCCAGCATCTGACGCGCGACAATACTGAGATAGGCAAGGTCGCCCGAGTCGAGGCGGATTCCCAAAAAGGGCTTGCCCTCTTTCTTGAGCCACTTACCCACCTCAATCGCTGCCTTCACTCCCTCGAGGGTGTTGTAGGTGTCGACAAGGAAAATGGAGTTCCCTGGCATTGCTTTCGCAAACGCATAGAACGACTCTATCTCATCATCAAATGCCATGACCCAGCTATGAGCATGTGTTCCTTTCACAGGAATTCCATATATTTTGCCGGCCAAGACGTTCGAGGTCGCATGGACTCCGCCCACATAGGCAGATCGGCTTGCAGTTAAAGCCCCATCGACTCCCTGAGCGCGACGAAGACCAAACTCTAAGACCTCGTCACCTGCAGTGGCTAGGGAGATCCGGGCCGCTTTTGTGGCGACCAAAGTGGAGAAGTTCACGAAATTGAGGAGAGGACTCTCTAAGAGTTGGCACTCCAGGAGGGAACCCGTCACGCGAAGCAGCGGTTCGTGGGGAAAGACGATCGTTCCCTCTGGAACAGCCTCTAAGTCGCCTTGAAAACGGAAGGCTTTTAGATATTCATAAAACTCTTCGTCAAACAGCGGATCCCCGCACGCATCGGTGAGAATCCTTAAGTAGTCGATATCTGAGTCATCGAAGCGGAGGGTTTGAAGATAGTCGATGACACGCTTCAACCCTGAAGCAACAGTCAATCCACCTTCAAAGGGATTTTTTCGAAAGTAGAGATGGTAGACAGCTCTACGTTGATCAAGCCCCTCTTTCCAGTACCCATAGGCCATCGAAAGCTGATAGAGGTCTGTATGAAGAGCCAGTGAAGTGCGATAAACTTCTTGAATCGACATCTTATCTATTCACCAAAGGCTTCTTTGAATATCGCCTGTTTTTGTCGCTCCAAATCGAGGATGCGCCCTTCAAGTTGATTCCATTGGTCACGCAAGCTTCCTTGAAGTTGAATCTCCACGGCGGCGGCTGGGAAGTCCGAAAAAAGCTCTTGGTCGGCATTGAGATCCTCACGGTTAGCGACCTCGTCGATTCTTTTTTGCAGTTCTTTGAACTGTGCAATCTTTGCATTGATCGCCTCAACGGATACACGCTCGTTGATGGGAAGCTTTGCAATTTTTTCTTTTTCAGTGAGCTCCTTTTTTTCTCCACAACTCAAAAGAAAAACAAGAGAAAAGAGAGCGAGTAATGTCGTCCATTTTTTCATTAAATGCCTCCAATTTCTCAGTAATATACAACTTGTCGTGAATAGATTGAATCAATTATTCTGCCACTATGCTTTTGAAAACCTTGCTTTTACTCTTTCTCCCACTTCATTTAGCTGCTTCGACGCTGGAAATCGGCGCCCTTTTTAGAGAGTCGAAAAAGGGAGATTGGATGGTCGTGGTCCAAAATAAGAATTACACGGCGCTTCATATTGTCGACAAAACGCCTGACTCTCTCATTTTTGATGAAATGATCATTCCAGAGGCCCGGGTCAAACAGCCTTTCCCTGGATGGCGAGGATGGATTCAATCAGAGGCGCCTGGGCGGACATCTTGGGTGCGTTATACCCTCTCCCTCAATCCTTTAAAGGTGACCAACCGCCGCTCGATGACCCAGCAGAAAAACCTTCCTCCCTGCACAGAGGAGTCCCTCTTCTTTCAACTCACCCATCTCCCGTTTCAACCTCTCCCCGACCGAGCAAGACGTTCTATTCTCAATAAAGAGGGCAAAAGTGTTCCTTGGGGACCGAAGTTAGTGGTAGATGGTAAACTCTATCCTAATGTGAGCTTTTCGGCCTGGGTCGCACAGTGGCCCAAAGATGGATCCATTCTATCGGGAAAAGAACTGACCATCTATCTTCCAGAAACTTCCCCTCATTATCCTTCTTTTTTTCCGACCTTTACTAAAGTAAAGGGAGGCGTAGAACGCGCTTCATTTCGAGTTGTTGACTCTGGAAGAAACTTATAATACGCCTTATCTACACTTCAGTTTTCTAATTATTAAGATGCTCAAGAATTGTAATGAAAGAGGAATTTACCGATAGAAAGTCATCTTATCTCCCTAAAGACCTGGAACTTAAAATATTTTTATAGGGTTATTCCTGAACTTTCTTTTACTCGTGTCTTAGACCCTATTTTGAGGAGGAGCCAACTTATTAACAACCTTTCCGCACAAATGGGGAAACAGGCTCCCACTCTATCTTTTTGAATTCGAACAAAAACCGAACAAAATAGCTCAAATATTTCCTCACTTGGGATAATTCTGTAAAAAGAGTAAACTCGTTGCACCATGTTTTCCAAAGAATACACACTGCGCAAATCCCGTCACATCCTACGGCACCATATCAAGCTCTATAAGCTGAGCTGGAAAGAGGTGGAATCCTCTGAACTTTCTCATTTAGAAGGTTTAATGGAAGAGCTCGACGAAGCTCTGCTCGAAAAAAACCGCACCAAAGCGAGCCACCTCGCGAAACAGCTCGAGCGTGAAGCGCGTGGCAAGTTGAAGAAGCCTCCTGGAAGAGCCCTTCTCGACTTTACCATTGCGATCGGAATTGCCTTTGTGGTGGCGGTGGCGGTGAGGCAGAGCTGGTTTGAGCTCTACAAGATCCCCACAGGCTCAATGCGCCCGACCTATAAGGAAGAAGACCACCTTCTGGTGAATAAAACCACCTTTGGACTCAATGTCCCCTTAAAAACCGATCATTTCCTTTTTGAGCCTGATGAGGTGAAGCGTGGGAGTGTGGTGATCTGGTCGGGAGATCAGATTCCTGAGATGGACTCGACAACACACTTTTTAGGAGTCCTTCCCTATAAGAAACGGTATATCAAACGGTTGATTGGTAAACCCGAAGATACGCTCTACTTTTATGGGGGCAAAATCTATGGCGTTGACAAAGAGGGCAACCAGCTCGATCAGCTGATCACTCCAACCTGGATGCAAAAGCTCGAACACATTCCCTTTATTCAATTTGAGGGTCAAGAATCGCTCTCCTCAACAAGCCCCTACGGCCCACGAAAAGTGACGCTAAAACATTTTAATCAACCAGTCGGCCGATTTCTCCTCAGCCAGTACGGCACTTCGAAAGGAGAAATTTATGACAACGGAGAGTGGGTGTCGAGTGACAAAAAAGCCTTCACCGATTTCTGGGGGATGGGCAACTTCGCGACGAGCCGCCTTCTGAAACGAGATGAGGTTCCGAAGTCCGCTTCGCTTCCAGAAGAAGCGACCCATGCACTCGCCCTCTACCACCACCCTAAACTCAAGGCGAAAGTTGAAGGAGGAGGCCTCCGCCCACTTCAGCCAGAGATCTCTTACCTTCCCTTAACCGATGCACATGTCAAAAAGCTGAAGCAAGGACTCTACACCTCTCGCTTCTATATCCAGCAAGAGCGTTCTCGAGGTTATGGAGAGCCCCAAGGAAGAAACAGGGGACCCACTTTTAGAGGCGTCCCTAATGGAACTTAT
>CAZPBC010000035.1:0-21490 GCA_964584775.1 uncultured bacterium
AAACGTTGCCATTGGGGAGCGTAGATTAGTATACGGCCATTTTTCAAGTTTTTGGCCGTATTATTGGAGAATACGGCCATTATGATTCCTATAAATCTGTATTTAATGGCAATTCAGGCTAAAAAAGACCTCAAAGCTCACCGCTCCGCAATGAAGGACAAGCCAAAGTGCAAAAAAACGCTCCCTTTCGGGAGCGTAGATTTGTAACGGTCTTGATTCCTCTCTTTATGCTCTTTGTGAGCTCTGACAGGATCCCTTGAAGTTACCCTGTGTCGGTGAGATAGTCGTAGAGATCATCTTCGGTAATGAGAATCAGGGAGGAGGTGTCTTCACAGACCTCTCCTACCGCGTGGATCACCTCTTGGCTACCGACACCGGGGATGCCCACAGCTAAGAGATTCTCACCTTCGACGGTTTTTTTCAGCATCCAGAGGCCCTCAAAATAGTCCTGGTGGGAGAAGCCCTCTTCTTGAACACGGAAGAAGAGGAGCGAGTTGCCGTAGAGAAGCGCTCGGACAGCGTAATGGATTCCAGCTGAGCCATCAGGAGGAAGGCCTAGAGCCTCGTGGAGCTCATGTAACGTCTCTAAGTAGTAAGGCTCACGAAAGTCTCCTTTTTCAGATTCCCCAAACAAAGCAAATAGCTCACTATCCATATACACACCCCTTTTTACTATAACATTATTATACCAAATAATTTATTTATAATAAACTAATATTTATTTAACAAAATCTTTATATAATTATGATAGAATTTAATGTATGCGAATTGAAAATAAACATTCTATTCCAAAACAGCCCCAGGAAGGCCAACCGCTCTCAAAAAGGGCCCGGATCACTGTTCAGGCTCCTTTCATCGCTAAGCACGTTGAGGATGCCGTTGACGATTTTCTTTTTCCCTATTTGGCTGGATTTAAGACGGAGGCGATGGATCCTGAGGTCCGACTTCCTCTCATGACTCAGCTGCAGGTTCGCTTCTCAGGCAGAGAAACGACTCCTGGACAAATTCAAGCCATTGCATTGAAACGCTTCTTCCAACAGGCTGCTCAAGGACTCTATATGCACCGAAAGTCTTACCACTTTGAAGAAGGACAGGTTCGATGGGATAGGCCCGGCCCCATTGGCCAGGAGGATAGATGGCTTCTTATCGTCTACTTGAGCGCCGTGACCGAAGGGGTTCGAAGAGAGTTTCCCAATCTCAATATCGATGATGAAAAGATTCAAGGCTATGCCATCGATGCTTTGAATCAGCACAACGTCACTCTCGCAGCTCAACAAAACGAACGTGCAGCAGTGAACCGTGCCTATCAGGCGGCCTATCGCCCAGGTAGACAAGACCGGCAAAAAGAAAAGCTTGAACAACTACAAAGGCTAGGTCAGCTTTTCTTTAATCACCCTGAACATCATACGACTTTCAGCTAAGTTCTAGGCTAACTGAGATAGGAGCGTTTTGGCAGGAACGATGACGGGCCTCTCATACTCAAAGCAATTCACATTTTGAAAAGGAAGATCCATCACAACTTGGAATGCATGAGGAACTTGCAAGGTTTCATGGAAGTAGACCAGATCAGGAGAGATCGTTTTACTGTTCGATTTTTTCACTTCCACTAAAAACCATGGTTGGTTGTCTTTAGTGACAAGAAAATCTACCTCTCTTTGGTCTTTTGTTCTAAGGTACCACAGCTGATAATCCCCATAGCCTTGATCTGTATAGAGGTGCACGGCTTTTAATAAGTGCGAAGCTACAAAATTTTCTGCTCTCCTTCCCGCATCTTTAACAAGAGCCCAGTCCCATAAGTAGGTTTTTGGTTCTTTAATGAGTGAACGAGCTACATTTTTTGACCAAGGTTTCACATTGAAACTATAATAAAAGTGGGTCAAGGTATCACACCACGAGCGTATCGACTTATCTGATACACGTAGATGCTTGCTGTAGGATGAGTAGGACAACTGTTGCCCTGCGTTCTCAGCGAGCATCTCAGCAAAAACCTCTAAAAGATCCAGTTCACGGATCGTAGTCAGACTTTGAATTTCCCCTTTAAAAAGCTGCTCTTTTCTGGTTCTTGACCATTTTTTGAAAAATTCTAGATCTGCTGTCAAATACGGGTCTGGATACCCTCCAAACTCCCACAAATTCTCGAACTCTTCTTCTAAAATTTCTCTCGGTTGCGGATGGATTTCCTCTTCACCATTTTGAGGTGACACGAGCTCAGCGACAGAGAATGGATGGATTCGATAATAAAAATACCGTCCCATCAAACTATCTCCAGAGTGATGAAAGAGGTTTAAGTGAGCACTTCCTGTGACAAGAATTTTGACCTGATCCGCATAAGCGTCATAGAATCCCTTCAGGAAATTCTTCCAATCTTTGTACTTGTGCAACTCATCAAAAACAACAAGAGGCTCGCGCTCTTTTGCTGCATGCAGCCCTATATACTCAGCTAAAGGACCCTGTCCCTTTAAAATCAGCTGGCGATCCTCCACAACATCCCAATTAAAGTAGTAAAACGCTTTCCATGACTTTTTCAAGGACTGCGCTATTGTCGTTTTTCCCACCTGCCTAGGCCCCGTCAAAAAGAGCATTTGGCGGTGCTTCAGAAAGTGATTTTCAACCAACTGTGTGTAAAAGCGCTTCATAGCCTCTATTTTAAGATCCGACTTTTTCGAAGTCAAGTTCGAAATAGTCGTGACTTTTTCGGAGTAGGGTTCGAAATAGTCGGAATTTTGGGGTGATTTTTCCTATAAGTACGTTTTTTTTGATTTGAGCCGACTATTTCGAGGTCAAGTTCGAAATAGTCGCGACTTTTTCGGAGTGGGGTTCGGAATAGTCGAAAGGGTACAGATTCGCCTGAAAGGGCAAAAAAAAGCCCCAACTGAGGGACAGCTCAGGTGGGGCGTCTTTTTTTCAAAGCACTAGAAAAAAAGAAAACAGTGATTAGTGGGCGGAGACGGATGTTGAAGAGCGTACCCAGCTCTTGGTCTCATCTTTACTCCAGAGAGTAGGATCAACAGTGACCTCTGGAGCAACCATCTTTCCATCCTCATCTACGGGCCCTTTAAACGAGCAGATATTTCGATCAAAATCTTCTTTCACAGTGATAACACAGCGTTCTGTGTACTCAATGTCTCCTGTAAAACCAAACTCTTTCGTTCGAATGGAAACCACTTTATCAGACTTGATCAGTCCTGTTCCGACGAGGGTTCCGCAAGAGAGCTTGAGGGCTTCTGTTCCAAAGAGCGTTCCGTTATTCTCGAACGTTCCTCCAACAGAGAGATTGAGGTTTTTCGATTCCATGTAACCTTCAAAAACAAATCCTGCGTGGGCTTGTGCGCCAAAAAATAGAGTGAAGAGACAACTCAAAATTGCGACAGATTTTTTCATCTTTGCTCCTTTGTGATTTTGTTGTATTTCATTATGAATTCGAGCTCAGATTGTAGCAGGAGCGCTCGAAGAAATCTATCGAAACTTGTTGTAAATTAAAGTTTTATGTTAACAAAACGGTTGTAAGTGCTTGAGTGTTCTTGGTATAATGAAGGTCAGTTTGTATGGAATATTTTCTCGACGGTTACAATCTTCTCTTTTCTCAGAATCAGGACGATTTTGGGCTTCAACATTCACGTGAGAAGTTCATCGAGCACTTAAGCGCTGCAGCTGAGTCTCTTTTGTTGGATCTCAGCCTGATCTTTGATGGACGTTTCCGGTTAGGGCATGGAAGCCTTTCTCATTATAAGAAACTCCGGATCCTCTATTCCGCTTTTGGAGAGACGGCTGACGAGCTCATCCTCACAGAGCTAGAGAGCCACCCTCAGCCAGAGCAGGTGACGGTGGTCACCTCCGACAACGAGCTCGCCTACCTCAGCCGGATCAAGCACGCGAAAACAGAGAAGACGCCCCGGTTTTTAAAGCGTCTCGACGAACGGATGACTAAACAGCGCATCCGCACTCCCCCTCCTCAACCAAAACCCACCCCTAAAAAACGCTCTCCTCTTCAAGAACACTCCCCGGTTTTAGAGGGCACCCTCTTCAACCACTACCTGAAAGTCTTTGAAAAGCGGTACGAAGAGGAGTACACTCCACCTGTCAGCCCAAAATCCGACTATGAACGCTGGCTTGAAGCATTTGAAGATGGAACAGATTGAAAAACAGCGCTCCCTCCTGCATAAAGAGCCACCAGGTCTCTCTGGTGTTCCACTCGAGCGCGTGCAAACAAAAAGCCCCTCACTTCTAGAACAGGGTGAAGCCCTCTTAAGAGCAGGGAAGGTGGGTGTTGTCCTTCTTGCAGGGGGGCAAGGGACTCGCCTTGGTTTTGCTGGGCCCAAAGGCCTCTATCCCGTCACGCCTGTAAAGAAAAAGCCCGCTTTCCAGTTCTTTTCCGAAAAAATCGCCGCTGCTTCAGAGGTCAATGGAAAAGAGATCCCTCTCGCAGTGATGGTTTCAGAAGAGAATGCAGAAGCTACACGAGAAGCGTTTGTAAGTCACGACTTTTGGGGCCTCTCAGAGAACCAAGTGGACTTCTTCATTCAAGAGAGTCTGCCCTTTCTCACCAAAGAAGGAGAGCCCCTCCACCGCTTAGATGGAACCCTTTTAACAGGGCCCAGTGGCAACGGAGAGGTCTTTCACTCCCTCTACAAATCCGAGGTGGGAAAAAAGTGGGAAGATGCGGGTATTGAGGTGCTCAACCTCCTCTTGATTGACAACCTCCTCGCTGACCCGGTCGACTCTGCTCTCATCGGTCTGTTGGGAAAGGGATGTGAAGTGGCCGTCAAGACCATCGAGCGCCTCGACGAAGCAGAGTCTCTCGGGCTTCTGATGGAAGAGAAGGGAAAATTGTTTGTGAAGGAGTACTCTGAGGTCGATCCCAAGGAAATGAAGAGACGCCGCGCCGATGGAAAGCTGCTTTACCTCTACGCCAACCTCTCTCTCTTTGCTTGCACGATGGACGCTGCAAAAGAAGCGTCACAGGTTGAACTGCCTCTACACAAAGCCTACAAAACCCTCCCAGAAAACCGCGAAGCTGTGACGAAGGGATGGAAATTTGAGACCTTTATCTTTGATCTTTTCGAACACTTCCAGTGTGAAGTGCTCCTCTACGAAAGAGAAGAGACCTTCTCTCCTCTGAAAAACCGCGACGGGCCGTCGAGTCCAGAGACGGTCGCACGCGACCTCACCGACCAGACCAAAAGACTGCTTCGGGATTGGACAGGAGAGGACTTTTCTTTAGCTCAAGAGCTCGACCCACGCCTCTTCTATCTCAAAGAGAGACCGCCTCTCACCGATAGCGAATTTATTGCTGAATAGGTATACTTATTTTCATGAAAAAGATTGGATATCTAGGAACAGGGTCGTGGGGGTTTTGTCTTGCCTGCCTTCTTGGAAGGAAGGGGTATGACGTCACCTCATGGACGACCAACCAAGAGCTTGCAGACACGCTCAATGCTACCGGTGTGCATCCACGCTTTCCGGATGTCGTCGCACCGAAAACGATCCGATTCACGACCGATATTGCTGAAGCGGTGCAGGACAAAGAGCTCCTTGTTGAGTCGGTCACAACAGCGGGACTACGTCCCGTTCTAGAACAAGTGAAAGCTGTGACGCCTCTCCGTGTTCCTCTTGTGCTCACTTCGAAGGGTGTCGAGCTCGGCAGCGGGATGCTTCTCCACGATGTGGTGATGGAAGTCTTCGGCAAAGAGTCCAAAGAGCTCATTGGTGCGCTCAGCGGCCCAAGCTTTGCTGCTGAGATCATCCGTGGCCTCCCCTCCTCCGTTGTCGCTTCCGCCTTCAACCGCGAGGTGATTGACCAAATTGTGGACGCCTTCACCACCAACACCCTCCGCGTCTATCCAAACAGCGACATCCAAGGCGTCACACTCGTCGGAGCCCTCAAAAACCCCATCGCCATCGCCTGTGGAATTGCAGAGGCTTTGAATATGGGCTTCTCTGCCCGTGCTGCCCTCATGACAAGGGGCCTCCATGAGATCAAAAAGCTCGGTGTGGCTCTTGGCTGCCGCCCCGAGACCTTCAGTGGACTCGCTGGCATGGGAGACCTCTGTATGACCTCGAGCTCCAGCCTCAGCCGGAACTTCCGCTTTGGTGCCTTGATTGGAAAGGGAAAAAGCTTTAAAGATGCAGAAGAAGAGATTGGCATGGTCGTCGAGGGCGCCTACTGCGCTGAAGCGGCTCTGAAGCTCAGTGAAGAGACCGGCGTTCCCCTCCCTATCATCGAGGGTGTCCACCATATCCTCCACAACAAGCTCCAACTCTCTCAAGTCTTAGAAGAAATCATGAAGCGTTCGGTCAAAGAGGAACACTTATAGAATGATCAAAGTCATCACCCCTTCCGTCATGGTGAGTGCCGAGACAAAGAGCTATGAACAAGGCTCTAAAGAGAGTCTCTTCATGGAAGCCGCCGGAAAGGGAGTGGCTGAAGCAACCTTCCGCTTCATCGAATCGATCGGGATTCACAAACGCATCCTACTCCTGACCACAAAAGGCAACAACAGTGGAGATGCCTTCGTTGCCGGTTTCCACCTCATCCAAAAGGGCTGCAGCGTCGACGCCCTTCTCGTCTGCAAAGAAGAGGAGCTCAAACCCCTCGCCAAAACAGAGTTTGACCGCTACAAGAAAGCGGGTGGGGTCGTTTTTTCTGAACTGCCTGCAGAGATCCATGACAACTACGACCTGATCCTCGACGGACTCTTCGGAACGGGTTTCCAAGGCACCCTCCACGCCCCTTACGACAAAGTCGTCGCTCAAGCCAACGCCAGCGAACTTCCGATTGTAGCCATCGACATCCCCTCCGGTGTTGAAGGAGAAAGCGGCGTGGTCGAAAGTGTCGCGATCGAAGCGACCCTCACCCTCGCACTCGGACTTCCAAAGAGCGGTTTCTTTCTCGGTAACGGCTGGAACCACGTCGGTGAGATCGAGATCGTTCCATTCGGCCTCCCTGAAAAGTTCGTTCATGAAATGGCTCCCTTCGCAGGGCTGCTAACGCAAGAAGATGCCCTCTCTCTTCGCCCTTCGATCCAGCGGACACGCCACAAGTACGAAGCAGGACTCGTTGTAGGACTGGCGGGATCACCTGGAATGCCGGGTGCAGCGCTACTCTCCTCTGAAGCGGTCCTCCGCTCCGGTGCGGGAATGATACGCCTCCTCCACCCCAGAGGCATGGAGAGCGAACTCGCTGCCTCCATCCCTGAATTGATCAAGATCGCGTACTCGTCTCCAGACGAGATCTTCGAACAGATGAATCACGCTAAAGCAGCTTTTGTCGGGCCTGGTATCGGGCGCAGCCAAGAGATGCGCACCCTCCTTCCTCAACTCTTTGAGAAAGTGACAACCCCACTCGTGATCGATGCCGACGCGCTCACCCTCATCGCTGAAGAAAACCTCACTCCTCCTCGAGGGTCGCTTCTCACACCCCACCGTGGGGAGATGAGCCGTCTTCTCAACATCGAAACGCCTGAACAACTGTCAGCAACCTTCCTTCAGCGCTGCCAAGAGTATGTGAATGAAAAAGAAGTGGTGGTGGTCTTGAAAGGCGGACCCACTTTCATCCTTGCGAAGGGCAATGTACCGGTGATCGCCTCGGAGGGCACACCAGGCATGGCAACGGCCGGAAGTGGAGATGTGCTTACAGGAATCTTAGCCGGCCTTGTAGCTCAAGGGCTCACCGTCGAAGCGGCCGCTTGTTTTGGTACCACTCTTCATGGCCTGGCAGGAGAGATGGCGGCAGAGATCAAAACTCCCTACTCAATGATTGCCGGGGATATCACTCATCAGCTGGGTAAGGCGTACTGGCATCTTCTCGATTTTTAAGAACATCCATCCAGTAGTCGACAAGGGCAAGGGCGTCTCCACCCTTTTCGTTGGAGTAGACCTCAATCATCCACCAGATCGCCTCTTTCTCAAATTTATCACCCCGCAGCCTCAACTGTCCTAGCCAGTTGATCGGATCCACGTCCATCTGCTGGTCGTGGGTCCGTCGAAGGTGTTTATACTTCTGAGCTTCGATGTTCCCCTTTGCAGCAGATGCTTTAATGAGAGCGGCTCCCCTATTTAAGTCTTGATTAGGACCAGGAGGAAGAAGCAGGCAGTAGGCTAGATAATACTCTCCCCAACTCGAACCGGCTGCAGCACATGCTTCGAGATCTTGTTTCGCCCAGTCAGAGTGCTCTGCTTCCCAAGCTTGAGCTGCAATGACTGCTTTCGCATCATGGTTTCCTGCTTTGGCAAGTTCTGTCAGAATCCGGTATGCAGCATCTTCATTTTTTTTGATTCCACGTCCCCAGAGTTGAGCGATGGCGTAGTAGAACGTACCTGGAGCATACCCCTTCTCGTGAAGGGTTTTGAAGGAGGCCACGGCTTTTTGATGCTCTGCCCAACGACCAAATTGATGGAGGGCTTCTTGCATCTTCAGCTGATCGCCCGTTGGAGCATGAAGGAACATCCGTCCCGCTTCCAACAGCCACTCTACAGCCGCCGGAGCAGATAAGATTCCAGCTAGCTTCGCAACGTAAATCGCTGTGAGCGGAAATCCTCCCAAATGGAGAAGGGCAATGGCTGTGATCGTCGCCACCGCCGCGGTCGTTGCCAGCTTGACAACGGTATGCATCTTGAAAGACTCAGGTGAGAAGGTAGAGGCGACCAAGTCACTCGCTTCCAGAACTCCTAGAGCGATCGCTCCGATAAGTGCATAGGGCTGTGCAGCAGTGTAACCACCCACTCCTACTGCAACGCCGAGCAAGCGCTTGGACCAGTTGTAGGTTCTCTTTTCATGTAATGTGGTGACAGGATCGAGTCTTTGAATGTCGTTCATTATTTTCCTCCTCCGCTTTCTTCTTGTAATCTGCTTAGCAGATCAAGCGAGCTATCATGACCACGACTGGCTGCAACTCTTGCAATTTCAGCAGGAGGATCCTTGTCGGCTCTAGAAACTAGCGCAGCCGCTGCCTTAAAATCTCCAGCTTCTGCAAGGGGCATCAAGAGTTTTTGCGCCTCCTTTTCCTTTCTTCGTTCCAATTGCACAAGCCCAAGAGCGAGGTTACCCATGTTCTCGTCTACTTTTTTTAGTTTCTTAATAAGTCCTAGCGCCGCTCTGAATTTTAAGCCATCTCTAAACTGATCGACAATATCCATTGCTTTACAGTAATTGCAGCCCTGCTCTTTTCCTTTTGCAATCCACTCATTACATGCATCTAAGTCGACTTCCACACCAATACCGTGCTCGTAACATTGAACAACCTCTCTAAAGGCACGAAGATACCCTAACTCAGCGAGCGCGAGGAATTCGTTAAAGGCGTCCTCCCGCTCCCCTTCCTTCTGAAGGCTTTGAACCGCTAAAGTATAACGCGTGTCCTCTGGCGACTTAACAGGAAAAGGAACGTATTTCGGATCAACAGAAGCAACACTCTCAGTGCTGGCTGCTCTCTCCAATAAAGGAGATAGATCCAGTGCTGGAACAGGCGTGCCTGATGGAGGTAATGGAGGGGATGGAGGTGCAGGAACAGCTAAGTGAGCTCGAGCTGCAGTAAGGTTTTCTCTCATTTCTTTTTTAAGCTGTCTTGAGCTTGCAAGCCCACCCTCAGCACCAATATTTACATAGAGTCTTCCTTTTCTTCGAAGCTCAGGGGTCACTTCTACATCGTAGGCGTTATCTTCGTCTGCATAAATCTTCGCTAGAAAGTTGGCTGCGTCAGCATCTTTTGCATTCGCTAAAGACTCTAAAATCTTGAATCCTTCTGCACGCTTTTCTTCAATTTCGACATAAATGAAACCTAACAAAAGATCGACAAAAGTCGCTCCCTCTTCTTTCAACTTCAAAAGAACCTTTTCTGCCTCAGAGAAATTTTCCAAAGATTCAGTGCAAGCTTCGTAATGAAACATCGCTACACAAAAAGGAACGTTGTGCTCTTTTCCAAGAGCTATTAACTGGTTTAGTTCTTGACGCAACTCTCCATTTTGGCAATGCCGGATGAGAGCCTGATAATCCAGCTCATAATTTTCGTTTCTAACCAAGAGTTGAAGAATCTCAATGGCTTCTTGACGATCTTCATCTTTTTCCGAATTTAAAAGAGCCACTGCAGCTCTGTGAGCTTCATTAGGCTCTTCTGTTGCAGTGAGAACACGCGCTTTCCAGAAAGCTAATTTTTCTTTGGATTTTGGGCCACCTTCTTCACAAACTTGTACAAGCGCTTCAGCTGCAGAGAGAATCCCTCCGTTTAAAGCAGCCTGCTCAAGGTAGTGAATCGCATGGTCACGGGTGTGTGAGTCCTTTCCATTGGTGAGACCACTTGCATAATACTGTCCAAGAAGCTCACTAGCAAAAACACATTTTAAATTATCAGCCATCGTGACGAGTTGACCAAAAGCAATTTCAGCGTCCACACCATCTCCGTATCGGAGTGTATAGGCTGCTAGCAAGCGACCAGCCCCCTTTACTCCTTCACAATGCAAAGCGTTGAGTTTTTTTAATCCTTCTTCAATATTTGAATTGTTAAACTCATCGAGTGCGTCAAGAACCTCAAAGTAACGGAACTGACTCACTCGCTCTTCACTCAGCTCAATATCAAATTGATCTAACAAGAGAACGAGCGCTGTTTCGAATCCTTCCTCAACTAGTTTTTCTAGTTCTTGACGAGCGATTTCCCTCTGCTCAAGAGAGAAGGTTGCGAGTCGTGCCACGGCTTTAGCATAGCTCTGCTTACGTTGGAGTGTTGCACCTCTAGGAAACTCTTCTTTAGACACTTCAACCTCTCGAGCATCCTCTGGATACATTGTCGAAGTCACATCCCCAGCTTTAAAAGTACTCGTTCTAATTGTTCTGGCAAGGGTGGCAAGATGTGCGGTCCTTTCCCGAGCTTTCTTCTTTCGCACCGCCCTGACCGCTGTGTTAGCAAGATCTGACGCAGTAGAGCGTTCTGTAGAAGGTGTTGGCTTATCTTCAGGTTTTGAAACCGGTGTTGGTGTAGGAATAGGAGCGGGTTTTTGAGAATCAGCCTTTTGAGAAGCGCGGAAGTAAGCGATCGCGTTTTCCACGAGAAGTTCGAGGAGGCTTGGGCTCGCGATTGCTAGGGCAAGTTTCGAAACAAGTAGAGCGGTAAGGGGAATTTCGGCAATAGAGAGAAGAGCGACGGCTGAGATGGTCGCGAGCGTGGCTGTTGCGGCCAGCTTCACGATATTATGACCCATCAGCGTCTGCTTGTCTGCCCACCTTGTCACAATGTTGACGATGTTTAATACACCGAAGGCGACAGAGCCAATGATTGCGAGAGGATCTGCTGTCTTCGCGGCAGCGACAATCACGGCAGCTGTGACACCGCGTTTTGTCCATGTATACTTAGAATTTTCTTGAAAACTGTGGATTGGGCTGGTTGGGTTCATAACAAATTTTTCTCCATTGCACCGTAATATAAATTCAAACAGGCCTAATTAAAGCATGAATTTATTAATTTTTAATAAAGAAAAATGTTAGAAAATTACTTTGACCAGGAGGATTTGTCAGACTTTCCTCCACCCTCTGCATCGTAAGGAACGACCGGCTGCTCTTCGGACTCTATACCGCGTTTAGGGTAGTTGGAAAGCGTACTTTTCTTTTTAAACTTGTCAATGTCAAAGTCTTCGGTACGGCTTCGGACATAGTCGGGCTGGCCGGACATCCAGTCAACAGGGCTGACCAAGCGGTCATATTGATGGATATAGTCAGGACGCAGGTGCTCGTCAGCCTTTTCGATTGCAGCGACAATTTCCACAGAAGTTTCAAAAGGTTCGCTGTGTTTGTGGTAGTAAACAGGCTCCTTCTCAAAGGCGGTGTGAGCATAAAAGACGTTCATATAGCCATGGTCGAGCTCAGAACGGCCTACATAGAGAGGATCGTCATACACCCCATAAAAACTGGTGTACTCGATATCCACATAAAGGTTGTCTGTCGTAAAGGGAATGCCCTGCTGGGCTGCAGCAAGCATCGAACTATCGTTGAGCCTGCCCAGGAGGTCGGTCACGAGCTTGACCATGAGGCGCCTCGCACCGGGGATGTCCTGGAGAGACTGGGTACTGAAGTCGAGCCAGATGTAAAACTGCCCATCGTCATCGCGGATGGCGTAAGAGTGCTCGAGCCAAACTTGGTGGTAATACTCCAGCTCCGCTCCCATTGTGTTGACAATCTTGAGAATCTCCTTGGTATAGGCCCAGGTCTCAGGATCGGGTTTTGCGGGGAGCATCCGCTCGCGAGGATCGCATACAAAATCGCTTTCGTAGCGGCAGCCCGTGAGACAAAGGATAAGGAGTAGAAGTGTTGCGGCTCGTTTCATATGTAAATATCGAGTGTAGGAGATGATTCTTTATTTGAAAAGTAAGAAAACAGGGATTAAATTGGCTATCAGTATGAAAAAGACGCTTCTTCTCTTCACTCTTCTTTTAACTCCCCTCTTTTCTCAAATCCAAGAGGGACCACGCCCCCATCCTTACGACTACACCCTCTCCGTCGCTGCGATCTTCCAAAAAGAGGCGCGCTTTTTGAAGGAGTGGGTCGAATACCACGTTCTCGTGGGGGTTGAGCACTTCTATCTCTATAATAACTCTAGTGATGACAATTACTTAGAGGTTCTCCAGCCCTATATCGACTGGGGAATCGTGGAGCTCTTTGACTACCCCTCTGCAACCGATAAGATGTGGACAAACACTCAGGTCCGCGCCATGCAGGACGCAATCAAGAGGGCGCGTCAGTCGAGCCGGTGGCTAGCGATGATCGATATTGATGAGTTTCTCGTCCCGACCGAAGGTGTGTCGCTCCTTCCTTACCTCCATGCCCATGAAGACTACTCACAGATTGTCATCCCCTGGCGGATGTTTGGGACCTCTTTTGTAGAGAAGATTCCCGATGGCACTCTCCTGATCGACGCTCTCACCCTACGTGAAGCCTTCCTTCCCGGCCGTGAACGGCTCACTAAGACAATCACCAAGCCGCAGTCGATCGAACATCTCTACATCCACCGTTCTTTCCTCTACCCAGAACGCATCGAGCTCGTGTTGAGTGACCCCTACGATCCAGCTCCCCCACTGGTTATCCACCACTACTGGACACGCGACATCGCTTTTCTAACCGAAGTCAAAAAAGAGCGCCAAACCCGCGTTTGGGGAAA
Source organism: uncultured bacterium (assembly GCA_964584775.1). Lineage (GTDB taxonomy): Bacteria > Chlamydiota > Chlamydiia > Chlamydiales > SLFE01 > CAZPBC01. The sequence goes on from CAZPBC010000035.1 coordinate 13,137, forward strand.
AGAGTGGACGGATGAAGAGCTCGAAGAGATGATCTCGCGTTATAACGAAGTCGAAGACACGAGTCTACAACGCTTCTCCCCTATCCTTCGGAAAAGCCTTTTTGGTCGGTGACCCATGCAGGCTACACTCCCCCTCGTCACTCCCGAGACCCTAACCACCGCTTTTGATTCCCTTCCCAAGGTCGAACAAACCCTCCTAGGAGAACTCCCAGGAAAGGTTCATAACATCGTCATGCGCTAATTCGAAACTGCACACTTCGTCACAGCAGCACTCCACCTGATCCTCATCGAAAAGAAAGATGAAACAGACATCCGCAACAAACTGCTGCGCGCCTTCTTCCCTGACAATCTCACACCCCCACCTTTAGTCAAAGAGGTTCAAAACGAGCTCCAACCTTCCCGTTGGTTTGGATTTCTCTCTTCTTCATAATGGAAATACTGTGATACTTTGCTTAAGAAAACAGGAATGCGCCCGTGTCAACATGCTCGAATGTGAGACCCTATCCTCCAACCTTGACTCACCTCTCCGTTGCAGAGCCCTACTTCCCTGCTAGACAACACGAGGTGGTCCAAGCCGTCAGTGGTAATATTGCGGCGATCGCGATAGAAGTCCTAAACGCTCATCCTCAACTCATTCCTAACGCTCGGCGAGATGCTGCACAAGGAAGGCAACTATCCAGCACTTTAATTGACCAAGCAGTGATCAAGGCTGTCTTGAGCAATACGCCCGCAGCGACACGGTCCCTTCAGGAAATACAACAGGCAGTCCGTCAAAGACTGCAACGCTCTATCAGTTTCGATCCGAACGTGAACCCCGTAGTCAACGGAGGCCCTAGGTGGCGTGAACAGCCTTATGTCTACATGGCACTCGCTGTGACACAACGCGCTGACCCTCGCTTCCAAGCCCTTGTCACCGGCTTCAGAGAGTACATGGACAACCTGCAAACCAAATTCATGCAATGTACAAAATTTGAGAGCTGTGAAGAGGGGAAGACACCCTTCGTCGCGCTGGGTGTTGGAGGGCCTGCCTCCTATCCTTCTTTAGAGTTGATGCACTTTGCAGAAAAAGTGAATCTCGTTTTCTTTGATGTGCGACAAGCGTGTTCTCTCTACGCTTGGTCGACCTTTGGCCATGAAATGGCTCACCGCGTTTTTTCCGAAACTCCCTCTCTTCAAGAAGAGCTGATCGATGGCCTGGAGCTGGATGGAATTTTTGAGCCTGTGCAGGTTCCTTCATTTGAACATGGAGAAATCTATAGCGACGTACATGGATCTAAATGGTCTGCTCATTTAAGGAGAGTCCAAAACGCACTCCTCAGCGATCTTCTCGGCATCCTTTATCAAGGTCCAACTGCTGTTTTAGGTTTTATCCAGTTTTTGGGAAGAGTTCAAGGAGGAAACATAGGGACTGTTGAAAATTTAAAAGACCCCCACCTCATTGACTACTTTAGAATTGTCTTCGGTCGAGCAGTCATCGAACACCTTCCCTTACCAAAAAAGGACAAAGATCCAGCTCTCGGTTATATTTCTAGATCCATTCTAGGTAGAAGTGTGACTCTTGGAAAAGGAGAGCATGCCGAGACCTACAGCCCTCAGGATGTTCAATCCGTCGCAGAAACCGTCGCAAAGCAACTTCTCACCACTCCTCTCACCCATCCGACCAACCAGACACTCTTGGACCTCTTTGTCTGGAGTGAAGCAGAAGAGCGCCGCCGCGAGGCGGTTCAAAAAGCTTGGTCAAATAGACAACTTCCTCAAATCGACGGCCTCGATGCCGCCGCTGTTGTTGCTGCAGCAATTCATCAAGCCATTTTTGATCAACAAGATGAAATGTTGACCCGCAACCATATGCTGGCAACGCTTCTAGAGATCACAAAAAGAAACCCACGCAATCGACCTCGGGACGCCTTGCTACAATTCTCCCCCCCTCCCTCAATGGAAGCAATGGTCGAAGCAACGAAACCCCATAGAAATTTGCTCAAATCCGCCTTAGATTTTTTTGGACTGGCTTAGCAGTCGTCCCAGTTGATGGACTAAATAAAAAGGAACCGAAAGAATTTCATGACTCAAAGACAAAGGGTCTTCTGAGATTTTCACTCCCAACTGGAGATTTCGAGATTCCATAAACTGTCGCAGTGACTTGAGGCGACCCGTGGATCCTGATTTGACCTCTATTGGAGTCATTGATTGGTTCAAATTTACAAGAAAATCGATCTCTGCGTGACTAGATCTCTCTGCATTCTCCCAAAAATATAACCCTCTATCAATAAAAGGATCTTGAATGGCAGACAACTCCTGGGCAACAAACTGCTCCGAAAGAATTCCTCGAAAAAGTGAAGACTCTTTCTCAACACTCAGGTGCCCACCATCCCATCCTAAACTTAAAACAAGAAGACCTACATCTAAAAGAAAGATTTTAAATTTCTTTTCGCTCATTTCTGCTCTAAGAGGAAGTCCGGTTCCCTTAGTGAGATGAACAGGAAGAATAAGCCGTGCTTGCTGCAGTCGGTGAAGAGCCTCTCGATAATCTCTTGCAGGGTTAGCACAGTCAGGATCCACCTTACTGAATTTGAAGAGTTTTCCTACAAGATTAGGCGCCTTTTGAAAGAGTTTTTTTAAATGGCGATGATCTGAGTGTTTAGTTGAGTATTTTCCAAAATCTAGCGCGTATAGATCGAGTATTGAAGACTGGCGCCGAGCTGTCTCTTGGAATGAATCCGTAGAAAGGAATGTCGACACCACTCCAGGCATACCTCCAACACAAAAAAACTCTTTCACAAAAGAAAGCAATCGTTGATGAGTTCCTTCACTAATCTTATCCCCCAACTGAACCTCATCCAGCCACTTGACAAGAGAGTCCTTTCCTCTTGCCAAAAGATACTCTCTAAAATTCAAAGGACCCAAATTCATCATCTGAACACGTCCAACGGGAAATGAAAAATTTTTATCTTCTAAGACGAATTCTAAAAGCGATCCAGCTGCAATGACCGACAACTCGGACATCTCTTCAGCAAAATAACGAAGACTCTTTAGAGCTTGAGGGCAGTCTTGAATTTCATCTAGAAAGAGTAGAGAATTTTGTATGCTAAGCTTTATCCCTGCTCTAAGCTCAAGTTCTTTCAAAATCTCCTTCGGATCTAAAGAATCAAAACATGAACAGAGATGAGGGCTCTTTTCAAAATTTAAAACATGAAACTCTTCAAACTCCTTCTTACCAAACTCTTGGACAAGATAGCTTTTCCCCACTTGCCGCGCCCCTCTAACGATTAAGGGTAAACGTGAAGTCTGGTTTTTCCAGGCGATCAGTTCTTTATAGAGTGTCCTTTCCATTCCCTTATTTTAAAGTAACAGTGATTTTCCGTCAAAAATGAAGGAAAAACACTGTAAATTTGGCTCATTTATGACGGAAAATCACACTTAAATGAAAACAGGCTAGGATTGAAGGGTACCCCAGGCCTTCTGGATGGCTTCTTGTGCTGCGCCAATGATTTCAAAGAGGATGGGCTCTGCTTTTTCTTGCATCTGAGCTAGAGCGGAACCCTCTGAAGCGGCAGCAAGCTCAGAGAGACGATTCGCATGGGTCACTAAGTCTAAAACACGTTGATACTTTCCCGTCCCTTTCCCTTTCAGTGGAATCGGATGGCTGAGAAGCGAGCGGAGCCTTGAGAAATAAGGTTGTGTCAGAGGGGTGATTTGAAGAGCGGGAAGCGTCCTGCCTTCAAGGTAAGAGGTGGGTTTAGTCAGCACACGGCTTAGGAGAGAGAGATCATTCGTCTTCAGAAGCGAGGTGCGCTCCTTGACCTCAGGCTCATTGGTCTTCACAAACATCACGTGAACACCCTTGCAATACAACGGGAGGTGAAAAAGAGAGGCCCGGTAAACATCACTGAGTAGCCGCGTTGCAAGCACAAGAACATCCAACCAACCACGGGGGGTTTTCTCTAAAAGACTCCGATCGTTCATCGCAAAGCGGAGCTCCCTCAGTCTCTCTTCTGCGTTCACAATAAACTCATCTCTCATTTTCTTTTCCCACCGCGCGTGCCCCGCTCGCCTCTTTCCAGTTAAACTCTGCAGCTGAGCTAAATCCAACACCGCCGTCATGAACTTAAGGGCTCTTAAGGCCGACTCTTTATCCATCACTCTCTCGACGCTGTCCGCCTCCAACTTCGAGGATAGACTGCTATTAAAAGCACTTTGAGCAGCTTTTGTCACTTGAGGTGCTCCCGTCCCTTCTTCAGAGGTCAAGTCCTTCAAGACGCCTCCATCGACCACTTTGCCTTTTTCAGAACCGGCACTCAAGGCATCCAAAAGAGATCGAAGCCAGAGCTCAGAGGGTTCAATGATCTCTTTTTCCAGCCAGTGAACTGCAAGAGCCTGCTCTTGGGGTTCTGGGCTCATCAAAGACCTCATTGCTGCAAACCACTCTTTTCCAAAATCCGTTGTTCGCAGTGCACGACCCGTGCTCGCATACCAGAGCACCGAATTGGCTTTCCTCAGTTTTTGAATCAGGGGATGAGAAGCAATTTCTGACCAAGGCTCCCCTAGGCCAGCAGCTCGAATAGGAGCTGCTAGAAGAGCCAAGTCATGCTCATGATGTAGAGGGTGGCCTCCCACAGTCGCTTCAATTGCTGGCTCAGATCCGATACGGATATCCAATTCGATGAGAGCAAAATCCAGTGCACTTTGAAGAAGAAGACGCACTCGATCAAGAGCTAACTTTGCGCGGTGCATGTTCCATGCTTCCTCTCTTGCCACGCCGCAAAGAACCTCCAGTTGTGCGAGAGAGTTGATCAGTTCTGTCTTTGCAGCTTTCGCAATATCTCCATGATGAGCAGGACCTGCTAAATTAGAGACCAGTTGTCTGAGTGGAACAGGAGGTGGTTCAGCAACGGTCGGAATCTCCTCTTCTACCTTTTCCTCGACAGGGGAGGGCCCTCTTAGAGGGATCCAATCTGCCGCAGAATATCCCGTCTCAGGTTGGGTCACTGGTTCAGGATCCAGCGCTTCCAGCTCTTCAACAAGCTTTCCCTGCAACCATTCTCCAGCTCGCTCTAACTGACCAAACGTTGCATCATCGATAACGCTCAAGGTCGTCGACTGCAGAGCGTAAAACTGACGCAACGCCTCTAAAAGAGGAGTTGGAAAGCTCTGATCCTTGATCGCTTCATTGAGCTGATTCCAAGCATCAAAACTCAGCACTTGAAATATCACTAAACGAACCATCGGTTGCCAATCTTGATCTGTCGACTTAAGAGCCTTGAGAAGATCCACAACAATATCGATCTGCATGCTGTTATATCCAGCAAGAGCGCTGACTCTCGGATCGGGATGTTGACGATAAGAACCAATTTGTTGCTGAAGACCCTCCCAAACAGGCAAATGTTTACTGATCCGCTTGGATACTTTCCTGACAAGTTTGAACGAGACCGCTTTCCGATCCACCGCTTCTCTATAGAGCCACCCAGCAGCGTGAAAATAAATCGAACGCAACCAAGGCGTCAAATGCGCTGACAGAAATCCCGCAGTATGAGACAGGATGATTACTGGACTCTCCTTGCCTTCCTGAAGAAGACGATTCACCTCTACGCAGCAGGTGTGGTACTTGCCCTGTTGCTCAAACAAAAGCTCATGGATCTTCCTCATCCCTACAAGAAACGCCCAGGCACTCTCTAAAGGAATCTTTCCTCGTGAAGAAAATTGGGAAGCAAGAGACTCCATTAATGGGGCTGCCTCATGAAGAGCCGCGATCAACTCTCTTACAAACTCATCAACTTCACACCCCTCGCCTCTCTCTTGAAACTTTTTCAACTCATACTCATAGAGACCCGCGATGAATTTTAATGTAGAGGCATGCTCTTTAAGATGTGCGAGAACAAGACCCCACTCAGGCTTTTCAGTACTAATGGATTTCGCAGACCTCGATACCAGAGCACCTTTAGATAAGGCGACATCAATATAGGCAGAAAGCGCCCTTTTCGCAGCAGTGACCTCTTTTCCTCCACGCAGCCCTATTTCATCGAGGAGTTCACTCAGGTCCGTAGACTGCGCACGAATCGATTCGTCACACTCTGGTGGGATTTCATCATCACCGCCAAGGGGATTCATCGGGTCACTCACCAATGTATGCGTTAGAACCATGAAAAGAACTTCATACAGCCTTCCTTCTACTTTTTTAGAGGGTAGGCGTGAAGAAGAGCGGCTTCGGTTTCTGAGTAGATGACTCTGAACCTTTTTGAATAGCTCACTAAAAGTTTTGAACAAATTCAGGAAAAGTTCTCCCTTATGGGGAGCTAGACCCAAACCTGGAATCTCTATACTCGCACTAGGATCTTGACGCTGTGCAACCATTCTTTGAGCAAGCCCCAGAGCTTGTTGGAGAGGCGGGGGTGGAGCACCCGCTCGCAAAGCCGCCACCCTTTGAGGATCCAGTGGTGCCCCGCCACCCTCAACTGGTAACTGCACTCCAAAGTGCCGCATGATATCTTGTAGCATCTCAGGGTCAGGGGCCTCAACCGGCTCGCCCTGTTGCTGACCAGCAGCAAGCATTTGCATTAAAATTCGAGGATCAAAAGGTTGCATTTAAAAAATTGTAGTGACCTAACAATTAACTAGCAAGCAAACCTAGTTAATTTTCATCTATATGTTTATTTCGGTTGATGTTTATAGAACCCTAGATGTACGATTTTTTAAAAAAATGAATCAAGGATTTTTTATATGTCAAAAATTACAACTTTCCAACTAGAGCAAACAGCACAAATCGACGCTGCTCTAGAGCGCACTGAAGAGGGACGCTTTTACCACTGGACTCGCTCGACCCTAGTTCAAGTCGATGGCCGCATCCATGAGGTCGCGCTCAACATTTTCGAAAGAATTTACCAAGCTCTCCTATCCCTGGTCGGCTCCGACTATCTTTCATCCCTTTTCGAAGGAAAGACTGTCAAACAGCTAGACAGAGAAACTGTGAGAAAAAACACAAATCTTATTACTGCTTTTAAGGCGGATTTTGACGAAGGTTTTGATGCTCGTATCCGTGATATGCCGCATGATCATGCTGTAGAACAAACAGCGAAGCCTGTCAATCCTGATGCTGTCCCCACTTCCTCCTCTGTTTCTGATGGTGCTTCTTCTGAAGAACCAATTATTAGCGATGATGAGAGTGAGGGACCGGCTGCAGATCCTACTGCTTCTGATGATGACTCTGTTGCTGACACTGAACCAGATCCTGCTGCTGTCGATGCTTCCTCTGCTACTTCGGAAGGACCAAATATTACCGATGATGAAGGTGAGGAACCGGCTGCAGATCCTACTGCTTCTGATGATGACTCTGTTGCTGACACTGAACCAGATCCTGCTGTTGTCGGTGCTTCCTCTGCTACATCTACGGTTGATACTGACCCAGCTGCTGACGCTGACCCAGTTGTTCAACCTGAACCGGCTGTATTGGAGCCGCCAGCTGTACCCAAATGGAAGCCGACTACAAAAATGGAAAGACTCATTGACGACACACACAGCTCTGTTACAGAGCTCCATGCATTAGCCGTAAAATTTGAAAAGTACTATGCAACTGGAGTCGAAGAAGAAACATTCGATAGAATTGCAAAGGACATTTGCTCTACATCTCAGTTAGATCCGCTTGGGAATATTGTAGCTACGTTCGTTTATCTTAAAATTACATCTGATCGTAGAGCCCCCAGCTATATTAGTACTCCAGCGTCTCGTCGCGACTCTTATTATTATTTTGATCATAAAGGATCGAACGCTGTTCTGTTCGATCAAAATTTTGCGAAGAAAATTGCTGATCAACTCTCTCACTCAAAAATCTCCATCCCAGAAATAGAGGATAATGAGAAGCTTCAAGGCTCGATAAGCAGTGTCGTTGGAAAAATAAACAAACAGCTCTTCGAACACCTACTTGCCCGTCTTATTGCAGAAGATATTTTTGGTGTTACACAACCCACTATTAAAGTCTCTATTGAAGATGGGACCATTGAAGCTCTAAATTTCTTGAAAAGAAACGACCGCATAGTGGACTACAGAACAACTGAAGGAAATGCAATAGTATACGTCCACATTCGAAGCTCGGAATCGCCCTAAAAAAACTGTTCGATCAATTGCAGGACAGTTTTTTTGAACAGCCCGAAGATAATCTAAAGAAGAAAAATTTAGCTCAATTATATCCGGAATCTCTTGTGCAAAAAGGCAAAACAGCATATCTGGGGAATCGTTATTTTGCCGGGATCAGTATCTTTCCCTTTCAATATGTGAACAGACAGAAAAAGTTATTGATCACTTCGGAAATGACTTTCCGCATCACAATTCATGGCAATAAAACCCAAAGCCGCAGTTTTTCCGGC
>CAZPBC010000036.1:0-20258 GCA_964584775.1 uncultured bacterium
GAAGGGTATAGAAAAGTGATGGCTGAGGTAGACGCCTTCCCACTGCCTGTCGACGACGCCGGCTAGGAGAACTTGCATTTGTGTGATTCTATTTAGGACAAAGTAGCGTTCTGGGTCGACATTTTCGGATTTGTCCACAAGAAAGCAATTTTCGAAGTACATCTTAGAAAGACGCCCTAGAGAAAGAATGCACTCTCTTGCGAGGTCGGGATTTCCTTCAACTAGGTTAAGAAAGTCATCAGCTTGATTTGGAAGCCTCTCCATCATTTGGACCATTCCAAGATCAAGTGCTTGGTGGTTTTTCTGCCGTAGAGCTTTTTCACAACACCTTTCGGCAAGGCTCAGCTTCTCTTCCAGTGTTGGGCATTTTTGAACCCCTTCTGCGAGACCGTAGTAGAGCGATTCATCTTCTTCGGAAGGAGGGTGAAAGGGGACTTGTTTTAGTCCTTTGTCAAGGGGAGGGGCGGTGACGAGTGCTTCTTTGGGAAGGGGAGCTGTGCCATCTGAAGGCTTTTTAAATTGAGCCTTTGTAGCGGGGTTTCCTTTTGCTCTAGAGGGGCGGTGCGACTGAAGAAATTTCCTAACCTCTTTCAGTTTTCGATGGTCCTGAAAGACGGTTTCTTTTCCGATGATGGCGTTCTTAAACGCTTTACGCACTTTGCGCCCTAGACTTTGGTGAGATTTATGAATCAGGTTCCATTCGTCCCGAGCCACAGCAGTCGCATTTTCCACTCGCTCAGTCAGAGCCATCATTTGCACATCATGTTTAAACCGCTTGTAGTTTGCCCTTGTCATCCGGCTCGCTAGGAAGGCGCAAAGTGAGCGCCATGTACAGGTGCCAGAGCGTTGTCCAGACATCAGGTACTCAGGAACAACGACGGTTTGTTTTGGCTGACCTAAGAGGCCATGTAAGCTCTTGTAGATATCTACAGGGCTGTAATCTGAGCGTTTTTGATCGTGCTGAGGAGAATGCCGCAGCTCATAGAGCGCTTGTAGGAATTCATGAGATAGAACCTTGTCTGTTGGAATATCGCTCCATTCTGTATAAGAGGTCTTTTCCTTTCCATCTACCACTGCTTTTGGGTGGTTTTCAGAACCGCCCCCTAAATTGAAGATGCGTAGCGAGACCTTTCCTTCTTTTTGAGGGAAAAGTTCGTAGTACATGGCATGCCCGGGAGCACCGACCCATCCACCCGGAAGGAGAAAAGGCTTCTTCTGGGTGAGCCTTTTTTGTATCTGCTCTCGGCACTTTTCGATGAGCTCTATTGGAGGTGTCTCCGCTGAAAAAGACATTTCATCGATAGAGAGAGCAAAAATGGTAGCCTCTTCTAACTCTTTGAGCAGTGCTGTATCGACTCCGTAGCCTTTTCCATCTTTAAGAAACTTCCAAAGAAATTCGAGCATCTCTGAAGACTTAGCTCCCTCGAGCTGACTACCCCTTCCAAATTCATCTCCGGCAATGTGAAGAAGCACTCTTGGTGAAGTTTTTTTTCGAGGACGAAGAACCTTGATCGCTTGCCTGATCTCATAGGATTGCGTTTTTGTGCAGGGCTCTTTGAGAAGGTGTTGGCATATCTTTAGGAGTTTTGGCTCTACGGCAGGCTGTGCTGTTGCTTCATAGATGTAGTGTTGGACCAGTTTTCGGGCAAGATCACTGTTGTACCACCTACCATAGTCAAGCAGATAATAAATAATTCGTTTTACAAGGAGGAGGATTTTGTTAACTACACGAACGACAATAAAACGATCAAGCTGCGCTTCGGTGGGGTCGAGTAGGGAGTAGACCCGGTCGAGGTGGTTCAGACAGTAGTTGCTTTCAGTAGAATTCATCTAGTTCGCTTTATAGGGCTTAGGAGACCAATTGTAGATCAAGAATGTTTAGATTCGGTAAAGATGCTCTTTTTTAGAATCAGGGGAGTGAACGACTGTCAAAGAGCCTGGACTCTTAGGAATTGACCTCTCTTTCGTGAAGCGCTTTGCGGATTTTTTCCACGTTGCTTCTGGCGTTCGCGATCTTACTCACTTCGGCTAATTTGAGTCTTTCCTTGGGGCCAAACGGGACGCCGTGTTCAATCGCTTTTAGGATGATTGTTGTGGCGTTATTGGAAGCATTGGCGTGAGCCAGCGTTTCGATTAGGCTGATCATGTGGTCTGTCGTGATTGGGGAGTCGTGCTCAATCGCGGTGACGATAACCCAAGTGGCATTGTTCGAGGCGTTTGCCATTTTAAGTAGCGCGATCAACTTTGCCATGTTGAAGGGATCGATCTTATGCCCTTCCTCAATCAAGTTAATGAGTTCTTTGGCTGAGTAGTTAGAGGTGCCTGCATGATTCAAGCCGTCGACGAGCTCCTCTATCAAATAGAAGATCTCCTCATCTTCGATTTCTTCATTCGCTACGCCTATATGGTATGCGACAAACTCATCAGAAAGAATCATCGAGTCCTTTGCTGCAAGGCTGCTGCAAAGTAAGAGCATTCCTAAAAGCAAGAATCTAGATAGTTCAAAGCTTGTGATCGATCTTTTTTTTGTCTTCGACGGCATGTGTTCTCCTTAAGGTTTAATCTATTATGCGAATTGCAGCTTGAGCTGCTTATCAACCATTTGGAGTACATGGGGAACCCCTTCTATACAGCTAAAGAACTGCTTTTGCAACGGAAACAGCTTTTTTTGCACCTCCTCCATTTTTCGCCTTTTTGTTTCTGTGATATCGAACCAGAGCTCGGAAGGGTTTGTCGCAGTTTCTTGAATTTGGCTATGCAAGTTCTTGGCTCGACGACTCAGAATGAAGGAGGTGACCAGTACCGCTGATGGAATGATGAGAACGCTGAGGGCGAGGGTGACCATCCCAATCTGGATGATTCCAATGGCATGGATCACCGGAACGACAGCCATACCAGCCACAGCAAGCGTGATTTTCCATATCGAAAGTTTGGGAGAGGAAACTTTTGAATACTCTTCATAGACGACTTTGCTAAAAGCGTCTAATTCTTTGGTCTTAGCTGAATACGCTAAAGTGAATAACCCAATTCTGGTGCATTTTTCTACACTATGAGCTTTTGGGTGGAAGAGCCAGTTTTTAAATCCGGACTGCTTAGCGACCATGAGTCCTGCAGGTTCGGTGTCGATGATCGTGACTTTTCCCTTAGAGTCGACGCGGATGTTTTCAAAAGTCGCATCTGTAATCCCCACTTTCGCAACGAGAGTGGAGATTTTTCTCGCGAGTTGACGCTGTTCCTCTCTCTGCATTTTTTGAATATTCCTCACTGTCTGGTCTGGGGAGGGAATATCGACTTTTTCAGAGAGCACACAGTACTTTCTTGTCGCCTTTGTTTCAGAATCACTTCCCGGTAGTTGAACAACGTACTTTTTCGGGACGTGGACACCTAGGTTATACTCTTGTGATACTCTTTGAATACGCGCAGCCATTGCGATGCGCATTAGACTATCTTCGGGAGTGAAGTGGCTCATCTCATCTAGATGTAGATTTACAGGGCCCATGATGTATTGATCGGCTGGAACTCGATCTGCACCTGATTTGATGACATATCCTGGGACGTCCTTGTGTTCGACAACGCTATAGAAGGGGTGGAGTATACCACTGGACATTTCAGGCTTTGTGCTTAGAGTTGTAAAACCGTGGTTACGAAGAGTTTTAACACGTTCTGGAATGGTTTTGCTGAGGTCATAGCTCAGAGGTTCCGAAAAAATTTTTCGTACATCGGGGGCACTAAGGACTTTTTGAGCTGCCTGAGCAGTTTCAGGGTCGACATTTGCAAGGAGGTGAGGCTTTAGCCCTGCGTCACTGAGGTCTACCGGCGGAGTGTAGGTGTTTTGATAGAAGAAAGATTTAGCAAAATCCCATGTAGAGGGGAGTTGTTGTTCGATGGTTACAGGCATGTAAGGTCCTTTTTTTGTGTTTTAAGTTAACTTATAGGCTAAGTGTTAAGACTATTTAAAGCCTCGTTTTTTTTGTGGAAGTGTTATGCTACCCATCATGAAAACGCGTTGTTTTGGAGAAGGTAAAGAGTTTTATGAGATCTACCATGATCAGGAATGGGGAGTTCCAGTCCCTGATGATCAAAAACTCTTTGAGATGTGGGTGCTTGAGGGGGCTCAAGCGTGTTCTGATAGAGACCGCCAAAGATTTTAGAAAGACGGTGCTAAACCAAGGTGGTATGTCACAAACTCTTTAGAAAGAATCATTGAGTTCTTTGCTGAAAGGCTTCTGTAAAACAAGAGCATTCCTAGAAGAACGCATCTAGGAAGCACGTATCTAGATAGTTCAAAGCTTGTGATCGATCGTTTTATTAATTTCGAAGGAGTCCATCATCCGATGTTTTCGACCGTTGTTCTGTCTGCATTTTGAGCACAACATCCATCGTTTGGCGCACACGGGGAACGCCTTCTATACTGCTAAAGAACTGCTTTTGCAACGCAAACAGCCTTTTTTCTATATCCTTTAATTTTTGTCTTAATTCTTCTTTTGGGAGGTAGTTGCATATACCAAGCTCTGACTTAACCTCTAGGAAGTTGGCAGCAAAGTTCTTGGCTCGTTGGCTCAAGATGAGGGAGGTGACGAGTATTGTTCCAGGAATCATCAAGACACTAAGCGCAAGGGTCACTATCCCAATTTGGATGATTCCAATGGCATGAATCACAGGAACGAGGGCCATCCCAGCCACAGCAAGCGTGATTTTCCACATCGAGAGTTTGGGGGAGGAAACTTTTGAATACTCTTCATGGACGACTTTGCTAAAAGTGTCTAACTCTTTGGCTTTAGCAGAGTATGCTAAACTATACAGTCCAATTCTAGCGCATTTTTCTACACTGTGACCTTTTGAGTAAAAGAACCAATTTTTGTGTTCGGACTGCTTAGCGACCATGAGGCCAGCAGGTTCGGTGTCGATGACAGTGATCTTTCCTTTAGAATCGACGCGGATGTTTTCAAAAGTGGCATCTGCCATTCCGACTTTCGTAACGAGAGTGGAGATTCTTCTTGCGAGCTGACGCTGTGCCTCCTTGTCCATCCCTACAATATTCTTCATTGTTTGATCAGGTGAAGGAATGTCAACTTTTTCAGAGAGCACACAGTACTTTCTTGTAGGCTTTGTTTCAGAATCACTTTCCGGTAGTTGAACAACATACTTTTTAGGGACGTGGACACCAAGGTTGTATTCTTGTGATACTCTTTGAATACGTGCAGCCATTGCGATGCGCATTAGACTATCTTCGGCAGTGAAGTGGCTCAATTCATCTAGATGTGGATTGTTAGGGCCCATGATGTATTGATCGGTAGGAATTCGATCCGCACCCGACTTGATGACATATCCTGGGACATCCTTGTGTTCGACAACGTTATAGAAGGGGTGCTGTTTGTCACTGTTCGTAGAAGGTTTCGTGCTTAGAGTTGTAAAACCGTTGTCCTCAAGAGCAGAAATATGAAAATAAACGTTGCAGCTGTCATAGCTCAGTGGTTTAGAAAACATTTTTCGTACATCGGGGGCACTAAGGACTTTTTGAGCTGCCTGAGCAGTTTCAGGGTCGACATTTGCAAGGAGGTGAGGCTTTAGCCCTGCGTCACTGAGGTCTACCGGCGGAGTGTAGGTGTTTTGATAGAAGAAAGATTTAGCAAAATCCCATGTAGAGGGGAGTTGTTGTTCGATGGTTACAGGCATGTAAGGTCCTTTTTTTGTGTTTTAAGTTAACTTATAGGCTAAGTGTTAAGACTATTTAAAGCCTCGTTTTTTTTGTGGAAGTGTTATGCTACCCATCATGAAAACGCGTTGTTTTGGAGAAGGTAAAGAGTTTTATGAGATCTACCATGATCAGGAATGGGGAGTTCCAGTCCATGATGATCAAAAACTCTTTGAAATGCTGGTTCTTGAGGGGGCTCAAGCTGGACTGAGTTGGGAGACGGTTCTTAAAAAACGAGAGGGCTACCGTAAGGCTTTTCACCGTTTTGATCCCAAGAGGGTGGCTGCGATGAAAGACGCTGAGCTTGAGGCGCTGCGGGACAATCCAGAGATCATTCGCAATCGACTCAAAATTGACGCTGCGCGGAAAAACGCTCAAGTTTTCTTAGAGATCCAGAAGGAATTTGGGTCGTTTGATGACTACCTCTGGGCTTTCGTGGACCATGAGCCCATCGTGAATCAATGGAAAGATTTTTCAGAGGTACCTGTCTCGACAGAGGTGAGCGACGCGATCTCCAAAGATTTAAAAAAGCGTGGGATGACCTTTGTGGGAACCACGATCATCTATGCCTACATGCAAGCAGTGGGGCTTGTCGATGACCACCTCCTGACCTGTTTCAAGAGGCAATGAATTTAGCTCCACTCAACGCTTTACAAACTCAAGAGCAAATTCTCGACTTCGCCAGGAGAGAGCTTGCTCCTTGCCGCGATCATCGAGCGAAGGTCTTTCTTTTTGCTCTCTATGGCCCCTCCTTTGACCCTTACCTTGCAAGAACGACATTGGAAAGGATGCTCAAGGACCGCGTTGTGCGAGAGGTCCGACCTCTTCAGATGAAGCGTATCCCGACCGACCCGTGGAAGTTTGAGGGAGTCGATCCGGATGACTGGGTCACGGTCTCTTTTGGAGGAGGAGAGCATTTCTTGAAGGACTTCTTGGAGGGAAGAGTGACAGGATACTATAACGAAGTCACGATGAACGCAGATGGGATCTTTGTCGCTCCTCATGTTGAGCGGTGTCGGGATATCAGTGAAAAGCGAGAGTGGATGTACGCGGTGCGAGCATTGACAACATGGCTCGATCAGCCGATCGTTCTGACAGCAGAGATCCAAGCAAAGCATTTGACGGCGACCCATAATAGACACGAAGCCTTACTGCTTCCAGAAGACATCCCCTATCTGCAGGATGTGCGTCTAGAGCGCATTTTGATAGGGGCTGGCGAGGACCTCAGAAAGAGGGTGCTTCACCGCTCCATCGGATACTTAAGTGAACAGGCGTTTAAGGGATTCGAAAGAGAACAAATGGTGCAGTGTATACGAGCGTGTTGTGCCTTCCTCGGTCAGCGTGAATCTGACTACCTTCCGTTCGACAGAAAGAAGCCTTAGCGTACTAGCTTCTCATGAAGCACAGCACGGTACGGTGCAAGGGCTGGTATTTTATTCTCCCAAGTGCGGAGTGCTGCAAGGTCGGTTTCAGAGAGCGGATTGTCTCGTAAGTCGAGAGTACGGATAGAGATAGGGAGTTTAGCTACAAATTCAGCGATTCCACATAAGCCATTTCCTTGCAAAAGGAGCCCTGAGACGCATTTATCAAGGGAGTTTGCAACCGAGACGAGGTGATCGGTGTCTGTTTCACCAGAGAGGTCGAGGACATATTGTTGCTTATGAGGCTTTAGAGAAGAGACCACCTCTGCTGGAGGGGCGTGTGTTGTTTGGCTAGGTGCAACGATGGATCTAACTAGATCGGGGTTCGGGAATTTGGCTTTTGGATTCAATTCATCGGCGCGGATTTCTTTCCACCCCCAACCTCTAGGAAGAGGGGGGAGGCGATCATTGGTAACAGGGACGCCAAGGCGCTTTATTGCGACAGCTTCGACGCCGTCGTCAGAACGATCGTGACTTGTGTCAATGTAATAAGGTGGAGGACGATCGTCCGAAATAGTTGAGAAGTGTGGAGAATATACAAGGGCTGTTGACATGGTGAACCTCCTTTAGAAGACTCGACTTTTTGCTAGTGAGATAGAGTCACGCAAAAGTCTTGCGCGGATCTCTCTCAGGGTTCTAAGTTCAGCTTCAGTGGCGCACCTTTTTACTTCCGCATCTTGGATGATGCTCTGAAGAGTGCGGTATTCGCCTCTGACTATCTGATCTATCCGCGATTCTACCATGGATAGAGCATTATTTGCACTAACACTTTCGTTAAGTATAGGGTTTGAGTAGGTTACGGCCAAGAAATCAGATTCTTCAAGAGAAAATTTAACTTTATGGAGGAGGGCCTGCGTTTCTGCTATGTCATGTCCTTCATCGTGGATCCGAGTGAGTCGGCCTTCTGTAAAGGTGAGGATTCCTGCAGCATTTGTGCGGACAGATTGGATGTATTCCTCTTCTTCATGGATATAAAGATGTCCATCGCGTCCATAAACGAATCTCACGTCACCGTCGAGGGGAGTCGGAGGCGCGACAGAAAAGCCTCCAAGTAGAGGAAGGGGCTGAAGGCGTCGCGGGTGTTCTTCGGGAATCAGATGGCCTCTAGGAAGGATGTGTGGGTTGGCCACTCTTCCTCGTCGCCAGATCATCTGTGATCCGGGGTTAGGAATCATTCTTTGGAGCACTTCCATAAAAGGCGCGAGGTTGGGGTAGCTCAGTTGCCAGAGGCCCCGCAGCGTGGGGGCTTCTTCTTTGAGATAGCCTTGAGCGATCCGGAAACGCTTTTTCAGCAGTTGGTAAACTTGTGGATGCAGTCGACTGTAGCATGCCTCTTGAAGCTGAACAAATCGCGCTAGCTGTGAGTCGATAGCGATCTGTTTTTCTTCATCTCTGAGCGTGGTCGATGCACGTGTCCGCTCAACGGCTCTCTTCAGTTTTTGCATTTGGGAGGCTTTTCGATCGAAGAAGGAGCTCGTCGAGACGTAGGGTTTCCATTGAGCTTTGACACTCGTCCAGCTCCAGTTGCAAACTCGGCTCTTAAAGCTTTCCGGAATGGGCTCGTTCGCGAGAGGGTGGTCGAGGAGGAAGGAGCGGAAGGTGGTGCAGACTTTTCCGCCCGGTTTTTGATAAGTGGGAAGGGTGAGTATGCGACCGAGATCCACGTCGTAGAACTCTCCGTCAGGGCCTTCAACGAGCTGGCGGGTATGCGTGTCACCTGAGTTGAAAAGGATTTCGATAAAGAGGTGTTCGATAAGACTTTCGAGACCTCCAAGTCTGATCACAGCGTCTTTGGCTGCGTCATAGCGATCCTGTAGATCGTCAGAGAGAGGAGTCATCTTAAAACGTTGAACGGCCACTTCTCTTTGGACTCTCGTCCAGCGGCTCCAAACGGTTCCATCCACCGTCGTGCCTGGATCTTTATAGATCCCAGCCAGTCCGACGGGAATGGGACGTCCTTCAACGGTGAGGCCTTGCAACTCAAAGCGGGTTTTGCGTACAACAAACTTGTCCAGACTGAGTGCTTTGAGAAGGTGGCCGATTAAAACTTCTTTGCTCGCCTCCGCACTCCACTCTTTATAGACAAACCCGTCGGGCTTTGTAATGGTTGCCACTTTGTAGGCAGCGTTTAAGACCGTATCACTGGCCGTCGCAGCAACAATGTCTGTCGAAGAGATAAGACGCTGAAGACCTCGAAGGAGTCTCTCTGGAGTCCGGAAGGGGGTGGCTGCAACAAGCTCAGCATGGACGAGGTAAAATTCTTGAATCTCCTCATCCTCTACATAAAGAGCAGGAAACGCACGGTTGAATTCAGAGATGAAATCAAAATGTGATGGGTTTTCAACATCGAGCTGGCTTCGAAGGCGTCCTTCGATTTCATCCTTTCTGAACATGGTGGGTGCGTTTTCAACAGCTTCGATCGCTTGAGCTAAGCTGGCGAGGCGGACTCGGCAGGCAGGAACGATTGACTTGACCTCGTCAGCAAGGGCGAGGAGTTTGCTTCGATTGAGGCGCTCTGGTTCAGCACGGAGGCGGTCGCAAACGGCACCAATTTCACTGAGCATCTCCATGGGATCTTCTCCCATGGCAAAGCGTCGACCGACCTCTTCCCCGATATATGCGTCAATTTCAGAGGCGACGACCTCTCCTTTCGGTGCCACATGCTCATAGACAGGCTCATAAGGAAGAAAGTGGTGAGGGGTGAGACGAGCGACAATGTGTTGGCTCCTACCGAGGCGTTCCACGTCCACGCTGTGTCCTTGAGCTCTTGATACAGACTCAACTCCTGCAGCTAAGATGTGTAGAGCGTGGTTGGTGGTCGCTATCTCAATCTCTCGAGTGAGGTGGACAGGACCTTGTATAGTCCGCTGAGAACGAGAGAGGTCTGGGGCTTCTGGAATGGTTGGATTTATCATACTTATCCTAAGAAGGATAACATAGATATTTTTATAAAACAAGTGAAGATAATTTTTTAAAACAGGTTCAATTAATATTTTTAATATGGTATTTTCTTGTACTTGTTTGAAATTTTTAAACCCCGCCACGAAGGCATAGGGGTCAAAACTTGGTATAGAATTTTCATGAGATATACTTTTCTAGCCTCTAGCTTTTTTCTTATTTTTGCTTCCTTTGTTGAGGCACGACCAGCCCACTGCTGTTGTTTTCAGGGGTTTTATGGTGGGGCTGCAGTGGGAGTTGCTTCGAACCATGCTCGGGCGGATGTCCGATCCGGTTTTTCTAACCTATTTTCGATTGCAAATGCTTCTCGTATTGACTCAAGCCGCATTCAAGAGGTGTATGACACTGTTCCTTTGTTGGATCTTCATCTTGGTTGGGGATAGCAGTGCTCTTCTTGGTTTTATTTTGGTGCAAGACTCGGTGTGACCTTCTCTTCTTTTGAGATGAGTGCGATGAGTGATACCCAATTTAACATCTTAGGTGGGTCGGTTTTTCAAAATATCTTGCAGGATACGGTTCAGATTTCCATGAATACTGCGGAAGGGACATTTGACTTCAAGCCTGGCTACATTTTAGGAGAGAGGACAATGTTGTTTGGGATTGTGGGTGCTGCGTACAATCAACAGTGTCTAAAGGGTTTCTCAGATGTGATTTACAGCTCTGATGCTTTGAATTTCAGGATAGAAAATCGACTGGCGGTTGAGCGGACACGCACCACTGTTGGGTTAAGGGGGGGATTCGGTCTTGAGCAGAAGATCAACCACTGCATGAGTGTGAGCTTCATGTATGTCTACACCCACTACAATTGTCCTGTTGAAGTCTCCGGTGCCGTTCCGATCCAAACTCTTTTCGGTGAAATTCAGGATGGACATGATGGAATTTTTAAGGCTCACGTAAACAAACAAGTGACCTCTATGGGTTGCTCTTATTATTTCTAGGTTTTGGATGAGGGGATTCTTAGCGCTATTATTTCTATTTAGTCTTCAGTTAGAGGCTTACACGCCTTTTAATGGTCTTTATGCGTCCATGGATATTGGGCCGGTCTATAATCAGATTGAGATCAATGACTTCATTGCAGATCTTGGTTTTCTGGATCTAAGTGACATCAACACTTTAGAGACTGAATTTTCCCATACGGCGGAAGAGATGGCTCCTTCAGTTGGGCTCTCTTTCGGATGGGGAAGACAATTTTGTTCTTCCCTCTATTTTGGTGTGTGTGCTGGAGTCCATCTTTGTGAGTTTGATGTGCATGCTCGCTTCCAAGCTGACTTTCAGTTGGTCGGAGACGACCCTTTGCTAAACCGCATCAAGGATAGGAACCGTGTCTCTTTAAACTTCTGTGAGTACACGGTCGATGCAAGACCAGGCTTTGTGGTTGGTTGTGACACGTTGCTTTTTGGAATTGGTGGTCTTGCTTTTAACCGGATCTCTTTGGATTGCGAGACGGAAGGGGTTTTAGTGACGAATAGTGTGGATGAGGCAGTCATGACCCCCACTTCAGAAGCGTTGACGACTTTAGGTCTACGTGGAGGATTTGGGCTGGAACAGAAAATCAGTCCCTGCGTCAGTGTTGTTTTGACCTATGTCTATACTCATTATCTTGTCAGGCCGAGTGCGATGCAGAAGCGGATCGTGAGGGACGCGAATGGAATGGATATTTTTAGTGTTCTTTCCAGCACACAGGCGCGGGCGCGGCGTCAGTCGACCTCTATAGGGCTTTCGTACTACTTCTAGACTTTCCTTCGGCAGTGATCTCTCCTGAAGGAGTGGAGAGGGGAAGAACTCCTTTTCCGGGTTTCATTTCAAAAGCCACGAAACGTCCCCAGGAATTTTCTTGGAAAAGCTGATCCCCATGTTCTTTTGGACCGCCGCAAGGCCAACCGTAGGCGTACCAAAATTCACGGGTGGAGGGCTCTAGAATTTCAGCGCTGACCGTTCCCCAGGGAAGGTCCTCTTTAGGATAGACGTCTGACTTCCTAGTGCCGTGGTTACAGATCGAGTAGCCCCAGGCGGCAAGGATTGGGTTGGACATCGGGTCACGTTCACGGTTTTGATGGTCCGAGAGGAGCTCAGCAAGACTTTTGACATCGAGTTTTCCTTCTAACTGTCTCGCAAGGTCAACTCCACGGGAGCGGCGCGCGGCATTGTTATTTTCCTTGTCGGTGATGAGCGTGTGAGGGGCGTTGTAGTGGACAAGGGACTTTGAGAGGTAGCAGTTAACCGCAAAAACAGCGCCGGGGTTTTGAGGGTCGTGGCGTTCATAAATGGAGATGCCGTGGTTGCCGACTTCCAAATGAGCGAGGTTACCCTCAGCGTCGGCCATGAGCACCGAGTAAGCGGGGGTCACGCGTCCCTTAGATTGGAAGAGATCGATCGCCTCCTCCACCGTTTTACAGCGCTTCATCATCTCTTCGGTGATGTCAGCATAAGGCGTCGAGGTTTCATGGGGAGCTTGGTCAGGATCTTCGATCACCATCGCACAGGTAAAAGCGAGTCCTGCTTCATTGATGCCACGTGTGGTTTCCCCAGGTCTTGCAAAATACCCCCGTTCGGTCAGCGTGTGCTCACTTGTCGAAACCAACTCTGTGCCTAGATGGGCGAGCGCTCCTTCAGGATGGACACTTTTCATGAAGGTGCGCACATCGTAAGGGTCATCACTGACACTTCCTAAAAGCGCTTTTCCGGATAGGGTCCAGCCTGGGCCCGTCACTCCCACTAAAAAACAGCCGCTCATTTTCTGTTCCATATGCCCTCAAACTGTGCTAGAATTTTACCTTTCACGATGACACGTAAGATTGTCAAAAATGTGTTTCATCCCCTTTATACGAAATAGTTAGGTTATTATGTGTAAATTAAAAATGTTTTTCCTCCTCTCCTTGTCGGCTTGCTTCTCTCTCACAGCAGAAGAAGATTTGATAGAGATCCATCTTGAAGAAGACGTGGAGGTTGAGGTGGACCACCGCAACCATGTTGTCAAAGAGGTGGTTGAAGGTGGGGTGATTCTACTTGAGAATGGCTACTTTTTTTGTTACTTGGGGGACGATGAGATCATAGAAAAGCTCCATCCTGGAACGCCGCTTTATATCGGCGTTGTCTACCAAGAACCGCTTTTTCGTCTGATTGCATACCCTCAGCGTCACCTGCAGGTGAGCTACTATGTTGAAATTCCAGGTGAAACGAAAGACCTTTTGCTCAAGATCGAGCAGATCCAATGCGACTCCACCGTGACGCATCTGGTTTTAAGTGATGGGTCATCCTGGAAAGAGGTGAGTGGTCTGCCCGCGACACACCACTGGAAGGAAGGAGAGCGGGTCCTTTTTTCTAGAGATCCCATCTTTAATGGAAATCCCCAATTGATAAACGTCGATCTCTCTCCTGAAATAGAGGGGCGAGACTATCGCATCGCAAGAGTGAAGGAAATGAATGAGTAGAAGTTGGTTTTGTCTATTTAGCCTCGTGACAGCGACATTAGCTGGCGAGCTGATGGTGGGGTCTCCTCCTGCCGAGTCTGATCAGGTGACCCTCGACAATTGGATTCTGTCTCCTTACAACCGTTGGGGCTATGTCAACGTCCGCCGTCTTTTTCCTACCGCTGAAGTCAAGGGGAACCGCTTGACTCCTCCTCTTGAAAAGAAAGAGACCGCTTTGATGGAGAGAAAAGTCTCTATGTTTGACGGGGAAGAGTGGAGCTTGAGAGACCTTTTTGCAAAGGCTGATACGGATGGGCTGATCGTGCTTCATCAGGGGAAGGTGGTTGCTGAAGAGTACTACAATTTAACGAAACCTGACTCGAAACATGTCCTCTACTCGATCACAAAGTCGATTGTTGGAACGTTAGCAGGCCTTTATGTCGAAGAGGGACGTCTTGATCCAGAGGCTTTGGTCGTGAAATATGTCCCGGAACTTGTCGGGAGTGGTTATGAGGAAGCAACCGTGCAAAATGTGCTCGATATGGGTGTCGATCTAGAGGAGCGAGCTGATGAGGAGTTCACCTCTTTTAACCAAGAGCGATGGAGTGTTTACAAGTATGTTGCCACTCTTGCTGCTGGAGAGGCTGAGCATGGAAAGGTCTTCGAGTACCGGAGTCCAAATGCGTGTGTGATGGGTTGGATTCTAGAGAAGATTGGAGGAAAACCTCTCACTGACCTGATCAGTGAACGTCTTTGGATTCCTATGGGAGCAGAAGACTCGATGGATGCGGTCGTCGACTTTGTAGGGACTCCAGTCTGTTCAGGCGGGTTTTCTGCAACGCTGCGTGATATGGCGCGTTTTGGCTTGCTCATTCAACAAGGGGGAAAGGGGGTGGTTCCTTCTGAGTGGGTTGAAGACATCCGCTACTCCGGGGATAAAGAGGCCTTTAGTCGGGGAGAGCTGAGCCTTTACATGCCTGGGGGTGCTTATCGGAATTTTTGGTGGATCAAGCCCGATGGATCGATTGCAGGAATTGGAGCCTATGGCCAACTCCTCTATATCAATTTTGAAGAGGAGCTGGTGGTTGTCAAGTTGGCTTCTCAGGAGGATTATCGTGATCTGGAGGCTTACTTTCTTACCGAAGAAGGCATCCGTGAAATCCGCAAAGCTCTAATTAAATAAAGTTGACAGCCTCCTTTGTTTTAAGGTACAAACGTCCTATTAAAATTTCTATTTGGGAGGAGTCAATAATGTTTAAGAAAATTTTTACTTTAACTTTTTTGCTGTGTAGTACTGTTTTTGGTGCAGTCTATGCAGAGAATGTTCCTGTCGTGTTTATCCACCGAGGGGACTCAGACTACTTAGTCCACAGCCTTGAGCAGGCACTCAAGCACAACGACCGTGTGATCCTCATTGGGGACAGGTCGAATGAAGGCTATGCAGGTGTGGAGCACCACTCTTACAAGAGCTACTTCAGCAGCGCGAACGAATTTGAAAAGCTGTATAAGAACAAGCACAAGTCCTCCAACGCCTACGATTATGAGCTCTTCTGCTTTCAGAGATGGTACATCTTAAAAGAATTCATGCAGGCCCAAGGTCTTTCTGCGGTTTTCTATGCCGACTCAGACGTGATGCTCTACTGTGACGTGACAGACGAGTATGACCTCTTCTCAGAGTACGATCTTTCGATGATCCGTATGGAGAAGAGTTGCTCTGGCCACAGCTCCTTCTTCACTCTCGGATCTCTTTCAGAGGCGTGCCAGTTCATCACGCGTTTTTACCGCTCTTTCAGTACCTACAGTCAGAGATACTCGCACATTTCAGACATGCAGGTCTTTGAGGCATTCCGCCAATCTAGAAATAAAGCAAACATCCCTATGGGGCAGCTCCAGGACATTGCTGATGGGGGACGCTTTGATGTGAACATTGGCTTGAGCGAAGGAGCCTATGAAATGGAAGGGGGGGTCAAGAAGATCGTTTGGGTCAGTGGACAACCCTACTGCTACCACGCTGGTTATGACCGTAAGGTCCGCTTTAAGTCACTCCACTTTCAAGGAAACAAAAAATCTTTGATGCA
Organism: uncultured bacterium; assembly: GCA_964584775.1. Classification (GTDB taxonomy): domain Bacteria; phylum Chlamydiota; class Chlamydiia; order Chlamydiales; family SLFE01; genus CAZPBC01. The sequence goes on from CAZPBC010000036.1 coordinate 15,563, forward strand.
GAAGTTCAAAGAAAAGAAAACAACTGAAGAAGTGATGAGTCAGTAAGTGGTTCTGTGCTGCGGGAGAACTCTCTCCCGCAGCTAAATTACGCGTGTTTCCGGATATCTTCTACCCACTCTTTTACGACACTTCCTGCTCGGGCTGAAAAGAGAATGCCCACATGCCCACGCCAAGGGATGGTGCATTGGTACTCCGTATCCCCTTGTGACGGATCGCGAAGCACACTATCTGGTCCGAAGATCCAGTCAAGAGATCCAGCGAGGGTTCTAAAGTCAATGCAAGGGCCCGCCTCTTCGTCAGTTGCGAGGGCTTTGACTCTCACATCTAGAGCTTTCATCTGGTCTACAATATCAGAGTACATGAAGCGTAAAGGGTGTTGGGTTTCCGACTCTTCTGTCATTCGAATGCGTCCAGCAAGGCTGATGACCGAGCGGTACTCAATATTTTCATGACTGGCCCCCTCTTTCATGAGAGCTTTTCGCAGCGCTAGATGGACTCCTTTCGAATGACCTAAGAGGATAAGTTTTCCTGTTCGATCTGCTTTTTTAAAGACTTTACTGACTCGTTCGAGGACTTGATCGAGCTGCTCCATTTCCGATCCATCGTGCTTGATCGTTCCTGTGAAAATCGGAAGCGGATGTTTCATTGAAGAGAGGATCGAAAGGAGGGGGAGAAAGTCAGCTTGGCTTCCATAGAGACCGTTGAGACAAACGATGGCGACATCATTTGTTTTCTTAGCTGAAGAGGGGAGGGTCTCAGGATTCACTCCGTAATAATCGAAGCTTTTCCTTGTCCAGTCAAAATAGACGTAGACTGTTTGGAGGCCGGCGTAGATCATCGACAAGATATCGAGAGCGATGAAAACGATGACTTTAATACCGAGTTTAACTTTGCCGCTGAGGCCAGAATATTGAGATGCGATGGGGGCTAATTGAGAGATTTCTACTGTCATATTGCCCTAAATCCTAGGTTAAAATAACCTTGAAGTCAATGGGTAAAAAAGTTTAGATTCTTCATGAGTTTAATTTTAATTTCGGAGGAAATATGAGTAGTTTATTAGCACGACTTACCGCGATTTTGTTACCAATACTCTCTCTCCATGCACAAGAGGGAACTGAATCCGCAAACACTCATAGTGTCTTCCAGTTTGAAAATGAATATGTCAAAGTGTGGAAGTCTGTCATAGCTCCCAACGAGCCTGTCGACTTTTACCGTCACGAATGTGGCTCGATTCTAGTGGGACTGAAAGATGGAGTTCTCAATAAAGTCGATGAAAATGGAGAGGTAGAGGTGATTGCTGTCGAGGCTGGAAAAGCCTTCTGGATTCCCTCTGAGAGAGAGTCTCCCACTCATTCGGATGTCAACGTCGGGGCAGACCCTCTAGAAGTGATGTTTATCGAGGTGAAAGCAGCCGAAGCGGCTGAGTCCTCTGAAGCGGATCAATCTACTGAAGATGAGTAAGTTATAACTATCTTGACAGCCTGAAAACTCCTGCGTTATGGGTAAGGTAATAGCACGATTTCCTCTACTCAAATTAACAGGAGGTGTTTTATGGGAACTAAAGAAAATATGGTGGTTGCAAAGCGCCTGTTCACGGATGTCTTTACCGATGGACAGGAGTCACTACTCAATGATTTGCTAGCGAAAGATGTCGTTTTTTCTGATCCTTCAAACCCCCAAGTCCGTAGCGGTTTGTCGGATTTTACCCGTCTTGAAGAGGCTTACCGGGAAGCGTTTCCAGATAAGCGACTCAAAATCGAAGATCTCATTGCGGCAGACTCGAAAGTGATTGTCCGTTGGTCCTTCGAAGGAACCAACACCGGTCGGTTTGAGGGGCGCTCTCCATCGGGAATGCCTGTACAAACCACAGGGATCACGATCTTGACCTTTAAAGGAAAAAAGATCCAAGAGATCCATCAACAATGGGATGAGCTTTCGTTCCTTGAGTGTTTAGGGGAAGCGCCCTCTTCTCGATGGGCTGCCTAAAAAGCATCTAGATCAGGGGGGGCGTTGAGCTCCCCTTTTTAGTATTTACCGACAAACTGAATGGCCAAGTGGTTCGGGTTGGACTTGATCTTTCCTTGGACGTTACCACGGTACTGGTTACCTTCTGTGTCGGTGGAGAGTTCGATCGGAATGGTGCGTAAGAAATCGTGGCTGTACCCGATCTCTAACCGTAGACAGGGGTGGAAATCCCAGGACCAACCAAAAGCACCGCGGATGCTCTCTGAGGCGTAGAAAAGAGGGTGCTGCATACCTGCAGGGGAGTCTTCGTAACTGAGTCCAAAACGGATCATCCAATCACGGCAGCAGGGAGTGTACTTTCCTCCTATCGAAAGTCCAAAGGTGTCTTTTAAATCGAGCTGGTTTTTGTTTTCGGTGGCATCACCATAAATGACATTCAAGTTGTCGACTTTTCCCCACCCATGACGGTTGACAGTGAAATTGAATTGCCATTCGTCGTTACAGAAATAGTAGAGACCAGCCCACAAGAGATCAGGTGTCGCCCATTTGATTTCAGCGCAGGTGTTGTGGTAGCTGTGGGTTTGTTCTGCAACGTAGTTGCCCACTTCTCCATAAGTAAAATGTGTGGAGCCTTGGAGGTGGTGTCTCACTTCTGAGCGGTAGCCTAGACCGAGCCGGACGTTCCAACAGGCCTTGTAGAGAAGACCGGCAGTCCAGCCGACATCCCAGTCATGGGTACGGAGTTTTTCTTTCCCATCTTGCTCAGAAGGCGTTCCCTCGTTGGGGTCAATTTCGAAAGCTATGAGGCCAAAGTCTATCGCACGGTCGAGATCGAGGCTGAGGTATTGAAACTGCGCACCGACGGCGAGAGCGAGCACATCGTGAAAACTCCAGGAAATTGAGGGGTTGATGTTGATCGATTTGATGTCGATCATCGTCCCGTAGTAGCGGCCGATCCAACTGTCTTTGTAGGAGTGGCGTGTCTGCCAAGGGTTCGTGATACTTAGGCCGAGGTGGATGTTGTGGTCTAGGCAGTAGATGCCATAGAGGCCACCCACAAAGTTGTGGTTCTGTACACCCCCTTGTGTGGTATCCCCCGTGAGATTGTCTCCGACCGCATTGCTTCCGACTCCATCGGTAAAGCAGTCTACCGGAAAGAAATAGGCGCCGCTGATGATTCCTTGGCAGTTGTGGTAGTAGGCTGTTGTCGCTGGATTGTAAAACTGAAAGCTGATGTCTTCGACGCCGGCGCTGACACTTGCATAGGACTCAGAGAGAGCAGAGGTGGAAACCGCTCCCTGATAGAAGAGTTCAGAGGCGAGCAGGGTCGGAAACAGGGTGGTGAGAAGTAAAGACTTCATTTTCAGCATGAAGTACTTATAATTCGAATTTTACAATTCTTACAAGAATTTTTCGACTGTTTGGGTGCTAGAGAACACCTGCGAAACTGCGAATCATTTTTTCAATATCCGACAAGAACGCACCTGTTTGCTCTAGTGCTCTTTACAAGCTCTTAACTTGTGAGTCATGTTAATAATATGTTATTATAGTTGCAAAATTTAATCATGGTAAATAGTTATGCAACGTTTAAGAAGATCCTTTTCGGGAAGAAGCCTTCGTTTTGATACAGATGCGATCCAGCGTGAGGAAGGGCCTCCGTCTGCGAGAGTTCCGCGCCGACGCAATTCGACGGAAGGGATCTCTAGAGACACTGTCGCAACTTTGGTGGGCGGAGTGGTCGTTCAAAAGTTCAAGAAAATTAAAGATGCGAATGATTTTTATGACGTCCTTAAGAAGTTTCTCCAATCTGGAGGTAATGCAACGGATGCGAAAGTGGTGCATTATGTTCATAGGCGTAAATTTGCTAAGCAGGTCTGGACTCGGCTGATGTTGGATAAAACAGTGAAGCCGCCTAAAGAGATTTTATTGGACGCGCTCCCTCTTTTAGATCGAGGCCCGATTTTTGATCGTTGCTTAGAGCTTCTTTTGGAGCAGGATCTTTCTGCGGATGAGATTGACAAAGTTGTCGTCGAGATCAATGGCGACAATGCCATTTGGGTGAGGCTGATTCGCAATGAGGCAGAGAAGGTGAAGGCGGCGAGCGACCTTGAGGATGCGAAAGCTTCCTTTTTAAGAGGAGAGTCGGTCTTTATCCATCTTTTAACTCACCGCTTTCGCCCCTCGTTTGAACCTGTTTTAAAGATGGCAGGAGGACCCACTTTTGATAAGATAATACGTCTGCCTGAATGTAAAGGTAGAGATCGAGAAGAGCAGGTCCTCAGTGAAGTAAACCAAACTCTCTGCAATGCGATCTTTGCATCACGGAAGTTTCCGGTAGAAGAGAAGAATTTGCTGAAAGAGATGATGGAGGCGATTGAAGAGGTCCTTCCTGAAGAGCAGCTGGGGCGACGTTTTATTGTTGGGCTTTTTATTTTGCGCTTTTTGAGTCCTTACCTCGTATCGCCCAAGGTTCGCGAAAGTTCTGGTGATACCGAGCATGATCTAGGGCCTTATGGGACAAGAATCGCGATCGATGTCTCAAGAATCATCCAATTTACGGCAAATGGATTGGATGCGAGCGACTCAAAGATAGGAAAACTTCAGTACGCTTTCGAAGAGAGACCTCTTGAGGCCAGAAAAAAACTCATTCGAACGTTGCTAGGTAAGATCACAGGGACTAGACTATCAGGATGAAGAAAGTTTTTGTCACTGGCTACTTAGGGTTCATTG
>CAZPBC010000037.1:0-20138 GCA_964584775.1 uncultured bacterium
CACGGTGTGCTTCAGCTCTAGTGTGAGGATATTCACTTGCAAGGGCCTTTTTAAAGTGAACTTCGGCTTGGGCGTAATCTTTTGCGATACCATGGCCACCTTCCAAGTAGATCTTTCCAAGGCAATAGTGTGCCACAGCTTTGGTGTAGTCACTTCCACCTACAAGAGCTTGTTCTAAGAGCTTTTTGGCTTGGGCATAATCTTTATCTTCTGATTCTTCACCACTACCATAGAGGTGTTTTTTTCCTGTGAATAATGCTAGCTTTGCTGCTGTTTGATTTATCTTCTCTACGAAGCTAAAAGGGCTATGACCTGCTACTCGTTCTCTCTGTGTGGGTCTAGGGTCTAATTCAGACGCTTCTCGTGGGCGTTTCTTACTTGCAAAATGTTTAATAACGAGGTTGCTGACTCGGCTTGCGCGACTCCTCGTAGGATAATTAGGTCCTCTACTGAGAGAAATCAGGACTTCATTCCACTTGGCTTTACATTGTGCTGTGTCGACTTGAAGTTGGTCTAAAATTCTTGTGGCGACCTCACTCGTTCTATCGTTCAGCTGCTCTCGAAGTGAAAGTTTTTCTGAATCAGAGACCCCACTTGCCTCGATTGCAATGTAGGCCTGAGCTATCTTTGAGAGACTGTTAAAAGAAATATCCAAAATCATATGAGTTACTCTATTTTTATAACTTAAAATTAGAAATATATTAACATAATAATATTTAATTGTCGAATGGAAATGTCTGTTTAAAATTTATGTATGTTAAAGAAAAAGTTTCAGTATAGGAGCGTTTTCTTTGTTATTTAGAAGTGAATGGACTCGATGAATTCAAAAAATTAATTGATAGAACCTTTTCAGAAAGGCAATCTTCTCCAAGAAAGCTAGTTAGCTTCACTTTTAGTGAGTGGATCTATTCCAATGAAGAGTGGATTCGTCAAACGTGATACCTAATTCACGAAGAGTTTTTAATTCCCTATCTAAAGCATCTTTCTCTGATTGAGAGTCACTTTTGTGGACTGCTTTATAAAAAACCCGTGCTACCTCAAAACAGGTCTCTGACTCTTGATCTTCTTGTCGGAGGTGATGGATCATCGCGAGGAAGATATAGGCTAAAGCACTGAAAACTGGATGATTTTCTCTAAGTTCATCTTTGAAATGTTCAACTGCTTGGTCAAAATCAGTGGTGACTGTTTCGTCCCCAAAAAAGTAGATCCGTCCAAGGAGATGGCTCGCAGTCACCTTATTGAGTGTATTTCCTCCAAGAAGAGCCTTTTTGGCGTACTTTTTGGCTTTGGCGAAATCTCTGTTGAGACCAGGACCCCCATCATGATAGATTTTTGCTAGGAGAAGGCTTGCATCCGCTTTGCAGCGTGCACTTCCTTCCGCAATAGCCTTTTTGGCGTACTCTACGGCTTTCACGAGATCTCTGTCTATGCCAGGGCCACCATCGTGATAGATTCTTGCAAGGAGCTCTTTCGCATCCGATTGGCAGCGTGCACTTCCTCCCTCCGTCGCCCGTTCAGCGTGTTCTTTTGCTTTGGCGACGTCTTTGCCTACACCATTCCCACCAAAGTAGTAGATATATCCAAGGAGTTGGTTCGCATTCGCCCTAATACTAGAATTTCCCTTATCAACGGCCTTTTTAGCGTATTCTTTAGCAAGAGTGAAATTTCTTTCGATACCATGACCACCATAACAGTGGATGTTCCCAAGGAATATCTCTGCTTCAGCTTTGCAGGAGACATCACTTCCCTCGAGAGCGCCTTCGAAGTGTCTTTTCGCCTTAGCAAAGTGTCTGTTTACACCCGGGCCACCAGAAAAGTAGATATGTCCAAGGAGTCGGTGTGTATCAGCGATGGCGTCGACTTCTCCTCCTTTGAGACCCTTCTGGAGGTGCGCTTTAGCTTCAGCGTAATTTCTGTCTACACCATCCCCACCAAAAAAGTAGATGTATCCAAGGAACCTATTCGACACAGCGATGTAGGATGTATCCGCGCCACGAAGGACTTGCTTGAAGTACTCATTAGCTTCGTAAAAATTTTTTTCAACTCCATGACCACCAAAATAGTAGATTCTTCCAAGGGAAAAAAGCGCCAACGCTTTGTAGGACGCTTCTCCAGCAATAAAAACCTGTTCGAAGTAGTCTTTAGATTTTTGAAAATCTTTTTCGACTCCAGGACCACCCAAATAGTAGATCATTCCAAGGAGTCTGAAGGCCTCAGGCTTGAAGAGTCCAACTCCTATGATCAGAGCTTGCTCGAGATGCGCTTTGGCTGTAGCGAAATCTTTTTCAACTCCATAACCACCCAAATAGTAGATGTGTCCAAGGAGCTTGTTCGCCACTGTTGACTCAAGTGCATCTCCTTTGGCAAGAGCTATTTCCAAGTGCTCTACCGCTTTATCCCAATCGATGGAGACTTCAGCACCATAAAAGTACTTCTTTCCTTGTTCCAGGTCGAACGTTGCTGTTTCGACCTTTGCTAGTGTTCTTACTTCTTGAGGTGCAACCCTGCTTAGTGTTCTCCTTCTACTTGTCCGTCTTCTTTGGGTCGGTCTAAGGTCTAAAGGTGCTTCTCGAGGACGTTTTGTGCTTCCAAAACGATTCATGACGAACTTGTTCACTTGGTATGTTAAGTTTTCTGATAAAGAGTGTGTCCTTTGATGTAGAGCAGGCTTAATACTTGCCCGTCCTCTGTCTTGAAAATGTTGAATGACGTGTTCGCTGACTTGACCTTCGAGATTGCCTGCAAAAGTAAAAGACACTGGAGTAAGAGACTGCATGATTTCTTGTAATTGAGCTTCACAACGCTCTGGGTCTACTTGAAGATCAGCTAAAATTTCATTTGCGACATCTGCTGTACTATCTCTTAGCCGGTTTTGGAGTAGGCGTTTATTTTCTTCAGGGACTTCACTCACCTGAAGCGCGATATATGCCTTCGCTCTTGCGGAAAGTTCGTAAAATGAAGGTGAAATCATAGTAAGCCCTCGGCTTTTATAATTTACACATTGAATTCATATAGAAATTGGATCTATTTATCAAGAGGAAATGTTTATTAAGTAGGTGAAAATTTAAATAAACGCTCCTGATCGAAGCGTTTTCTTTGCGATAAAAGGGAGTAGGCGTCTCTATGAAGCTTGTTGCTTCACTCTTGGCGAGTGGATCTACTCCAATAAAGAGTGGATTCGTCGAACGTAATGCCTAATTCATGAAGATCCTTCAACTCACTCAATAAAAAATCTTTCTCAGGTTGAGAGCAGCCAACATGGGCATCTATATAAAAAGCCCGTGCTAGCTCAAAACACTTCTCTGACCCATGATACTCTCCTTGAAGGTGATGGATCATGGCAAGGAAGATATGAGTTAAAGCACTAAAACCTGGAAACCCTTCTCTAAGTCCAGCTTTGAGATAATCTGCTGCTTGCTCAAGATTTTTTGAGACTCCATCGCCACCATAAAAGTAGATTCTTCCAAGAAGATCGTTTGCACGAGCCGATATCGGTACACCTTCTTCCTTAATTGCCTCTTCGGCGTATTTTTTTGCCTTTGCGAAATCTTTTTTTAGACCGTAACCCCCATAGTAGTAGCTTCTTGCAAGGAGCCAGATGGCTTTAGCTTTGTGGCTTACACTTCCGCCCACAAGAGCCTTTTTGGCGTGTTCTGCAGCTCTGGCGTAATCTCTGTTGGGGTCTTGAAAGCCATAATAATAGATTCTTGCAAGGAGGTAGTTGGTATAAGCTCTGCAGCGTGTACTTCCTCCAACGAGAGCTCTTTCCAGGTGCTGCTTGGCTTTGGTAAAGTCTTTTTGAATACCAGGACCCCCATCATAATAGATTCTTCCAAGAAGCTCATTCATATTAGATTGGACGGGTGTACTTCCTCTCTCAAGAGCCCTTTTGGCGTGCACTTCGGCTTTGATGAAATCCCTCTCTTGTCTAGGCCCACCATAATAATAGATTCTTGCAAGGAGATCGTTCATGTAAGCTTTGCAGTATTCAGTCTGTCCTTTAAAGCCTCTTTCGATGTGTTCTATGGCTTTCGAGAAATCTTTTTGAACTCCATAACCACCATGATAATAGATCATGCCTAGGAATTTGTTTGCGTCAGCAGTAAAGAACACATCTTCTTCAACAAAAGCTTGCTCGAAGTGCTCTATTGCTTTAGCGAAATCTTTTTCAACTCCAAACCCACCCAAATAGTAGATCTTTCCAAGGAGTTTGTGGACTTCAGGCTCAAAGACTCCAACTCCTAACACAAGAGCTTCTTTGAAGTACTCTATTGCTTTAGCGAAATCTTTTTGAACGCCAAACCCACCTAAATAGCAGATCCTTCCGAGGAGTTTGTGGATTTTAGGTTTAAAGAATCCAGCTCCTATCTTAAGAGAGTCCTCTAGGTGCGTTTTGGCCTTAGCGAAATCTTTTTTAACTCCAAACCCACCCAAATAGTAGATGTATCCAAGGAACTTGTTTGCCTTAGTTGACGTGATAGCATCTGCTCTTTCAAGAGCTCTTTCAAGGTGCGCTTTGGCCTTAGCGAAATCTTTTTCAACTCCACGACCAAAATAGAAAATCTTTGCTTGTTTCATGTTGAACTCTACTGTTTCGTCCTTAAGTAGTGTTCTTTCTTCTTGAGGTGCAGCACTGCTACTTGTTCGTCTTCTAACAGAGGGACTAAGATCTGTAGGCACATCAAGCTGGCGTTTTGTACCTTTAGGTGGTGTGCCTTCAAAATGCTGAATGACGAGGGTGCTAACTTGGTGTGAGAAATTCCCTAGTAAAAAAATAGACACTTGACCGAGAGATCTCAGAACTTCTTGTAATTTAGTTTCACAAAGTTCAGGGTCTACTTGAAGATCACTTAAAATTTCACTTGCAGCATTTGCGGTACGACGCTTTAGCTGGTCTCGGAGTATGTGTTGTGTTTCTTCATGAACTCCACTCGCTTGAATCGTGATGTATGCCTTAGCTGTTTGGGAAAGTTCATGAAAAGAAATTGGTGAAATCATGCCAACCCCTCGGTTTTTATAATTTACACCTTAGAGTTATATCCAAGCTAAAGGGATTTATCAATTAGAAATGCTTGTTAAAACTCTATTGGCGGCCTCTGTCGTTCTATCTTGCAGTTGCATCTTGAGTGCAAGCTTTTCATCATCAGGGATTCGGCTTGCCTGAATCGCGACATGTGCCTGTGCTATCGGTGAAAGGTCACCGAAAGTAATATTTAAGCTCACTATAAAACTCCTATTTGTCGTCTCTTTTTAGACAGAAGCAGGCTCAGCTGTGGCTCCAGCGAAGTAGGTTTTAAGGCCTTCGGTGGTGGGCTTCATTGCTTGCTTGCCGTTTTTCCAGTTGGCGGGGCAAACCTCTCCGTTCTTTTCGTAGAAGATGAGAGCTTCGAGAGTGCGGAGCGCTTCGTCAACAGAGCGTCCGATGGGGAGATCGTTGATCAGTTGGTGACGGACGGTCCCTTCGCGGTCGATGAGGAAGAGTCCACGGTAGGAGATGCCTTCACCTGGGACGAGGACACCGTAGTTTTCTGCGATAGATTTGGTCACGTCAGCGAGGAGAGGGTATTCGACACCCTCAATGCCGCCGGCATTTTTAGAGGTGTTGAGCCAGGCGAGGTGGCAAAAGGCGCTGTCGGTAGAGCAACCGATCACTTCTGCGCCGAGCTTTTTAAAGTCGTGGAGACGTTCTTGGAAAGCGTGCAGTTCAGTGGGGCAGACGAAGGTGAAGTCCAGAGGGTAAAAGAAGAGGACGACATACTTATCGCGTAGGGATGAGAGTGAGAAGTTTTCTAAGATTTTTCCTTTTTCTACGGCTTTAGCAGAAAATTCAGGGGCTTTTTTTCCAACGAGGTTGGTCATGGGTTTTCTCCTTATCGATCTTGAAAGAGTTCGCGAGCTTGTCCTAGCCAACTCTCAGCACCAAGGGTGGTCGAGGGGCCATGGCCGGGATAGACGGTGGTCTCTTTCGGAAGTTGTTCAAGTTTTTTTAGCGATGTCCACATCGCTTCGCTGTCGGCTTTCGGAAAGTCGAGCCTTCCGATCGAGCCTTTAAAAAGGGTGTCACCAGAAAAGAGGAGTCCCTCTTTGGGTGAGTAAAAGCAGACACCACCGAGCGTATGGCCTGGGGTGTGGATCACGTCAAACTGGAGCGGACCGAAGGTGAGAGTCTCACCCTCAGTGATGAGGTGTTCTGCAGAGGTGGGTGGCACTTCACAGAAGAGGGGGAGTCCATCGGAGCCCGGACTTTCAAGGTTTTCCAGGTCGTTTTTGTGGATATAGAGGGAGGTCTTGAGCTCGTCTTTGAGGGCTTTCGCGTCGGCGGTGTGGTCGGTGTGTGAGTGGGTGAGGAGGAGGGCAGCACAGGAGAGACCGTTCTCTTTTAGAAAAGCGGGGATGAGTGCAAGTGCTCCTGGAGGAGCGTCGATGACCACAGCTGTCTGACTCTCGGGTTCGGAGACGACATAACAGTTAGTTTCGAGTGGACCTAAGGGAAAAGTTTTAACTTTCATCATAAAATAAAGAAATGCACTGGAGAGGACTTGAACCTCTGACCCCATGGTTCGTAGCCATGTACTCTATCCAACTGAGCTACCAGTGCATGATCGTTCAAAGACCTCAAAATCATGCCTGAAAGGGCTGTTTAAATCAAGTCACCGGAAAGGAAGGTGGCGATCTCTCCAGAAGGGAGTTTCATTTGGAGGGTTCCTTGATCAGAGATGGAATGGAAGTGGCCTTTGGTGACCTTCTCATCGACATGGAACTCGATGAGATCGCCTGGGCTGTGAAGGAGGTGGCGCTTGTAGTAATTCAAGAAGATGGGGAACTCCTCTTCCGTCAGGTAAGCTAAATTTTTCTTATAGTAGGCTGTGATGGATTCGAGGAGCTCGGGAATGGAGTGGGGCGTTCCGGTTTCTTGGAGGAGGGAGGTGGCGGGGCGTGAGACCTCTTTCAACCCTTCAAGGGGGAGATTCACGTTGATTCCGAGGCCACTCGCGACCATCCAGTTGTCTTCGACGGAGAGGGTCTCTGTCAGCACGCCGGCCAGTTTTTTCCCATTCAGGAGGAGGTCGTTGGGCCATTTCAGCTGAGGCTGGAGACCCAGCTCCAGGACCGCTTCGAGCGCACTTAGGGAAAGAACTTGTGCAAAGTTATGAAGGTAGGGGAAGGGTTTTTGATGGAAGGAGCAGAAGGTGACGTTGAGGTTCACTCCTTTGCCGGAGATCCATTTGCGCCCGGCGCGACCCCGTGCTTTCGTCTGTTCTTCCCCGTAGAGAACGGTGAGGAGAGAGGGATCGAACTCACTTGCATGTTCGAGCGCGTAGGTGTTGGTAGAGTCGATCGTTTTAAAGGTTTTTAAGATCGACTTCATGAACTATCCAGGTTAGAGCGCTTTCACTCTCTCTTTAAGGTAGTCACCGAGAGAGAGTTCACCGTGACGGACCTGAAGGAGGAGGCGGCTGGCAGCTGGAGAGTCGAGGCCGAGCAGCTCTTCGATCGCGGCTTTCTCATCCGTGGGGCGTCCGACTTTCTGGTAGAGAGCGCTGAGCTCGAGCAGTGTCGCGGCGTAGAGGGTGGAAGTTTGATCTGCGCTGAGGCTTTCCTTCAGAGCTTCAAAGCCTTGAACTGAGGAGTTTAGAGAGCTTTTCGCAAAAGATTCGTACGAGGCGAGTCCATTTTGTTGGAGGCGCTCGAAAGCAGCGGGAGCGAACTGTTCAGCCTCTTTTGAAAGGCCTTTGGAGAGCAGGGCTTGAGCCACGAGAGGCGTGTACTTCATTTTGAGGTCGGGAGCCTGGTTGAGGAGCTTAGTCAGGGGAGTGAGGGCTCTGCTCACTTCTTCTTTCGGAGTCTCAAGGAGGGTGTGGTAGAGTTGGTTGGCTTCTGCGACGTGGCGGATTTCTGAGCCTTTCGAGGGGGTGAAGAAGAAAAAGAGGATGGAAATGAGAAGGAGAAGTCCCAGTCCAGCGTAAAGAACGCTGTTTAAATTGTCCGTGACGAAGTCGATCACTTTATCCATGATTGGAGGTTCCATCGTTTCGACTTTCGCTTCGATCGTTGGTTGATTGAACTTTTTTGTCATATGCCTCACACTCTAGGTTAAGTTTTCGGTAAATTATACATTTAAAGGCGATAAATCCAATGAGTTTTCCTCCTTCACAGACAGAAATTGAAAATGCAGCCCACACCATCCTAGAGGTGGAGATCGGCGAGGTGGCCGTCAACCCCCACCAGCCGCGCAGGACCTTCGGCAAGGAAGAGCTGGAGGAGCTGGCCGAGTCGATCCGGGAGCTGGGCCTTCTTCAACCCCCTGTGGTTAGGTGGGTTGAGGAGCGACGACGCTTTGAGTTGGTGGCTGGGGAGCGCCGCTACCGCGCCGCTTATCTAGCAGGAATGACCAAGATTCCTGTCATTGTTAAAGAGGCGGATGCCTTCTTTAGTGCCCAGGCAGCTCTTGTAGAGAATATCCAGCGTGTCGATCTGAACCCCCTCGAGATTGCGAGAGCGCTCGCTGAGCTGAGAAAGTTGGGCCTCACCCTCGATGAGCTAGCGAAGAAAATTGGGAAGAAGCGTTCAACGATCTCCAACTACCTTAGGATCTTAGAGCTTCCTCGCGAGGTGCAGGAGGCCTTAGAGGCAAGCTCCATCACAATGGGTCATGCTAAAGCGATCCTTTCGAAGGAGGGGAAGAGCGAGCAGCTCCAGCTCCTTCATGAAATTCTCGAAGGAGGCCTCAGCGTCCGCCGCGCTGAAGAAAAGGTTTCAAAAGTGAAGCGGAATCGGGTAAAAAAGGAAGAAACTGACCTGCCCACCAAAGATATACACTTGGAAGAGATCCGTGAGCGGATCCAACAGTATCTGGGCACGAAAGTCACCCTCACAGGCGACCCGGACTCCGGAAAGCTGATCATAGACTTCTACGGCCAGGATGATCTTGAGCGGGTGGCAGAACTGATCGGCGTGGTATTTGATGGAACTTGAAAAGCTTGAGCTCTTTATTGATGGAATGACCTGTGTCAGCTGTACGGGCGCCATTCAAAAAGCGCTGAAGTCTAAAGAGGGTGTCTATGACGTCGAAGTCAATTTCTCCACATCCAAAGCCCACCTCCGTTTCGATCCCCACCTCACCCATAAAGAAGCCCTTCTTGAAGCTGTGAAACTTGCCGGTTATCACGCCACGCTTGAAGAGAAGAGCGGCCAGCAAGACCAAGCGGTCCGCGGCGCGCGGAGCCGCTTTGTTCGTGCACTTCTACTGACGCTGCCCCTCTTTGCAGGGATGTTTGCTCACCTCTTCGGTTTTAAAGAGACCGTTCCGATCTGGTTGCAGATGGTGCTTTCAACGATTGTTCAATTCTGGTGTGGATGGCCCTTTTATCAGAGCACCTTCCATGCAATCCGTGCACGCTCTGCGAATATGGATGTCCTCATCGCGCTGGGAACCTCAGCTGCTTGGGGCTTTAGCGTGATCAACTTCTTCGCAGATCTTGGCGAACCCTACTATTTCGAAGCTTCAGCGGGGATCTTGACGATTGTTCTACTTGGACGCTACCTCGAAGTGAAAAGTAAAACGCGTGCAACGAAAGCGATCGAAGCCCTGCTCAACCTCCAACCCCAAGTGGTCTTCAAGAAAGTGGGAGAGGAGTTTGAAGAGGTGGAGATCGCAGTGCTTGAAAAAGAGGATCTTTTCCGTGTGCGGCCGGGAGAAAACGTAGCGGCCGATGGGGTGGTGATAGAGGGGGAGTCAGCTGTCGATGAGTCTCTCGTCACAGGAGAGAGCCTTCCTGTCTTCAAAGAGAAGGGGACGACCGTCTATGCTGGAACAGTGAACACAAGTGGAACGCTGCTTGTCCGAGCGACCAGCCTGGCGAGTGACAACTTGATTAGTAAAATCGCTAAACTTGTCGAGCATGCGCAAAACTCACGCGCTCCTGTTGAGCGGTTGGCAGATACCGTTTCTAAGTATTTCGTCCCTGCTGTGCTGTTGCTGAGCTTTGCAACCCTTTTTGGATGGGTGCTTTTGGGCCATGAGTTCAGCCGCGGTTTGATCGCAGCCGTTTCCGTGCTTGTCATCGCATGCCCCTGCGCGATCGGTCTTGCTATTCCGATTGTCATTGTGGTCGCGACAGCAAAAGCGAGCCGTTTTGGAATTCTCTTTAAGGAAGCGGAAGCCATTGAGGTCTTGGGCGGTGTCAAAACGGTGGTCTTTGACAAAACGGGAACCGTGACTGAGGGACGCTTTTCCGTTCAGAAGGTGCTGGTGGAAGATGGTGTCGAGAAGAACGATTCTCTGCAGATTGCTGCATCGCTTGCACAGTTTTCAACGCATCCCCTCTCCTCTGCAGTCTTGAACGAAGCGAAGAAGCGCGGCTTTGATATCGAGCCGGTGACCGATTTTGTCTCCTATCCTGGGAAGGGAATCCGAGGGATCAAGCGGGGTGTGGAATACACGCTCGGTTCTGAGCGTTTTGCAGAAGAGCAAGGCGCGACTGTACGGCCTGAGTTCGCTGAGTTCTCAGAAGAACATGCGGCGACGGTCCTCTTCCTTGTGAGCCAAAAAAAATGCCTCGCCGCTTTTATGATGCAGGATTTGATTCTAGCGAGCGCTCCCGCTGCAGTAGAAAAACTGCACAGTCTAAACATTAAAACAGTGATGATCACTGGAGATACCTACCGCTTTGCGAAGGTGGTGGCAGAACAGCTCGGGATCGATGATTTCCACGCTGGTGTCCTTCCACAGGATAAGGCGCGTCAGGTGAAAAACATCAAAGAATTTAGCAGTCCGGTAGCGATGGTAGGGGATGGAATCAATGACGCTGCTGCGATTGCAACGGCTGATGTGGGGATTGCGATCGGATCGGGTTCAGATATCAGCATCGAAGCGAGCGACGTGACGCTCATCAAAGAGGACTTGATGAATGTCCCTTGTGCTATCCAGCTTTCTAGAAAAACGATGCGTGTGGCGAAGCAAAACCTCTTCCTCGCGTTTATTTACAACGTGCTCGCGATTCCTTTTGCGATGATGGGTCTTTTAAGTCCTCTCATTGCTGCTGTCGCAATGTCGCTGAGTTCCCTTTCAGTGATCTTTAATGCCCTTCGTCTCAACCGCTACAACCCTAGGTAGCCGCGATGTTCCGTCTCGATTTCATCTGGCTGCTCACGGCGATCGCTCTTTTTTTCTTCATCGGTCTACTGGCAAAAATCCGACGCGGTAAACCCTCTCTGAAAATCTCCTATCTTGAATCGTACAAGGTGATTGGTCCTATGGGGAGGAGGCGCTACAAAGATGCCTCAAAGCTTTTGATGCTGGCAGCGCTTTTTACAGGTTTTCTCGCTCTTTCTGACCCGAGGTGGGTGAAAGAGCGGACCTTCACACCTGAGGTCAAAAAAGAGGGGCGGGCGCTCTTTCTTGTGTTGGACCGCTCGAGCTCAATGAAAGAGCTTGCAGAAGGGGATGGAGTGAGCATGAAGACGCGTTGGCATCAGATGAAGGAGTTTGCTCTCAAGTTTGTTTTAGGTGACGAGCGTTCAGGCTTGCCGGGACGCTCAGAAGATTTTATAGGGCTGGTCTCGTTTGCGAGGAGTGCGGACATTCTCGTGCCCTTAACTGAAGATCACATCAGTGTCGCTAAAAAGATCGAGTCAATGACACTTGCGAAAAAGGGAACGGACGGCACGGCGATGGGATATGCTCTTTATAAAACAGGGAGCTCTTTGGCGCATCTGATGGAGAGTTCGGAGATGCAGATCAAAGACCCTGCCATCTTACTGATTACCGATGGACTTCCCGCTCCACATGCGGACGACCGCAACAACCCACTCCGATCGATGACCATCGAACAAGCCGGACAGTTTTTAGAAGAGAAGGGAATCCGACTCTACATTGTGAATATCGACCCTCTTTTTCTGCAGAGTGACTTCCAACCCCACCGAGCGCTCCTCACACGCATCACTGAAGGCACAGGGGGGATGTTTTTCATCACTCAGAATGAACAGCAGCTACAGGCGGTTCTCAAAGAGGTGGACCGTCTGGAGAAGTCTGTGTTGCCGACACCTAAAGCTACCTACAAAGCTCAGCAGCGCACCGCTTCTCTTTACCCCCTTCTGGTTTTCAGCTCCCTCGTCTTCCTTCTCCTCTCCCTCTACTTTGAAAATGTGAGGGCACGATGTTTTCCTTAACCACGTTAGATTTTGAGCGTCCTGCGCTTCTCCTTTTCATCTTTTTCGGCTTCCTCGTCTTTGTCTTTTACGCTTGGGCATATTTCGCTCGAGAGAAGAAGAAGGAGGAGCTGGAATTTAAAGAGATGCTTCATGACCGCCTCAGCTCCTACTATTTCTTCCGTTCCGTTTTTCTTTTTTTGGCATGGCTGTCACTCTGTTTCGCTCTTGCTGGTCCGAGAGGAAACCCCGAATATCTTTTCCCTGTCGTGGAAGAGACGGAGTCTTTGCCTCAGATTTTTGTGATCGACACTTCCTATTCGATGTCGGCAGGGGATGTGACGGCGGCGAAGAGCCGGTTAGAGTATGCGGCGGATTTGACCGATGAACTCTTGAAAGAGAGTAGGGGCGCACCCGTTGCACTCTATGCCCTTTCGAGTCAGATCCAGAAGGTCGTTCCATTATCGCAAGACACGCTCTACACACGCCTCATGGTACGAGGGTTGAGCGTCAATGAAGGAGCGCTTCCGGGGACAGACTTTCAACGTTCGTTTAGTGCGTTGAAAGAGGAGCTCGCTGACCGAAAGGTCCGGCTTGTTGTCTTAACGGATGGAGGGGATCATGACCAGCGTACCGAAGAGATTGCTGAGGAATTAAAAGAGATCCACGGCGAGATCACTTTTGTAGGCATAGGGGGAGAGACGCCGGTGGAGCTTAAGGAGATCACCTATCAAGAGCAGCCGGTCTTCTCTAAGATGGAGAGGGAGTTTTTAGAAGATCTCGTCAATCAAGCGGACGTTCGCTTGCTCCTTCCTGGAAGGCGCGATACCCTCTCTGTCTCGAAGGAGCTCCTCAAAGAGAAGAGCGCTTCAAAGCGGACTGTCAGTTCAGACCTTGTCTATGAGGACTATTTTAAAGTGCCTCTCCTCGCAGCGCTTCTTTTTCTCACTCTTGCCCTTTTTGTTCCGGAGGTGAAGCAGTGATGAGTCTCCTGGTTTTACTGGTGGCGAAAGAGCTCTCTTTCCAAGCGCTCTATCTCGGTGAGGAGAATCAAAACACGCAGGCTTCTCGCCTCTATGAGCAGGCGCTGGAAGAGGAAAATCTCCTCTGGAGGAGAAACGTCCTTCACTTCAATTTAGGAACCCTCCATTTACGTGAAGAGCGTCCTGAAGAAGCCCTTCATGAATTCAGTCTAGCCTGGTCGAAGTCGATGCCCGAGTATCTCAAGGCGCCTTTGAGAAACAATGTCTCCGCTGCCTTTACAGCCCTTGGAAAAGAGAATTTTGTGGAGGCGGTCGAGTCAGGAAAATGGAATATGGGGTCTCTTCCTAAAGAGCTGCCTCAGGAGTTTGACAAACCTCCTCTTCAGACGATTGCGAAGGGGACGGCGTCACTCACGAATGCTCTCACTCTTTTACAGGCGATGATTTTTGGGAAAGCAGCAGGTCTTGCCCGTAATACGGATTTGGAAAAGAGCTATCTAGAAGAGATCACAGCAGCCTACCAGGCGCTCCTTCCCTTTCCGGGAGAATTAACCAAGTGGGAACGAGAACTTTTTGCAGAGCACCACTGTTTAAAAACGCCTTTTCGAAAGATTGTTTTTCTTTACGACGAGGCGCTCTCTATCCGTCACACCTCTCACGCGCGCCTTGTGAAAGAGGGGCATTTGAATTTGGAGTGGGAAGAGACCACTTTTATGAAGGAAAAGCTGGAGGAGCTCCTCGCGCTGTTGGAGCAGGCGGAAGAGATGGAGCAGTCCTCTCCTGAGGAGATGAGAGAGCAGACGCTCGATGACCGCTTAGTGGAGATGCACTGGCAAGATGAACAACTCGAAGAAAAACCAGTAGGAGATGGAGAGTGGGTCGAAAAGCCCTGGTAACAATCCTAACTCTATTCCCTCTGCTTCTCTTTTCTGCAGAGATACGCATCCAGATGAGTGATCAGGAGCTCACGCCTTTTGATGATCTCACATTGCTTGTAGATATCCTGCACACCCCAGAGGAGAAGGTCGATAGCAGCTCTTTCCTTCTTGGAGGCGTGCCGGTTGCACTCCGCCTTGTGGGTGAGGGCACCGAGGAGGATCAGGTCGTCACCTCCTATCTGCTGAACCGTCCTTTAGAAGAGGGGGAAGCGCAAATCTTACCTCCCCTTTCTGTTCTTGTGAATGGGGAGCGCATCACCCACCCGGCAGCTGTTTTCCAGCCGGAGATGAAAGCGCCCGAAGAGGGAATTTTCTTGAGAGGGTACATCTACGGGGAGCAGCCCTTCTACCCAGGAGAGAAGGTCAAGTTTGTCTACCGTATCTATTACCGAGGAAACATCGAGCTCACCAAAGAGGAGCTTCCTCTCCTCGATGCTACAGGTTTTGAAAAGGTCGGTGCTCTTCAAGTGACCGAAGGGGAGTCCAAAGGGTATTTCTACCAAGAGTTCTCTCAGATGGCACTGGTGAAAGAGTCCGGCTCTTACTCTTTCCCCGCTTCTCTGATTGAAGGAAAGCTCGCATCGGGTGAGAGTGTGAAAAGTGCAGTCAGCCCCTTTGCCTTTGTTGTGGAGATGTTTCCCTCTAAAAACCGCCCGCTCTCTTTTATTGGACTGAGTGGACGTGCAGCTATTCAGACAGAACTCCTCTCACCTCAAAAACTGAGTGTGGGAGAGGTGGTGAAGCTGAAGGTTTTGATCACTGGTTCTGGAAGCATGAGCGAAGCAAAATTGCCCGACCTCTTTTGTCAGCCGGGTTTTTCTGGATTCTTTAGTAAAAGCAGCCTTCCCGTAGGTAGCCGGCTCACGAACCAGGGAAAAGAATTTTATGTTGAGCTGCGTGCAGCGTCTCCTCATATCAAGCAGCTTCCTTCCATTGAAATTTCGACCTTCGATGTTGACAAAAGAGACTTTGTTCTAGCAAAAAGCCGTCCGATTCCTCTCACGGTAGCTCCTTCTCCTCCTCCGCCCTATTCGTTTCCAGACTTTGACACCTCTCTTCCCAAAGAGCGGACCTTTATAGAAACGAGCCCAGAAATCCTGAGACGAGTGCCCTCTCCCTCTCTCCAGCCTTGGATCTTGGTTTTTGGATTGTTGCTTCTTCTGCAGTGGATCGCAAGGGCTCCTCTCCTCCGCGTCTATAGAGCTTGGAAAGAGAGTCCGTCGAGAAAGCTTTGGGCCGTGCGTCAAAAAAGAGGAAAGGAGGCGTTTCTAAAGGCGCTCTACCGCCTGTTTGAGCGCAATAAGAAGGCAAAACCTCTCCTGATCGAGATAGAGAAAATCCGCTATGGTCATGAACCCTTTAACCGAAAAGAGCTGCTGAAATGGGCAAAACGTCTTTTAGAATCCTCTTAACGCTTCTCCTTTGGATGTCGCCGCTCTCTGCGACAGAGTGGGCAAGTCTCTCTCAGCAATTTTCAAATGCAAATGATCCTGCACCTGCTTATTGGGCGTGTTACCGCGCCTTTTTTGAGGATCCGTCACTACCTGAGTCAAGACTTCGGGAGCTAGAGCAGCAGCTAGGGCTACCGAAACAGCAAGTCTATCCCCCCGCTGATTACCCTTTTCTGCAAAAGACACTCTTTCCACTCTTGATCTTCACCTTTCTCCTCCTCTCGCTCGCGATCTGGCTCCGGAGTCCGCTCTCCAAAAGGGTCGCATTCGCTTTCTTGCTTCTATTTTTAGGAACATTCTCCTTCCTCAAAATACAAGCCCTATCGACTCCTGTCTATGCGACGCTGATCCGTCCTGCACCTCTCTTCACAGAAGCAGACGTGACAAGTCCCACCGTTCAAGGCGATTTTCTCTTTGCGGGTACGCTTGTCAAAGTGCGCCGTGAAAGCGAAGGTGACTTCTTCTTTGTGGAAACCCTCACAGGGGAGATTGGCTACCTTCCCGTCGACCACCTCCGCTCTTTATAAGCTGCGGTGCTCGGTGAGCGTCACAAATCTAATCGATCCTCATATATAATTCCGAACTGAGAAATGGCGTCCTTCCAGCCTTTGACCGACATTCTCCATTTTTCTGAGAGATTTTCTACTGTTAGATAGAGCAATTTCAACAGTGACTCATCTGAAGGGAAAGCTGCTCTGTTTTTTGTTACTTTGCGAAATTGACGGTGTAGAGCTTCAACAGCACTTGTCGTATAAATGATCCTTCGGATCTCTTCAGGAAACTTGAATAATGACCTGATATTTTCCCATTGATTCACCCAAGGCTTCACGGCAAGAGTGTATTTTTCCTCCCATTTATCCTGGAGCTTTTGAAGATGATTTTTTGCCTCTTCTTCACTCGCAGCTCGGTAGATCAATTTTAAGTCTTTCATAAACTCCTTAGCGACTTTGTGAGGGAGGAACTTAAGAGTGTTCCGAATCATGTGTATGATGCAGAGTTGCACTTCAACTTTTGGAAAAACCGTTTGAATGGCATCTGGAAGCCCCTTCAGACCATCAGCACAAGCGATCAAAATATCTTCTACTCCACGATTTTTTAGTTGTGTAAAGACTTTTAGCCAAAACTTCGCCCCTTCGTTCTCTCCAATCCAAAGTCCCAGAACCTCCTTTCTCCCTTCTGAATTAATTCCTAGACAGGTGTAGGCCTCTTTAGAGACAATTTTGCCATTCTCTCGAACTTTGTAATGGATAGCATCGAAATAGGTGATAAGATACACCCTATCAAGGGGCCTGTTCTGCCAGCTCATCGCGACTTCAAGGACCTTGCTCGTGATATTTGAAATGGCTGTAGGAGAGACATTTGCCCAATAGATCTCTTCGAGATGATCTTGGATCTCCACAGGTGCAGGAGGGCTTTTTACGGTTTTAGAGTTTTCACTGTTACCCGTCTTCTTTCCTTCTTGAGCATTTTTTGAATAGCCGAGGTGCTCTTCCATTTCTTTATCGAGCTCCTTTTCGACCATGTCACCTAGAAGGCGCTGAAGGAGACCATTTTTGCCTGTAAGGTCTTCCATGGACTTGCATTTTTCGAGTTCTTTATCGATATCGGTACTCTTGAACTTCATGACAGACTCCTGTGAAATAAATCTTATATCCTCCCCCCTCCGAGGAAAGGGGAGTAGATCACTTTTAGGCTATATGCCTTCATTCACTTACACAGTTAGATTGACACTTTCCATAATGGATAGGCTGCAACTCTTGCCGCAGTGTCCTTAGCGAAATATCCATTTTTGATAGGGAGCTCACGATGAAAAGATTTCGAATCGTCTATATCGGATCCTGACATACAACCTCCACTGCATACTTCAGAAAGAGATCATATTTTTGGTGATGATTTTATGTCATCCGTAGTTAGTACCTAATTTATCTAAGGTCCTATCTAGAGAGCTTCGAACTGTTCGATCACACCTTCACTATATTCAATTCCCTCTTGAATGGTATCGAGGACCCATTTTAAAGAGTGGATTTGATCCTGCAGCTCTTCAGGGAGGGGACCGGGAAGATCCACTACTGATAGGTAGGCTCTCACCTCTTCTTGAAGGAGCAGGGCTTCTTGAAGGATCTCTCTGCAGGTGGCTGCTCCGGATGTCGGGACGAGGGATAGGTGAGGGACAAGCAACCCTACCAGCTTGGTATAGCTTCGATGTTTTTGAAACTCACGGAAAACACGGAGTTTTGAGTGTTGCAACTCCATATTCCAACCGATCAGATTCATCCGGAGTTTTAGGGCCGCGATCTGTTGCTGAGTGTTTTCTTCTCTACAAGAGGTAGGGTGGCGCTTTTGAGGGCTTATTCGAAGACGGAGTTTTTTTTGGACCTGGTTGATTCTGTTTATACAGTGATCGACTTCAAGACATCTTTTGAAAAGGGTACGGACTTCAGGAGCAAACCATCCAATAAAGGTTTCTGCATTTCTGAGTGTCGTCTCCATATTGACGTGTCGATCTGAGCGAAAGGGGATCGATAGAGAAAAGAGAAGGAAGGGATACTCTTGGAGAATCGTGGTGGCAATCTTTGTAAATGCCTCCTTCAATCGAGGCTTCGTTTGAAAGAGCTTCGCAGCGGTGCTCGGCGCGTGTCTACAGAGTTGAATGAGTCCCGTGATTTGCTCATCTTTTGATCCGTGAATAAAGCGGATATCGACTGAAGATGTGTAGGGTTGGTTGGGAAGATACTGGTGGAGATAGGTGGTGAGTTTTTCAATGGAATGGAGAAGTCGGATGAGCTCACCTAACTCCCTTTTAGCACCCTTAAAAGCTCCGAAGTGCTCATTTAAAGTCCTGAGAAGGGTGACAGTGAACTGAACCCTGAGTGCCACACTTTTTAACTGGACAGCAAACTCGAGTCTTCCCACTGCAGGAAAGTTTAAAATGGTCTCATAGAGAGGCGACTGCATGAAGGGTTTGAGTTGTCCGATGAAGGGTTTACAGTATCGAAGCAGGTGGCGGAGTTCATGAGTTAGCGCCCGACGGGGATCGACTTTTGCTCTTCTCGCGAGTTGGAGGAGTCGATCGACAGGAGACCTGAGACAGGACCTTTCAAACTCAGTGGTAGGCACTCTCATCTGAAAGAGGGACTTTGTGGGCTCCATCAATTCTGGACAAAGGGCTTCGACAAATTCAACGAGTTTTTCTAAAAGCTCTTGGTCATTTGTTGCCGCATCAAAAGGCTGTGCAACCCTTAGGACCCGCACCGCTACATCATGCACTCTTTTTGCCTCTACAGGGTGCTGACGGAAGTAGAGCGCTGTCAGCGGAGAGCGGTTCCAAAGCGTGATCAGACGTCTCTCTTGTTCTCTTACCCCTTCCTCTAACAGCTCTTCAATGGCTCTCTGGATCTTCAAGAATTCATCGGAAGGAACCTTTGCCGCTCTAGCCGCGATATCAGCTGGTTGAACTGTAGAGAGATGAATCATTGAAAATAGCGTTTATCAAAAAAATATTTCATCAATCATACTAAAAATGAGCGATTTATGTCATTTTCAAACTTCCTTATTTTCGAAAATGGCCAAAAACGAAAATAAGAGAAATCCTTATTTTCACCGACGAAAATAAGGGTTTCTACTTATGAACATAAGATGCTAAGCGTCAAGAATGGTGAGGTTTTTGTCTGTTCTGCTATTTCTGCTCGATGAAGTTCAGATGCACATTTCTCATCTTCACCTGGATAGAATCTTATCAGGGTTAAGTTAGTGAATAGAAGTGGGTATCCATTCGCTATCGATCCCTTCTTAAACCCATCTTTTGGCGGAGTCGCCAAGCTCTTTAAGAGAAGACATTTGTAACAGGATCACGTGTCATCACGATCTTGGGGAATAAATTGAGCTCTAGGGTCACTTCTTCTATTTTTGTTCCTTCTTTAAACGTATTTGAATTCACCAAAATATAAAAGAGGAGTCGAAAGTCTGATAAGGAAATAATCTCTTCTACGGGGCTGCCTGTTAGATTCGTCAACCAAGAGATCAATGTGTCTTTTGTGATACTCAGCCGTCTAAGATTTTTTAAACTTTGTACAAAGACATCCAAGCTACAGATCGTATCTTTAAATTTTAGTTCTCGAATGCTTTGCAAATGAATCCACTCTTTCTCCGGTACTTGACTTGTGTTTCTTAAAACAAGCCATTCAAGAGAAGGCATCTTTCCTATGATTCTAAAAGCAGTGGAGTTTATGTCACATTCTCCCAAATAAAGTCTCTTCAATGAAGGGAGCTTTGACAGTGCTTTGAGAGTGGAGTTTGTTAATTTGTGTTGATATATACGGACCGCTTCGATTGAAGGACATGTTCTTGCTAATTCCTCAGCGTACGTAGCATCAATGCTGATTTGATGAAAGTTGGCATATCGAAGATAAGGCCCCATTGCAAATGCAACACGCGCATATCTGTTTTTTACTGCTGTGGTCACAGCTCTTCTATCAGCTCTTTTGTGGCCAAATCGTTCGAGGGTCTTAACAAGTGCTACATGTTCTCTATTAATCACAGTTGCTAGATGGCACTGAGCAAGTCGCATTAATCTTTTTGACACTTGCCTCACGCTCGTCAACAAACCCTCACTCAGT
>CAZPBC010000038.1:0-19767 GCA_964584775.1 uncultured bacterium
CATACGCTGAAAAAATTCTTGAGCTGATGAATGCAGTGGATAACACCATCGAAGAGCCAACTCGTGAGCTTGACAAGCCGTTCCTAATGCCGATTGAGGACGTTTTCTCAATTTCTGGTCGTGGAACAGTTGTTACAGGTCGTGTCGAGCGTGGAGTTCTTAAGATCAACGACAAGCTTGAAATGGTGGGTCTTCGCGAAACTCGCGAGACTGTTGCGACTGGTCTTGAGATGTTCAACAAACTTCTTGACGAAGTCCGCTCTGGTGAGAACGTGGGTGTTCTCCTCCGTGGAGTTGACAAGAACGATGTAGAAAGAGGAATGGTTCTTGCGGCTCCTGGTACTTGCACACCGCACACCAAGTTTAAAGGACCTGTCTACATCCTTACAAAAGAAGAGGGTGGACGTCACAAGCCTTTCTTCACAGGATACAGACCACAGTTCTACATCCGTACAACTGACGTAACAGGTACTGTCGAGCTTCCTGAGGGAGTCGAGATGGTGATGCCTGGTGATAATGTTGACATTACTGCATCTCTCATTGCGCCTGTCGCTCTTGAGATCGGAATGCGTTTCGCGATCCGTGAGGGTGGCCGTACCATCGGTGCAGGAACTGTGTCAGAGATTATCGACTAATGACTAAATTTCCGGAGGAGGGTGACCTCCTCCGGAATACTTATGGGGTGTGTAGCTCAGTTGGTAGAGCAGCGGTCTCCAAAGCCGCCGGTCGGGGGTTCGAATCCCTCCGCACTCGTCGCTTTGGATAACAAATTGAAAAGGTAAGCAATGAACCTAATGGAAACAAAAAAGCAGTCAAAATCGGATAAAGCCTCCCGCTCCTCTTTGCATAGTGCATCGGAGTTTGTTGGAGAGGTGAAGCAAGAAATTCATCGCATCAACTGGACAAGTAAAGATGAGCTGAAGGTCTATACGAAGATTGTAGTCGCTGCAACATTTCTCTTAGGAATTGGGATTTTTGCCGTAGATCTAGTGATCCGAGGCTGTTTAGATAGTATTGGAACACTCGTCCACTGGATCGCAGGTTAACTCGCATTTAGGTAAACAATTTATGGCAAATTGGTACGTCCTTCAGGTTCTTTCAGGTCATGAAAAGAAAGCGAAGAAGATGATTTTAGAACAAGCTGAAGTGCGAGGTGTCAAAGAGCACCTGCATGAGGTTTTACTTCCTACAGAGAATGTTTCTGAAGTGAAGGGAGGAGAACAAAGGGTTGTTGAGAGAAAGCTATGGCCTGGTTACCTACTTGTTAAAATGGATATGAATGACGATTCTTGGCAGTACATCAAGCACTCGCCAAGCGTTGTTGATTTTTTGGGTGGTGCAACACCCACTTCTCTTTCTGACGCAGAGGTTGAAGAAATTCTCAACGACTTGCGCTCTAAGAAAGAAAATGTCACTCAAAGATACCAATTCCAAGTGGGTGACAACGTGAAGATCATTGAGGGAGTCTTCGTGAATTTCATCGGAACTGTCACGGATGTCTACCATGAAAAAGGGCGACTCAGCGTGTTGGTTTCGATTTTTGGACGTGATACACGCGTGGATGACCTCGAGTTTACTCAAGTTGAGGAAGCGACAGAAGAATAAGAATGAACTGGACAAAGCGGGTTAAGCCTCTACCGCCGGTGCCAATGAACACAATTGTAAGGCAAAAATATGGCGAAGAAAAAGTTTTTTAAGACAATTAAACTCCAAATTGCAGCGGGTAAAGCAAACCCCGCTCCACCTATTGGTCCAGCTTTAGGTGCAGCAGGTGTCAATATCATGGCATTCTGTAAAGAGTTTAATGCGAAGACACAAGACAAGGGTGGAGATATTCTCCCTGTTGTCATCACTGTGTATGAAGATAAATCTTTTGATTTTGTGACGAAGCAACCTCCTGTTGCTCAGCTCATCAAAAAAGAACTAGGCCTTGAAAAAGGGTCTGGCGTACCCAACCGCGATAAGGTGGGTCAGCTAAAAAGAAGCCAAGCAGAGAAGATTGCTGAGCGGAAAATGGCTGATTTGAATGCTTCAAGTTTAGAAGCAGCAGTAAATATTGTCTCTGGTACCGCAAGGTCCATGGGCGTCGATATGATAGAAGGATAAACTCTATAATGGGTCGAAAAAGTAAACGTTTTCGGGAGATAGCCGAGCTGTATGACCAAGATCAACTATACAGTATCGATGATGCTATCGCAGTATTAAAGAAGTGTCCACCGGTGAAGTTTGACGAGTCGGTAGAGCTTTCTTTATTGATGGGCGTTGACCCGCGTAAATCTGACCAACACATTCGAGCGACTGTTTCATTACCGAATGGAACGGGGCGTAAAACGCTTGTTCTTGTGTTGACTTCTGGTGAAAAGGTTCAAGAAGCCTTGGATGCTGGAGCAGATTTTGCTGGCAATGCCGACCTAATCGAGAAGATCAAGAAGGGCTGGACAGGCTTTGATGCTGTTGTCGCTACCCCTGATATGATGCGTGAAGTCGGAAAACTCGGTAAAGTGCTCGGTCCAAGAGGGCTGATGCCTACCCCTAAGGCTGGAACAGTGACAACAGATGTTGCTAAAGCTGTCTCAGAAGTCAAAGCGGGTAAGATTGAATTTAAAACAGATAAGAGTGCAGGAATCCAAGCTGCAGTTGGTAAGATTTCTTTTGAAGCAAATAAGCTAAAAGAGAATATTCAAGCTTTCTTGAACGCGATTGTTCGCGCAAAGCCAAATACAGCGAAAGGCCAGTACATCAGATCGGTTGTTGTTTCTACAACAATGGGTCCTGGGATCAAAATTGATCTTCGCGAAGTCGAAGTGTCTTAAAAGTTGAAGGTTTTTTGATATGAGAAAAGAAAAACAACTACACCTCGATTCCGTAAAAGATCAAATCAATCAGCATGGCTCGTTTGTTTTGATGAGCTACATGAAAGTCACAGCAAATCAGTTCACTGATTTTCGTCGTGACGTTGCTAAAACAGGGGGGAGTGTTGAAGTTCTTCCTAAAAGATTGCTGATGATCGCAGCCAAGGAATCTGGTGTTGAGCTTGATTTGAATGCTCTAACGGGACATATCGGTGTTGTCTTCACTGGTGAAGACCCGCTGACGACTGCGAAAGCAGTTTATGAGTTCCGAAAAGGTAACGAAGAGAACTTGAGTGTTGTGGCTGGTCACATTGACGGAGCCCTTCTCTATGCTGAAGAGATGGAGAAACTCTCTAAGCTACCTGGAAAGCAAGAAATGCGAGCACAACTGCTTGGAGTCCTTCAAGCACCGCTATCACAGACTGTGTCTGTCATGAATGCACTAGTTACAAGTGTCATCTACTGCCTGGACAATAAGTGCAAACAGAGTCAAAGTTAAAAAGTTTCTAAATGAAAATTAGTGAGGTTTAACGTGAGTACCAAAACACAAGATCTAGTCAAAGCATTAAGTGAACTGACCGTTCTCGAAATGGCTGATTTGAAAAAACAACTCGAAGAGGAGTGGGGTGTAGAAGCCTCTGCTGCGGCTGTTGCTGTAGCTGCTGCTCCTGCTGCTGGTGGCGACGCTGCTGCTGCAGAAGAAGCTTCTGAATTCGATGTCATCCTAGAAGAAGTACCAGCTGATAAGAAAATTGGTGCGATTAAGGTGGTTCGCGAAGTGAGCGGCCTTGGTCTAAAAGAAGCCAAGGACCTTGTTGAAGGTGCACCTAAAGCCATTAAAGAAAAAGCGGCGAAAGCTGAGGCTGAAGAGATTAAGTCTAAGCTAGAAGCTGCAGGCGCTAAGGTTAGCCTGAAAGCATAAGTCTTGATTGACTGATGATTGACAAGGGAGTTCTCCTATGGGGGACTCCCTTTATACGCTGGTCGAATTAAGATCTCTATTTTCATTTTAGAAGTGAACTAGAGTCTCATAAAGCAATTTATCATTGCTTTATATCTGCAATTCGGTCATATTAGTGCATATTTTTGGGCAATTGCTGGTTTTGTCCTAACATCCCCACGGCGGGGATTGGTGGATGGGTGATCCACCAGCGCAGAGTGAGATGAGGCTTAGTCTGACAATACTTTTTGAAAATTCATTCTCTTCTTCTACAGGCTTCTGTCTAGAATTGTCTGCCGTTTCAACACACCCACAATTAGACTCTAACTTACAACTCATAGGGAGCCCTATCAGATGATCTCCGAACGTCGTAAAAACAGGGTGAGCTTCACCGATAAGGAAGACATTATTGATCTTCCAAATCTTATTGAAATTCAGGTGAAATCATACAACCAATTTCTTCAGTCAGATGTGATGCCTGAAGAGCGGGTTAATATCGGAATACAAGAGATTTTTAGCGACCTTTTCCCCATCCGTTCTTACGATGAAAAGACCGTTCTAGAGTTCTTGTCATATAACCTCGGAGTGCCGAAATACGATCCTGATGAGTGTATACGTAGAGGAATCACCTATAGCGTGACCTTGAAGGTGAAATTCCGTCTGACTGATGAAACCGGAATTAAAGAGGAAGAGGTCTACATGGGCACGATTCCTCTGATGACGGATAAGGGAACCTTCATCATTAACGGAGCTGAGCGTGTCGTGGTATCTCAGCTACACCGCTCTCCTGGAATTTGCTTTGAAAAAGAGAAGCACCCACGCGGTCAAAACATTTACTCCTTCCGTGTCATTCCAAACCGTGGAAGCTGGTTAGAGGCCTCTTTCGATACAAACGACCTCATTTACATCTACGTTGACCGAAAGCAGAGAAGACGAAAGCTTCTCGCGACGACGTTCATCCGTACACTAGGTTTTTCTTCGAATGCAGATATCATCGAAGAGTTCTTTAACACACGTAAAGTCAAGATTAAAACTGAGAAAGAGTTTGCTAAGTATGTTGGTAAAATCTTAGCAGAAGATGTGGTTGACGATGAAACAGGACTCGTGTTTGGTAAGGCAGGGGAGAAACTCATCACTGCCATGCTAAAAAGAATGTCGGATGCGGGGATTGAGTCTGTTCGAATTGCTGATGATGCTGATGAAACAAGTCCGATCATTAAAATGCTCGCGAAAGACCCAACCGATTCATACGAATCTGCACTCAAAGACTTCTACCGCAAAATCCGCCCAGGTGAGCCCGCGACGCTTTCTAACGCTCGATCTGCGATTATGCGCCTTTTCTTCGATCCAAAACGCTACAATCTAGGGCGTGTAGGGCGTTACAAGCTCAATAGCAAGCTCGGTGGAGAAATCACTGATGAGGCTCTAGAGCAGCTGACGATCACCAAAGAAGATGTGATCCGTGCCCTTAAGTACCTGATTAACCTCCGCAATGGAGATGAAACCACTTACATTGATGATATTGACCATCTCGGTAACCGTCGTGTACGTTCTGTGGGTGAGTTGATCCAGAACCAATGCCGTATTGGTCTTGCTCGAATGGAGAAGATCATCCGTGAGAGAATGAACCTCTTCGATTTCAGTTCGGATACCTTGACACCAGGAAAAATCATTTCAGCCAAGGCTCTATCGGGAGTGCTCAAAGACTTTTTCGGTCGTTCTCAGCTCTCTCAGTTCATGGACCAAACAAACCCCATTGCTGAGCTAACACACAAACGACGTCTCTCTTCTCTCGGGCCTGGAGGTCTCAACCGTGACAGAGCTGGATTTGAGGTCCGTGACGTTCACATCAGCCACTACGGAAGAATTTGCCCGATTGAGACACCTGAAGGACCCAACATCGGTCTGATTACCTCTCTCTCTTCCTTTGCAAAAATTAACGAATTTGGGTTCATTGAAACTCCTTACCTCTTAGTGCGCGACGGCGTTGTGACTGAAGAGATTTCGTATATGACAGCAGATCAGGAAGAGAACTGCATCATTGCTCAGGCGTCTACGCCTTTGGATGAGTTTCACATGTTTAAAGAAAAACAGTGTGGAGCGCGTTTCAGAGGTGAGCAGATTGTGACTGACACCAACAAAGTCACCCACATGGACGTCTCACCGAAGCAGCTTGTCTCTATCGTGACAGGACTGATTCCTTTCCTTGAGCACAACGATGCGAACCGTGCTTTGATGGGTTCGAACATGCAACGTCAAGGGGTCCCGCTTCTTAAAACAGAAGCTCCGATCGTCGGTACCGGTCTTGAGCTCAAAGCTGCACGTGACTCTGGAGCTGTTGTCGTCGCAACAGAAGATGGAGTCGTAGAGTATGTCGATGGTCATAAGATTGTGATCTCTTCAAAGAGAAACCGCCTAGACAAAAAGACCTATATGCTGAAGAAGTTCTTGAGATCCAACTCCGGGACCTGCATCAACCAACAACCTCTCTGCAATGTCAATGACGAAGTTAGAGCGGGAGATGTCATTGCAGATGGACCAGCAACTGATGCTGGAGAAGTCGCTCTTGGAAAGAACGTCCTCGTCGCGTTCATGCCTTGGATGGGATATAACTTTGAGGATGCGATTATCATCTCCGAAAAGCTTCTTCGTGAAGACTACTATACCTCTGTTCATATTGAAGAATTCGAAATCACCGCTCGTGACACGAAGCTCGGTAAGGAAGAGATCACCCGCGATATCCCGAATGTTTCTGAGGAGATGTTGGCGAACCTCGATGATGATGGAATTGTCCGCATCGGTACTGAAGTGGGCCCTGGTGATATTCTTGTCGGAAAGATCACACCAAAGTCAGAGACAGAGCTAGCACCTGAAGAACGCCTTCTCCGCGCTATTTTTGGAGAGAAGGCGGCTGACGTAAAAGATGCATCCCTGACCGTTCCGACGGGTGTCGAAGGGGTTGTAATGGATATCAAACTCTTTAGCCGTAAGGAGCGTATCACCAAAACAGACGATGAGCTCGTTGAGGAGGCACAGCGCCTTAAAGAGCTACAGCGTGATTACAAAGTCCAGCAGACACAGCTCAAGAACGAGAAGTATGAAAAGATCACGGTTCTTCTTGAAAACGAGACGGCGCCTGGAACCATTGTTCATAGAAAGACAGCCGCTGTCATCGTCTCTGAGGGTGAGCAAATCTCCGATGAGGTGATCGACGCCATTGAAAATGAAGAAGTCGAAGATCTTCTTATGCCTGAAAAAGAGGTCTACGAAGTTCTGAAGCAAATTTTAAGAGATTACGATTCAG
This sequence comes from uncultured bacterium, assembly GCA_964584775.1. Taxonomy (GTDB): domain Bacteria; phylum Chlamydiota; class Chlamydiia; order Chlamydiales; family SLFE01; genus CAZPBC01. Next base: position 7,097 of record CAZPBC010000038.1, read on the forward strand.
CACTTCAAGCACTCGAAATGAAGTACAAAACGGAAGTCGAGCACTTGAGAAAAGGAGACACTGACCTTGAGCCAGGCGTCATCCGTCAAGTTAAAGTCTATATCGCCACGAAGCGTAAACTTGAAGTCGGTGACAAGATGGCGGGTCGTCACGGGAACAAGGGGGTTGTCTCTAACATCGTTCCTGAGGCAGATATGCCATTCATGGAGGATGGAACCTCTGTTGAGATTATCTTGAACCCACTTGGTATCGCATCTCGTATGAACCTTGGGCAGGTCTTTGAAACACACCTTGGATTTGCTGCTAAACGTGCTGGGATGTGGATCAAGACGCCGGTCTTTGAAGGTTTCCCTGAAACAGAAATCTGGCGCCTGATGAAAGAGCAAAACTTAAGTCCTAATGGAAAGTTTTCTCTCTTTGATGGGCGGACTGGTGAGCGTTTTGATAACACCTGTGTTGTTGGGTATATCTATATGCTAAAACTGGGTCACCTCGTGGCAGATAAGATTCACGCTCGTGCAGTGGGTCCCTACTCGCTTGTCACTCAGCAGCCACTCGGTGGTAAAGCTCAGATGGGTGGACAGCGTTTTGGAGAGATGGAGGTTTGGGCTGCTGAAGCATACGGAGCAGCACACCTACTCCAAGAGCTCTTAACTGTGAAGTCAGATGACGTCGCAGGAAGAACACGTATCTACGAATCGATCGTGAAGGGTGAGAATATCCTTCAAGCTGGAACCCCTGAGTCTTTCAACGTCTTGATCAAAGAGATGCAAGGACTTGGGCTAGACATTCGTACAGAAAAGATTGAAGAGACCATTTATTAATTTGAAACTTTAGGAGAATTCCATGGCGGCGGAAGGGCGCTTTACAGAAGACCAAAAGCCAAACGTGCGTTTTGACAACCTGACAATGAAAATTGCTTCAGGGGATGTGATCAAAGACGAATGGTCTCGTGGCGAGATAAAAAAGCCAGAAACGATTAACTACAGAACGTTCAAACCTGAGAAGGGGGGTCTTTTTTGTGAAAAGATTTTTGGACCTACCCGTGACTGGGAGTGCGCCTGTGGAAAGTACAAGAAGATCAAACATAAAGGCATCGTTTGTGATCGCTGTGGTGTGGAGGTCACTCTTTCTAAGGTGCGCCGTGAGAGAATGGCTCACATTGATCTTGCCGTTCCTGTGGTCCACATCTGGTTCTTCAAAACCATGCCTTCCAGAATTGGAAACCTCTTGGGGATGACAGCAGCGGACCTCGAACGTGTGATTTACTACGAAGAGTGGATCGTCACGGACCCTGGTGAAACAGACCTGCAAAAGAAACAACTTCTCGATGATACAGAACTGCGTGAAGCTCAAGAAAAGTGGGGAAGAGACGCTTTTGTTGCGAAGATGGGTGGTGAAGCTGTTGCCGAACTCCTAAAAATTGAAGATCTACACTCTCTTCTCGCTGAACTTAAAGAGAAATTGAAGAAGACGAAGTCTCAGCAAGGCCGTATGAAATTGGCAAAACGTCTCAAGATTGTTGAGAGTTTTATCCACTCTACAAACAAGCCAGAGTGGATGGTGATGGGGGCTATCCCTGTGATCCCACCCGATCTTAGACCTCTTGTGCCTCTCGATGGCGGGCGTTTCGCAACTTCAGATTTGAATGATCTATACCGACGAGTCATCAACCGTAACAACCGTCTCAAGCAAATTTTGAAGCTGAAGACACCTGAGGTAATTGTCCGTAACGAGAAGAGAATGCTGCAAGAGGCAGTAGATGCTCTTTTTGATAACGGTCGACATGGACATCCTGTGATGGGAGCCGGTAACCGTCCTCTTAAGTCGCTATCTGAGATGCTAAAAGGTAAAGGGGGTCGTTTTAGACAAAACCTTCTTGGTAAACGTGTCGACTACTCAGGACGTTCCGTGATTATCGTCGGTCCTGAACTGAAGTTTAACCAATGTGGACTGCCGAAGCTGATGGCACTCGAGCTTTTCGAGCCTTTCATCGTGAAGCGCTTGAAGGATCTCGGTTACGTATACACCATCCGTTCAGCGAAGAAAATGATTCAAAGGCACGACCCAGAGGTTTGGGACGTCCTCGACGAAATCATCCGCTACCACCCGGTTCTACTCAACCGTGCTCCAACGCTTCACCGTCTGGGAATCCAGGCCTTCGAACCCGTTTTGATTGAAGGTAAAGCGATCCGTGTACACCCGCTTGCTTGTTCGGCCTTTAACGCCGACTTCGACGGTGACCAGATGGGGGTTTACGTTCCGCTCTCTATCGAAGCGCAGATTGAAGCACGCATGTTGATGATGGCACCAGATAACATCTTTACTCCATCTTCTGGTAAACCATCTGCTGTTCCTTCTCAGGATATGGCCTTTGGACTCTACTACCTCATGCACGACCCACTCCACGATCCAGAGAAAGAGGGTAAGAAAATCAAGACCTTTAGTGATCTCAATGAGGTTCTTCTTGCGATGTCCTCATGCGGAAGTTGGTCTTGGACAGAGAGCTCTTTCAATGACGATGAACGTGTTGACAATCTTGGCCGTGGACTCCGACTGCACGAAAGAATCAAACTCCGTACAGAGAACGGGATCATTGAAACAACGCCTGGACGTGTGATCTTTAACACAGTGGTTCCAAAAGAGCTTGGTTTCCAAAACTACAACCTCCCTAAAAAGCGACTAGGTGAGCTAGTTCTCGAATGCTACAAGAAAGTGGGCCTCGAGAAAACAGTCCAATTCTTGGATAACCTCAAGTCACTTGGATTCTCAGAGGCGACTAAGTCAGCGATTTCGATCGGTATTTCTGACATTATCATCCCAGATGGCAAAGGAAAGCTTCTATCAGAAGCGGAGAAACAGGTTGCAATCGTGAAAAAACAGTATGAGGAAGGGATCATCACCGATGGTGAGAGACGCTCGAAAATTATTAGTCTTTGGACGGATGTTTCCGACAAGCTCTCTGACGAACTCCTTCATCTTCTTGCTGAGCCCCATGAAGGAAAGCTGAACTCCCTCTTTGTGATGCTTGACTCTGGAGCGCGTGGTAACAAGTCTCAGATTAAGCAGCTCGGTGCGATGCGAGGCCTCATGGCGAAACCTTCGGGTGAAATTATTGAGATTCCGATTAAAGCGAACTTCCGCGAAGGTTTGAATCCTGGTCAGTACTTCACCTCATCACACGGAGCGCGAAAAGGTCTTGCCGATACCGCTCTGAAAACCGCCGACTCAGGATACCTGACGAGACGTCTCGTCGATGTTGCCCTCGATGTGATCACCACTGAAGAGGACTGTGGAACTCTCAATGGTATTGAGGTTTCTGCAGTCAAACAGGGACAAGAAGAGCTTCTTCCGTTGAAAGATCGAATTTATGGAAGAACGATCTGCGAAGATATTTTCTTACCTGGTGACAAAACAGTATGCCTAGCAAGAGCAGGAGATACACTCACAGCGGCTCAAGCTGAGGCGATTGACGATGCCGGAATTGACACCGTCAAGATCCGTTCACCTCTGACCTGCGAATCGAAAAGGGGAGTTTGTACTTCTTGTTACGGCCTAAACCTAGCAAATGGACGCAAGATTTGTCGCGGAGAAGCAGTCGGAATCGTGGCTGCCCAGTCCATTGGTGAGCCGGGAACCCAGTTGACAATGCGGACCTTCCACCTTGGGGGGATTGCGTCAGCTAACGTCTCTCCAGAGCTTGTGGTTGAGAAGAAAGGGATCCTCGTTTACATGGATCTCAGAACCGTTCAGAATGAAGATGGTAACTGGGTTGTTCTCAATAAAAACGGAACACTCAACGTCGTTGCGGATGAAGGGCGAACTCTTGAAGAGTATAAAAAACTGCTTTCAACCAAGTCGATTGAGCCTCTTCAAATGTTTACTGTGGAACTCGGAACCACGATCAATAAAGAAGATGGAACCATCGTTGAAGTGGGTGAGAAGATTGCAGAGTGGGAGCAACACAACATTCCTATCATCTGCGACCGCCCAGGATATGTGAAATACGAAGACTTGGTAGAGGGAATTTCTACCGAGCGTGTCACGAACAAGCAAACAGGGCAAGCTGAGATCACCGTGAAGCAACATCGTGGGGAACTCCATCCTCAGATTGCGATCTATGCTGACGATACCTTAAGTGAGCTTGTCGGAACCTATCCGATTCCAACCGGAGCTATTATTTCCGTCGACGAAGGAAAATTTGCTTCAGCTGGAACGCTCTTGGCCAGGTTGCCTAGAGGGGCTCTCAAAACCAAGGATATCACCGGGGGTCTACCGCGTGTTGCTGAGCTTCTCGAAGCGAGAAAGCCTAAAGCTGCTGCGGAGATCGCGAAGATTGACGGTACAGTGGACTTCGGAGTGCATAAGAATAAGCGCTTAGTGATCGTCCGTGATGAGACCTCAGGAATGCAAGAAGAGCACCTGATTCCTCACACAAAGCACTTGATCGTGCAGCGTGGTGACCATGTGGTGAAAGGCCAACAGCTTACTGATGGCTCTGTGATTCCACATGAAATCCTTGAGGTGTGTGGAGTTCGTGAGCTACAGAAGTACCTGGTCAACCAGGTTCAAGAGGTCTATCGCTTACAAGGGGTAGATATCAACGACAAGCACATCGAAGTGATCATCCGCCAGATGCTCAAAAAAGTGCGCGTGGTTGACCCAGGTGACACGAACCTCCTCTATGGTGAAGAAATCGATAAGAAGAGCTTTGAGGCGGAAAACCGAAAGGTCGCTGCAGAGGGTGGAAAAGCTGCTCAAGCAACACCTCTTCTTCTTGGTATCACTAAAGCGTCTCTTTCTACTGAGTCCTTTATTTCAGCAGCCTCTTTCCAAGATACGACGCGTATTTTGACAGAAGCGGCATTCGCTGGGAAAAAAGACCACCTTCGTGGTTTCAAAGAGAACATCATCATGGGGCACACCATCCCAGCTGGAACCGGATTTGCCGAACACGAGCGTGTCTACAAGGTGGTAGACCAAGACGACCTTGAAGACCTTGTCTTCGACTTTGAGTCAGTCGAAGTCGGGGCTTAATCTCTTTCTTGTGAGCGGGCTCCTAGGAGCCCGCATTTTCTTTTCTTCTCTCTAAATGACCTAATAAAAATTTTATTATATAGTCTAAATTTTTAAGTCAGGCAAAATTTTCCTTTTTATAAAGAATCTGTTAAAATGGAGAGTCGAGAAAATTTGAGCATGACTATGGCTAATTTAAGTTCTGTAGACACCCAATGGGCCAAATTTGAGAACGATTCTCTGCTTCCAGGAGGAACGAGAGTTTTCATTGAAGGTACCATCGTGATGGCTTCCAAGTACATTCTTACAAAGTCTGTCGTTGGACCGATCGCATTTGGATTTTTTCCCATGTTGATTGCACATACCATGGCTGAAGCTTCTTTCAGAAGGGGGATTTGCAATAGTTTGAAGGGGTACGTCTTTGTTCATCTAGTGGCCTCAGTCGCACTCTGCACAATTACCGCAGTTGCAATGCTCGCCATTGGAGGAGCTCCTATCACTGCTGCAATGGTCGGTCAACTCGTTCTCTATCTTGCTGCTCCAACGATTGTGGATACCATTTTAAACATCATGACAGCAGGGCTGAAGAAATATATGAGTTCCGATATTCATAAACCCATCCAATACAAGCCCGTCCGTCACTTTAGTAAAATGATTGAGAAAGTCATTTCTCCCAAAAAAGAATCTCTTCAAACCGCTTGACCATCGGTAGGTTATCTTGAGACTTGAAGCCATCCGGCAGGTAGAGACGAACTTTGTGACACGCTCCGTTAAATGTGTTTCTGTGGTCGGAGCTTCAGCCTTTGCGTATACAGCTTCTACACTCGCTTCCTTCTTTTTAGCAACGACAGCTATCACCCTCTTGGTTGTTGATCTTTTAACATGGACGGCGCTAGAACTGTCAGGTGTGCGCACGATGCAAGAGTATGTGACATACAAGCTCTGCTCTGTGGGATTGGTTTCAACAATCAGTACCATTGCATTCCACCTCCTTTTCGGACTGCCAGTCTCACTCGTGAGTCTTATGATCATAGGGGGAGCTTTTTCAGCAGTTTCAGTCGTTGAAGATCTGCTGATCCGTTTCATTTCAAGATACGCAGAGTTGACACATCCATTTGTAGATAGAGTCATTTACTCACCTGAGCTTCCTCGTGGACGTCTTCCTGCTGTAGTCATCGAAGAGTTGAGAGATAGCCAAGAGCAAATGGATGCCAGTTTTGCCTATGAGGGGCCACCCACACCTTTTGCGGTTCAGACTCCCTATTCGTGTCTCCCGAGAACTCCAGCCCAACAGTTTCACAGTCCGTTCAAGAGACCCTGTCCGAGGAGCATAAATCGTGAGTATAAGTTATACCCCCCTGAAATTGAGGTAAAAGAAGAGTGTGTTGTCGTCCGATTTCCTCAATGGGATAAAGTGGATAATCAATATATTCAATCGTTAGTGGAAAAATTGAAAGATGATTATTCTGATTGGCCTGTTCATTTGCATCTTGGATCTTTAGAAAAACTCACGGAGGAGGGGTTGATCCACTTGCGTAGTTTACAGGCTTCCGTTTCACTATCTCTAAAACCTTCATTCCCTGATCAAGAGACACTTTGTACCCTTATCAAAGCAGCTGCATTGCAAGAGCTTGAGCTAATAGGAGTTTGCTTCCCACTGTCGGGCACTCTCATAGAGGCTCTGAGAAAAGTTCCTAAGCTCATATTTAAACAGCCTAAGGACCTCTCCATGGAGACGATTCAAGGTCTTCGTAACTCATTCTGTGATGTTACTGTTGAAGAGTAATTGTCGATTCCTACATGATGTGGCTATATGACTACCTGTATGATGATCTTCACTTCAGCACTATTTGTTCTCCCCATCTTCTCGGTCTTTGCAGATGAAAGCAGTGAGGAGGAGGTTGCAACTTTCGCAGGCGGCTGTTTCTGGTGTATGCAACAGGTTTTTGATAGTGAGAAGGGAGTTCTCTCTACGACAGTTGGCTATACGGGTGGAGATGCACCAAATCCTACCTATGCTCAAGTTTCTTCAGGTCAGACAGGTCACGCTGAGGCAATCGAAGTGCGCTATGACCCCAATAAAATCTCCTACGAAGAGCTTCTTCAAACGTTTTGGAGGAATGTCGATCCAGAGGCAAAAGATGCGCAATTTTGCGATAAGGGACCTCAGTACCGCTCTGAAATTTTCACACACAGTGAAGAGCAAAAAGAGCTCGCCGAAAAATCAAAGCAAGCACTCCTAAGTAGTGGTCAAGTTAAAGTCATCTATACTGAGATCACGCCTGTAAGTACGTTCTACCCCGCAGAGGAGTACCATCAAAAGTATTATCTCAAGAAACCCACAAGGTATAAGTTTTATAAGTACCTTTGTGGGCGTGCTCAAAGGCTAAAAGAGCTTTGGGAGCAGCCGAAAAAATAGAGCCCGGTCAAAAGAATCCCATCCACTGGTCTTTCTTCCTTTATATACTGCCTCAGTGCATCTTTATCAAATAGGGTTGGATTGATGATTTCACCGGGATCTAATTGAGGCTCTTTGATTTTTTCAACCGCTTCAATGTGTATGAAGAGGATCTGCTGAGTGCAGATTCCAGGCATCGGGTAACTTTTCCCTAAAATTTTGGGGTTCTTTCCGCGGTATCCTGTCTCTTCTAAAAGCTCTCTTTCTGCGGATGATAGAGGGTTTTCACCTTCTTCGATAAACCCACCAGGAAGCGCGAGAACCTCCTGACGGACGGCTTGTCTCCACTCTCTGTTGAAAACCCACTTGCCGTCAGCTGTGGTGGCGATAATGGAGACGGAGTGTGAGGCGGGGAGCGACATTCTATAGTAGGCTGTCTGGTAACCAGAGGGATAGGTCAACATCTCTTCATCGACGGTGAGAAACTCGTTCAAGAGACGTTTTTCAGATTCAACTTTTGGACGTTTAGACATCTCGTGCTTTTTGTTCGAAAAGTTTTTGGTTTTCTGAGTCTTGGATGACGTTGTAATAAAGGGCGAGAGAGCGATAGAGTTCGCGTTTTTCCCAGTCAAAGGACTGTTCGAACCAGCGGCCATCCAGAGCGATTTTCTTATTCAAAAAGGCTGTTGCCAAGTTCCAACTTCTGGGAAAAGAGGTTTCTAGAAGGGATTTAAAGTGGATACTTGCGATCTCCCCTCCTTCCGTAGCAAGAAGAAGCAAGCCATAAAGGTAGTGAAGGTAGGAGTCACCCGAAGTAATTTGCTCTAAGGGGTATTTTTGAAAGACATTTTTTGCTTCGTCCCATTCGTGGTTTTTAAGGTGAGCCCATATTTTTAGGATATCAATTCTGAGAACACCCTCCTCAGAAAAGGGAACTTTTTCCAAAAGGTGAATTGTAGGAAGGATGTCTTCGTTGTGATCAAGACTATAGTTAAGAAGTGTCATAAAGAGATGGAGAGTTCTTGGAGTGATCTCTTTATCGCTATGAAGCCACTTCTGTAAATAGGTGACTTTACAGGGGGCACGCACACCTTCTAAAAAGGGAGTATAGATACGATCGATCATCTCTCGTTCTTTTACGCGTTTTTCCTCATCAAGTATGGATTCGATTCCCTCAATCAAATCAAATGCATGGAGCTCGAGAAGAACAATTAAACAAGTTTGAAAAAGCGCTGGAAAGAAGAGTTTTTGATCAAAAAGGTAGTGTACAATCTCTTCAACGAAATAGGGTCTATTCATCCAAAAGCTGAGAACAATGGCCCACTCAAATCGGTACGCTGTCTCCATGTGTTCACTGCAGGGTTCGGTCTCTAAAAAGGGAAGAGTTTCCCAGTGTTCGGAAAGGTTTGTGATCAATTTCGTCGTAGCGACCTCTTTCAAACACTCAGGGAGATGCCGGAAAACAATATAGAGTAACTCGTAAGTTGCTGAGCGACGACTCCTGGAACACTCATGCAAACGGAAAATGATTTGTTCTTTCAATAGTTTGAGGAGAGGGTGCTTTTTGTAGCGGCGGAAAGCGAGCATATAGCAGCGGAGCTCATCTTCGATGTCGTTTGCGACCTTATAAACGAGTGCTTTTCCGAGGTAACCTAGGGGGCCTGCATGGGTTTGGATGAGCTGTTCAAACTCTTCCAATGCCCTCTCTATAAGAATGGGTTTTTGAGAGGGATCATACTCCATTTTTGCTTGCTCAAGGAGGGCGATTCCTGCACGGAACAGGGCATCTCGACCTTCTGTGCGACCGGGGAACGTGTAAGCAATCCGACGGTATTCGGAAACGGCTTTTTCATAAGCTCCAAAGGCCAAGAAGGCATCAGGCACGGCCAGGCAACTCACACTCACGCTTTCTCCACCTGTCGAAAGTGTGAGGGGAGCCATCTCAAAGTCTGCGTCGCGGCTGATAATTCCAATATGGGTTCCTGTTAAAGGAAGATGGCTAATCGTGCTAAACTGGAGCTGATCGTCTAGATAGAAGTAGAAGCTGTTGTCGATTTTTTCGATCCGGATTTTATGCATTTGGTGTTTTTCTAAAACAACTTCCGGCTGTGAGATCACTTCGATCGTTGAGCGAAGGAGTTTTGTCGCAGGGTGCTCATTTGTGCCGATCCATAGGGTGTACCCGTCGTTGATATGGCGTCTTTCCTCGACTTCAGGAACGTTGAGAAGGAAGCCGATTCCATGGCCTTTTCTGCCTATCTTGATCTCCGTTTCCAGGCGGACATTTCCTGGAAAGGATTGATTGGAGATCATCAAAAGCACCCAGTCTGCCGAGGTGGGGCTCTGTGTGATGGCGGTATGTTCTGCGATCAAGACATTTTCTTGGAATTGCCAGTCGTTTTTCTCGTGGATATCAAGGTGGGCCACTTGTGTCCACTCTGAGCGTCCTTCGATATAGGACTCTAGCTCACTGATAAATTCCTCGACACTGGAGTAGCGATCGGCTGGATTAGGAGAGAGACAGCGTTTGCAGATCTGTTCAAGAAGAGGAGGAACGTCCCTCGTGGGAGCCACTTCAGAAGGGTTCTTGAACTTCTCCTTATGGACGGTTTTTCTAAAGTTGGAGATCGACTTTCGGATAAAAGGGGTGCGCAGAGCTAGCATAGAGTATAAGAGCACTCCCAACGAATAGATATCACTCTGTTTGGTTGCAGGGGAGCCGAGGACCCTTTCCGGGGCGAGGTAGGATGGGGTACCTGCTAGCTTTTCTCCCTTGGGTCCTTTCGATTCCTCTTCATGTAGAGCAAGGCCCCAATCGAGGATCATCACCTCACCAAATTTTCCGACGATAATGTTCTCTCCTTTGATGTCTCGGTGTAATACACCACAGGAGTGGGCATAGGCGATGCCTTGAGAAATTTGAACGAGGTAGCGGATGAGTGTGGGAATCGTTCCGCCGATCTCGTCGACTTTTTCCCCTGCCTGTTCGCGCTTGCGGATTTCTCTGAAAAGAGACTTCAATGTGCGTCCTTCGACGTAGGGCATGGTGTAATAGATATTATGTTCACCTTCATGAATCGAATAGATCGGAATGATCGAGGGGTGGGTGAGTTGTGAGGTGAGCCGTGCTTCTTTTAAAAAACGCGCGTAGAGTTTCTTTTGCTCACCGAGATCTTTACGGATCCGCTTGAGTGCAATTTTCCTACCACAAGAGGTGTCGTAGGCAATAAACACCTCTCCCATGCCTCCTTGTGCAATCTTCTCTAGGATTTGGTAAGTGCCAATGGTAAAGAGCACCTCTTTCTCTTTGGGGGCGTGCTCTTCGAGGATGGTGAGGTCGGCTTGGGATTCGACATAGCTGCTCTCCTCCTCCTCTCCTAAGGGAGCTTGGCAGTAGCTACAGAAACGAGGTGCCTCTTCAGTAGAGGCGATGAAGTATCGAGCCTCACAGGCTTTGCAATGCACTTCAGACCGCGTTTCTTTCTCCACAGACATGTTTAACCTTTATAGAAGGTAGTGGTGGGTGCTGCATTAAAAGTGTTCCGAACCCTCATGAACTCGTCACTTTCTTTAAGAGTTCTCTCGCCTCTTCCGAGGCAAAACGGACAATACAACTCGCTTGTAACTCCTCATCATAGTAGATTCCTGTGGGGGAGTTGTAAGACGCCTCCATTTGGTAGAAAAGAGCGTTCGTTCCCGTCTCGTCTCGCTCGGGGAGTGTGAAGCGGAACCCACAGTTGTAAAAAGAGAGGGGAGTTCCTTTAAAAGCTTTCCTTAGAAGCTTGCATGCCTCTTCAGGAGTCGTTGCATCGACTCCTAGCTCTTCTGTTCCTTTGAACCAAGCGTAATGGTCTGGAGTCTTTTCTCGGAGAAGAAGGGGAATCCATTCACCCTCTTCAAACAGCGACGCGGCATGGATGATCCGCTCAGTCATGGTGGCTCTCGTCGCTGATTTGTTGGCTCACATCCTCGGTACGATCCTCACTGGTTCGTGGTTTTCGGAAGTAGAGCTCTCTAACAATCAAAAAGATTCCCGCTAAGGTTAAGAGAACGGGAACAGCCACGGTCATGTCTGCATTGAAGTAGAAAAAGGCAAAGAGACCTCCAAAAATCGCAATTGAAAGGACCATGTCGTAGATCCTTCCTCGAAGATAGTCTTTGATGGAGGTCGAGACCGCAATGGCTAAAAGGATACCAGGCCACCACCAATTGGTGTAAAAGAGGAAGCCAAGGCAAATTAAAAAAACGCCCGCGGCAATCGTGTTGGCTCTTGAGTGGGTTGTGACGGGGGAAGACATAGATCGCTCCTTCGGTGTGTCATTCATTTCCTGCAGTTTATCTCTTCAAGTCTCTATTTTTCAAGACTTTCCCCCCTGAGTTTCCCTCCCAGACAACACGGTCTCCTACTCGGACATCGTGCTCTTCAAACCAGCCACTTTCCATCTCTAATGCATACGTTGAAAGCTGGGAAGAGGTGAGGGTTGTCTTCCCCTGATCCATAGGAAGCTCCTGGATTTCAAGGATTTGCCCTTGACTGTCGAGGAAGGCGATCGAGAGCCGCATGAGACAGCCCTTGGACCAAAAGTTCCAATGGTCAGCATAGGGGAGATGAAAAAGCATTCCTCGGCTGCTGCCGAGCTCTGTTCGTCCCATGAGACCTCTAGTCAGCTCATGAGGTGTTTTTGCATGTTCAAGAGAAAGAGGGATTTGGGACGAAAGCAGGAGGGTGAGGCTGAGAGCTAAAATCATATGAGTTATCATACTGTTTTTACCTGTGTCTGTACAGAATTTCACCTGCCTGCTACAACCCAAAGTAAGATGTTTGATGAATTTAAAGAGTTTGTCCGCCAGCTGGTCGATCTGCTTTGGCAGACAAGCGGGATTTTACTGGTCCTTCTAGCGCTCATTGTGACTGGAGGCTTCCTATTTTCGTTTTTTGATGAGATTCCTCTCATCGATGCACTCTACCTAGCATTTATTACCTCTCTCACCATTGGGTATGGCGACCTGACCCCAGAGACAACGCTTGGAAAACTGGTCGCTGTGGCAGTCGGGCATATCGGAATCATCTACTTTGGTATGGTTGTCGCTATCTCAACTCTCGCAGTGAAACGCACAGTCAGTGTCTTTGAAAAAGATTGATCCAATTATTCTGGATTTCTTGCTACAATTGCTCACCCATGTTTAAGTTACTGATACTACTTGGAGTGTTCTCTCAGCTTCCTGTGGCTGGAGATCACATTCAGGAAAAACTCAT
>CAZPBC010000039.1:0-19336 GCA_964584775.1 uncultured bacterium
TTTATTCAGAGTTACTTACAATAGTAGTGTTTATATATTAAGAAAATATTAATTTCGTTAATTAAAAAAATGATTGCATTGTTAAGCGAGAATAGACATACTTATGGACATGAGAAAACATTATACTCTTTTTTTTCTAACGCTCTGTTGGTTGGGAGCAGGACTCTTTTTGGTCGTCAAGGGAACCGCCTTGTTGAGCGCAGCCGCAAAAGGGGGTTATGCTCCCCTGTTGGAGGGGCTCGCCCCGATCGCTTCTCAAAAAGAGGTCGCTGCGGCTCTTCTGATCGCTCTTGGACTGGGAGTCGGATTTTTTAAAGCAAAAAAAGTTTTGAAACCTCTAGCCACAAAGAACTCAACAGCTCTGCAGACCGGAGAGACGACTCCCAAGGCAGTTCTGATCCGCACAGCCATCCTCGTCGGTCTCATGATGGGCCTCGGGATGGGAATACGCTATCTCGGAGTTCCTGGAGACTTGAGAGGGACGATCCTCATCGCGGTCGGTTTCGCGCTGCTTCAGGGTGGGGCGGTCTATATGCGCTTTGCAGCTACCCTGGATCATTCATAAACAGTTGTGAAAATGGGATAAAAGACTCGGCAAATTCGACTGAACTCCCTCGAAGGGAAGGGTCTAGCACCCTTTCCAAGAGGGATGTCTGTCGAAGGTGACGAGGGGCATTTTGTGACAGTTTTGCGAGTGTTTATGCAATGTCCAGGTTACTTATGGTAGGGAGTCTTGTTCCAAATCGTGTAGGAACGGTAGAGCTGTTCCAGAAGGATCAGGCGCGTCATCTGATGAGTGAAGGTCAATTTTGAGAGGCTGAGGAGCGGAAAACTCTTTCTGACACTCTCCGGAAGCCCCTCTGGACCTCCGATCACAAAGGTCAACCGAGATCCCGCTTGTAAAATTTCTTTTTTCACACGATCTGCAAATCCGACACTGTCTAGAAGCTCTCCTTCTGGGTCGAGAGCGAGCACGCCCCGTTGTCCTTCAAGTTGATGGAGAAGTGCTTGATCGTCCTTACACCAAATAGGAAGGATCTGGAAATGTTTAGAGAGGCGTTTTTCATACTCTCCAAGAGCGAGCCGAAGCCACTCCTCTTTCGATTTCCCGACTGAAACAATTTGAACTTTAATCATTTGTAACGCTTCATCTGTCGGTCTGCTTCCCGCTTGGCATCGCGCTCTTTGATCACCTGGCGCTTATCGTGGAGCTTCTTCCCGCGCGCAAGGCCTATTTTGACTTTGACAATTCCTTTTTTGAGATAGAGGGAGAGTGGAACCGCGGTCAGACCTTTTTCATTCAAGGAAGCGACCAGACGCTCGATCTCTTTTTTGTGGAAAAGCAGTTTACGAGGGCGACGCTCCTCGTGGTTGTGAACATTGCCAAAGCGGTAGGGAGCGATATGCATGTTCTTGACAAAGAGCTCTCCCTTCTCCACAACGACATACGCGTCGAGGAGACTCCCCCCCTGGTCACGGAGAGATTTCACCTCTGTCCCTACAAGAACAATCCCTGCTTCAAAGGTCTCTAAAATCTCGTAGGAAAAGTAGGCTTTTTTGTTTCTAGCTAGCTCTTTGGTTCCTTCGCTCATGATGGCAAATATTGTACCTTAATTCTCGTTTTTTATGTTGACTTTGGGCTCGAGAAACACCTAATCTTTACATCATTATACAATTGGAGGACTGATGCGTTTTACCCTTTCTCATGCCGAATTCTTAAAACTTCTCACCAAAGCCCAAAACGTCGTCTCTGCAAAGGCTACGACCCCCATCCTTTCCAACTTACTTCTCGAGGCGAAGGCGGGACAGATTGAGATCACGGCGACAGACATGACAGTGGGGGTGCGCTGCCGCGCTGAAGCGCGTGTTGAAGTCGAGGGAGCCACCACCCTTCCCGCAAAAAAACTCGCACAACTCGTCCGCGAGCTCAACACTCCTCATATCGAAGTGTCAACCAACGAGCATGATGTCACCGAGATCACCGCAGGGAGCTCGAAGTTCAAGCTTCACGGCATGAGCAAAAACGACTATCCTGCTCTTCCGAAGCTGGAAGAGGCAACCTCTTTTACCCTCCCGCAAAAAGAGCTCAAAGAGATGCTCTTCCGCACTGCCTTTGCTGTCTCGCGTGAGGATAACCGTTACGTTCTCACCGGGATGTTCCTTCACATCCAAGATGGAAAGGCCACCTTTGTCGGAACCGATGGAAAGTGCCTCTCTAAAAACCGGATTCCCGTTTCACTCGATGCCAGCTTCAACGGCGAGTTTATCGTCCCTCTCAAGGCTGTCGACGAGATTGCAAAGAGTTTAAAAGAGGAGGGCAATGCCACGCTTTACCTCATGAAGGACAAAATCGCCGTCGAGATCGATGGAATGAGTCTCATCAGTAAGCTTCTTTCAGGGGATTATCCCGACATCAGCCGGATCATTCCTGAGAAAAGCGAGAAAAAGCTCTCGATCCACCGCGAAGAGCTGATGTCGCTCCTCCGTCAGATTTCCCTCTTTACGAACGAACTCAACCAAGCCGTGCGCTTCTCCTTCCAAAAAGGAGAGCTGAAGCTTTCAGCAATGGCGATGGAGATTGGTGAGGGTCAGGTGAGCATGCCTGTCAATTACCAGGGGGATGCACTTGACATGGCTTTCAACCCCAGCTACTTCCTCGATGTGCTTCGCCACTGCTCTAAAGAGACTGTCGATCTCAGCATTATCGACCCCTATAATCCTGTTCTCATCCACGAGGAAGAGGACTCGTCCAGCACCCCTCAGGAGGACCACCTCTGTCTCATCATGCCCATGAGATTGGATTAGGGACGGTCACCCTCTCAAAGCTCTTCCTGCACACGTTTCGCAACTGCAGTGAAGAGCTTTATGAGTTTGGGCCTGGCTTCAATCTGCTCTTTGGGCAAAATGGCGAAGGCAAGACCTCCGTCCTTGAAGCGATCCATCTGCTCTCGATCGGACGCAGCTTCCGAACGTATCAGCTCTCTGACCTCATCCAAAAAGAACACCCCTTCTTTCAAGTGGAGGCGCACTTCGTCACCGACGAAGGGCGGACACGCGCCTCGTTCCGCTCGGACGGAAAACAGAGACAGGTCTTTCTCGATGGAGCTCCCCTCAAGTCCCTCTCTGAACTCCTTGGCCTCTTTCCCTCAGTGACCTTCATCTCCGGCCACGAGCTCATCCGTGGGACGCCGCGGGACCGTCGGCGTTTCCTTGACCTCTTCATCACTCAACGCGAGAAGAGCTACCTCCACCACCTGAGCCGCTTTGCACGCGCTGTCTCTCAACGCAATCAGCTCCTCAAACTCAAACAACCGGACGCCCTCGGCCCTTGGGAAGAGGAGATGGCGAAAAGTGCAACAGTCATTGTCCAAAAACGGCAAGAGGCTCTTGCTGCGATTGAACCCCTAGCCAAAGAGCAGTTTGAAGCTCTGACAGAAACTCCGCACGATCTCGGGCTCTCCTACAGCACCTCTCAACCATTAACAGAAGAAGACTTTCTCAAAAAGTGGCATCAAGAGCGCTCGAAAGAGATGAAGTTCGGGCAGACTCTCTTCGGCCCCCATCGCGATGATCTCTTCATCCACTCCCATGGCCAACCAGCAAAAACCTTTCTCAGTGCAGGACAGCAATGGATCGTCGGCACAGCGCTCAAGCTCGCCGGACTCCAATTCCTTAAGGAAGCGACAGGCCGCTTCCCCCTTGTCCTCATCGACGATTTTGGGCTGCACCTCGATGATGAACGCCAACAAAACTATCTCAACCTCCTCTCGACCCTCGGCCAAGTCTTCATCACCACTCAAGAGCCTCTTGAGCGCTTTCAATTTCATAACGATCTCAAACGCTTCGAGATCACACAAGGACATTTTAAAAGATAAAAGGAACAATCGATGACTCCAGCAAGGATCCCAAAAACTCCAAAAAGAGCCACCCTGCTCCCCAAACCCCATATCGAGCCTCCCACTCAATCGAAAAAAACATTCTTAGGACGCACCGTCAAATGGTTGAGAGCAACCGATGACCCCACCCTAGTCAAGTGCGCTAAATGGGCCCTCGCCTTTTTCCTCATTGTCGCCCTTGCTGCGACGGTGATAGGATGCTTTCCACTCTATTGTGCCTACCAAGAAAGAAACGTACAACTGCTCGAAGAAAAACCTTTCACTCCAAAACCCGATCCTCTCACCACCATTCGTCAAGCCCTTCTTAAGACACCCTTACGTCGAAAAACTCCCCTTCTCGTTCCCTCAGCTCCTGCCCATTCGCCAACACAATGCAGAAGATCTCCTCAACTTGTCGACGTCCAACGAAGTATTGAAGCAGCTGGGACGCGAAATGCAGCGATGGTTCGACAACTCTTTGAGGAGCTGACTCCAGAAACAGTGATTAACATGGTTGAAGCCGTCCATGAAGTCACCTTCGACTTTCTCTCTAGAGTCAAAGATTCTTCAAGTTATAATAGATACGTCGCGATTGCTGCTCTCACTGAGAGCTTCTATTCAGACCCAGTCACTGTGGAAGGTATCATCGAATTCCTATCTAAGTTAAATGAGGGCCTTCCAGAAGAGGAGTTCTACGTTTTTCTTATCTGTGGATATCTCTATGAAACACTCTATGATTACACCGCACCACACACCCTTGAGGAAAAAGTGGCTCTCATTACAAGTGTCGATACAAAAGGACAAACAAGAGCTATGGCTGCTCAGACATTTTTTGAGTCAATACGCATCCCAGAGAGAAGAGACAATCGTGAAGCGATCATTCAAGAGGCTTCTAAATCAGACTTCAGAAAGGTGAATTCGAGCTCTCTTCCCGCACCCCTCGCAACCCTCATGCAGCAGTTGCAAGAGCTTGATCCTGAAATGAGAACCACTTTCACGCTCGGAATTAAAGTGCTCATCTCGACACTTGGAGAAGACCTAACAGACGAGCAAGTCGATCAATTTTTTAACACTCGTTGCAAGCACCTCAGGGACGAAGAATTCTACAAACTCTTCGCTCTTCTCTGTTTATCTAATAATCCAAGCCTGTACCCTCATGAAGTCACGAAAATCCTGTGGGAATTGCCTAAAGAAAAGATCCATGATAGAGTTCTTGATTTTGGAATCGAAATTCTCAAGAGCGAACTTCCTCGAAGCCGAGTGGTCAGCACCCCAGAACAACGGAGAAGAGGCGAGTAGGAGTTTCTAATAGAAACAGTAGGAAAGCCCTAGCTTCATCCCAAAGCCTTCAAGGCCGAAGTTGTCGGTGTCGAGGCTACGATTATAACCAAAGGCAGCGGAGAAGGACCATCGCTCTCTAAAAAAGTAGTCGATGATCATGGCAATATTGGACCCTTGAGAGCGCCCCTTGAAGGTTTGGTTCAGCAGGGGATGCTTGACGACAGTGTTGGTCCAGGCCCAGGCGTATTGGTAGATGGCTGTCAGAGAGAGACACTCTTTCAAATTGAAGGAGAGCTCCATCCCAGAGTAAAAACTATTGGATTGAAACCGCTCATGCGCGTCTTCAAGAACACTGAAGGGAGTATTAATATCGACCATTGCCCCCAAATTGGCGTAAGTGTAGCCGACAACGGGTGTCAGACAGACTTTTTTCAAAATGGGAGTATAGTGCCCAATTCCGCAGCCTGTTCCAAAAAGGTCGCCTCCTCCTCCTGCTCCATAGACAAAGGGCTTCACGCAGAAACCGCTGCCCTCAAAAGGGAGAATGGTGGAGTCCGCACGCGCGCCGACGAGATCGATTTTATTGGTGACTTCGCGGTCTTCTAGAAGCCGGATGTGGAAGTAGGTCGCTCCGATATCGGCTCTTCCCTTAGGGCAGATTTCAAGTGCACGAAGAGGCGCGAAGAAAAAGATGACTGAGAATAAACAGCTATATAAAACCTTCATCGCTAAGGAATCTACCACAGATTCTGGTTTATCTGTTATACTTTTTTGAGATGAGATCCCTGTTTTCGCTTTACAATTCTCACTTAGACTTTGTCCATCAGTGGCTTGAGAGATTTCTCCAACCAGGAATGATTGCAATCGATGCGACCGTGGGAAATGGACATGACCTTTTCAAGATCGCTTCTCTTCTTCTCAAAGATCCCAAAAGTCAGGTGTATGGTTATGATATCCAAAAAGAGGCGCTTGAGAAAAGCCAAGCCAGGCTGAAAGAAGCGTTTTCGGAGGAGGAGTTCTCCCGTATTCAATGGATACACGCCTCTCACGAGGCTTTCCCGGAGGACCTTGAGGTGGACTGCGTGGTCTATAACTTGGGCTATCTTCCCGGTGGTGACAAAAGCGTGACCACAAAAACAGAAAAGACGCTTGTTAGCCTAAAAAATGCACTCGCCATTTTGAAACCGGGAGGGATCGTCTTCGTCACCTGTTATCCTGGCCATGAAGAGGGAGCTTTGGAGCTCGAGGCGCTCCTTTCGTGGAGTGAGACGTTGAACCCAGGTCAGTTTTCTTCTTCTCATTTGGCGATCACCAACCGAGAAAAAGCACCTCAAGTTCTCATCATTCAAAAGGCGACTAGCCTGGATATTTCATGAAAGCTTGTGAAAATGGGACAAAATACTCGGGAAGTTCGACAGAAGTCATTCGAAGGGAAGGGTCTCGCACCCTTTCCAAGAAGGAATTCTGTCGAAGGGGACGACAAGCATTTTGTGACAGTTTTGCGAGTGTTCATGAAATATCCAGGCTAGTAAGCTCTAGGCATACTCTCTTTGAGATAGTGAGGTGTGACACGGACAAACTCCGACTTTCTTTGGAGTTCTTTGATATTACGCGCACCGCCGTAGGTGAGACCACTACGGATTCCTCCCAAGAAATCCTCAATGAGTGACTTTGCATCGCCTTTCATTTCAGCCCAAAAGTCGATCCCTTCAGCGACCGTTTTCTCCTTCAGAGCGCCATAGAAATCGGTTTGGAAATCTTCACTTGCCTGGCCGCGGTATTTCGCTTTCCACTTTCCATCGATCTCTTGTTTCATTGCAGCACTCTCTTCCGTGAGCGCAAACAGTTTTCCTACCATGACACAGCTGGCTCCAGCAGCGAGCGCGAGAACGACGTCACGGCTTCCGCGGATTCCCCCATCTGCAATGAGAGGAATACGCAGCTTTTCAGCTACCTGGGCACATTCGTAAATTGCGGAAAACTGAGGGTTTCCAAAGCCTGTGATCACGCGGGTGGTGCAGGCAGCTCCTGGCCCGACCCCTACCTTGACAGCGTCGGCACCCGCATTGACGAGGTCGTGGTAAGCCATCGCGGTGCAAACGTTGCCTGCGATGACATCTTTGTTAGGATGGCGCTTTTTGATCTCTTCAATCGTGTGGAACATGCGGTCTGAGTGACCGTGTGCTACATCAATGCAGACCCCTGCTGCTCCAAGATCGAGAAGCTCGTGAATGCGGTCGAGGTGGTTGATCCCACAGGAAACAAAGATGCGGTCTCCAAACTTCTTCACCCACCCCTTCTGCACCTCCATCTCTGCAAAGCGGTGGAAGATGGGTGTGGTGCCGTAAGAAAGCAGAATCTCAGCGAGTTCCTCCCCAATGACCGTGTCCATGTTGGCAGCAATCAAGGGAATATCAATTTTTCGGTCACGAGTCAGCCAGCTCTCCAGCTTCGGTTCGGTGCGAGATGGGATGTTATTAAATTGCGGGACGAGGGCAACATCATCAAATGTCAGGGCTTCTTTAAAGGTCATAGCAACTCTTCTAGTCGGAAAAATCCTTTTTTCTGTGCAATTTTTTCTGCGGCTTCCAGAGAACCTAATGCAAAGCCCTCTCGGTTGCGCGCTTCATGTGTCAATGTAATTGTGTCTACTGTTGAGTCGAAACGGATCTGATGCGTTCCGGGAACGGATCCCGTCCGCAAACAGGGAAAGTGGATTTCTTCGGGTTCCTTTTTTCGGTTCCCTAGGTCATAACAAGGGCGCTTTCCAGGGTAGTGGGAGAGGAGTTTTTCCATCATGAGTCGAGCCGTTCCAGAAGGCGCATCCAGCTTTTCTTGGTGGTGGATTTCCATGCCGGAGACATCGTACCCAGGATATTTTGAGAAAAGGGCCGCTGCTTGGTCCAGCAACTTGAGGTAGAGCTGCGCACCGATGGAGAAGTTGTTCGCCCAGACGGCTCCGATATCCGCTGCTTTGACAATCTGTTCGACTTGATCGATTTCAGAATACCAGCCCGTCGTGCCAATCACGAGATGAACCCCTGCCGCTGCTGCCTTTTTGACATTTCCCAAAACAGCAGATGGAACAGAGTAGTCGATACAAACATCGACCTGTTCCGAAAGCGGCTCGCTTTCGGATGAAATCGTCTGGACCACTTCGAAGGGAGTTCCTTCGGAGAGACGGTGGATCTGCTTTCCCATCCGGCCGTAGCCGATTAGCGCGATGCGGAGCGTTTTGATTTCTGGCGCCATAGTTTCACCAACGTGTTTAGCTTTTCCGAGTTTGCCGGGCTTAACCGTCTAAAAACGATATAGCAATCGTCGTTTTTGGTAAAGGCAGCCTTTGTCCAGTTGAGTGAACCCTCAATCAGTGTTTCCTCATCGACCCATGCCAGCTTATAGTGGAAGAGAGACCCTTCCCCCATCATATGCAGCGCAATCCCCTCATCCTGTAGGTAGTTGGCTACCTTTTTTCCCATGCCTCTTGCGCTTTTACGATCAACAAAGACCTCAACCTGGATGCCTCTCTGTTGTGCTGCAACCAACTCCTTCGCAAAGTCCATACGCGTGAAGGTAAACATCGCCACCTGGAGAGTCTTCTTGGCTGAACGGAGCAGCTCTACCATTCTTTTCGCAGCAAGGGGGTCGTCCGGGGTGAACCAGACCTCTAGCTCTGGATCAAAGTCTCGATGCGGTACCCGTTCATCACGGCTCTCTAAGTCGGCAATCTTATCAACACAATACGCCCCGACTTGGGAGTCAAAGAGCCCAACGACTAAATTTCCATACTGCTGAAGAGACTGTCTCGTCCAATTTGCAGAGCCGACGTAACTCACCTTCTGATCCACGACAAGGAGTTTCAAGTGTGTCAGCCCTCTTGAAAAACGAGGGACCACCTCAACCTTGTCACTCAGCTGCTTAAACAGTTTTGGTGAGGCTTTGGGATCGAACACGACTCGCGTAGAGATCCCCTCTTCTGCTTTTTCATTGATTTTTCTAATCAGACGTTCGTCTTTAAAGCTGTAGATAGCGAGATCAATCCTCTCTTCTGCAGCGTCTAAAGCGGCAAGAAAAAGCGCCTCAAGATCCTCTCCATATTCCGTAGAGTAGATTTTAACAGCCTCTTCACGAGTAGGTAGGGCAACCTCTTGCTTACCCCAGAAAAAGAAAAGCGAGATGAGTAGAGTAGCACTAAGAAATATCCATAAAAACCGTTTCACTGCAGATAAACTCTTTCAATCCGGTGTAGCGCAAACGCACTTCATCGTTCTTCACACCGATGGCGATTGCTTTCTTTGTTCCGACCACCACGACCAGTTTCTTTCCTCTTGTCACACCCGTGTAAATCAAATTCCGGTGGAGCATCTTGAAGTGAGTCGTGTGGATCGGCATCACAATGCAGGGGCACTCGCTTCCTTGAAACTTATGGATCGAGACGGCGTAGGAGAGCTGCAACTCATCGAGGTCATGAGAGTCGTATGAGACCACTTTGTGGTCAAATTGCACGAAGACTTGTTGCTCTCCTGTATCGATTCTGACAACCCGTCCGACGTCTCCATTAAAAACCTCTTTCGTGTAGTTGTTGCGCAGCTGCATCACCTTGTCGCCAACATGCCAATTCACGCCAGACAGAAAGAGCGTTTCTCTCTCTCCGATCAGCTGTTTTTGAAGAAGCAGGTTGAGGTTCTCTGTTCCCACGACACCCTTTTTCATGGGAGCCAGCACCTGTATCTCATCAATGGGATCGAGGTGGTATTTTTGCGGAAGGCGTTTTGTGACCAAGGAGAGAATCTCTTCAGATGCGAGCTCAGGTGTCTCAGCCTCGATAAAGAAAAAGTCAGAGTCTGGTTCATTGGAAAGATCAGGGAAGATGCCATCGTTGATCCGGTGGGCATTGACAATGATCGTCGAACCCGCAGCTTGGCGGAAGATCTCTTTTAGCACTGTCACAGGCACTTTTTTCGAGTTGATGAGGTCCATCAACACATTTCCCGGTCCAACAGAAGGGAGCTGGTTCACATCTCCGACAAAAACAAGTCGAGCGTGGTCGGGGATCGCTTTCAGGAGCTGATACATCAGGTGGGTATCGATCATGCTCGCTTCATCGACGATGATGAGGTCCGCTTCAAGCGGGTTGTCAGCTCCCCGCTTAAATCCTCCTGCTTTGAAATCGTATTCTAGCAGCGAGTGGATTGTTGAAGCCTTTTTCTGAGTGATCTCACTCATTCTCTTTGCAGCTTTTCCCGTTGGAGCAGCGAGGAGGGTTCTCGATGTCAACTTCTCAGTGATTTTCAGGATGGCATTGGTGATGGTTGATTTACCGGTTCCCGGGCCTCCCGTCAGGATCAAGCACTTTCCCGAGACAGCTTTTTTAACCGCTTTTTGTTGTAGCGGAGCAAGCTCGATATCGAGAAGGGCTTGCACCCACTCAACGGCTTTCACTGTATCGATATCACGGAGCTTACTCACCCCATAGAGAATCCGTTTGATCTCCCTTGCGATTCCCATCTCCGAGAGAAATAGAGGTTTCAGCCAAATATAGGGTTCCTCTTTCTCAGGCATCGCCGCTTGGCGCACCAGATCCTCTTTAGTGATCTCTTCCAGTGCAGGAAAGAGAAGGTCAGGGCTCACCTCCAAGAGCTCAGCTGCTCTTTCAATCAGAACCTCTTTGGGAGCACACGTACTCCCCTCCTCACTCAGGGTCTCTAAAGTAAAAAAGAGTCCAGCCCGCAGTCGAGCAGGCGATTCTTTTTCAAAACCGAGCTTTTCAGCGATTTTATCAGCACTTTTGAAACCGACCCCTCTGATCTCCTTGGCAAGGCGGTAGGGATCTTCTTTGATTTTGTGGATGCTGTCGTTGCCGTAACGTTTATAGATTTTCTGGGCAAAACGGGGGCTGATCCCTTGACCTTGTAAAAAAATCATCACCTCACGGACGTGACTCTGCTCAATCCAAGAGCTCGTGATTTGGTCAATCCGCTTTTTCCCGATCCCTTCAATTTCCCGAAGCCGCTCTGGAGTTTGGTCAATCACGCGGAGTGTCTCCTCGCCAAAGGTCTCGACGATCCGACCGGCATAGGTGGGTCCAATCCCCTTGACCAGTCCTGATCCAAGGTAGCGGCGGATGCCTTCGACATCAGCGGGAAGCTCATTTTGGCATATGTCGACGGAGAACTGTCGGCCATGGACGAGATGGTGTTGCCACTCTCCCCTCACACGGACCGTTTCTCCCGGCTGGAGGGTTCCCATCACACCGACTAAGCAGATCAGCTCACGGCTTTTGCGGCTCTTTAGCCAAGCGACTGCAAAACCATTCTCTGCATTCTGAAAGGTGATCCGTTCAATGTAGCCATACAACTCTTCTTTCACGGGTCAAGAGTCTACCGCTTCTCTCAAGGAAGAATCAAGACTTAATCAGATGGATCAGGGAGGACTTGAGGTCGGGATAACGGAAGGTGAAGCCGCTTTGTAGAAGCTTCTCAGGTATCACCTCGGCTCCACCGAGGAGGATACTCTCTGCCATCTCACCAAAAAGAACCCGGAGCAGAGATGCAGGAACAGGAAAAATCGCAGGACGTCTAAGAACTTTTGCCAAAGTCTTGGTGAAGGTTCGGTTAGTCACGGGATGAGGAGCGGTTGCATTGACAGGGCCTCTGAGCGTCGGCGTCTCGATGCAGTGGACGATAGCACGTGTGAGGTCTTCGATATCGATCCAGCTCATCTCCTGCTCTCCGGAGCCTAAGACACCTCCTAAACAGAGCTTAAAAGGAAGCAGCATCCTCTGAAGAGCACCTCCCTTGGGTGTGAGAACGACGCCGATACGAAGGTGGATGATCCGGGTGTCCGTCCTTAAGCCAAAGTGGGTGGCTTCTTCCCACTCACGGCAGACATCGGCTAGAAACCCCTCGCCGGCCGGAGAGGTTTCCGTCACCTCGCGGTCTGTGACATTGCCGTAGTAGCCAATCGCCGATGCATTGATCCACACTTTCGGTGGACGCTCTAACTTTTCAAGACTTTTCGCAATGAGCTTGGTCGACTCGACGCGGCTACTGCGGACCTTCTCTTTTTTTTCTGGATTCCATCTTCCGACGATGTTCTCACCAGCGAGATTGACGATGGCATCCGCGCCCTCTAGATGGCTCAAATCGATCTCCCCTAAGTCAGGATTCCAATAAGCCGCAGCGGGATCTTTTTTATGACGGAGGAGAGGAACAACCTGATGTCCTTCAGATTCAAGAGCTTTTGTTAACTCTTTCCCAATTAGACCGCTAGCACCACCGACAATCACCTTCATAATTCACAGTCTGGCTTATCTACGGGTGGAAGTGCAACTAAAATATTGCATGGGTACTCTCCATCATCTCCTCCATCGATCATCCAAATCGAATAATCGGGATTCACTTCGAGGACTTTTGCGATCAGCTCTGCAAGAGAAATGTGATCAAAAAGAATCGTATCGCAGCATTGGAGGTCATCGATCAGAATAATATGCTCTTTAATCGGATGCTCTGCAATCTGCTCCAACTCTTTCAGGACGGGGGTGTGTTTCCCCCCTGAAGACTCAGGTTTGCCATGGGCATCCAACCAGAAGGTCACCGGCTCGTGGATGTTCTGCAGTACGTCGGACAACATCTCACCAGAGTCCCCTTCGTAAATGTGGATATGGGGGTTATCTGAAAACTGTTTTTTAGCGAGTGAAGCCGCAACAGGGTTAATCTCAATAGAGTGGATCTCTTCAAAACCGGCCTCTAGGGCTTTTCGGATCCCTGTACCTAGAAAAGTGCCCGTCTCCACGAAGACCCGTCTCTGATAATCATGGAAACCATCAGGTCCGATATTGGCATAGGACGTCAAAGGAAGGAGTGAAATTAAGCAACAGATGAGTAAACGCATAGTAGGACCTCTTGATGTTAACGGTGATACGAAGAATTCGAACGACGATATAACAGAAGAGGAATTTTCACGTAAATCGAATTCCGGGATTTTGGAATGGCTTTACTTGAAAAAACTTTATCTTCCCCCCATCTTTCAAAAGTCCAACTGACAGCGTCTTGAAGATCACGACTGACAGCAACGCAGCCAAATGTCAGGTAGGTATAGGGAAAAAGCTCCTCGTACGATTGGATCTGAACGACCGGCAGAGAACTCACATCGAATTCATCCTCAAAAGAGATACTTTTAAAGTAGGCCTCATCCTCACTGCGTTGAAAGCGCTCTTTGGCCACATCTTCTGGAAACCATCGATGGATCATATAGTCGCACTCAAACTCCTCATAACAGCGCTCTAAAATCTCTACCCTCTGATGGTGCGGACGATCATCGGCATCTTGAAAGATCAAAAGCTCTCCTGAAGAGGCCTCAAAGGCGAGATTACGGTTCTCTCCGGCCGACTTTCGCCAAGAGGTTGTCACAAGAATGAGCTCAAAAGGATAGATTGTAGAGGAGATCTCAGCGAGTAGCTCCGTTGGGACCTTTCCCACACTTGAAAGAGAGATGACCACTTCGTCTGGAATTCTAGATTGATTCGACAAGTCTTCCATCAGGTTAGGAAGGAACTTTGCATGGCACTCTGAACAAGGAATCAACACAGAAACTGTCGCTGAAGAGAGAGGAGTAAAAAAAAGAAAAAATAGGATAGTCAGTGATCTCATATCATTTAACCTTTTTGATTAATTGTGTAAAACATATCATCTATTCAAATGAGAAATCTATCAATTTTCTTTATCTTCTTCCTCCCCTTTCTTGTAACGGGTGGAGAACCTATCCAGCGTTATGTCACGGTGGAATTACAGGGATATCTAGGCAACCAGCTTTTTCAGGTTGCTGCTGCCTATGCTCATGCGAAAAAAACCCGTGCTGAAGCGCTATTTCCCGACTTTATCCAAAACGAAGAGTGGGCGATCTCTCATTTTTACGAACGGGTTTTTCATCGAATGAATGTGAACGACCTACCCTTTCCCCCCACGTATACCTATAAAGAGGCCACCTATAAATACCGCCCCCTTCCGCACAACGTAAGAGGACTGAGATTGAATGGGTATTTCTTTTCGGAGCTCTACTTCAAAGCCTACAAAAAAGAGATTCAAACTCTTTTCGCCCCTAGTGACGACATTCTCCAAACCCTTCAAGAGCGCTGGGGACACCTTCTTGCCCGGTCGAATGTGGTGGGAGTGCATGTCCGTACCTACCACGACGCCGATCCTGATCACACGCTACATGTCTTTGTCAGCTGGGACTACTTTAAGCGGGCGATGGATACCTTCCCGGAAGAGACGACCTTCTTGGTCTGTTCGGACCGCATGGATCTTTGTAAGGCAGGTTTGGCGGACGTTTCAAAAAAGCTCATATTCATCGAAGACAATGAGGACGACGTTGAGGATTTCTATCTTCTCACGCTTTGTGACCACCATATCCTCTCCAACTCTACATTCTCTTGGTGGAGTGCCTACCTCAATCAAAATCCCGAAAAAATTGTCATTGCCCCTGACGTGTGGTTTCCTACACAAAATAAGGATGAATCCACACTCCTACCAAAAAAGTGGATCACCTTGCCTTACACCCCATCCAATCCTGAGGATCTATGAATCGACTCTTGATGTTTTTCCTTTTCCCCTTCGCCACACTCCATGCAGGGCTCGATATCGTCATTCCATGTATCGAAAAAGATGTTGAAATCCTTCCTTACGTCATCGATGGTGCTATTGAGAACCTTGAAGATGTGGAGAACATCTACCTTGTCTCACCCACAAACTTCATCGACCACCCGAAAGTCATTTGGATCGATGAGGGTTCTTTTCCCTTTTCAAAAGAGGAGGTTGCAAGAGCCTTAGCAAAGAGTGATTCAAGTTATCAAAAACTCCTCTCTCCAGGGGGTCGGGTCGGCTGGTTTCTCCAGCAACTGATCAAGCTCTATGCCGCCTTCGTGATTCCCGACCTCAAGAGCGATTTTTTGATTTTAGATGCTGACACAGTCTTCATCAACCCCGTCTCATTTTATAACGCCGAAGGGGAAACGCTCTATGCCACTTCTGTTGAGAAGCATCTTCCCTATTTTGAGCATATGAAACGCCTGCATCCCTCTTTCAAACGTTTCTACCCCAAGATGTCGGGAATTGTGCATCACATGCTCTTTCAAAAACCCATCTTAAAAGATCTATTTCAGCTCGTTGAGTCTTATCACAACAAACCCTTTTGGGAGGCGTTCTGTCACTCCGTAACTCCTGGCCAAGAGCACCTTTCAGGCGCGTCAGAATATGAGATCTATTTCAATTTTATCTTCAGCAGAGAGTACCCGGTTAAAATCCGCCCTCTAAAGTGGAGCAATGTCACCCATCTCCGTGATCTTGAAGTCTGGAAAAAGAAGGGACTACACTTTGTAAGCTCACACCATCACTGCCGGGAGGATAAGTGAAAACGTTTTGGCTTCTACTTCTCTTTTTTCCTTTCACGGCTCTCCACTCCTACACGATCGCCTTTGTCCATATAGGAAAAGACATTCCCGATTACACCACCGTTTCATTGATCCAAGCTGCACGCTTCAACCCAGAAGCAGAGATTGTGTTTCTCGCCAACAGAGCTTCCCTTGAAAGTTTCTCTCTTCCTGATGAACCCAATATTTCGAGTTATCCCCTCGAAAAATTGCCCATTTCGAAAGATCATGCAACCTTTCGTAAGAATAGCCAAAAAAGAGCTGAAAGCTTCCAGAATTTTTGGATCTATACCATTGAGCGTTTCTTTTTCCTTGGAGCCTACATCCGCGAAAAAAAACTTTCTCAAATTATCCACCTTGAAAACGACGTTCTTGTCTATAAAGATTTCTCTCATTATCTTCCGATCCTAGACGAAAAGTACGCCACTCTTGCCGTCACCTTCGATAATGACCAACGTTGCATCCCGGGCATTCTCTATCTCAAACACTCTCATAGCCTAGATGCGCTTCTCCACTTCATCGCTACCCGCTGCCAGCTTTTTAGCAACGATATGAAGTTGATTGCAGACTACAAAAATGCAACCAGCGACGAGAAGATTGACTACCTTCCCATCGTCCCTGCCGAGTACTGCGACTATCACCCTCTTACGAATCTTCTTGATGACACCACCACAACTCCAGAGAAATACTCTAACTTTATCGACCTGTTGGAGGGAGTCTTCGATGCCGCAGCCCTTGGGCAATACCTAGGAGGGACCGATCCGAGATTCAATGGACCTGGACCCGGGTTTGTTAACGAATCGTGCCTCTTTGATCCCTCTTACTTTAATTTTTTCTGGAAAGAAGACGACCAAGGTCGTATGATCCCTTTTCTTGAATTTGAAGGAAAAGAGACTGCCATTTTTAACCTACATATCCACTGTAAGGACTTATGGAAATTCGCAACATATTAGCCTGTATAATTCATAAAAACCCGCAAAACTGTCACAAAATCCCTTCGTCAACTTCGAAAGATCTCCCTCTCGGAAAGGGCGTGAAACCCTTGCCTTCAAGTAAGTTCTTTCGAATTTGCCGGTCATTTTGCACCATTTTCACAACTTTTCATAAATTATCCAGGCTTGCCATCCTAACCCTTTTTTTTAGCTCTTTAAGCGCCACCGACTTCATTACAGGAAATGCCTTCAAGGCTGTCTGCGAGCACTCATATGATGAGTTTGGATACAACTACAATCCCGACGGATTAAAAGGGTATTGGTTTGTAAAAACCGACAAACTCGATTCCTTTTTTGGTAAAAATGCCGTCAACAGCCCTTTCGTCCTGCTCACCCACAATGCAGACCACGGAGTGACCTTCAAACACAAGCGGCACATTGAAAATAAGAACCTGATCCACTGGTTTGGGCAAAATCTAGAAACAGAGCATCCGAAGCTTTCCTCTATCCCTATCGGTCTTTGCAATTTTGCTAACTTCGATGTGATGGAAGAGGTGATGGCAGCCAACCATCCCAAATCCAACCTCGTTTATGCGAACTACAACATCTGGACCAACTTCCAAGAGAGAAACAAATGCAAAGAGAAGACAGGGGTTCCTCTAGCGAAGCTCAAGCCCTTCAAAGACTATCTAGAAGATGTGAGTCGCTCTTACTTTGTCATCTCCCCTAACGGAAATGGCGTTGACTGCCACCGCACCTGGGAAGCTCTTTACCTCAAGGCCATTCCCATTGTGACCAAAAGTTACGTCACGATCCACTACAAACACTTTCCAATCATCATCCTCGATTCTTGGGACGACTACAAAGATCTCCAACTTTCGAAAGAACTGTACGAAGAGATGTGGAACGATTTTGACTTGACCCAGTTTACGGTCTTTGATTTTTTGAATATAGATACTTAGGAACCACAATCCACTGCTCGCGAGGGTCAAAGAGATCTTTAGAGTCGATCTTGTGCTTACCATTGTACCAATCTTGTGGTGCAATGATTTTTCGCTCAGGGCTCTGATTGAGATAGGCAGCCCACCATGAAAAAGTCGAGTTTGAAATGATCAGATTTTTCATCATTGTCATCATGAAAAAATCATGGATATAAGACTGTCCGTCAACAAAAACCATCTTGTAGGGAAGGTCGGAAAACTCTTCTTTTATCCACTCAATTTGATCCGAAAAAACCACAAAGAGGGAATCCTCATCATATTGTGACATCGAGTACTCAAAATACTCTTTCCCCAAGTATCGAATCACATCGTCGTAGATGGGATCTTCGTTCATGTATGTCCGCACATGCACGCCGACTGTTTTTGGATGGTCTATGATCTCGCTATAGCGCTCATAGATATCATTAACAATCTCTTCCTTTGGTGACAAAAGCTCTACAAGACGGTTTTTGTAAGGATAAAAATACCGATAAGATTGAAAATTTCCCATGATCGCCATATTGGGCTTATAGGGAATCTTACGATAACCAAGACCAAAGTCTTTGTAGAAAAGAGTCGTCGTCTTCCAGGGCTTTGTGGTCTCCAACCTCCAAAAAACCATCTCATAGTTTTCATGGAGATCAAATCGCTTAGGGTTGGCAAAGTCAGGAAAGATAGGGCTGACACCGTAGTTCCATGCGACAGCACAGGTCGCCGCAACCTGACAAAGCTGATTGCCAAGCTGGCAATAAAGACACCCAACGACAAAATCTCCTCTCCCGGACAGAGAGGCGGTTGTCAATAAAAAAGAAATCAGCAGAGTCCTAACGGTTGTCAATAACAAACCATCCCTCCGGAACCACATCTCTATCCTCTAAGCGCGATTTTTTTGTATACCAATATCGCGGTGCCACCACGACTTTATCGGGGTTCGTATTTAGATATGCTGCCCACCAAGAGAACGTCGAGTTCGAAATTATTTGGTGTTTACAGGAAGAAATGAGGTAAAAGTCCAGCACATGAGATTTGTTGTGCACATAGACTTTAGGTCGGTCAATCTTATCAAAAAGTTCACGGCACTTCTTCATGTCGTCTGAAAAAACCACAAACAGCGTCTCTTCGGGAAAAAAGGACATCGCTTCTTTAAAGTACTTCCTATCGCACCGATATAAAAACTGATATGAGTCTTCACCAGAATAGGTTCGAAGGTGAACAGCCACTGTGTGTGGATGATCTAAAAGCTCTTGATACTGCTTCATCTCTTCGCGAATCTCTTGACTCGGCTGAAAAAGAGCTACGATCTCATCTCGGTATTTGTAGAAGTACTTCTCTGACTGAAAGAAGCCTTGTAACTTCATATTCGGCTCGTAAGGCAGCTCCTGATAGGCATGAGAGCGCTCGCGGTAGTGAAGAGCAGGAAATGACGGAAGGTCGCTGGTATTCAAGCAGTAAAAGATTTTTTGATAGTTTTCGTGGATGCCGAAATCATACCTCGTCTTAAACTCAGGAAAGAGCGGCTCCGCATCATGGTCATAGGCATGTGAGAGAGTGACTGCGACTTGAAAAAATTGATTTCCCAGCTGCCCCATCAGCTCACAGGTGACATAGGGCTTATCCGCAGATAGAACGAGTGGAACCAGCAAAACACTGAGAATCCACATCTTCATAGCACTGATCTTTTCACCCATTTTCTTATGTCTCCTTTGGTTTACTCGTTTTCAAGATCGTCCATTCCGGAGGAATCCTATCCTTTTCCTCTGCACTGCCTTCGCAGTGGAACCAGTGATCTGGAGCAATGACTCTCTTTTCGGGATGACGGTTTAGATAAGCAGCCCACCA
>CAZPBC010000040.1:0-18972 GCA_964584775.1 uncultured bacterium
ATCCGCTTCGTCGAGTTCTTCTTGGGTCGACTGGATATTGTGGCTAGAAACCATCGGGTCATCGTTTCCGTGAAGAAAAAGGGCTGACCCACTGAGCTTTGGTTTGTTGGGAGTGCGGATGGCTTTGACATCACCTAGCTGGTCTGCAAGCACGGCATGGCAACAGACGATGCAGCGGACTTCTGCCACACTACGAAGCAGTTCGAGGGCTGTGAGTCCACCGAAACAAAAACCGATCACTCCGACTCTTTGAGAATCGGTGTAAGGAACCTCGCAGACAACAGCAAGAGCTGCTTTTGCTCGCTCTTGAAGCAGTTTACGCTCCTTGAAAAGAGGGAGCATTAACTCAAGAGACTCTTCGTCTGTTGTCGCGTTCTTACAATCTCCAAAGACATCCATAGCAAAGGCGACATATCCCTTGCTTGCAAATTCGTCAGCTTTCTGTCTTGCAAAGTCATCTTGACCTCTCCAAGCGTGAGCGATTAAGACCGCAGGGCGTTTTTCTGTAATAGAGTTATCGTAGGTTAAGTACCCTAACATCTGCTGGCCATCGAAAGAGTAGGGGACTGTAGATGCAAACACTCTGTTAACTCCTCTGCTTTATATCGGATGGCGATTCAAAAAAATTTTGAAACTGGATCATCAAAAATCTCCCTCAAAAGAATTGTGCAGGACTATAACTGAAAATTTTAGAGTGTGTAAAGAAAAATCTTCTGTTTACTTCTACTTCGAAAATCTTTGAATTTGATACAATTTTTGAAGGTAGTTTGATGTTTAATGAATCTAGATATAAAATGAATCGAATCACAATTGGAGGTTATTTTGATTAAGAATGTATTACTACTATTACTAACTGTACCTTGCTTCCTTTTTTCATCTGCTCAACCGAAGGCTATAGGACCCTGCTTTAACCCAGAATCCCTCGTTGATGCCTTTCGGGAAAGAATCGAGACTGGGTACGCTCCCCAGGGCTGGAAATCTGAAACATTTGGGTGGGATCTTGACGTGGAAGTCAAGAAGGTGAAAGCAGCACTGAGGTCGTGTGAAACGGTGCCTGAAATGTCAACCGCCTTTGCTGGATTTTTCAACGGTATGCGAGACTATCATGTGCGCATCATTTTCGCTGATGATGACTCCTACTCCTACCTACCTCTCATGGCGAAGACAGTGAATGGAAAAACCTTTATCACTCACGTGTTCCGAGAAATTGTGACTGAAGATGAGTGTCCTGTTCAAGTGGGGGATCAACTACTGACTTTTGATGGAAAACCGGTTGCGGAGGTTCTAAAAGAGATCACTGAAATCTCCACTCCCAATTCCAATCCTGCAACAGATGGCTCCTTTGCAGATACGACACTTCTTCTAAGAATTGGGGCTTTCGGACACCCAACGAAAGAGGGTAAAGTGAGTTTGACCTATCTGAGTAAGGATTCAAACGAAACAGAGAGTCTAGAGCTCGAATGGGAGCATTCAGCCTGTAAGCTTCCCTATTTCGGCTCTAAAAAGTCAGGGATTTTGTCTTCATGCCCTCTCTTTAACCGAAACTCAATGAACCATCAGATGACTTCTAATTGGGCAGTTGTAGATCCGAGGAAAAAGATGATGGGAGGGACTCCTCTTCCAAATAGCATAGGTAGTCAGCATTCGCTTTTACCATCCCTCGGCGAGATTCTTTGGGAAGAGAGAGATTCACAACACTTCCAAGCCTATATCTACCGTCATCCTTCTGGAAAAAAAGTTGGTTTCTTAAGAATTCCAACCTTTTGGTTTGAGGAGGAGACAGCGGCTGAAGAAGCGTTTGCTCTCATTGATAAAATGGAACAAAACGCTGACTGCCTAGTCATTGATCAGATGAACAACGGTGGAGGAAATGCATTTTTTCTTTACTCCCTTCTATCAAAGTTGGTTACAGAAACAACTCAAGCACCTCGACATCGATTCGTGATCGATTATGAACTCATCACGACGGCTCGTCAATTTGAAGAGTACTTGAGCGATGAAAGGAATGTGACAGATCTGCTTGAAGAGTTATCCAGCTATGGATATGCGGATGAAAATGTGATGCTGGACAACATTCAGAATTGGGTTGCCTTTGTAAAAGAGGAGTGGGAGAGAGGGCACAGTCTCTCCGATCCTTTCTACCTTTATATTGGAGATTCAATCCAGCCGAACCCGAAGGGGGGATTCACAAAGCCCCTTCTTGTCTTGATCAACGAGTTGGACTTCTCTTGCGCCGACTTCTTTCCTGCGATTCTGCAAGATTGCGGCCGCGCCACTTTAATGGGCTCTAGAACGTCTGGAGCAGGAGGATATGTGACAGGGCAGGCAATTGGGACTCAAATGGGAACCATTGGATTCACATTGACGGGATCTATCGCTGAACGCCCGTCCGGAGAGCCTATTGAGAACTTAGGTGTCATGCCTGATATTGAATATCAGCTCACAGAACAAGATCTTCAAGAGGGATACCGTCCTTTTGCTGAAGCGGTGAATCAAGCTGTTGAACAGCTATTGAAGTAGTCTTAAGCAGCAATAGGGGTGGAATTCCACCCCTATTGCTATCTTGATCAATTACGCTGCGCGTTGTGTATTTCTTGGACGAGGATACGAGTTATCCAACCAAAGGGTAAGAGGGGTGATCCCTCGAGAGACCTCAACGGCTCCAATCATGCCAAGCCCTAATGTGTAGGGGTCGTATTCCATTCTTTTGGTGAAGTCTTCTTCCAGCTTTTGAAGAACAGATAGCTCAGCTACGACCTGCTCTTTCACAATGTCAGGTTTTCCCGCTAAGTCTCGATAAAGGCCTTTGTCGCCATTACACCACTCGTTGATGGTCCCTAATTTATTCTCTGATCCTTCAAAAATGTGAAGCCAAGCTTCCAACGTCTTTCTTCTTTCACTGATCTGCTGTAATAAACTTGATTTAACTTGCTCAAAGGAGCCCTCAGCTAAATAGGGTGCAAATAAGGATCTCAATTCACATAGTTTTTGATCACTTCTATGTCTTCGTGAAAGACAATTGAATGTTTTCTCAAGTATGAGAAGAAGCTCTCTCACTTTGACCCACTCTAAATATTCCTCTATGAAAGGTTTTAGCTGGTTCTGAGCATGTGTCGCAGCTTTATCTGCGAGCCCGCTAGGAGGTTTACTAGTTTCTACTATTTCTCTTAGAGTGCTTGTCTCTTTGAGTCGCTGGTCATAGAGGTTGTATATGCCTGAGATGAGCCCTTGTGTGATGGGATCAAACGAGACGATGATGTCTCGTTTTTTTGTCGGGTTAAAATCAATGGCGGCTTGATTTTCGTCTTTTGCCAGAGCAATCCCTTCACTGCGGAGTTTTTGAGCTAGTAGTGAATTATTTCCCTCTGCAAGTGCATGAATATTCTTCGATTCTGCAAAACGCAGAACTCTATCAAACATCCTTCTGACTTGTGCCTGCACCTCAAACATATCTCTTGCATCACCCACATAGATTAGCATTTCGTTTCTGACTATCTGATGACGATTAGCGACCCCTTTTGATGGTTCAGTCATGAGCACAAAGAGAGTCTCAGCACTGAGTAGGGTTTCTCTAGGGGGACGAACCGAGTCTTGCTCTGCAACGATTTCTGGGAAGCTTTTTCGATAATCTGGGACACGGCTTTGGTAGCGGTGATCGGGAATGGGGGCAAGATTGAGACTTTCAAGATGGGATACGAGTGCTGTAAGACGATCCCTTCTTGCAACGGCAAGAGCAGCAGATCGTACTTCATGTTCTAGAGCAGCTTGTGAGTACTCCGCCTCTAATTCTTTATAAGCACCTGTCACTTTGTTCCAGGATTTTTTCTCTCCAACTTCTCGACCATTGAGAGCGATTCTCACGCTCCTTGCAATGTAGGACCATTGGCTGAGCTTAAAAACATCAAAATCAATCTGGAGAATTTTTGCAAATTTCATCCCATCTAGCTTAAGGTCCGTTTCGACTTCATCTTCGAGCATTTCGCTAGTCAGTTCACGGCCTGTTTTCACATCGTTGGGTTTAGGAGCTGGAGGGGCAGTAAACCTCCCGGGACCCTTGACGTTTCCCTCACGATCGACGCTCACTTGATTGAGCTGTTTTAGTGAAGCTAAGTGCTTCTTCCAAACAGGATCGCCACTCGCTGCCATTTCTTGAGCAAAGACAAGCACTGTGTGGAAGATGAGGTAGTCCTTCGCATAACTGGGTTCAACTGCACTTTCTGTGAGTCTTGAGATAGTGACTCTTTTCTTAGGTGAAGTCGGCCCTTCGGAGGCTTTAAAAAGAGCTGCAATCTCTTTTCCTCCCGTCGCTGTAGGATCTATCGGCTGCCGCCTTTTCATGATCTGATCAATTCTCTCTTGAAGTTTGCCAACTTCAGGGAGTTTCTCAGCTGTACTAGTATTAATTTTGAGTGCAGAAGATAGGAGTAATGCTGTCCGGCTCCATTGATCGGAGCGATTGGAACTCAAGCCCATACTAACCTCCTATGTGTTAGTTGGTCTCCTTTCCTTCATCTTCCTTTTTAAAAGAAATAATTGTCAAATAATTGATATAAATTATTGAAAATCAATTATTTAAATTTGTTTTGCGCGAATGGAGTCTTGAGTTTTGGGGTTGGTCAGCATGACTGTATAAGAGAGCTCAGGATCGTAAGTAATCCAAACGTCTTGGCCAATAGACCAGCCCTCTAAATTCCACCCGTGATAAGGATAAATCTTATAAGTCACCCCGTTGCTCAAGGTGATCTTTTCTTTGTAGGCATGTGAAGAGGGGCCCAGTTCTTCAATCACCAGCGATTGAGCAGAATCGGGTTCTTCTTGAATAGGAGGCTCCTCTTTTTCTAAGGTATTTATAGACAGTGAATTATGAACAATGGGAGTGCTTTTCTGCTCGTAGCAGCAGCCAGTAAGTAGAAATAGGGTGATTCCCAAAACTCCGAATTGCTTCATTCTGTGCCTCCTTTGCTAAATTTAAAAAAATTATAGCCGAATTAAGGGTAAAAGTCAATGAAAGAACCGGATCGGAAAAGATGTAAAAAATATTTAAAGTACTAATAGTTCGTGATTTATGATTCGCATCTCCCTTTTCCAAAGAGCGATATCTTCTCTTTTGTGGAGGTCAAGTCCGAGAAGGTGAGGGAGACGCCCCGCAAACGATGGGTCCATCAAGTTATAGCGGAGGTTTCTCTCTAAAAGAATTCCTCTAGAGCTTGCGTAAAGGTGCATTTCAAGGAGTTCGTCTCTGTTCTCTTCCAGTAGGCGGTTTTTTCGGAAAAAGAGTCCTGGATGAACCCAGATCACGGGGAGCTCTTGAATAAGTGATTCGACAGAGTGGAGGAATTGTCTCCAAGCTTCACTGAAGAGGCTGAGGTCCGGCGGGAAGGCATGTTCTGCGACGCCAACATAGCTGGCAAGTTGAAGGTCCTTTTCGCTAATGTCGAGAGTTCCATCAGGAAGGAGCTTAGCCTCAAACCCCACATCAGCCCGAATCTCAAAGTTGTCACTTTCACGATGGACCTCTTCAATGAGCTGCTCAGGTGAGTAGGTCGGACTACGGCGTATATGCTCAAGAAAGTAGAGCTGCTGGATACCCTCACTTTGAGCGAGCTCGAAGATCTCTTTCACCGTGAGGTTGCCATCTGTATGGGATGTATGGAGGTGAAACCAGCAGGTAGGGCTAGAGCTAAAAGACATGGCAAGCGCCCTCGTTTTGGAAAGCGCCTCCCCAATAGCGGTAAAAGGAGGATGAGGCAGAATTTTTTGTCAGTGGAGGGGAAGGAAGATCGAGTGCGTCACTGATTGCGTGGGCAATGAGATTCACACCTGCACTCAAGGTGGCCGCCATGGTTCCTTGAACTCTTGGATTGCATTCGAGGAGCTTCAAGTGTCCCTCTTTGTCCTCCTTGAACTGCATTCCGTAGAGGTGAGTGAGACCTAACAGTTTACCTGCTTCAATCACCACTTTTTCGAGTTCAGGATGGGGTTCAACGGTCGTCACAAAGCTGATTCCTGTCCGGATCTGGTTGCGCCTTCTTACGAGAGCGACTTCATGATTTTCGTTTAGAAGGGCATCGACACTGAACTCATCTCCAGGTAAGTATTCAGAGAGAATCACCTCGAAGTCAGAGGGTGCACCTTCATAAATGCGGAGTAGTTCACGAAGAGGCATCTCTATGCCTAACGGTTTTTCAGTGATGAAACGCTCGAAGCTCAACTGTTTCTCTGTCAGTATACGAAAGCCTCTCATTCCAGAACTACAAGGAGGTTTAATGACCACAGGGGAGTCGGGGTAACCTAGCTGGAGTGCAGCCTCTTCGATTTCAGCTAGACTCTGTGCAAGATGGAATGTGGGATGAGGGAGATGGTGCTGCTTGAACACTTCAAGCAAACGTCCTTTATGGTTCGCGAGTTCTATGGCCTCTCTAGACGCCACAAGGACGGGGGCGTGAAGCTTTTCTCTAAGCGAAGAAAGGGCAGCGACTTCACGTGTCGTTTGAGGCAGAATCAGGTCGACATCTTGTAGAATACAAATTTCTTGAATCCTGTCGAAATAGGAGGGGGATTCCGGTGGAGGAACGGTATAAAACTCATCGACTAATGCTTTGCCAGCGGCACCTTCATGTAAGTCGACTCCGATAAGCCTGAGAGGGGGAAGGTGACTATTTTGGATACAGTGGATGGTCCCTTTTGTTCCTGGGGCTCCGACACCTGTAATCAAAATTTTTAATTGTGAACTGGTCATGGGTTTTTACATCCTACCATGCCTAAGACTTTTCTTGGAGGGGGGAGATGAGTAGGTATCACTTTAAAAGAAAACAAATAGATGCTACAATTCTTTGGATTTAAATAAATTTAGTGAGGTAATTACATGTTTTTTAGAAAACTGCTTTTTCTTTTATTTCTTCCGATAATTAGTTGTGCAGCAGCTTCTTTTGAGGTGGCGCAAGTCATCCCTGGTGAAGGGGAGGTGTGTGTCGTCATCGCATTGAATAACCAAAATCAGGCTCTAGGTTTGGATGATGTAGGGTACTTTTTCTGGAGCGAAGAGACGGGACAGGTCAGGCTCTGTTCTGATCAGGCTATGCAGCCGCTTTTGAATGGCAAAGGAGAAGTTTTACTTGCTGGGTCTGAATTTGCAACAGGACTTCAGATTTGGGATACAGAGAGAGGTTTTCAAGATCTATCACTCCCTAAAGGTGTGAAGAATGCCATGCCCGTAGGCTTCAATGATGCGGGACAACTTTCAGTGATCATTGGAGAAACTTGGGATAAAGCTCATCAGTATTGTTATGAGAACGGAGAGTGGAAAAAGCTGAGTCAACCGTGTCTACTGACAAGAAAAATGACAAATGATGGAAAGTTGCTCTTTACGAAGTACAATCCTAGTACGGGGAAATATGGTCCGGCTTTTTATGAACACAAATCTGGTCAGACACAGAGTTGGTTTTTTAATGAAAGCAGTCTAGCTCTAGGCTGTGACGAAACAGGCTTGATTGTCGGTGGATCTGAGGATTTTCAACGAGGATGGTTTTTAAACAGTCAAAATGGAGAGCAGTGGACATTTACAAATTATGTTCCCAAAAAAATCAATGCTCATATGGAAACGATTGGTGTCCTCTCTCAAAGTGAAGATGAAGCCTTAGGTCCATCTTCGAGCTACTATGCAAACTTAGAATCGGGAGAGATGGTGCATGCATCAAAACTGGTTGATGATGACTCTGTCGTTCTTCTTTTGGTGACAGACATCAATGAACGTGGATGGATTTCGGGTGTCGCTTCTGTGAAAGCCGAAATTCAAGGGGTGATCCTGAAGCCGAAAAAGTAGATCTAGGGTCATGTAACACTCTTTATACACCTAAGGAGTGATGCACCTACTCTTTTGGAGACTCTT
This sequence comes from uncultured bacterium, assembly GCA_964584775.1. Classification (GTDB taxonomy): domain Bacteria; phylum Chlamydiota; class Chlamydiia; order Chlamydiales; family SLFE01; genus CAZPBC01. The sequence continues at coordinate 7,889 of CAZPBC010000040.1, forward strand.
TCAAAGATGGCATCTCAATAGGGGTATTGGTGATGGGATCCACTTCTATCGGGGTGTTTTTGATCGGGTCTACCGTAATCGGTGTGTTTGTAATGGGGTCAACGTGGATGGTCTCTTGATCCTCACTGGGCATTTCTCCAGCCAACAAAGCCGGGAGGAGAGCGAAAAACAGGAATTTATTCTTCATGGTAACTCCTTAATTTGTCATACTTTAACAGATAGTTCATCTTCTCAAAAAAGGAAACAAGATGTTTGTTAAAAGATTTCTACTCGCTTTACTCCTTCCGCTTATTCTCGGGGCATCCGCTCCTTATCAAGTCGCTCATGTGATTCAGCAAGACGATTTTGCGATCTGTTTGAAATTGAACAATCTCAATCAAGTTGTGGGTGTGTCTGAAGAGGGAAATTTTTTCTGGAGTCAAGGGACTGGCTTCGTCTATTTTGAAGATGTCGATGATTTGCCTCACCTGAATAACTCTGGAAAGGTGTTGATTAGAAAGGTCGGCCGTACTGATGAACTCAGCTTTTGGGATCCTCAGTCTGGCTATGAGAAGATCGAATTGCCTTCTGGTCAACGTACAGCTTTTAGTTTGGCGCTCAATGACTCAGGATGTTTTTCAACAGTGGATGCTGAAAGCTGGTTGGATGTGAAAAACCAGTATGTTTATCAGTCAGGGCAATGGCTGAAGCTGCCCAACATTTGTTATATCACTAAGAAGATGAACAGCGAAGGTAAACTGCTCTTCACGCGCCTTGATCTTGAAGCGTGTGCTCCAGCACTTTTTGACCCGTTAACCAACAATGTCAATTGGTGGGAGCTGCCAGATAGCTGCATTGCTCTCGACTGTTCGGATGATCAAGTGATCATCGGCAATACGGAAGATCGTAAAAAAGGCTGGGTTTTAGATCTAAATGAGGAGCAATACCGCTCTTATACAAATTTTTTGCCACGAGTGATCAACAACCATCAAGAGACACTCGGTGTTCACCCTGATGAGGAGGATAGCCATTCTCTATTCCACACCTTTCTGTGTAACATCAAAACAGGAAAGATGACCTATGTGGCTAGCTTGATCGAAGATAAATCCATTCGACTTCTACGGGTGACAGATATCAATGACAAGGGCTGGATCTGCGGATTCGGATTGCAGGGAGAAGATATCGTTGGAGTCATCCTTAAGCCCAAGGCTCCGAAGTTACCGTAAGAGACCCCACCCAAGAACTACATAACATACATTATCAGACCATCTATATCTATTTCCCCTAGATGAATAGATGGTCTACTGCTATATAGATGGTATGGCAATCTACCGTCTGGAAAAGTCTCAACTCCTCCCCATCGGCCTAGACGAGGCTTGGAAATTCTTCTCCAACCCCCGCAATTTGAAGGAAATCACTCCACCAAGCTTGGGACTGCGTCTTAAAGATGATACAGAGCTCCCTGATGAGATCTATCCCGGGCTGATGATTGAGTACTCTGTGACGCCCCTTCTTGGCATTCGTTCAACTTGGCTCACAGAAATCACCCACATTCAAGCTCCCAACTACTTTGTCGATGAACAGCGCCTCGGACCCTATTCTCTTTGGCATCATGAGCATCACCTGGTTTCAACGCCAAATGGAGTCGAAATCAGAGATCTGATCCACTATAAGGTCCCATTTGGCCCGCTTGGATGGCTGATGAACCGCTTGGTCATTCAACGTCAGCTCGAAGAGATCTTTCTCTATCGTGAAAAACGCATGAACGAGCTTTTTTAGCTCGCATATGAAGTCAGGGAAATAAACAAGGCGTCTGGAGTAATTCTTGTTCTTGGATCGGGATCGAACATTCTTTCTAGAAGTCCATTTAAGAACACAGGAAAAGAGGCTTTAGCTCCTGTTAGAGAAGCAAGCGCATCGCTTGTGACTTGAAGGACCGTTCTATTAAATAATGGATAAAGAGAACCCGGCTTAGCTGTGATGCCTCTCATGAAAGCAGTACGCTCTTCAATGAGAACGAATTCCTTCTCTCTTCTCAGTCCTGCCTCTCCCCCTCTTCCGATGGACTCTCTCTTCGCCTCACTTCTTGCTTTTTCTAAGGACGACTGAAAGTCTTGGTAGTGTTTAGTGAAGGGGAATGGGTCTTTGGAGTTAGAGAAGATCTGCCAAAATAACACTCCTAATAAATAGATATCACTCTCCACAGAAAGCGAGCGACTTTCCGTAAATTCGTCCCACGTGAGCGCTCCCTCCCTAGGGGCTACCTCCCATAGTTCAGGAGCCATGTGCTCCCAGTTGGTGCGTTGGAATCGTGATCCTGCTGTGGTGTGAAAAAGGCTGTCGGTACCGACAAATGTGATACCAGAGGAGGAGTAGACAAAGTGGCGCGCTGATAGATCCCCTAAAACATGGTAATAGGTGAAGTGTAGCTCTTTGACGAGGGTGGCGAGTTGAACCATTAAACCGAGCTTGACCTCTTCTGAGAGGCCTTCAGTGCCGGTGACTATCTCAAGGTTTCTCCCTGGTACCAAAGTGGTGAAAATCCAAGACACCTTTTCGTCTTGTGGATAAGTACCAATGCGACTCGCTGTAAATCCCCCTGTATCACGGAGGGCATTGAATTCTTCTCGAATTTTTTGAGGAGTGCCTTTTTTCACACAAACGACACGTTTTTCATGCCATAGGAAGACGGCCTGAACCTCTCTGTTCGCTCCCCCTCTTTGATACCTTCCCAGCGGAAGCATCACTTCCCAGTTTTTTTTACGGTCCGTGTGGAGAGGAATTAGTGTTAAGCTGTTCCTCACACCGGTAGCTAGAGGTTTAGATGTGACTCGTTCGCTAGGGAGGCTGGTGCCGGGAGTGGGTTTTGCTCTTTGAATAATAAAGTGCCAACGAGCAACTTCAGCCATTGAGGGAGCTGTCCCCTCAACCCAGTCCGTCAGATCAGGCCACGCTCCCTCTAGAACTTGTTGTCGGACTTGGATCGCTTCAAAGTGTTGGCTGTTGAGAGAATTCGAGAGAAAGGCTATGACCTCAAAGAAAATCTGTACCTCTTCTTGAATGGCTCGGTCTAACTCTTCTCCATTGAGAAGTGCCGTATACGTATTGATATGAGAAGTGGCGCGTTGGTAGGCTTCTAGCGCTGCCGCTGCAGAGGAGCTCTCGAGAGCCATTTCTGCAATACAGCTTTGGAGACTTCCCAGTCGCTCCGTCATGACACTCTGAGGCAATCTCCGAATGAACTCTCTCTCTTCCTCCATTAGGAGAGCCGTTTTTTCTTTTGTGGTCCAAGAAATCAGGCAGTCCTGCATTTGAGCTAGGTAATATTCCGAACAGCTTACCTCTTCTAGGAGTTTGGAGGGATTTGCATCTTCTATTCTGAGGCAATCACGGAGTTCTTTCCGGCAGCAGTTCACGAAAGTACCGGTATTGAATCTTTCGTTTTCTACCATGTGATAAGTAGGTGCAGATCCTTGGCATGGAGCTGTGACGCTCACTAAACGCGTATGCGGAAATTGATCTAAATGGGTGTCACAGAAGATCGCTGCTTTTAACAGGTAAATCACACTTTTCACAGCATGTGAGACGGACTGCACTTCTGGCCTACTCACATCGACGGAAAAGATCCCTTCCATATTTTTTTGCCACTCTCCAGCTACAGCGAGAACGTGGCCTTGACTCCACTCCACAAAAAGGGCGTGTTCCTCATCACTGGTAAACTGTACCCAAATTTCTCCGCGCGCAAAAACCACATCTAGTGGCAGCACGTCATCTTTTGGGTAATGAGTGACGCCCACAGCACCAGTCTTGGGTTTCACTTTTAGGATAAAATCATCGACTGCCAGCAGTTCGGCATCGCCGATTCCTTGCACGGGAAGTTCCTGAAAGGGTTCGACTTTTTTCTTAAGTTTTTCGTTGATCGCATGGGAGATTTTTTGGGCAAGAACATTGCATTTTGCATCCATTTCTTCGATTTTTGAGTCGAGAATGGAAAACTCATCTCCTGTGTCAGTCACTGTCCGATCGTGCACTTTTAATTTGGCAAGAGCTCCTTTAAAATCAGTGATGGTATCTTGAAGATAACAGAGGCGTTGCCAAGGAGTGGACTCAAGAGCTTCTTTCAAAACATCTGAGTAGATTGTAGAAACCCTTGTGACGACGGAATCGATGTTGGTATTGCTGTTCTCGTGACCTGAAGTGGATCTCCACCACCAACGAGAAGTTTCCGTTTGTGGGCGCAAGTCCGCTCCTAGTGAACTGATAGGAGCGTCGCCTATCTGTTGAAGCCCCTCTTCAATGGCCCAAAAGATTGGTTCAACTCCAATCGGTTTATAGATCTTCTCACGAAAAACTTGCATGTGAATCAATCTACAACGAACTTTAAATCTCTATCAATTAAAAGTTTTGGTTAGTCCGTCTCCACCTCTTCGAACCCGACTGAAAACGGACTTGGGTCCCTTTGGGTTGATCGTACCAGCCCGGGTCGTCGTAGGAAGTGAGTTCGTCGCGCACCTTCACGATGGTGAACATTCCTGCTAGCTCGATAATGCTATAAGGACCGGGATTTCCCCAGTTGAGAAAGTTAGGTGGTTTGGGCATGTTCCAGTGTTCTGGTGAGAACATTGTACCCAGCCCTTTGTCCCCCATCGCATGAAATCCCGGAACAAAATGCTGGATGCGCTTTTCAAGGGCTTTCATGCCGGTAAAGATAAAGCTTGGACTCCCCCCTCCCATCCCGGGCATGCCAGAGTGGTGTGTGATGTGGCAGTGGAGGAGCCAGTCTCCAGGGTGATCCGCGACAAACTCCAGATCGCGTGTGGTCCCGACAGGAACATTGACCGTCACCTCAGAAAAACGGGCAGATGGAGGAATGACTCCCCCTCCACGCCTTGTGATTTCAAACTCATAGCCGTGTAGGTGGATGGGGTGTGGATGTAGAGTGAGGTTACCCAATCGGATACGGACGCGTTCTCCGGTTTTCACCACAAGGGATTCCGCCTTTGGGTAGATGGCGCTGTTGAGGGTGAAGTAATTAAAATCCATGACCATGGGATTGGGAAGAGAGCCTCCCGCAGGGATTTGCCACTCTCCTAAAAAGAGCACAAAGTCACGGTCAACGGGATCTTGTTCATCTTTCGGATGGATAATGAAAAAACCATAGAGGCCCATACCAATTTGGACGATGTCGTCGAAGTGAGAGTGGTACATGAAGGTGCCGTTTTGAACGAGTGGGAATTCGTAGATGCACGTTTCTCCCGGGCAGACGGGACGTTGTGTGACTCCAGAGACTCCGTCTTGTGCGTTAGGAAGGATCAAACCATGCCAGTGAATCGTCGTCGGCTCTTTGAGTCGATTGGTGAGGTGGATGCGGACGGTGTCTCCTTCCACTGCTTCAATCACGGGGCCGGGAGACTGTCCGTTATAGCCGAGGAGGCGCACTGTCAACCCATCGGCAAATTCATGCTCTACCTCTTCGGCATAGAGGTGGAAGACCTTGACGTCGCCATCAAGTTCATAAGGAAGTGTGCTTCCATTCGGAACTGTCACTGGAGTGTAGGCAGAGAGGAAGACAGGGATTAAGAGAAAAAATAACAGTTTTTTCATATCGCTCCTCCAGCTGCTCGGAGGAGCCGGGCTTTAGAGCTCCAGAAGAAGGTGCGGACATCGACCAGGTTCATTTGGATGTCAAATTCCTCTCTTTTTCTGTCGAGAAGATCATAGACGTTCGCATTCATGACATTGTAAAGGCGTAGAGCCTGTTCTTGAGATTGGGCGTTAGATGGGAGAATTTGATTTTCAATCTCTTCGATGATAGAAAAACTATCGCTTAATTGTCCGAGAAGTTTGTAGATGTTTTGTTCGATTTCGATTTTGAGATGGAGGAGCATTTGGTAGGTTTTCCATAGTGAGGCTGCTTGGATCGTGCGGTCCCCTTGGCCAAAGTTAAAAATTGGAATGGCAAGCGACAGTGCAGGACCTCGGATCCAGTCTCCCTCCGGTTCTCTTTCCGCGGCAGCCCCCGCCCAAAGTTGTGTATAGATCCATGGCTCTAGAAGTCCTTTTCTGGTCAGCTCTTTTTGAATTTGGCTACAAAGGGTCTGTACATCATAGCGCTCTTTCCAAGCACGCTGCATCCAGTAGTCTTGTTCGGTGTTAGGAAGCTTCTCTTGAGGAAGGGTAAGGACAATCTGAAAAGGCTGTGTCGTTCCTAAGAGAGTACCGAGGTCTGCCTTCGCTTGAAAAGTTTGTTCATCGAGTTCTTTATACTGTAGTCCTTCTTGTTTAGCACTTGTGTGGAAGAGGATCGGGAGTTGTTGTCCAACCGCACCTGCTGCCTGCTGCTCAAGAGCAATGTCCCGGCGGAGTTCTGCCAAGTCAACGATCTCTTTTTGGATAGCCCGTTTGTTTTCGAGAGCATAGAGGTTGAAATAGCTCAGGGCCACCTCTTCAATAAAGGACATGACTTGTGAGGAAATTTCCTGCTTGCGGATCTGAAGCTCCCAGTCTGCCAGCCGCTTTCGTTTGCCGTAGGTAAGCAGTTCCATAAAAGGACCCACCACTGCCCCCTCAAGGTCTAGGTTCAGCCCTGAAGTGTTTGGGTAGCGGAAGGCAATGTCGAGAGCTGGGTTACTCAGCAGGACGGCATTGGTATACTCCCCCTTTGCCACACCCATCTCTTCAAAAAGGGCTTGAAGCTGGCGGTTGTGAAGGAGCGCAAACTGGATGGCTTGACTGAGAGTCAGTGGCTCTTCAATCGAGTCCGCTTCTTCGATAGTGCGGTTCCACACGACGGAGTACCCACTTTGGTCGGTGAGCTCCGGAGTAGGATCGACACATTGGCGACACGGGGTACAGCCTGCAAAAAGAAGTAAGAACACCAGCGCTTTTTTCATCAGCCATGACGCTATCGAAAGTATTTGGTTTTGTCAAGTGGGAGGTCAGGTTTTCTGTCCGACAGGTGTTTTCGATTCAAATCTTTATAGCTCAGCGTCTAGCTCATCCATCCAAAAGAATTGTGAAAAAACTGATTTAATCAGTGTTTCCTTTCTCTATCTCCTCTATAATTACCCTGTGCATGCGTAAAGTTTTTTATACCCTATTGATCACTGTGGGAGTCTTCTTGGCTGTTGTCAGCCTTGCACCCATGATTTTGTCCTTAAATTGGACAAAAACCCACGTCGTAGAGCCCTACCTGGGACGCGTGACGGGAGGGAAGGTGCGTGTCGAACACCTAGACCTGAGTTGGGTGACGGGGCAAAGTGCACGGGCGATTTCATGGGAAGGCTCGAATGGACAACTCTCCATTACAAGCCTCGAGACTGAAGCGCCGCTCTGGCGGTTTATCCTCTCCCCTTTTAAAGATCTCGATATCGAACTGGACGACCTCAAGTTCAACCGGCGGGATGAGGAGGAACATTTTTCTTTATCTGGGACTCTTTCCCTGGGCAAGTTGGCCCTCCATCTCGACCTGACAGGAGAGGCGATTTCTGGTGAGAATCAGGGAGAGATCACGGCTGAGGGAACCCTCCCCTTTGGGAACCGCCTAAGAGCTTGGCTTTACGGCTCGGATGTGGATAAAGACGCGAGTCTTGTCATCAAAGTCTCCCACTTTCCTACAGATCTTCTTCCCTGGCAAGGGAGTTTTTGCTCTGTCTCAGCAACAGAGCTCTGGGGACCCCTTCTCAATGCGGACTTTGAGATGCGCCATGGTTTTTGTTCTCTTTCGCTAGCCACTTCTGCACTTCAGGGTTCGATCCAAGCTGAGATCAGCGAGGAGGGCTTTGCCTTTAAAGATCAAAGTGCTCTCGTCTATACCATGCCTTTAGCGGCTCAAGAGGCTTTAAGAAGATCTGGAGAGCTCCCCGTTTTTTTAAAGCCCGTTGTCATTACCTTTAGCGATGGATCTCGCCCTCAGATCGTGATCAATTCTGACATGATCTCTATCGGGCCCTCCCTCTATGTCAAACAGTTCAATGGAAACATCCAGTTCCTAGATAAGTTAAAAACGACCAAAGTCCAGCTAGGCGGCCGCATCGACGATTCGGGGGTAGAAGGACGCCTTTCCTTACGCGCAGAACTCTATACTCTGCCAGGAAAATCTTCTTTTTGTGAGATTTCCGGCAGTTCTCTTCCGACGACCCTGATTGATCAGTTTTTAGGGCTGATGGAGGCGGAGTTTGATGCCTTTGCTCATTCCGCCATTGGCAATACCATGGATTTCACGCTCTCCATTTCTCAAGAGCGTGGGAAGCGGCTTGCGAAGCTCAACCTGACTTCAGAGAGGCTGTCGATTCCCCTGGCGACCTTTCAGCTGGACCGGGACCGCTTTTATCTCACTGAATCAGCGCAGGTAGATCTGAATTTCTCTCCAGCCACTTTCTACCGCCTTAATCAGATTGAGTACACAGGCCCCTACGTCCATGACGTTCCACTCACCATCCAACTGAACAACCTCTCTTATAATTATCTGGAGGGTTGCGGTTCAGTGAGCCCCGATCAGTTTGGTTGCAACATGGTTGTTTCGATCAAAGAGTTGACACTCCATGACCGCCATCTATTAGGCGTCTTGAGGATGCAGAATTTACTTTTTAGCGTGAATGCACCCTCACTCAGTCATGTTGACCTAGAAGTCATTGGTAAAGCAGCTGGGTTTGATCAAAGCTATGCGATTCCTCGCCTCTTTGAAGAGGCCTTTCGCTTCGAGGGCAAGCTGCATGTGGAAGTCGATCCCTACTGGTTGATTTCGCCAAAAGAGCTCCGTCTCCATGCAGAAGATGAACATCTCATCGTGAATTTAGAGGGAAAACCTGACCCTAAAAACCCTCAGCACCTTCTCACTGAAGGTCAGATTAACTTGCTACTCAAGAATAACACATTCCAACGCGTCCATCAGACAGACTCTTTCTATACATTGATGAGACCCTCTGTCGTCGAGTTGCATGTCGACCGCTTCAGTTTCAACCCCCTACGCCCTCTTCTCAGTACGAGCAATGGGGAGTTTCGTGTTCTCGTCGATGAGTTCGTTGTCGCAGACCGTGGAGGAAACCAAGCCTCTCTTAAAGAGCTCGCTGCTGAGCTAAAACTCTCTTCAGAAGACAACAGTATTGATCTCAAATTGAAAGGCCACACCCACTCTGAAGGGGTCAGCGAAGTAGGAAAGATTGCGGGCGTTGTCCGTGTGAAAGAATGGCTGGATGGGGAGTCGGTGAATCTCAGTCGAGCGGAAATCACCGCCGATCTCACTTCAAGAGACTTCCCTGTCGACATCTTTTCAGCACTTCTCGATCAGCCTGCCTTAAAACAGATTGCAGGCCCGTTTATTAATACATCGATCAAAATCCAAGATCAGGTTGAAGAAACGCCCGGCTCGGTGGAGCTCGTGGTTTCTGGGACCGGTTTTCAGTTAGAGGGATCACTCCTGTTTACGGACCACCTCCGAATCGACCCCCACCACCCTCTGGCAGTTAAATGGCACGTCACTCCTGAGCGATTCACGGCAATGCGAGAAGCTTGGATGACCCTCTACCCTGAGAATGTGCGCTCGATCGTCCTTCTTCAGTCTGTGGATATCGAAATGGAGCTTCTCGGCCTTGAAATGCCTTTCAATGATCTTGGAGCGACAAAAGCGGAGCTCTCTTTCCAGATTCCAGATGTGACGATCCACGATAAGAACCACGATCAAACCGCCTACCTCCAGCTCTTGAGCGGAGAGATGCTCACAGAAAATCTACAGAGTAGCCTCAACCTCAACTTAGCTGCTTTTGGAACGTATGATCACGAGCTGCGTGATACCTTCAACATGAAGCTCGTCACGACCTTCACCGATCTTTACAGTGAAGAGAAAGGGTTCCACCCTAGTGAAGCGATGATCAATCTAGAAGCTCATGTCGACAGCGCTCCTGCTCTCCTCATTTTAGAGCTCATCTGTCTCAATCCTGACCTGGTTGAGCAGCTTGATGCTCTAATGGGAAAACGATTGACTGGAAACCTTTTTGCGAGCTTTCAAGAGTCAACGGGCCCCATCAATTTGCAGCTTGCAGGAACCGAGGGAACTTTCTCATTGAGCGGCCGTCTAAATCAAGGAGTTTTGACCCTTACCGATTACTTGGTTGCGGAGTTCACTCTGACGGAAAAACTCAGTAGGAGTGTCCTTGGAGAGATCATGCCTCTTCTTGGGTCTGCCCGTTCGGCCTCCCAGCCCGTTTCCATTGTGGTTGGCCATGAAGGCTTTTCTTTCGACTTAACTGGAGATGTCCTCCAGGACCTCACGATTCCCAATATGAAGATCGACTTCGGTATGGTCTTCTTCAACAACGACCAGCAAATCAATGAAATTTTAAACATCTTGAAGTTCTCCAGCCAGAGAGATCTCGTCCCCGTCTGGTTTACCCCCCTCTACCTGTCATACGAAAAGGGCGTGGCTAAAGTCCGTCGGATGGATATGTTGGTCGCAGATCGGTACCCGCTAGCTCTCTGGGGTAAAGTGAACTTTATCCAAGACCGTGTCGATATGACACTCGGCTTGGGAGGGAAGACCCTGCAACGCGCTTTTGGTTTGAAAGCAGTTCCCGATAATTACTACCTCCAGCTCGCCCTAAAAGGGACGACCAGTGACGCCCGCTTGGACATCCGCGGATCTGCAACCAAGATCGCCGCCTTTATTGCTCAACTGAGGGGCGGTCCGCAAGGAGTGATTGTAGGAGGAATTCTAGATTTGATTGGAGGAACGTTGGGGCAAAAGAAAACCCCAAAGCCTACGACGTGGCCCTTTCCCTGGGACGCGAATAATTCCACACGTCCCAAAGGAAAGGGCTCCTAGATTTACTTGTTTAGGTCGTAGGTCGCAACGGGGGTAGCATCGTGCGCTCCACCTGATTGATCTGGAGCCTTGTAGTCTGTGGAGAATTGTCTTCCACAATCTAGGCATCGGTGATTTTGTTTTCCATGTCTGGTGAAGCCATTTTTTTTGAAAGCTTTCGAATGGCATTTTGGACATTGTAATTCCATGTCTTCTACTCCTCGTCATGATTGGGTATTATGTTTCATGTTAGGCATAAGGATATACACTGCATGAGTAATTTCCAACAATTAATTCCTTAAAAAAA
>CAZPBC010000041.1:0-18949 GCA_964584775.1 uncultured bacterium
TGAAAACTTAATTTTATCAAACAGAAAGTGGATTATTGAAAAGCTAGGACTAAAGTCGGAAGAAATTTTAGGTGATAATCCATTTTTTCAGAGTAGAACGAAAAGGCACAAAAGTTGTCAAATTGATTACTTGATACAAACCAAGTTCAATACGTTGTATGTATGTGAGATCAAATACTCACGAAAAGAAATATCCTCAAAAATCCTGAAAGAGATGAAAGAAAAAATTGACCGTTTATCCACTCCTAAAGGCTATTCATGTAGACCTGTTTTAATTCATTTGAGTGGAGTGAGTGAGTCTGTTGAGACTAGTGGTTACTTCTCAAACATAATTGATCTTAATGAATTCTTGGAAACAAACGAGTAGCATTGTCCTAGCAACTCTAAAAAGAGTCACGCCTCATCGTCTTCTTCTTGTGGTTTGACGACTTCAGCTCCCTCGGGGGGCTTTTCAGCTAAGTCCCATTTGAAGAGCAGTTCACGGTAGGAGTGGTCTTCTCTCATCTTTCTAAGGCCGGTGTTGAACATCTCGATCAACTTTCTTCCCTCTTCTGTTTTGAGAGTGGCGAGGCGGAGCCCCTCATCTGTGATCGGTGGGATGAGGAAGACGAGGTTATTCTTATAGAAACTTTGTGTGTATTCAAAGGCTTCGATGGCATCTAGTATAACTGCGTCAATCTGGCCTGAGGCGACCTGTCTTAGAGCGGCGAGGACATTGTCAAAGGGAGTGAAAATGATCGGGAAGTCGATCTTAACGTTCGAGAGTGTCGTTGAGTTGCGTTCGACCGCCACAACCTTGTTTTCTAGGTCTTTGAAACTGTTGATGTCGGAGTCTGTCTGAACGATGATGACAGGGCCTAGAAAAAAGAAAGGATCAGAAAACTCATACCTCTGTTCTAAGCGGAAAGTGGGGTTGTCGAAGGTCACTACTGCATCGTCACGGCCTAAATTGAGGCTATTCATGACGTTTTGATAGGCAGAAGATTCAAGGTCGATGTCGAATCCCTCTCTTTCGGCAATGGCAAAGAGCAGTTCATCAGTAAAGCCAAGTAGGTTGTTCTCTTTTCCCATCAACTGGAGCGGATAAAAGGATTTATCGCGGCCAATTTTGTAGATTTTGTCACCCTTTGCTCCACCCCCGCATGAAGGGAAGTAAAAGAAGACGATAGCCATCAAAAAGAGAGTGATGAGAACTCTAAAACTGCGCATAAACCTATGATAGTCAAATAATTCTAAAAAAAACAATAAGATCTTTTGCATTAAAAAATTTACTTGCTATATGTGAGCTATGGTGAACGCCCTCCTCCAATCCATCGACCAGGGAAGATCTCCCCAAACCTCCTTCGATATGTCACAGGTGGCAACGATCATTTTAGGGGGTGGAGAGGGAAAGCGCCTCTTTCCGCTCACTCAACACCGTTGTAAACCAGCAATTTGTTTTGGTGGGCGCTACCGTCTGATCGATGTTCCTGTTTCGATGGCTCTGCACTCAGGCTGCAACAAGATCTTCATCCTCACTCAGTTTCTTTCTTCCACTCTCCACCGTCATGTTGTTCAGTCTTATAGAGTTGGAGACTATTCGTCCGGTTTTATCGATCTTCTTTCGTGCGAGCAGACCTCAAAAGGCTACTGCTGGTACGAAGGAACCGCAGATGCGGTCCGTCAACATAAGTATGTCTTCCGAGATACTCCTTGTGAGTATTTCCTCATCCTCTCCGGAGACCAGCTCTACAAGTTCGATTTCCGCCACTTTGTCAGCCACGCTGAGCAGACAGGTGCTGACCTCACGATCGGCTGCATCGAAGTCGATGAGACAGATGCGTCTCGCATGGGCATTATGAAGGTGGACGGTGACCACAACATCGTTGACTTTGTGGAAAAACCGAAACAAAAAGAACAACTTCAAGGATTTAGCTCCCCATATAGCTCTTCAAAGTACTTAGCTTCAATGGGGATATACCTCTTTCGAAGGGACGCTCTTTTAAAGCTGATTAACGAGCATCCAGGAAATGACTTTGGGATGCACCTGATCCCCTCCAAAGTGAAACATGGGTCGACCCAGGCGTATGTCTATGATGGCTACTGGGAAGATATTGGAACGATTAGCTCTTATTACAAAGCGAACCTTGCACTCACAAAAAAAGAGTGTCCCTTTGATATTCTTGACTCTACGATGCCGGTCATCACCCGCCGCCAGCATCTTGCTGGGTCGAAGATTTATGGCGGAAATATCTCGAGCAGCATTCTCTGTGATGGCTCGATCATCGATGCGAAAGAGATCTCAGGAAGTATCGTCGGCCAACAGTCTCTCATCCGTAAGGGAACGACTCTGAAAGATTGCTACATCATGGGAAATGACTGCCTCGATGGCCGCACTCACAAAGGCCACCATGTGGGCATCGGTGAAAATGTGGTGATTGAGAATGCCATCATCGACCGGAATGTAGCGATTGGAAAGAACGTCCGTCTGATCAACCAAAACAACCATGTGAACTACGACGGTGATGGAATCTACGTCCGTGACGGCGTGCTTGTGGTCTCCCGTGGTGCTGACATTCCTGACGGAACGGTCTTTTAGTTAAGTTTCGTTGACAAAGAGCTCTCACTCCCTTCAAAATAGCTTCCTATGAAAGTTTGGACCATAGCAGATTTACACCTCTCCTTTGGAGTGCCGGGAAAAAAGATGGATGTCTTTGGTGAACGCTGGTTCAACCATGAAGAGCGCCTCAAAGAGCATTGGCTTGAACTGATTGCTCCAGAGGATCTTGTTCTCATTCCAGGAGACATCTCTTGGGCGATGCACTTTGATCAGGCGATCCCAGACCTCGAGTGGATCGACCGTCTTCCAGGCACCAAGCTTCTCCTCCGAGGCAACCACGACTACTGGTGGTCAGCAATCACCAAGATCCGTAAAAAGCTCCCACCTACTATCCACCTCATTCATAACGACTCGATGCGCGTTGGAGATCTTGAAATAGGCGGCGCGCGGCTTTGGGATAACATCGATCTCGATTTTGATGACTATGTCGTCATGAATGAAAATCCTTTCGAAAATAAAGAGCAGGCTGAACTCTTTAGTCATGATGAGGAGAATGAGAAGATCCTCCACCGTGAGCTGTTGCGTCTTGAGACGAGTCTAAAAACCTTTAAAGAGAAGGACACGCTCAAGATCGCTATGACCCACTATCCTCCCGTCGGCCCCGAGATGGAAGAGACAGCAGCCTCTCGACTTTTCAAGAAGTACGGGGTTAAGATTGTCGTCTTTGGCCACCTCCACAACGTCACTCTCGACTCTCTCCATTACGGAGAGAAAGAGGGCATCCGCTACATCTACTCAGCGGGCGACTATATCGATTTTCGCCCAATCCGCGTCCTCTAAAGCAAAATTTTTCTTTTCAAAAATGTCAGGTTGCATAAAATGGTATCAAATGATACCGAAATAAGGTAAAATGATGATCACTCTTAGACCCACAGTGAGAGAAATCGACAAGCGCCTGAAAGAGGCGCAGAAGGCTCTTTTGGATCGAAAGGTCCTTTTTGCCAACCCGACGAAAGCCTTAGGGGAGCTGTGGGAGCTAGATATTGAGAGTGTAGATGATGTCTGGAACCTGATGTTGAAGCTTCTTGTGGAGGTGGACCGAGATTGTTATTCGGGGATGCGTCCACCGCAAAGGAGTTACGAGAAGGCGGTAGAGAACAAAGAGCTCTGGGCCTTCACCTGGGAGAGTCCCTTGTTAGGGAAGAGAATGTATTTAAAGTTTGTCGTGAAAGAGGGAACATTTTACTACATTTCCCTTCACGAGAGTCGAGGTGATTAAAATGGAATGCCTAAACTGCAACAGCAAAAAGTTTATCAAGAAGAAGCTCCGCTTCAGCCCGGTCGTTAAAGGGCAGAAGATCGATGTGATCACACTGTGTGACGTTTGCTGCAGCTGTGGTGAAGCATTGATGGATAGCAAACAGATGACACTATTTCGCCGCGAGTCGGCTGACGCTTACCGCGCGAAAAACAAGCTACTCACATCAAAACAGATTGTGGCATACCGCGAATCGCTCGGAATGTCGCAGGCGACGTTTGCGCGTTATTTAAACGTGGGTGAAGCCAGCATCAAACGCTGGGAGACGCACCACGTTCAAGACGCGAGTCAAGATGAGCACATCCGTTTGAAGTGCGACGAAGCGTATGCGGAGTCGAACTATTTGAACGTGCACTGGAAAAAGCAGGAGTCGGACGAATATAGCGGTAACTGCAAATTCAATTTGCAGCTGTTTAAATCCGTAGCGCTCTTTTTAGTGAGCAAGACAAACGAGTCGATCATATTTTTAAACAAGTTGCACTACTACGTGGACTTTTTGCACTACAAAAAGCACGGAGTGAGTTTGACCGGCACGCGCTACGTTCCACTCAAGTATGGGCCCTGCCCCGACCAGTACCGGGTCATTTACGACAGCTTGGTACAGAGCGGTGTACTAAAGCAGGTGTCCGACACTGAGTATGAAGCGCTGCAAGAGCTGGACTTGACACTGTTTGATGACCAAGAGCTTGAAACACTCGAGGAGCTCTATGAGCTGTACAAAGAGAAAGGTGCTGAGGCTTTGTATGAACTCTCCCATAAGGAGAAGGGTTACAAAGACACACCCGAGTGCAAGTTCATCAGCTACGACTCATCGAAAAGTTTGTTGATCGGCTAGCGACAAAAATTCGAGCCTTTTTTGAAACGCATACACCTGTTTTTATATGATATATCATGTAGAAAACGGATGTTTTTATATCATATATTATATAAGTTTCTTCCTATTTCATTAAATATAAGAGACTTGAATTTCTAATCACTAGAAGAGGTGAGAGAAGAGCTAGATCCCGGAAGAGTGGATGAGGTGATTCTGCGCTCACGGGAGCGCTCCTCATTAGCCACCTCGTTGACCTCCCGAACGAGGGTTTGGAAGATGGTGGTGGCATCGGCTCCATCTTCTGCGAGCAGATTAAAAGTTGCTGAGATTCGGTGGGGAAGTGTGACACCACGTGGGGAGCTCTTTTGGCTTTCCCAACACATTTTGACATCATCTGTGCGTGCCTGGTCAAAGGGGTTCCAGCGAAAGCTTTCACTCAGTGCTTCTATGAGAGTGCATGCCGCCTTTTCCATAGGTGATGAAGGCTCTCCTTCGGGAGGGTGACTGATGAAGCTGCTAACGACTGAGACCCAGTCAGCGCGTGCAGAAGCGGAATCACTATCGTCAAACTTAAAGAGTTTTGTCAGGGCGTTCACGGCACTGGGACCCAGGTTGAGGATCGCAAGAAGATCCTCAATGAAGCGGGGCAGAAGCTCATGCATGGAGCTGTCAATCCCATCGTAAATCTCTGGTTGTTGAGAGAGGATCGCGTCTCCGATCCCTGAGTGAAGTAACTCGATCCAGTTGGTGGATAAAGGGGTTCTTGGAAGAGGGACTTTAGTGAGAGAGACGGTTTTTCCTTCGACACGAAAACGAAGCTGTTGGGGAGATGTCTCTTCTGTGAATGTCACGAGGGGAACTTCCAAACCGAGGAGCTGAAGAAGCTCTTTTCTGTAATAACTCACGACAAAGAAAAGATCTGAAAGAGGCTCTGCACTTCTTGAAAGGAGGGAGCTGACGAGATGCCTTTCACCGTAGGTGAGTTGGCAGCGTGTCCATGTCATTAATTGACCCCTTAAGTTTTCGAGGCTTTCTTCTTGAGAGCTCTTCTCTTCACCCATAAGCCACTTGGTTAAGCTGTATGCAAAGTCTCTGTCTGTGATGCTGACTTGCCTTTCGGCAAGTTCCATTCGTATGCCCTCTTCTGAGCCCCGGTCCATCAAGCAGAGCTCAACAAGATGAGTGACTCTTCGTGCTAAAACCTCGACTAAAGAGGCTTCGATGCCTGGGTAAGATGAAAGCCAAGTGAATCTTTCCATCTCTGCAAAGAGGGCCGTCGTGTTGGTGAGCGTTAATCCTCCTAAGGTTGCCTTTAGAGCTAAGGGATCCATTTTCAATTCTCCTCTGATGAAGAGATTCCTGAAGGTCCGAGGATAGGGGAAGGAATACTCGGTTGTCGGTTTTCCTCTTCTGTCATTGCCTCAAGATCTTCGAGAAGACTTTGGTAAACTTCCGTAGGCTCTTTTTTTTCCATTTGGGTGAGAGCTTCCGCAACACGGTAGTAGACGGGGGTGTTTCTTGGAGAGCTTTTCGGTTTGCTGCTTTCACTTAGAAGGAGACTGAGTTGTATACTATCGCGATCATCCCAATAGACCCTCTCTTTAAAGAGTCGAATGAGGATTTCTGCTGCACGTAGAAAGGGAGAGCCCATACCGGGGTCGTAACCTGGACGAACTTGAAGCCGCTTCTCCACTGCGAAGATAAAGTGACAACGGGTACTAGCACCTTCTGAAAGGTCCATCTCAAGCTTTTGCTTGAGATAGAGAATCGCTGAGGGACCGAGATTGAGGATCATGAGAAGATCGTCGATCAGTTCTGGGAGAAAGGGGATCAAGAACTCATCCACTAGCGAAAATATCGCTAACTCTTCGCGTAGGATGTATTCGCCGAGTCCAGCGTGAAAGAGCTCTGGCCAACACTTTTCGATTGGCTGTGTAGGGAGGGGGATTCTGATGAGTTTCGCTTTCTTGAGTTCGAGAGGGAAGTTGTGCCTTTCTGGTTTCTTTTGATGATCAAATGATAGCAAGGGAACTGGAAACTCCAGAGCTTCTAGGAGGTCTTTTCTGTAGAAAGTGATTGCCAGTTGAAGCTGTCGTGCAGCACTGTCTCCTAATGAGAGCGCATAAGCCAGACAACGTTGTTCGTCGCTCAGCTGGAAATCCGTTTCATCGATCAGTTCTTCTCTTAGGCGGTGAAGTTGACTCCCTTCTATCATTTGCACGTCCCCGATCAGCCAACGGGTGAGGTCTACAGCTAGCTGCGTTTCGTAGGGGTAATCGACTCGGTTTCTCAGTTCTCGGTCGACCGCTTCGCTGTTTTCCTCCACTTGTAGAAATTTCTCAGTGACTCCCATCACGCTCTGGACAAGCACCTCCACAAGTGCTTTTTCTACCTCTGGATAGGAGGTTAGGTGGGTGAACCTTTCCCCTCCTCGAAGGAGAGAGAGTGTGTTTCGAAAAGTTAGGCCTTCGCTGCCTTCAGGGAATGCTGCTGGGATCATACCTGCATCATCCCTATGGAGTCTTTTTTTTCAAAAAAGAAAGCCCACAAAGTGTGGGCTTTCATCTTGGACCGTATGACTTCGCTTGTGGACAATCAAGCTCCATCGTTTATCTTACTGGGCAGGCTCCTCCTACACAGTCACTAGCAAGTTCTTCATCACGCATTTCGATTCCCGCATAGTCGATCTCTTTGAGGCTCTTCGAGTAGTTTTCGAAGACCTCTTCGGTGACGACTTCTTGAGGGAGGTAAGCATAACCCAAGTCTTCCGCGTTTTTGGTCGGGTCGTTACGGAAGAGGAAGGAAACTCCTACATAAGAATCCCAGTTAGCGAGGAACCAGTCGATGATTTCGGGAACCTCTGAAGGATCGTAGGAGATGGTGTTCGAGACGTTCTGCTCACACCAGGTATCTTGGATAAGTTTGTAGCGCTCCAGCTGCTCAACGGCCGTCTCGAGGTTCACTTCCACCTCTTCCACCGTGCCGTTTTTACGGGTGACGTGGGTGCGGGTGAAGGGAACGCTGGTGTACTTCACAGGGAAGCAGACGAGGACGGACTCGGGCTCGAACGGTTTTTCGATCACTTTGTAGCCCGCCATTTCAAAACGCTGAACGAGCGGGTCGTGTTTTGAGTAGGTCACCCAGTTAAAGACATACTTTCCGAGGGGAAGGTGGACTCCTTCAGGGACTTCACCCCATTCTTCGGTTCCCATGATCTTGCTGATCGTGCCCGAAGGCTTGACGCAGGTGACGTTCTTCGGTAGCGGTGCGTTCAGTTCGTTCGCCATGCTGTAGGCAGCGCTGACGGTGATGTTTCTCATCCGCTTGAAGTCGTAAGCGGTCTTTTCTGGGCAGGCAGCGACACCGGTCAGTCCTACTCCACAGAGGTGGAGGAAGTCGTTGTTGAAGTGCCATGCCTCTTGGAGGATCTCGTCGCGGAGGTTCACCATGGTTTGGCGGTAGTTCATTCTTCCCGCGAGGTAGAGCGCGCGCTCGAGACCGACTTTATCGCCACGGAAGGAGAGGAGGTTCACCTCGGTGAGGTTACAGAAGCTCTTGTTTCCAAGAAGGATCTCACAGCAGGGGTTGACACCCTTGAACCAAGGAGCGCGTCTTTCCGCTTCGACGGCGTTGATGCATCCCGGCTCGGATCCCCCAGCATCGAGCATGAGGTCAAAGAGGTCTTCAAGCTCTTTTCGTGTGGGCTTTCGATAGAAGAGAAGGCTGTTGTTCGACTGTTGGCGGTGAGCGTTGCCTTTGAGCCACCACTCTTTCTTCGCCACAGAGAAGTCTTCCCACTCAGGCTGGCCGTACTCGAAGAGAGCGATTTGAGCTGAGCGTCGACTAGAGAGGATCGTTCCGAGCCAGTTGACGATGTCGAGGATGTCGATACGTGTGAGGAGCTGGTCAGCACGGTTCGAGAGAATTTCAGCGATGGCGTGGAAAGCTTTGGAGATCTGCTCATCTCCTGAGGAGATCCATCCATATCCTTTAAGGCGGGTCCCTGCAGGGCGGATCTGAGAGAAGTCGAGAACGAGTTTACGGGCTGGGAATTTTCCAGCGACCAGTTTTCCAACCGCTTTGGCCCAAGCGGTGGCAGAGTCTCCCACACGGATGGTCCAGACGCGGGTTTCAGGATCGTAGGTTTCGGTGTTGTGCTCCTCTCCCCCTTTAGAGGTGAGCTGAGAGCGGATCACTTGGATCTCTTGGAGAGGGCGGCGGAAACCGTTGAGGGTTCCTGTCACGGGTTTGAAACCCACACCACAGCCTTGGAGAAGGAGCCAGAGGACGTCGACGAGGTCATAGACTGTCTCGACGTGAGTGAAGGAGCAGTTGAACATGCAGGACTCGCGTTTTTGGCTGAGCTTCGTTCCTCCGAGCCAAAGGGTACGGCCAGCGGGCATCATTTTACGCTGTCTAACGAGAAGGCGGCACTCTTCGAGTTCGTTGTATTCACGGTCGTTCAAAGAGCGGCCGAGTGCGCGTTCCCAAAGCCACTGCTGGTGGCCAATAATGCGGTCCACAACCTGGTCCCAACTCTCCAAAAGAGGTTCACCCTCTTTGATGGGTCGATGGTAGGTACGAAGCGCAGTGGCCATGGCTCGAGCAGTGGGTTTATTCATGACAGGTTCTCCAATTTTTGATGTTGTAATTTGCTCAACAAGAGGGCGTTGAGGATTTTTTCCAAAAACACAAGATGTTGTGGTTTGCCGAGAAGACGGGCACAAGCTGTTGTGGTTTTCAGGTATCTGTATCGCGGTTTTTTCGTTAAAAGTCAACGCTCTTTTTGAGAAAAAAAGGAAGCTCTTAAGGATTAAAATTTTACCGAACAGACAAGAAAAAAGCGACTGCTTTTTTGTCCGACAAATTGAGGTAAAACTCCAAATCTGCGAGCTTTTCATCCGTCAAAAAGAGCACCACACTGTCTGAAAAAGACGCAAGGTGATGAGCCTTAGAATGGGTCAGTGGAAAGTCTGCCATTAGCAGGATCCTTTCGTAGGATTTTTTCGCATGGTGAAGCTGCTTTTCAAAGTCTGGAGAAAATAGGTCTGAGGCTGTCAGTTCGTCGTAACCTGTTCTCTCTTGAAGGTCGCTGGGGTTCTCACCGAAGGTGATCACAAGGGTGCGCTTGCCCTGCTGTGTCAACTGCTTAAAGAGAGGGGTGGTCCACATGTTTGCCTGAAGGGTCGTGATCACCTGAGGGTCCTCAGCAAGGAGAGGCAGGAGGCCGCGCCGCAAGTCGTCTTCCTCTTCTAAATTCATCAGGTGCTCTGTGAAAGGGGCGAGATTTTCACGGGTCGCTTCCACTCCAGAAAACGCGGCCTGTGTCACGGTCGCAACCGATGCAAAAAGCAGCCCAAAAAAGAAGCCAACCATCGCAAAGAGCACAATCTTAGGGGATTTGGGAAGTGTTGCAGCGTAAGGCACATCGAGAGGTGTCGACTCCACCATTTGGAGATGGGATTGGACGGTTTTGTTTTCGACAAGGTGGGCTAGCTGTTCAAAGACGTGGGTGTTCATCGCGCGGTCTTGCTTTGCGAGCTGGTCGCTCATCCAGCGTTCGGGAAGCCCTGTCGACCTTGCAGCTGTTTCATTCAACGTGACGACGGTGGCTGCCCGGTCACTCTGGAGGTTTTTCACTTCAGTGGTGATGTAGTCGGCGATATTCTTGTTCAAAACCGCCGCTTGCTCGCTGGCAAGGGCGATCATGGCCTTTTGCAGAGCGATTTTTTTCGATAGGAGGATCGACTGTTGAAGCTCTTGTTGCTCATAGGCTTGAGTGAGATGGGAAAAAAGGAAGTCTTTCTCTTTTTCGAGCTCCTCTTCAAAGCGGGCGCGCTCTTTTTGGCTGTAGTTCTTACGGTCGCTGAGTTTGATCCGCACTTTTGTGACCCGCTGCGACGTCTCTTCCAGAAGAGGGTCTTTCACATTCGCCTTCAGGCTGACCATCTCGAAGGAGGGGTTTTGAAGGGCGTTTAGGAGGCGCTGGTATTCTGCTTTGGCGAGTTCGAGGGCCTCGATCTCTTCGGTGAGACGTAGAGCCTGTGCCTCTGCGACTTGAAGATCGCTGATCTGCGTCTCATTCGCACCTTCATAGGTGAGGTTCTTCTGCATCTCTGTCACCCGTTCGAGAGTCGTTAGGTACTCTTCTGCAGGCTTCTTCTCCTCGCTCTTTAGCCAGACTTTTCGAACATGACCAATCTCTTCAAGGCGTTTTTCCATCTCCTCTTGCTTTTTGAGCGCCTCTTCAAAGCGGGGAGCTTTGATCGACGCTTCACTCTCTGCAAGGAGAAGGTGGAGGTGGTCTTTTTTAATCTTGAGCTCACCCATCTTTTCTAAAAGAGGATGGATGGGGCGGAGTCGATCTACACCGAGGAGGTGCACACCGGAAAAATCCCCCACCCCTACAAGAGGCTCAAGCTGAGAGAGTTCTTGGTCAATTGAGCGCTGCTCTTTGAGCGTCTCCTCGCGGTTTTTCATCAAAAAAGCCATCTCTTGGTCGACGCTGATGAAGCCTTCGGAGGCGAGTCCGTGGGCGAGCGTCTCTGCACTTTGCTGAAGAGAGGCATTCTGAGTTGCAAAGAGCTCTTGGCGACGTGTGTTGAGGTAGTCGAGCTGCTCGTCAGCGAGGCGCTGGTATTCGTTCAAAAGACGCTGCTTGTAAGCACTCATCAAAGAGGTGAGAAGTTTCTCTGCATGTCTTTTGTTGGAGTGAAGGTAGGTCAGGCGGATGAGGGAGGGATCTTCATCATCTTCAGTTGCCAGGATCTGTTTCCGTAAACTCTCTGCCAGGGCCTCACGGGGTTTCAAGGTGAGCTGAAAACGCTCGCCTTCTTCGGCGAAGCCGTTGAGCGTGAGCCAAATGCCATCAAACTCGACCGGCTGTCCAAGGATCCCTTCAGCAACGATGCCCTCTGCGCTGTAAAGGTTGAACTCTTTCTCATTAATAAAGGCGATCGTATAGCGCCGTGTGATTTGACCGGGATACTGAACCTCTTGAACTAGAAGTGTAGGAGGCTCATCCCTTGGAAAGGTTTCATGCTTCATCCAGTGGGCGAGCTCCAACTGGAGGTTTTCCTTTGCCGTTTGAGGCAGTGTCACCCGGGTGCCCTCACGTCGCACTTCTGCTTGAAGGCTCAGCTCATCGATGACCTGCATGGCCACCTCGCGAGAGGTCATTGCTGAAATGGCTTTTGCACTCCCAACCGATCCTGAACCTAA
Source organism: uncultured bacterium (assembly GCA_964584775.1). GTDB lineage: Bacteria > Chlamydiota > Chlamydiia > Chlamydiales > SLFE01 > CAZPBC01. Next base: position 11,893 of record CAZPBC010000041.1, read on the forward strand.
CACGACACGGGTGACAGAGTGGTCGCCTCTCGCCTCTTCCCGTGTCTTCTCTCTAAAGGAGGCTTTCGCTTCAAAACAGACGGGCCGCGTTGTGGTGTAGGCACTGAAGAGCGCTGCTCCTAAGAGTCCGGAGAGAAGGATCGTCCCCCTCTTCTTTTTTAGGATATGAACCACATCTGAAAAGCTGATCAGGTAGTCGCGGAACGAGGATTTATCAAACATTCTATCTCCTTCAAGAAGCTGAGATTATCCCTTTTTTGAGAGTTTTTTTCATCAATGGCTTGGGTATTTCATAAACACGCCTGTAAAATAGGTTGAACTCGAAAAAAGTCATCTTTTGAAAGTTGATGGTTGTAGGAAAGCCATTTCATCCTTGTGAACCAAGTACTTTACTTAAAGGGTGTATATTTGCATTGGAACTGCAAATATACACAATTTTATGTAATCTGTTGATTTTCAGTAAGATATAAATAAATTCTACATAAGAATAACATATGTCGATTTTATGTAGTGCTTTTTGGTCGTTAGATTTACTACATAAGATTGACATATGTTATTCTTATATAGTAAAATGAGATGTATGAGAAAGTTCATTGGAAGAAAGAAAGAGCTCGCAGCGATAGAGCAATTGAGAAGAAAGAGCAGCTCTAGCTTAATGGTTCTTAGAGGTCGTAGAAGAATAGGGAAAAGCCGTCTCTTAAAAGAATACGGCAAGCAGAATGATTTAGTCTTTTTTTCTGGAATCCCACCAAGCAAAAAAACGACAGCCCAATCTCAAAGAAATGAGTTTATGCGTCAAATGTCGGAGCAGTTTTCTGTTCCAAGACTTTTTTATGACGACTGGGGAGACATTTTTTGGCAACTTGGTCAATTAATTAATGAGAAGAAAATTGCCGTAGTGATGGATGAAATTTCCTGGATTGGATCAAAAGATCCTAGCTTTTTAGGAAAACTGAAAAATGCTTGGGATTTGCACTTTTCTCCAAATCCAAAACTTTTGATGGTGCTGTGTGGGTCCATTTCGAGTTGGATAGATAAAAACATACTAAGCAGTACTGGATTTCTTGGAAGAGTATCACTATCGATGATGCTAGAAGAACTTCCCATTAAAGACGCTGTCAAATTTTGGGGTAGAAAATTAAAAAATCAATCATCAAGTGAAGTTTTTAAGATACTTTCTGTATGTGGTGGAGTTCCGAAGTATCTTGAGGAAATTCTTCCTGAGTTACCCGCTGATGAGAATATTAGGCGCTTATGCTTTGTTAAGGAAGGGTTGTTGTACAGAGAGTTTGACCAAATTTTTTCAGATTTGTTTGATAAGAAGCACGAGAATTACAAAAAAGTCGTTCTTTCTCTTTCGAATGGGCCAAAGAGCTTAGATGGAATTTGTGAATTTCTAAAAGTGAGGAAGTCAAGCTACATTTCACAAATGTTAGGGGATCTTATTCAAGCGGGATTTGTGCGTAAAGATCCGACGTGGAATATCAAGACAGGGGCGACATCGAACTTAGTGAAATTTCGAATAAGCGACAACTACATACGATTCTATTTAAGGTATATTTTCCCAAATATTAGTAAAATTGAGGCTGGATTATTTGAGAAAAAAAAGCTTTCATCGCTTCCTGAGTGGTCCACAATAATGGGATACCAGTTTGAAAATCTAGTCTTGTCAAACAAATTTCAGATTTGTGAAATTTTAGGAATATCACCATCTGAAATTTCTTCGATTGGGCCTTTTTTTCAGAAGAAAACACTCCGAACAAGAGGATGCCAGGTGGATTTACTTATACAGGCTAAACAAATCTTGTATGTGTGCGAAGTAAAATTCAGCCAGAACAGAATTAGCAAACCTATCTTAGAAGAGATGAGCGAAAAAATAGAGAGAATTTCTATTCCCTTTGGATACTCTATCCATCCAGTACTCATACACACTGGGGTAGTAGATTTGGACGTTGAAGAGGGTGATTTTTTTGATAAAATCATTGATTTCTCAGACTTGTATTTAAACCATCTTGGTGATGAGTAGAAGTGTACTTATTCCAGTTTTATAAGTTATTATGAATTACCAGGCTAGGCGAATTATAATGTACAAAGACTTGGTAGTCCTCTCCTCCTGACGTTACACCTTGCATACTGGGGAGTAGCTGGCTGATGAAACGGTTCCACTTGGTTAGAGGCGCCTCAGAGACGTAAACAGTGTCGCCGGGAATGAGGAGGAGGCTCTCGTTCGGAAGGTGGAGGATATGTTGCCAGGAGAGGAGGTAGATTTTAGGGTTGGGGACGCCTCCACGGATGACGTGGATGCAGCGTTTATCCCCTGTAAAGGGGATGCCCCCTGCAAGGACGAGCGCTTCACGTAGGGAGATCGACCCGGAAGGCATGGTGATCGGTGTGGGGTGGAGGACCTCTCCCATGACCATCGCTCTCGCCTCACTTGGATCGGCGATGAAGATTTTGTCCCCGCCGTGCATGACGATGTTCTGAGTCATATCTCCTTTCACCATCAGGCGGTGCATGTCGATGGGTAAGACCTCGCCGCGCCGTTCAACATAGCTCATGAAAAAGTTGGCGTTGGTCGGGACGGCCGCTTTACTCAGCACCTCGAAGAGACGGATGTTTCCATCGACCGGGATCGAGGGCGTGTGTACCAGTCCAGCGAGTTCGACTTTTTTCGAAAGGCGTTCACGGTAGGTGACGAAGATCTCGACATCCTGGATCTCTCCACGGAAATGGCGCTCGAGCGCGTGCTTTGCCTCCTTCAACGTCATGCCTTCGACGTAGACAGGCGGAATGTCGGGAAGGTCGATTTGTCCCTCTTTGACTCGAAAGCCGACCTGGTTGTTGATGAACTGCATCGACTCCATGAGGTCACGCCGTGTGGGGTGGTAGAGGGCAATATTGAGGATGTCATTTTCGGCAATGCGGTCTTCGTAAGGATCCATGGCGTCATCGGGAAGTTCTCCGACGCAGTGGCCCTCCATCTCAAGGATCGCATTCTTTCCCTGACGGATGCAGTAGGAGTCGAGGACAAACTGATCTGCTCCTTCCATGCAAAACCCTCCACGCGGTGGACGGCATGAAGTTAGGGTTAAAAGAAGCGAAAAAATCAGAAGAGTTCGTTTCATCACAAGATACTATGAACGAAATCGTCAATATTTTAAAGATTGACTTCAGGAAGATGAAGTTTATAATTTATATTTGAATTTCATTGAGGCCTAAACATGATTCCAATACGACTCGAAGGTCATCAGCTCACTGTTCCACTCGGAACGAACGTCCACCTGTCTCTCGAGTACTCTCATACCTCAGAAGGACGCTTTACCTACCCTTTCGAAGGCTGTGAGCCTTTAACTCCCACGGTTGCCAAACGCGTCTTTGTCGATCCTGTCGCCCTAGCCGAAGGCTTGGGTCTGCATGAGGGTTTACTGAGTGGTGCTCAAAAAAAGGGAAAATCTATCTGGTTGGTCACCCATATTGTGAATCAGATGCAAAGAAAGGCCTTTGGGGTTGCGGAGATAGAACTTTTGCAGGCGGCCCGTACTCTCGAGGGACCGGTTCGGCCCAGGAGCCCCTTTGAAAGGGTGCAAGTGGATTATGACTCAGGACCTGAGGAATTGAGGGTACACATCGTAGAAGACATTTCTGAAGGAGCCGCTCCTCCTGCAACCGAGGTAGCCATCTTAGAGGAAGCGAGAAGGGTTGAACATCCTCATCTTCCCTGGTGCCTTAACAGTGCAGTGAATTGTGATGGGGATGAGATCACGCACACGATCACCACCACTTTCAATGGGCTTCCAATTGAACAAGTGTGGAGTCGATTGAACTTTCAGCAACAGCTCAGTCTTTTCTTTGGCTATTTTCAAGCGCTTCACTTCATCGGGTTGAAGATGGGGTGCCTTCATACTATGTTGACACGGGAAAGTTTACTCGGAACTATTGATGGAGTCGGGACAGTCACCCACCTTCGTCACGCGTTGTACCTTTCCAACTTTCAAGATCGTCAGTTTTTAACGAAGACTTTCTTTAAAAGAGAATCTCCATGGATCCGTTCGAGTGACCATCTCGCACCAGAGCTCCTCTACCTTCTTTTAGAAATCCGCAATGAACGACACCATCACAAGGTCTCTCTTGAAAATCTACAAAAATTTCCAGTCACCGAAAAAGCCGACATCTGGAGCCTCGGTTTAACCCTTGCCCTCCTTCTCTACGATCCGCATTCAGATGCATGTCCACCCTTTCTTCGCTTCTACCGGACACATGACCAAAAGTCTCCTAGGGAAAAAAAACGTGAAGAATTACGCGATATCATCCAAGCCCATCAAGAAGTTCCCGAAACGGACCCGAGCTGGTCTCCGTTAGAAAAGCTTCTTGCCCAGCTTCTACACCCCGATCCAGATCAAAGGCCATCCGCCCTCAAAGCGGCGACCGAGCTAAATCAATTGATGCTGCATTCGCTCAAAGCAGGAAAGTCAACCTGAGCTATCTTCTTGCTCTTTTACGAGTGCCTTGTCTTGGTGGACGCGTTGATCTTTGGAATCTTAAAGAGAAGTCGTCTATCTGTGTAAACAGAGCTGCACACAGTTCTTCTGGTGTGTCTTTGTATTTAAGGAGAATTTCAAGGTCTCTCAGTATCCTTTGGTCTTGGTAGAAGGCAAGGATTTGATCTCCGCATTCTGCAAGGCCCTTCTTGAGGAGGTTTCGGTACATGGAGACTCCCTTTTCAATGCGAGAGTGATCCTCATGGTTATGAATGTAGTAAAATGCCAATTCAAAAGCAGCGAGTAGGCTGTGAAGAGCTGCCAGGTCGGTGTCTTTTTCCACACCGTGTCCAGTTAGAAGACAAGCTGCAAACTTCAGTTGTGCATCTTCTAAGCCGTACTGAGCACTTTCTTTTAGAAGTTCCACTCCGCGTTTGAGGTCACGCTCACCTCCAAGCCCCGATAAACAACATTGAGCTAAAGTATAGCATGCCTGAACACATCCATCGTCATAAGCAGCTTGGACAACCCCGCGACCGCTGGTCGCGTCCTTCTTTGTTCCCATGCCTCTTAATTGGCAAAGTCCGTAGGAGTGGAGGGCATCAAGATCTCCTTTTTCAGAAGCGGTACGGTAAAAGGACTGTGCAAGGAATTGTAACTGGATTCTATCTTCTCTAGACGCTGCTGATACCCCAATTTGATGTTCCATGCAGATAGCCGCTTTATAGAGCGCTTCGGGGAGACCTTTTGTTGCAGCCATCTTATATTGTTCATAGGCTTTTTCTTCGTCGACCGGGACCCCTAAACCAAAATCATAAAACTCACCCATTTTGAAAATTCCCCAAGCTAGGTTCGCTTTTGCAGCCTCTTGGTACCAATGAAAGGCTTTCCCATAGTCGACGGGAGTACCGATTCCATACTCGTATCGTTCAGCTTTTTCGATTTCGTAGGGTCGACTGGTTAGGAAATCATTGTCATCATCCACTCGACTGGGTTTTCTTGTTGAAAGGGGAGTCATAGGACGGTGATTACAAGCCGAGAGGGGGGTGCGTGGGATGGTAGGAATAGGAAGTGTCGTTTGCATATAAAATAAATAGTTTAATTTAAAGTTCTTCAGATTTTATTCAAAACGGGGATTTTTTTGGAAAAAATTAAATCTTCTGAAAAGTAAAAAGGCCTAACTTTTCCAGTAGAAATCTTGGCTACTGAAGAGAGCGTTGATTTTTTTTGGGAAGAGGGGACCGAGCTTTCCAAAGGAGTAGCCCACGTACTTGACCAAGACCTGGAGGAGCGCGTAGGGCAGGAGTTGAGGTGATTCTTTTTTTAGGGTGATGAGCAGGGCTCGAATGTATTCTAACCCACGCTTCTCATCTTTTCCAAAAGTGCGTTGGAGAGAGCCGCGTCTTGCAAGGCCGGTGTCGAAGCTGCGTTTGAACTCTTGGAGAAGGGTGTAGCGGTGGGAGTGGAAGACATGTTTGTCTGCGACATAGGCGAGCGTGTGTCCTTTTTCGAGAAGTTTAGCTGCGACGAGAGTGTCTTCTCCGATCAGGACATGTTGAAAGCCTTCGACTTCATCGAGAGCCGCGTTGAGGTAGCCAGCGCAGGAGTTGGAACAAAAAGAGAGGTAAGAGCCCCACTTCTCTAAATCTTTCATCGAACGCAAATGGCTTTCTTTCGGGTAGTTGAAGACGCGTGGAAAGCTTTCGAAAAAGTCTGCATCTTTGTGAGGGACCTGGCGGAGGTAGGAGATCGATGCCTTCTCTTCTTGCAGAGGAGCGACCAGCGCCTTTAGTGCGTCGGGTCCCTCCAAGATGGCATCGGGGGTCATCATCACCACGATCTCTGTGCCGAGTTTTTTCCTGGCAAGGTCCCGCGTTTCTCCGTGATTAAACGTACTTCGAGGGACCACAAGAGTATCGGCACCGAGCTCTTTAGCCACCTCCACGGTGCGGTCGGGAGAGCTCGAGTTGACAACCAAAATTTTTAGGTCAGGAACTTGAAGGAGTGGTTTAAGGCAATTCGGAAGCAGGGCTTCAGCAGTGTGCGTGATGATCGCTACGCCGACAGATTTCATCTTGGTAATACTTTGCGAGTTGGTCCCAAAAATCGGGTTCATTTAATCCGTAATCTTCGAAGTGAATCAGATCCTCATTGATGTTGACGCGGGGCTCATCGTAGGAGTGTTCACGGACGAAATTGACAGGGCACTCCATCCCTAGACGGTGGCTCATCTCTCGTTGAAAACGCTCAACGAAGGTTTTGTTGCTTTCGACAAAGCCGCTAGGAGCGAAGACACGCTCCGTTCCCTTTTCTACGAAATCCACAAAGGCCTTAGCAAGAAGTGTCACGGGAATGTTGTCACGGATGTAGTTGGGCTTCTCGACAGTGAGGAGCTCGCCCTTCTCCCAGCTCTCGACGAGGAGAGAGGTCAGACGTTTTTCCTCATAGGGTCCAAAAGGATTGGGGATGACGACCTTATGGAAGGGAACGCCGAGCTTCTTTGCCTGCTCTTCAAAGAGGTGGCAGGTCATCTTCTTTGAAATGCCATAGGGTGAGTAGGTGTTTTCAGCGGTGCTTCC
>CAZPBC010000042.1:0-18506 GCA_964584775.1 uncultured bacterium
AATAACACCTGCAATTGCATACTGAGGCTCGCTATTAAACGATTCAGCGATGACATCTACTGAGTCTGGTCCGAGGTAAATAACTTGGAAGAGAAGCTTCAGCCGATCCAAGGGACCCCAATTCACACCATCTTGCCTTATATTTCCTATGAAGGCCCCTATTTTCGATTCAGCAACCAACGATTCGGTTGAGGGCCTTTCGGAATCATGGATGACATTCAGTGCCACTTCACCGCCGACAAAAAGGAGGGTAGCCCTGCCCACAGCTTCTAAGATGTCCCCTCCATCCGCATCATAGCTTTCTTCCTTAATCGGCAAAGAAACGGGGAGAAGGCTAGCCTTCCCATTCAGTATTTTGAACGCAGTCGTGATGCCCGCACTAAACTCTTCCACATCAAAATGGATTGTTCTTGGTGTGTGTTTAGTAGCTTCTGGAGGGTATTTGGTAGTCTCTGCTGTATATCTTGATAAAACGTAAACAAAGTCGCGAACGAGGCAACCATACCGTTTGATCAACTCCTCACTTTCAATCCCGATAGAAAATCGGATCGATTCGACAACTCCACTCATGTTGGAGAACGAAAATCCAAAGCTTTGACGGCCGGTAATCGGTAGGCCGCATATTTCAGCTAGTTCCAAAAGAACCTGTCTGAGTTTCGATACTCGAAGTTCACGAAGAGGTTCAGTTAGAGGTGGTAGGCCAAGCATGTCAAGCAAAGGTCTAAAGTTCAACGCAACATAAACGGTCTCTTCGTCACCACTGGGTGTGATTTTGACCGCAGAAAATCCTCTTTTGGTTTGAAAAGTTTCATCAGCCCAGACCTCTTTGGATACTGAGCCGAGTTCCTTGAGTAGATAGTCATACATCCAATCTGTATTTTTTCGAACGCGCCTAATGTACTCGGTTGTGATATCCTGAAATTCGGTTGCTAGCATGGCATAAAAGGCCGCCTTGGAAGATATAGGAGCTGGAAAATTGGGCGCTTGCTCCTCGTTTAGTCCTAAGTAATAACAGAGCCCTCCAGAGAAGTTGTCGGCTCCAAGCTGAAATAGCTTGGCGAGACTTTGGAAAATATAAACTTCCAAGCGACCATTTGTAATAAAGGGAGTCAACTTCAGGAAAGTTCCTTCAATATCCTCATCTGAAAGATGGTTGAGGGTCGCATCGAGTATCAGCACCATTTCCTTTGAAGGATTCCCCTTAAGCTGCCGTTGAACCCAACCGGCAACGTCATTTTGATACAACCTGTCTCTAGCCGCATTGTTGGGGTGGATATCGGCAATCAAAACGTCAGGCATGTCATTGATGTCTTTCAGGCGGTCAGCTTGCTGAGAGATTAGCTGACCCTCGTCGGCCATCTTCTTTATTAAGTTAAGTGTTTCATGATAGTGTTGGCTAATACAGGCGATGTTCAATGAACCACGCCTTTGAAAGAGGTGTTGAAAGACATGAAATGCAGAGGTCATCGCATAAGGAAAAAGCCCCACAGATGAGTAGATACCGCTGAGCGCTATATGGCGATCTTGAAAGCTCACAAGCAATCGACGCTCGTCAAGATCAACAAATCGCTCAGGAAAGGCCTGCAGACAAAACATCACAATCTCACACAGATTTTGATAGGCTTTAGTCCATTGGACAGCACCATCTTCCTTGGTCATCCATGGGCTGACCTGTGAAGATAAAAGTGGAGCAGCGAACTCAATCAGCTTGTGCCGAGCGAAAAAGCGTTCGTGCCAGCGAACGATAGCTCGTCGAAAAAACTCTGATGTCGGATCTTCAAGCGTACAGTCACTCAGCTCGTTAATTAACACGTTCCAATCTGTGAGCCCATCAGAGGTGATAGAACCTGAGTAGTCTATTCCTAGTTCTGCAAGAGCCTTTGGGTACTCCTCCTCACCCTTTAATTGATCTGTCAGGTACTCATTGAGCGCTAACCGATCAGGAAAAGCTCCTGCTTCATGAAGTGTGCTAAAGGTGTGAGGTCCGAACAATTGTTCGTTTTCAATCGAACAGGGCCGAAGCGTCAGACGGTCAACGTGAGGGCTCCCCCAGATAGCACCCCACATCAAAGAACAATCCCCAGCCCCCCTAAGTAGAAACAAAAAGCTCAGTTTGCTTAAGTTCCTCTTGATCCGCCCAAGCTTTATTTCCTTGGGCAATCTAAGCTCATTACAGACAGCACTCAGCTTACGCTTTACAACCTCATGGGCTTGGTTATGGAGATCCGATTGGTCAATTTCGACAAGCACAACCCGCGGAGAATCGTCTTCCAAGTCCCAGTTCCAATCCTCACACAACGATTGGAGTGTATCGATCTGCACTGAAGGAAAAAAAGCTTTTAACACCGGCACTGTCATGGATGTCGCGAATCCAAAGGAGTCCTTGGACAGCCCTTGCTTAAAAAACGTCTTTTTAAATGCCTTGAGCACGACCTTTTGAATCCAAGGTGCTGCAAGTTCATAACTACGATGATACTCAGTACGAAAATACCCTGGGAACTCCTGTGGAGCTACTACTGGATGAGGATATGCTAAGCGATCGCATTCGTGAATTGTGAAATCAGCATTGTAATGCTGATAATGCAACAAGTAGGCAAGACATGCTTTCCGCTGCGTATGAGTTTCCGCCCTGCTGAAGAGATCTCCTATCACTGAGAGCAGAAGGTCATGATTGGTTCTGATAGAGGATTCTGAAGTAGGAGACGCGACTGTAGGAGGGACAACCACTTGCTCAAGTTTTACTAGAGCTGATTCCGCTAGCACAACTTTAACCTTAGGCTCATTGCCAGGAGGAAGCCACTTTACCTTCTTTTTGCCGATATAAGGAACACGCCCCTGTTCGAGCATCGACGAAACGAAATCCTTAGCTGAAATAAGAGAATGAGGCTGAAGCCACTGTATTCTTTGACTCAAAGAACCAGTGGATGAATGGGGATTACAGCTTACCTGGACGTTTCCCTCATCTGTATCAATAAAATCTATGGTGTAAAGTGGTGTCACTACAGTTTCAAAAACATGTCCCGTCCGTTCGATAGCTTCCCTCCCAAGAAAATACTCATTAGTTGTCATGTTACATTAATATAACAATTGAATAGATGAAACAGATTTATTCAAATGAGAAATAGAATGCTCAGAAAAGGGGAGAATGATGACGGATGTGTATAAAATTTTGGTTATATCTGTGTATTAAATTATTTAACTTTTAAACTAAAAAATGTGTTATGTAGAATCGGTCTCCTTGACTTGAAGTGGACTAGAGAGGTAATCTAGGTAGCATGAAAAATCGATGGTTCTTCCTACTTAGTTGTTTTGGCTTGCTGGTTGTGACTCAACCGGTTGCAGCAGATATCACCTTTTATAATGGCGCGGTCGTGGATGCAGAGACAGTGCCGACAATGCCAGTGGAGAAACACTTTCAGGCAGCTTGTGAAGCGTATGAAAACGAGGCTTGGAAAGAGGCGATCCGTGAGTTTTATATCGTCTGCTTGCACTTTCCTAAAACCAACTATGCAAAAGAGGCCTATTTTCTACTCGGCGTCTGCTACTACAACTATGGAGAATATGAGTATGCAAGCAACGCCTTCTCTAGCTATTTGAAGTACCATAACAACCCAGACCACATCGACGAGACCATTGGGTACAAGTTTGCGATTGCAGAAAAGTTCCGCGGGGGAGCCAAGCGGAGGATTTTTGGTTCGAAACTGCTTCCTGCCTGGATGGATGGAACCTATCTTGCGATCGAAATTTACGATGAAATCATGACAGCGTTTCCTTGTCATGAACTCGCTGCACAGTCTCTTTTCTCAAAAGGAGCTACACACCTCGCTGCGGGAAAGTTTTCTGAGGCGATTGAAAGCTACCAAACGTTGATTCGACGCTTTCCACGACATGAGCTGGCTCCAGAGAGCTACGTCATGATCAGCCGTGTCTATCACTCGCAGCTGCAGAAGGAGTTCCAAAACTCTGACATCCTGTCGCTCGCTGAGCTGAACTTGAAGAAGTTTCGCTATGACTTCCCCACTCATGAGCTTTTAGAAGAGGCTTCTCTCAATCTAGATCGAGTGAAGGAGGAGTATGCACGCGGGCTTTATGAGACGGGTCGTTTTTACGAGCGGATCAGCAAAAGTGAAGCCTCCATTCTCTATTATCAAATTGCTGTTGATCAGTTTCCAGAAACCAACTCTTCGCAAAAATGCCGGGAGCGTTTAGCTTCTCTATCTCATGAACACTCTTAACCGGGATCTTTCGTGAGAAAATTCGTTCTGCTCTCTCTCCTCTTGACTCTATCCTCATGTGGTTATCGGATGGGGTTTGGTCCGATTCCGAATTGTTATGAGACGATAAGTGTTCCTTTTATTGAGGGGGATCAAACGGGTTCGTTAACTGCGGCCATCGTCGAAGAGATCTCCACCTCAGGAGCCTTCACCTACTGTCCCTGCTCTGCGGACTTAACCTTGAATATCATTCTGCTTGAAATCAAGGATAAGAATATCGGCTTCCGATATGACCGTGGAGAGAACAATGAAATTCAAGAGACGATTGTGCCTGCGGAGACGCGGCTCACTGCGATTGCTAAAGTCACCCTGGTGGACAACCGCTCTTGTGAGATCGTAAGCGGGCCCGATATCATCAAAGCGAAAGCAGAGTTTGACCACGAATTTAACTCGAGCCGCGATGCCGTGAACGTCTTTTCACTGGGACAGGTGACGGAGATTGAAGAGGCGAAAGTGGCAGCCAAGAGACCTCTAGACCGCGCTCTTGCAAAAAAGATTGTTGATTATCTTATCAGCGCCTGGTAAGAGTGAAGTTGAATCTTCACGCTAGCCTGGGGCGGTATGGAAGTCGATCAAAGAGTTACAAAGCGCTTTTTTGCTGATCTGGAAGAGCTGTATAACATGCTCGACTTCATCCGTGACTTCTCTCGACGGGTCTTTTCCGATGTAGAAAGCTGTACGAAGATCGAGCTTGCCTCGGAGGAGGTGCTGGTCAATATTATCGAGTATGCCTATCCCAATAAAAAAGGGGAGGTGATGATCGAACTGGAAGGGAAGCGTGGTGAGATGCAAGTCATCTTCAAAGATCAAGGACCCCCCTTTGATCCGACAAAACCGAAGCCAAAGAAACATCCCTATAGTGTGGGTGGACGAGGACTCTCTCTGATTGAGGGGGCTGTGAATTTCGTTTCCTACGAAAGGAAGGGGGGGGTGAACATTCTTTTATTGATGAAGAAGGTTGCTAAATAGCTTCTTTGTACTCTTTGAGAACGAGTTCGGTCTCCTCGATTTCATTCAAGAGCTTATCCAGAACACACATGATGATGCGAGAGCTATTGTAGACACCGGAGGTGGTGAAGCTGAGCTCGAACTCCGGATACTCTTGGTTGAGTGCGATGATGATGCGAGTTTTGCTGTTCAAGAAGCTCTTTTCGGGAATGATCCAGACGACAAACTGGTGATTAATCAGAGTGATTTTATCTTCTGACTCCACGACGGAGAACAGCTGGGTGAATTCGGGTTCCCCATGATTGTAGTAATGGCAGCAGAGGAGGTCGAGCTCGCCGAGTAGGGTTAGGTTGACAGAGAGCTCAGACTCCATCGAGGCTTTTTCGTTAAGAATTCGAAAACCCTCTAGCCACTGATCTAAAAAATCGATGTCTTTCATAGGTAAAATTTATGCAAGAAGGGTGCCAGGAGGGGAGTTAAAGCAAAAAAAATATTATTAAAATGCTGTATATTAACTATTTGTGTAAAAAAAGTTTCCTCTTTTGATTTTTCTCCCTTGTCAGTAGAATGAGGGAAATTTGACCATAGCCTCGATATTTCATGAAATATCGAGGTTTGAACTGTAGGACTTAAGATGTATAGATTCGCCCTATCCCTTCTAACTAGTGCTTTTTTGTTCAGTAGCGCCCACCTCTACTCCCAAGCGCTGATGGAATCCCTTTCAAAGAGCCAATCCACCCCACAAATTGTCGTTCAAAACCGTGTGCTTGCTAAAGTCAACGACAAGCCTATCACGGTCCTGGATGTGGTCAAGAAGATGGATGTGGTGTTTTACAAGCAGTATCCACAGTATGCGAATGCTCCTGAAGCACGGTATCAGTTCTATCTAGCTAGTTGGAAAAGTGTCTTGAACGAGCTAGTGGACAAAGAGCTCTTTCTCTCTGATGCTGAAGAGGTTCAAATGACCATCTCTGACTCAGACGCACGTAAAGAACTTGAAGATATGTTCGGTCCGAATGTTGTGGTGAACCTTGATGGGGCAGGGCTCACGTTTGATGAGGCGAAGAAGATGGTTCAAGATGAGATCATCATTCGCAGGATGGTCTACCTCCGTGTGCACTCCAAAGTTCTCAATACAGTGACCCCTCAAGAACTCCGTCGCGCCTATGACGAGTATGCGAAAGGGTATGAAAAAGATGACACTTTCCGCTACAACGTCATCACCATCAAGTCTCCCAGTCGCCGCCGCCTTGAGACTTTTGTGAACAACAGCACAGAGTTTTTGAAAGAGAATTCAGTTTCCTTAGAAGATCTGCCGATGGCGATCAAATCAGTTCCCGGTTACGACGTTTTCACGACGGTGCGTGTTTCGGATACCTTCGACCAGAGTGGTAAAGATGTATCTGACCGCTACAGTGCCCTTCTTTCAAAAATCGAAGGGAGTGGTTACTCAGAGCCTCTTTGGCAAAAGCGTGAGTCGAACGACCAAAACGCGAGTGTGAAACTTCTCTATTTGCAAGAGGTTGTAAAGGATGATGTTCCACCTTTCTATGAAGTGGCTCCTAAGTTGAAGAATGATTTGATGGCAGAGCTCTCGGAAGGGGAGATGAAAGAATACAAAGAGCGTCTCTACAAGCAGTATCCGGTGACCATTATGGAAAACCTGATCAAGAGTAACTTCAATCCCTTTCAACTTGAAGTGGATGGAAGACGTATTCATCTCAGTGAGCCTACGACTTAAGTAGCGATGCACAGAATTTCAGACCTCATGGATTTTTTGAAGAGGACGGGCTCCCAGCCTAAAAAAAGCCTCTCTCAAAATTTCCTTGTCGACCAAAACATCCTAGATAAAATCGCAAAACTCGCGGAGGATTCTGACGCAGATCTCTTCTTAGAGATTGGTCCTGGTCCCGGTGCGCTCACTGAAAAACTTTTAGCGACAGGCAAACAAGTGATTGCTGTTGAACTGGACCGTATTTTTGCTAAAGAGCTGCAACGTCTTGATCCAAGTGGTGGTCAACTGACTGTGGTTGAAGGCGATGTTTTAGAAGTGGACCTGGATTCACTTCTCAAACCCTTGCTTTCCCCGGGTAAAAAGGCGGCTGTTGTCGCGAACCTTCCGTATCAAATCACCTCAAGGATTTTGACAGAGTTTGCTCGGAAATATGAGCTCTTTTCTGATCTGATTGTCATGATTCAAAAAGAGGTTGCTGAGCGGATCAAAGCCTCACCAGGAGGTAAAATCTACGGCTCGCTAACGGTCTACCTGAACTTTTTTAGTCAGGTAGTCAACGACTTTACCGTCTCAAGGAACTGCTTCTATCCCAAACCCAATGTCGATTCAAGTGTCATTCAACTGAAGTTGCATCCTCCTCCTGAAGTCAGTGATGAAGAGGGTTTTTTTCGGATGTCAAGACAGGCTTTCCAACAGCGTCGCAAGACACTTCGAAAAAGCCTTAGTGAACTTTACGAAAAAGAGCGTGTCGCTCGGGCGTTGAATGAACTTGGGTTCGGAGAGGATAGTCGGCCTGAATCCCTGTCACTTCAGGAGTTGATTCTTCTCTTTGAGAAGATCAAGTAGCAGAGAAGGATTCCTGCAAGAAGTAGAGCTAGCAACAAGTACTCTGTCAGGGGAGCCTGGAGAAGGAGTAGTTGCTGAATTCTTTTGATGCCAGAGTGTTTCAACGCTTTCTTCGCATAGAGAGGAATTTCTTGAAGAGGAGCTCCATCCGCATTGAGTAGAGTGATCGACGCGACTTTTTGATGTTTTTGAATCGGAATCTGTAAATCTTTTTCCCAAGTGAGCTGAGCTTCAATTTTTGGCTCCTCGCCTTGGTAGTACTCCACTTGATAGGCGTTCTTTGAATAAGTTTTGAGAGGTTTGCTGCTTCCCTCAAGTGTGAGAGTGTAGGGTTGTGGTCCGCTGTTGATGAGCATTGCGGTCAATTGAGGTTGGTTGAAAGCGAGCTCAAAGAGTTTTGCTGCATCTTTAAAATTGTCTTTTCTCTCTTTTGTTCCCATTAGAACGACAATGAGCGTGCGTCCCTGGTCAGTCGCAGCAGCAACGAAGGTCTGTTTGGCGCGCGAGCCGTGCCCTGTTTTGACGCCGATCGCTTTATCGTAGTAGTAGGGAGAACTCTTCCGTAGCAATTTATTGCTTTGAACGAGCGTCATCCCTTTTTGAAACTTGGTTTCAGGGCGGGGAAAAGATGTCGTTGAGACAATCTTTCGGAAGTTGGGATTTTTGAGCGCCTCTTTGGTTAAAAGGGCCATGTCATACGCGGTGGTGAGGTGCTCGGGATGGTGGTGCCCATGGGCTGAGTTGAAGTAGGTGTTGCTGCAACCGATTTCCTGTAGCCGTTCGTTGACCTTGTCCATAAATTGAGGGATGGATCCATCACAAACATATTCAGCGATCACGTTGGCAGCATCGTTTCCAGAGCAGAGCATGAGTCCGTAGAGGAGGGTTTCAAAAGTGAGCTCTTCTCCGGCCTTGATGCCGATATGGGTTCCACCAACTTCAATCCAGTGAGTCGGGACGGTGAAATTCGACTTTTCACGGTGTGCTGTCGAGATCGATCCGATGGCATTTCGAGATGCAGCAACGGGCGTTTGGAGAGTGTTGCCCTTCTCCTCAAGTGCAACAAAGGCGGTCGCAATTTTGGTGATACTTGCGGGTGCGCGCTGCTTGTGGGGATTTTTTTCGTAGAGGATAGCGCCGGTGTCTGCATTCATTAGAATGGCAGTGTCAGCATGGACTCGGGTTTCGAGCTTTGCCTCAAGGGAGAGGGTGAGAAGAAGAGGAATGATGCAGGAGAGCACTTTCATTTGGGATGATTCTAACTGCGGGATCGATAAAAAACCACTCCAAAAAATCCATCCATCCCGCCGGGGGTGGGGAGAGTTTTGAAGGGCTCCTTCTCGACTGTCAAACCATGGGCTTTCTGAAAAAAGTCCATCTGCTGCTCATTCTCCTGCTTTAGTAGGCTGCAAGTTGCGTAGACGATTCTTCCTGTGGGTTTTAGGTAGGTCAGCGCTTCGGCAAAGATCTCTCTTTGCTCTTCGACGAGGCGATCGACCATCTCTGGGGTGAATTTCCACTTCATATCTGGGTTGCGGCGGTAGGTTCCGGTTCCTGTGCAGGGAGCATCGACTAAAACCCAATCCATCTGTTTTTTCAATCGTTTGAGCTGAGGATGTCCTGGGAGGAGACTTTGCGCTGTTTGAATGGTCGCTCGATGGAGACGCTTCTTGGCCTGGACATGGGCACTTTTTCGGATATCGTGGAGGTAAATCTGCCCAGAACGCTCCATGGCAGGGGCGAAGGCGAGTGTTTTTCCTCCTGAGCCCGAACAGTAGTCAAGGACATGCTCTCCTGGAGCGGTCTCCACGAGCGCTGCAACAAGCTGGCTTGCTTCATCCTGCACCTCAAAAAGGCCTTCGGTGAACTCGGGGAGCGTGAAAAAATTGCATTTTTGATGAACTTGGATCCCGACAGGGCTCCTCTCGGTCTTTGAGACGGAAAGTCCGCGAACCTCCAGTTTCTTCAGTAGCTCATCCCTTGTGGTGAGAAGCGTGTTGGCACGGAGTGTTGTCGGCGCTCGCTGGTTATTCGTGAGGGCGATCTCTTCTGCCTTTTCTTGACCGTATTGATCTACCAAGATTTCAAAAAGTGTTTTTGGGCAGCTGCAAAGCAGGTGAGGGGGGAGGTCAAAGTGCTCTTTGGGGTGATCCAGCTTTGAGGAGACCTCTAGGAGCGTCTCTACACGGCCCTCCCAGGTTAAAGGGCGTGGGGTGAGAGCGTCGATGAGTCCCTTCCAACGGATCAGTTGGTAGGCGTTTTCAGCAACAAAGGCACGGTCTTTCGATCCCAAGGATTTGTGGGACCGAAAGTAAAAATTTAAATGCGCATCGAAAGCAACAGGTTTTGCTTCATAGGCTTTTAAAACAGAAACTAAGTGGTTTATACGAAATCTTTTTGCTTGCATTCCCTTTTACTCACAAAAAGTTTACAATAGATTGCGCGAAATTATCAATGATTCAACGGAGAAACATATGACATCATTTTATCCTATTATTCAGTTAATTGGCCGTGTGCTGATGAGCTTGATTTTCTTCTATGCTGCGTACTCAAAAGTGAATCACTGGGATGGGACACTGGCAGAGATTGCTGGGAAGGGGATTCCCCAGGGGCCCATTCTCCTCTTTTTGATCTGTCTTGTCGAATTTCTCGGAGCCCTCTGCTTGGTGATTGGATACAAAACAAGGCTTGCTTCCTACTTTCTCTTCGGTGCGATGATTGTGACTATCTACCTCTTTAACGATTTCTGGAATCTTTCAGGCTCGCAAAAAGACTTGCAGTTCGCTCTTTTTCTAAAAAACCTCGCAATCATGGGTGGTCTATGCTTAGTGGCTGTGGCTGGAGCTGGATCCCTCTCTATCGATAAGAAATAAGTCTTTTGAAAAAGTTTTTACTCTTCCTATGTTCATGGCTGATCGTTTCTCTCGGTCAGCCCTCCTTTTCATACTGGTTCTCGATCGGAGCGGCTTGTGTCGGCTTTGCTTTGTTCTTTCATCTTCTCTCTCAAGAAGATAACTCCAAAAGGCGCTTCTATTTGGGGTGGGGGTGGTACACCCTCGTGCAGATGGTTTGGCTCACCTGGAGTTGGGGACACCCCTATTCCTATATCTATATTCTTTATGTCTTAGCCTCTCTGTTTTTAGGGTTGCAGTTCGGAATTCTTGCCCTTTTTGTGACTGAAAAACGGATCCGGCAATTTTCGGGAATATTGATGCTCAGCGCTCTTTGGACGCTGATTGAATACTCGAGGCTTTATCTCTTCTCGGGACACCCTTGGCACCCGATAGGTCTTGCACTAAGCGCAAACCTCTACTCGAGGCAGTTTGCCGCTCTTTTAGGAACGTATGGTTTGACCTTCTGGGTGATGCTGACAAACCTTTTCTTTGCCCGAGCCCTGCAGACACGCATCTGGAGCCCTCGTGGTTTAGCATTTGCCGTTGTCGCGGCCACCCCTTACCTTTTTGGATGGGCGGTCGTCTCTCATCACCATGCACTAGTGGATGATTCAGAGACCCTCCGTGTGGCTCTTGTGCAGACGGTCTTCCCGATAGAGGAGACGTTGCCCTTTGAAGCGCGAGGAGACTATCTGGCTTATATCTTGGAGGAGTGGAGGACAATCCTGACTTTAACCCAACCTCTAGGAGATGATCAGGTGGATCTGATCGTTCTACCAGAGCTGGTCGTTCCTGCAGGAACCTACTATCTGATTTTTGACCTCAAAGAGGTCAAACAGCTCTTTGTCGAGGTGTTTGGACCCGAGGCGGCGATGAAAATGGCTCCTCTTGAGCAGCACCTGGCCTCCCGTGAAGCTTCAGGGCAAGTTTTGGTGAACAATGCCTACATGCTCCAGAGCCTTGCCAACGTCACAGGTAGCGATGTAATCGCTGGTTTGGAGGATTATGAATGGGGTTCGGGCGGGGAGCATTTGGCTTACACGGCTGCATATCTTTTTTCGAAAGAGGGAGAACTTCCAAAGCGTTATGAGAAACGCATCTTGGTTCCGATGGGGGAGTATATTCCCTTCTCTTTCTTGAGAACCCTAGCTGCCAGCTACGGTATCAGTGGCTCTTTTACGGCTGGGGAGAGCGCTAAAGTCTTTGACATTGATAAGGCTTCGGTCGGCTTTTCGATTTGTTATGAAGAGCTTTTTGGCGGTTTGATGAAAGAGAACAAGGACGAAGGGGCCACACTCCTTGTGAATTTGACGAGCGATATCTGGTATGAGGGGTATGGCCTCCCCCGCGTTCACCTAGAGCATGCACGCCTTCGGCCTGTAGAAATGGGTCTTCCTTTGATCCGCTCCTGTAATACGGGTGTCACCTGTGTCATCGACTCTCTAGGCCGTGATGTTGCCCGCCATGGAGAGACTCCTCAAGAAGAGGAGAAGGAGCCTGGCCTCTTGGTGGCCAATGTCCCGCTCCACACGTATTCAACGCCTTACCTTTTTTGGGGAGATCGGGGGATTTTGCTCCTCTCCATCCTTTTCTTAGTTCCTCTACTGAGGCGCCCAGGTAAAGGTTAGGCTATCATCGAGGTGGATTTTAATGCGGCACTTGTCGTAAGATAGCGTTCTTAAAATGAAGGATTTACTGTGATTGTTGCCCGTGAGAGGCCTCAAAAAACTCTAAAAAAGCCTGCCCAGTTTTCTGGAATTGGACTCCACTCAGGTCAGCCTGTTGAGATGCGTTTTGTTCCAAAGGAAGTCGGGTTTGGAATCCAGTTTTGTCGGACAGATCTTCCCGAGCGCCCTCTGGTCCCTGCCAAGCTAGAAAATGTCATTGATACAACGAGAAGTACGACGATCGGAGTTGAAGGGGCTCACGTTCAGACCGTGGAGCACGTCCTCTCTGCTCTGAAGGCATATGAGATCGACAATTTGATGATTGAGGTTTCAGATAAAGAGCCTCCTATTGCGAGCGGTGGTTCAGACCTTTTTGTTGAGATGATCGAAAAGAGTGGTATTGAAGAGCAGGCTGGCACGGTTCCTGTACTCCACTTAGAAAAACCCATTTTCTGGTCGAACGAAAATTCCCACCTCGTTGCCCTTCCTTACAAAGGCCTTCGTCTTAGCTACACGCTCGACTATCCGAATGCCAAAGCTTTGCAAAACCAATTTTACTCGGTCTATCTCACCCCCGAGAGTTTCAAAAGAGAGATCGCCCCCTGCCGGACCTTCTCTTGCTATGAGGAGGTGGAGTTTTTGATCGACCAAGGATTGATCAAAGGGGGGAGCTTGGACAACACGGTGATTGTCAAAGGAGAGCAGGTCTTTAGTAAAGAAGGACTTCACATGCCAGAAGAGATGGCAGCACACAAAATATTAGATTTAATTGGAGATCTATCCCTTTCAGGGTTATCTTTAGAAGCGCATTTGATCGGGTACCGCAGCGGTCATGATGCGAATGTGACTTTTGCGAAAGAGATTTTAAAGGCTGCGGAGATGGAGTTAAGTAAATGATGACGACTGAAGAGACAAAAATGCCAAGCCAACTAGATCTGACGGAGATTGTCAAGGTCCTTCCACATCGTTACCCTTTTCTGCTAGTGGACCGTATCACTGAGGTCAATTTAGAAGAGAAGTATATTGTCGGTAAGAAAAACCTCACGATCAATGAGGCGTTCTTTCAGGGGCACTTTCCAGGAAATCCCATCATGCCAGGTGTTCTGATTGTTGAAGCACTCGCTCAGACAGGGGGCGTTTACGTCCATCTACAAGGGTATAAAAAGTTAGCGGTCCTTCTCAATATCAGCAACGCGAAGTTTCGCAACCCTGTTTACCCTGGTGACACCCTGACGCTACGAGTCGAGGAAAAACTCCTAACGAACAAAGGAGGGAAGTTCCAAGCCTTTGCCTATGTTGGAGAGAAGCTCGCCACTCAGGCTGAAGTGGGCTTTGTCTTCGTTGATCAAGAAAGCGTCAAAGTAAAAACAGATTCATAAGAAAAGGCGAAATCCGATGAGTAACCAAAACATCCATCCCTCCGCAATGATCGAAGAAGGAGCAGAAATTGGCGACAATGTCACCATTGAGCCCTATGCGGTGATCAAGAAGAATGTCAAGCTGAAGGATAATGTCGTCGTCAAGTCACACGCCTATATTGAAGGCCACACGACGATTGGGAAAGGAACAGTCATTTACCCTAGTGCCAGTATCGGATGTCAAGCGCAAGCCCTCAACTATAGAGGGGAGAGAACCTTTATTGAGATTGGAGAGAATTGTCAAATCCGTGAGTTTGTGACTATTAACTCCTCACTCGGTGAAGACACGTTTGTCCGTATCGGCGACAACTGTATGATTATGGCGTATTGTCATATCGCCCATAACAGCTTGATTGGAAAGAATGTGATCATGAGTAACAACGCAGCGATTGCGGGGCATGTGACCATTGGAGATCACGCGATCATCGGTGGGAAGACGCCGATTCACCAATATGTCCGTGTGGGTAAATATGCGATGGTCGGAGGTTTCTCTCGTGTGGGACAGGATATCCCTCCCTATACGATTGGTGGGGGAATCCCGTATAAGTTTGGGGGACTCAACCTTGTTGGATTGAAGCGGCATGGCTTTCCTATCGAAACACGCCGTCAACTAGCCAAGGCCTTCCGCTTTGTTTACCGCTCGAAGATGTGTCTTGAGGATGCTCTGATTTGTATCGAGCAAGAGCTAGAGCCTCTTCCAGAGATTAAAGTTTGGCTCGATTTCTGCCGCACTTCTAGACGTGGAATTATCGGACTTGGTGGCATCACAGGGAAATTTGAAGTCAGTGAAGATACCCTGTGTCTTGAAGAGGACCTCGAAGAGGTTCAGGAGCTGACTGACAGTGTCGTATCGTAACCGCGTCATCTTTTTCGGAACCCCTGAATTTGCAAAGCACTCGCTTTCCAAAATGGTCGAGGCAGGTGTCAACGTTGTCGCCGTCGTGACAAGGACCGATAAACCGCGTGGACGCTCAAAGGCACCCCAACCCTCCCCAGTGAAAGAGTACGCTCTAGAACACCTTTCTGAGATTCCTCTTTACCAACCTGAAAAAGCTTCTGATCCTGCCTTTGTAGAAACGCTTGCTGCGCTCAGTCCCGATCTTTTTGTGGTGGTGGCTTACGGTGAAATCTTGAGCGTTGACCTTCTTAACACGGCGCGTCTCGCTGCGATCAATGTCCATGCTAGCCTCCTTCCGAAATGGAGGGGAGCAGCTCCCATAGAACGCTCTCTTCTTGCAGGCGATGAAAAAACAGGCGTGACTATCATGCACATGGTCAAAAAAATGGACGCGGGCGACATGATCCGACAGAAGAGTTTAGCGATTGGGACTGAGATGAACTCAGGTGAACTACGTGAGCGCCTTCAAGAGGTCGGAGCGGATGCCTTGATAGAGGTGGTCAAGGAGTACGAGACAACGACCCCTAAATCGACTCCCCAAGATGAAACGCTGGTGACCTACGCTCCAAAGATCGAACTTGAAGATGCTGAGGTCGACTGGTCTCGTCCTGCGAGAGAGTTGCAGCTGCTGATCCGTGCGATGACGCCTGTGCCTGGAGCATGGTGCTGGGTCGAACACAAGGGTCAAAAAAAGAGGCTTAAAATTCTCAAAAGCAGCTCCGTCTTTGGATATAGTGGTCTGCCCGGCACCTTTTTAGAGTATGGGAAAGGGGGGATTATTGTCTCAGCAGGTGAGGAGGCTCTCAGACTCCAAGTCCTTAAACTTGAAGGAAAAAAGGAAATGAGTGCTGAGGAGTTTACGCGCGGAATCCCGCAGGATCAATTTAAGCTTTTTCTTTAGTCGTGTTCGAGCGTAAAATAGACTTGATATGAACGTAGCAACTACACCCATCCATCCCACTTTTCCAAAAAGTTGGGCTCCTGTCGAAGCAGGAATGACCTT
Organism: uncultured bacterium; assembly: GCA_964584775.1. Lineage (GTDB taxonomy): Bacteria > Chlamydiota > Chlamydiia > Chlamydiales > SLFE01 > CAZPBC01. Next base: position 15,684 of record CAZPBC010000042.1, read on the forward strand.
TCCTGATATCCCCAAAGTGGTGGGTCTCGCTGTCCGGGTTTTTCCTTTCCTCCGTCAGGTGGCTGTCTTGATGATTGGTTTTGGAACGCTCTTTCAAGGAATCCGTTTTTACAAAGAGTCTGGAGCAAACAAAACCTCTTTTGTTTTTTGGCAGGTCCTTTATGGAGCGGGCCTTTTCATATCGGGGATCTTAGGGGTCACAGCAGAATTCAACTATCTGGTGGATAATGAGGTGAGCTCTCTCTACAAGAAATGCAGTTGGACTGCCAATATCACCTTTATTTTTGCCTGTCTCTCAGGTCTTCGCCTTAACCATGAGAAGTACAAGGAGGGGCTTGAGCTCTCCAAGAGTGAACACACTGCTGACCATGAGCGAGGTGTCCGGATGCTCTATTCTGCTGTAACGGGTGTCTTAGCTTGTCTAAGCTACTTGATCTCGACTCTCTTTTTCCTCTTCGAGGTGATGACAGGATGGGCGATTCTCCTCTGTGTGATCGGCTGCGCCTTCTCTACCTTTCAAGTCATTTACGAGTACTTTTTCATCTAAAATATGATCCTTTCAGTTGAAGAGCTTGACCGTACGATTGAGTACACCTATTTCAGCAGAGCTGCTGCTGTTGGGTCAGTGGGGTACGCTGCGTTCTATCCCACTCCGCTTGCAGTGATCACGGCAATCGCACTGAGCACACTTGCTCTTGCTGAACAATTCGCCAAGCTCACAGACCCAAAGTCGATGACCCAGTACGTGGTGACGAAGCTCGCTGCAACGATAGGCTTAGCATTGATTTCAGCCGTCGTTTTTCAGCTGCTCTTCAGCCTTCCCGTCACTGCAGCCTCGGTCTGTGTCCACGCTGCTTGGATTATTCTGCCCTCTTTGGTCATCACAGGCCTGCAATCTATGTTGCTTTCTCACTTTTTCTGTGAAGTGACAATGACCTCTGCAAAATTTATCGAGCTGATGCAAAGTGGTCAGCCTTTGGGCTATCAAAAAATCACCGTTATAGGAGATGTTACACTTGATAAAATTGACCATTTAAAGGAACTGCCGGATCATCTAACTATCCGGGGTAACCTGAAAATCGAGCAGTGTTATCACTTGGCCTCACTAGGTAACTCTCTCACGGTCGAAGGAAATCTTGACTGCCATTGTAGTATGTCCAGTGTCACGGTTGGGAATCACCTTCGAGTGACAGGAGAAGTGGACTTTGGAAACACCTGCCTTACTGCTATTGGAGATCATTGTTCAATGGGAGGAGGGTTTATGGGTACTTCAGTTGGATTAGCAACGATTGGAATTTGCTTTAAAGTGGGGGGGAGGTTGATCCTGTCGTCACGACGACTCACTTCCATTGGGGATGGCCTCTCTGTAGGAGGAAGTGTCCATATTGACCACTGTTCAAAGCTGACCTCGCTCCCAAAGGAGATGTCTGCGGAGGGCTTATACGTGACCAGTTGCAAAAATCTTGTTTCGCTACCAGAGGGAATGCGTATTGCCTTAGATCTGGTTATTTCCGGATGTCCTTATCTCACCACTGTACCTAACAGGGCTTTGATCGGAAGAAATATTGAATTTTCTTCGTGTATGAGGTTAACGGAGTTACCCGCGTGGGTTACAGGACTCGGAGCCACCTCAGACAAGAGGGTGCGAAAAGTCCACCTAGGTCTTAAAAACCTTTCGATACCAACCCTTCGTCGTCTCATCGGAGGATGGGCAGAAGGTGTAGAGGTGACGTGGCCTGGAGATTTGGCTTATGAATGTTTTCCAAAAGCAGAACAAGTCCCTGAGGATGTTGATTGGCGGTGTCCGATATCGTTTATAGACTTTCTAACTGATCTAGATAGAGAAACTCATCAGCCTGTCCTTTATGAAGGTAGGATCTATAATTTCTCGGATTTTATAGAGTATTACAACGACAAAGGAATCAGTCCGTTCTCACGTCAGCCGGTTGTTATCAAAAAGCTCAGAAGAGTGGACCTGCCGCAGAGAGTGGTGACCCGTGCGTAAAATTCTAATTTTAAGTTGCCTCTTGAGGTTTGTGCACTGCCGAGTCATTGCGTAAATCGCAAATTTGTGCTAATATTCCTTAGTAAAATTTACTAAGTAAGGTATTTGTTCTTATGACAACTGTAGAAAGCGCAACCGGACTATTCGGGGTTCCAAATAAGTATTATGAAGCTGCGGAGAACACAGTTAACTCCTGTCATGGCCGTCAGCAGCTCCTTCTTGCAGTTGCCCAGGCCATTCCACTCCTTCCTTTTAATACGATTGCCAGAGACTGCGAGTTTTATACTGAACTAGACTTTGTTGTGGATGCTATCCCGAACACCATCAGTAGCTTCCTATCGATGGAGCTCTTTTCTTCTATCCGCCGTATGGAGCTCTTCAAAACGTTGAGTATCACTTCTGGCCTGGTTTTAGATGGTTTAGTGGTCGTGGGTGCTCTTGCGCAGTGGGGACTCATTGAGTTGGGTTCGCTTGCGGCCTCTATGGGTTCTTTCCAGGTCTTCGGCGTGAGTCCATTTGCTACCGTGGTCCAATTTTCTCTACTCCAAGTGACTGTGACTGCCTTTGCTGTCTTTTTGCTCTTTAAATTGGTCGAGACGGCCTTTGCTTACAAAAAAAGTGTAGCAGAAAATGATGCATTAAAATCGAAAGAGCATACAATAGGCGTTGTTGCACTGACCACAAAGATTGCTCAGCAGGTCTTTTTCTTGGCTGGGGGAGCTGCAACGAGCATGGCTGTTTATGCTGTCTTCGGTGTGGTGGCTGCGAGCTTTAGTGTCTTGAGGCAATATGTGCATGAGCTTGGGGATTTAGAGCTA
>CAZPBC010000043.1:0-18199 GCA_964584775.1 uncultured bacterium
TTGGATTGCGCTTCTATTTCGGTACGCATTTCCACCACTCCATCATACATGTTTTGAACCATGTCTGCTGTTGCCTGGATGTCGTGGCCGGCTTTTTCCATTCCATCAATAAGGTCATTGAATGTCCGATTGAATATTTTAACACTAGAAGCGGTTGTTGCTCGTGCATTGAGTTCTTCTAAACGCTCTCTTTCCTTTCCATGGCCTACAACTAGGGCTGTTTTGAAATATTCTCTAGCGATCGTTTTTCTTTCATCAGGCATTCCTGACAAAATTGCTTTGTTTGCGAGAAGATCGTTCAACAGATCATCCCAAGCAGCTCCTGTTAGATCACTCGTGATCCTTTCTAACCAATGGTCCAAACGATTTGGTGGCGAGTCTAATTTTTGAAATTCAAAGGACAGCAGGTCCATTATTGCTTTTTCTTGGGTTGTTTCATATTTCTTGATCACGATATCTAGTAACGTGTCAAGACCGGCTGTAACGGCAAGAAATTCAGTAGCATCAACGGGTCGGGTGTGTCTCAGCTCAGGAAGAGATGTGCCGGTTGTTAAAACTGTGCAAACCAGACGTTTGTTGAATTTCGGTAAGGAGGTCCCCATTTGAAATTCATTGACTCTCGTCTTGAAAAGATTTCCGATCCTAACGACCTGATCATGGATTGCAGCAGGGGATTGTTCTTCAAGGTTGGCGGTGTAAACTCGAAAGCGTTCGGGTTCACTGCGGTAAAGAGTATTCAGCTGGTATTGTTGGGTGCTAGAGAGGCGGTCATGATCGCCAAAACGAATAAATGATTGAAGTGCATCCATCGGATTCTCTCAATTTTTTAAAAAGTTGAAGCTTTTTTAGGTGGAAGTAGTTGATCAGGCCTGACTTTATGTCAGGTTAAAAAATTATTGTCAAACTTCAAAATGGAGAAAGAGATGGTGACTCAAGCCGTTTCTTCTTGTGAAGATCGAGGAGTCTTAATTTTTTAAGATGAGTGGATTAGATCTTTTGGAAAGAGACTTTTGTAAAGAATAAAGAAAAAACGAGTCTTCCACATGGTTTCATTTGTGAAAGACTCACTTTAATAGGAGGTTATTTGCTCGCTGCTGCGAAACGCTCTTCGACGTTGCTCCAGTTCACAATCTGCCAGATCGCTTCGAGGTATTTGGGACGCGCGTTTTTATAGTCGAGGTAGTAGGCGTGCTCCCAGACGTCGATTCCAAGAAGGGGGACGAGGCCTTTGGTACTTAGGGGATCTTGGTTAACGCAAGAGGCGTACTCGAGGCACCCCTTCTCCTTATTAAACCCAAGCCAACCCCATCCAGATCCTTGGATGACGGCCGTTTTGGCATTAAAGCTTGCGATAAAGTTGTCGAGGGAGCCGAAGTCACGGTTGATCGCTTCAGCTAGAGCTCCTTTAGGGGCACCACCACCACCGTCGCCTTTTGGTGCGAGGTTGGTCCAGAAGATGGAGTGGTTGACGTGCCCACCCCCATTGAACTTGATCGCTTGCTGGAGAGCAATCGACTGTGCAAGGTCAGCGCTAGCCGCTTTTTCTAAAGCTGCATTGAGATTGTTGATGTAGGCTTGGTGGTGTTTGTTGTAGTGAAGGTCCATGATTCCTTCTGAGATCACGGGTTCCAGAGCGTTGAGGGGGTAGTTGAGCTCAGGTAGTGTGTATTTTTGTTGCTGTTGTGTCGTCAAGGTTGCCTCCTTTTTTAGGCCTTTTTGTAAGGCATCTGCGCGTATTTTTCAAGCTGCTTCTCGGTGATCGGGCCGATAGATTGATACTCAAGTTGAGGGGGGATCTTTTGGTATGCTTTGAAAAAGGAATCGACTGTGCTGGGGCTAGTGAAAAAGACTGTGTCCAACTCTTCGAGTCGAGGAAGGGGAGATGGTGGAGTGAGATGGGTGTCGTAGAGGGGGGCTGCAAAGTGCGGAAGGGAGGCACTTTTTAAGAAATCCAAAATGAGGGGACGCGCCCTTGCAGAGTGGGGATAGATATAGAAGGCTCCATCCACTTTTTTGATCAGTTCGACAACTCCTTCGGCTTGCGATGGGGTGGCGACTTCGATATCGGAAAAGCCGAAGTCGGCGGCGGTCTTGGCGGTCGACTCTCCGACTGTCAAGAGGGTGAGGTCTCTTCTTTGAACATGCGGAAGAAAGAGTTTAGCGGCAGAGGGACTGGTGAGCACGAGGTGGGAACCCCTCTTTGCCGCTTCGACGAGTTGTGGGAGCGTCTCCAATAGGTGGAGGGAAATGAAAGGGGCGTGGATGTAGCTCGGGTCGGGGCAGTTTAAGCCGGTGTAGAGCACACGCTTCTTTGGTTGATGCACTCGAAGAGGTCCTCCATTTTGGAATGATTTTCATGGGCGAGCACGGCCAAGCATCCTTGGAGTGGAGTCGTTTCTCCTGGAAGGTAGAGGCGGTTCAGGTGAGTGAGTGAGAGACGAATGAGTGCTGCCTCTGCGATGACGACGCCGTCCACCTCTCCCTTTTCTACGAGAGCGAGCCTCTCTTGGATGGTCCCGCGTACATCTGTAAAGTTGACCTCATACCCGAGGGCACGTACATTCTTTTCTCGGTTTTCAGACGAGGTGGCGATCACCATTCCATGGGCCATCTCTTTTTGCAGGACGAGAGCATCTCGGGGGTCAATAGAGTGGGTGAGTGCGACGATTTTGAGCCCTTGCGGGAGAGGGTCAGGGAGGTCTTTAGCAGAGTGGATAGCGATGTCGATTTCGCCCTCTAGGAGAGCTTCATCGAGTTCCCGGGTGAAAAAATCATCCTTACTCATCGGTCGAAGAGAACTCACTTTGTCGAGATCGCCTGGGGTTTGAAAAATGGTTTTTTCAAAAGCGGTGTCAGGATGAAAGCGAGAGAGAGCAGCAAAAATCTCATCGACTTGCAGGAGGGCTAGTTTGGAAGGGCGTGAACCAACACGAATCATAGATCACAGGATACCGTGTGTCAGAGGGCAATTACAAGGTTTCACTTGAATAAAGCCCACTAATCTGCGATTATAACTTGGATTTTTCATGAAAGCTCGTGAAAATGGGACAAAATGCTCGGCAGATTCGGCAAAACTGCCTAGATGGGAAGGGGCTGGCACCCTTTCCGAGAGGAAGATCTGTCGAAGATGACGAAAAGCATTTTGTGACAGTTTTGTGAGGTTTCATGACATATCCAGGTAGCCTTTTTAAGAGATAGGAGATGGTATGTCTGATAAACTTAAACTACTGAATGATGACAACTTTGCTAGCGAAATTTCTTCGGGCCTCTTTTTGGTCGACTTCTATGCAGATTGGTGTGGTCCTTGCCGAATGATGACACCTGTGATCGAGGAGTTTGCCGAAAAAAAGACAGGTGAGGTTTCTGTGGTCAAGATCGATATCGACGCTTCCCCAGCAGTCACACAAAAATATCAGGTCACTTCGATCCCCACCCTGGTGCTTTTCAAAGATGGTGAGCCGATCGGGACGTATGTAGGTCTCAAAGACTACTCTCAGCTGGACCAGCTGGTGAGCGAAAGCTTAGCAAACGTTTAATATCTTTACTCTTGCAATGCTTAACACCTCTTTTCGAGCTCTTCCTATCGGGAGAGCTCTTCGTTTATGGTCCCACTCTTGAATGAGTCCTGTCCTGTGATGCTCAATTTTTTTATGAGAAATTTATTGAATCTTCATAGGATCTTAATAATCGAATTTTAGACTTTGTGGCATCAAACCTACTTACCCGGTGGGGGAGTCCACTTAAGTTGTAGGCATGCTTACCGGGTTTTTTATCTGTTATATTCTAGTTTTCTTAATACTTCATATAGTGCAATACCGACAGACGTTGCCAAGTTTAGGCAACGTTTGTCCTTTAGCATCGGCAGTGTCACACATTTTTCTGGATGAGCATTGAGGAGCTCTGGAGGAAGGCCTTTGGTTTCAGACCCGAAGATCAATTGTGAGTTGGCAGGAATCTCCGTTTCCCAATGGCTTTTTGTCGCTTTGCTACTGAAGAAGAAAAATGGGCGTTGTTCTTCTTCTAAGTAGAGAGGAAGGTCTTGAATCGTTTTGAAGGGAACCCCTTCCCAGTAGTCGAGGCCAGCCCGCTTCAACATCCGGTCGGAGATCGAGAACCCAAGTGGTTCGACCAAAGTTAGGCTGGTGCCTGTGACGGAGCAAGTGCGGGTCACATTTCCCGTATTCTGAGGGATTTCCGGTTCAAAAAGAATGACTTCGAGTTGGTGTGGCTTGATCATACTTGGCTTATAATCAGTGATTTCCTTATTTTATGGCAATTGCTGTGGTCATTTTTGCACAGGTAGATACAATGAGGAAAAGAGGAGCTTTTTCTCATGTCAAAAAAATCTGGTAAGAAGACCCATACAGAGAAGAAAAAAGAGAAGGTCAAAACCGATCCGACCGGCGGAATGATGGACATGCTCGGTTCATTCATGTCGGGTGTCGAGGGTCTCGGAGAGAAGAAGCGAGCTGAAGCAAAGGTCCAAGAGGAGCCGGGTAAGATTGTTGTGAGTACGAGCATCTTTGGTCCAGGGATCAAAGACCTGTCTTCCCTCAAAAACCTCAAAAGCCTCAATTTAGAGTCTTGCCAAGGCCTTTCCGATCCAGATATGCAGGGTCTTGGAGAAATGACTGAGCTCGAGGTGCTCAACCTTTCAGGGTCGGGAATCACTGGAGAGTGTTTTAAGTTCTGTTCAGATCTTAAAAAGCTCAAAGAGCTTTATCTTTTGAAGTGTCCGAATTTGAAAGACAAGGAGCTCCGTGAGCTAGGCCATCTCGAGTCTCTTGAAATTTTAAAGATCAGTGGAGCGAAGATTGATGGAGACTGCTTCAAGGGTTGGGAGAATCTCAAGAACTTAAAAATCTTAGTCGTTCAAGGCTGCCATCTCCTTGCAGACCGCAATCTAAAATACCTCCAAGGTCTTGAGTCTCTCGAATATCTAGAACTGTCTGGCTTTATGCCTACACTTTAGACATCGATTTCCAGAGAGAGTTCTCTTAAAAGCTCGCTAGGTACTGCGGAGGGGCTGTCGCTCATGAGATCGGTTGCTTTCTGAGTTTTCGGGAAGGCCACCACGTCACGGATGTTCTCCGTTCTCGTCAAGATCATGATGAGGCGATCGAACCCGAGTGCCGCACCGATATGAGGTGGGGTACCGTAAGAGAGGGCTTCGATAAAGAAGCCAAATCGCTCCTTCACCTCTTCTTCAGAAATTTTTAGTGTTTTGAAGATCTGTGCCTGTAAATCCCCGTTGTGGATCCTTTGCGATCCTGAGGCGACCTCGTAGCCATTGATCACAAGATCGTAGCTGAGGGAGCGGACTTGAAGAGGATCGCTTTCGATGAGGTCGAGGTCATCGTAGTGAGGGGAGGTGAAGGGGTGGTGCTCGGTGGTGAGGCAGTTCTCTTCGTCATCCCATTTGAAAAGAGGAAACTCTGTCACCCACAGGAAGCTCAGCGCATCGGGGTCGATGAGGTTGCGGTCTTTTGCGAGTTTGCGACGGAGGTGGTCGAGGGATTGGTTCACACGTTTCGGTTCGTCCGCGACCATGAAGAGGAGATCTCCCTTTTCCATTTCAAATCGCTCAATCAGCGCCTTTTGTTCATTTTCTGGAAAGAATTTGACGATACTAGAAGAGAGGCCCTCTTCTTGGTATTTCATCCAGGCTAGGCCTTTGACTCCGAGCTGGCCGACGTAGGCGGTGTATTCATCAATGCCTTTGCGGGAGATGTCAGCGCCTCCTTTTACGCAGATTCCTTTGATGGAGCCGCCGCTTTCTAGGACGTTGAGGAAGACAGAAAAGCTAGAGTTTTTTGCGATGTCATCGATGCGCTTGAGAGGCATTCCAAAGCGCAGATCGGGTTTATCTGTCCCATAGTTCTCCAGGCACCACTCGAATGTCTCTTGGCGGAAGGTTTTGGGGATCTCCTGGCTGGAGAAGTCTTTGAAAATTTCATGGCAGAGGTTTTCGATGATGGGAAAGAGATCCTCTACCGTACAGAAGCTCATCTCCATGTCTACTTGCGTGAACTCAGGCTGTCTGTCGGCTCGTAAATCTTCATCACGAAGGCAAGGAGCAATTTGGAAGTAGCGGTCCATTCCTGCAACCATCAAGATCTGCTTGAAGATCTGTGGAGATTGGGGAAGGGCATAGAAGGTCCCTGGGTGGATTCTTGAGGGGACAAGGTAGTCCCTAGATCCTTCGGGTGTGGATTTGCCGAGAAGCGGGGTGGTGATCTCGATAAAGTTCTCTTTGTCGAGAGCTTCACGGATACGCATCATCGCTTTGTGGCGCTCGACAAGCTTCTCAGGAATCCCTGGGCGGCGGAGGTCGAGGTAGCGGTACTTGAGGCGGAGCTCTTCGTTGACCTGGATGTGCTCATCGGCGATGGAAAAGGGAGGGGTTTTTGCTTTGGAGAGAACTTCGATGTGCTCGACGTAGACCTCAATCTCTCCGGTTTTCAAGTTGGGGTTCGCCATGCCTTCAGTACGCGCAGAGACCTTTCCTTCGATCGTAATGACATCTTCGCTACGAAGGGACTCGGCAATTTCATGAGCACGCTTTTCTTTAGTGGGGTCGAAGACGACTTGGCTGAGTCCAAAGCGGTCGCGGAGGTCAATGAAGATCAGCCCACCGTGGTCACGGCGTCTGTGGACCCATCCTGACAAGGTCACTTCACGACCCACGTCTTTTAGGGAGAGCTCAGAGTTGTTTACTGTTCGTCTAAAGGAGAGTGTTTTTGTTTTCATTCAGTATCTTCTAGTAGCGATCGCATCTTTTCAAGGCGGTCTTGGAATTTGTTAGTTAAGGATTTCGTTTCGGAGACAGACTCTTGCACTTTTTCAATCAAGATTGATCCATCGCCTTCCCCTTTGTAGGGACGGTCCATCTCACCCCACATTTGCATGAAGGGTTCGCTCTTGTCTGAAATTTGGAGAACACTTGCAAGGGCTTCTAGGTTGACTTCTGTCACCTTTCCGCTCTCCATCTCTTTCAGCTCTACCACACACTTGTCGAGTTCGTTGTCACCGAGCACGACGACGAATTTCGCGCCAATGTCATTGGCGTAGTTCATTGCTTTACCTAGCTTGCGGCCTGTGAGGTCCATTTGAGCAGAGACGCCTACAGCACGGATATTATGGATGATTTCAAATCCACGGGTGACTGCCTTTTCTCCCATAGGAATGAGGAAGAGAGTCGGGCGCTTTTTCTCCGGAATGGTCGCATTTTGTTTGATCATTGCTTGAATGATGCGCTCGATTCCGGCACCAAAGCCGACTGAAGCGAGGTTGGGTCCGCCAAGATCTTTGAGAAGTCCATCAAAACGTCCACCGCCGCCGAGACTGTTCTGCGCACCGAGGTCATCAGTGACCACTTCAAAAACGGTCTCACAGTAGTAGTCAAGACCGCGCACAAGAAGAGGGTCAAGAACAAAAGGAACACCCACTTTTTTCAAGAGCGTTTGGACTCTTTCAAAGAAGTAGTAGCTCTCATCGCTTAAGAAGTCAAACATCGACGGAGCGTTTTGGACGAGTTCGATGTCTTTTTCGTTTTTTGAGTCGAGAATGCGTAGCGGGTTGTCTTTGAAACGGCGCTGGCTGTCCTCCGATAGGCTGGAGAGGTGGGGTTCAAGGTAACTTTTCAAAGCATCCCGGTATAGGTTGCGGCTCTCTTGGTCGCCGATACTGTTGAGGCGGACCGTCATGTTCGAGAGGCCAAGGTTAGAGAGGGAGCTGTAAAGGAGATCGATCACTTCAGCGTCTTGTTCGGCAGTTCGGGTTCCCACGACCTCCACACCAAACTGGTGGTGCTGGCGGTACCGTCCAGCTTGCGGACGGTCGTAGCGGAACATAGGGGCGAGGTAGAAGAGCTTGTGGAATGATCCTTGGTTCTCAAGGCTGTTTTCGATAAAGGCGCGCATGATCGGAGCCGTCCCCTCGGGGCGCAGTGCCATATCGCGGTCTCCTTTGTCTTTGAAGTGGTACATCTCTTTTGAGACAACATCTGAGTCTTCGCCAGAGGAGCGTACGAAGAGCTTACTGCGCTCAAAAATGGGGGTGCGGATCTCTTGGTAGCCATAGGTCTCTGCGTGTTCACGCAGTCTTGACTCAACATAAGCCCAAAGGTGAGCTGTACGCCAAGGGTCATTGGGAGAGTCAGGGACAATGTCAAAAAGTCCTGTTGGGGCCTTATACTTGCTCATAAGAGAATCCTTTTTGAAATATAAATATCCAAAGCAGTTTACCAGAGAAGGGCTATTGTGTCACTGGTGAGCTCTTCTTTTTTGAACGTAGTAGAGCATGGAGACCGAGGGAGTCGAGCGCTTGGCGGAATTCTTCCTTTGAAAGGCGGTGGGTGTTGACCACATACTGTTCATAGAGGGTGCTGAGGTGTTTGACGATGTTCTTTTGCTCTGCGAGATCGGTCGCTAGGAACTCGGAATAGGTCTCTTGAAATTGATCAGTGAACGTGTAGAGGGGAGCCTGCACCTGCTCACCAAGAAGCTCTTTTAACTTTTTATCGAGAGGGGCTAAGCCTTTTGACCTCTCATGCATGGCCTCGATGACAGGATCGAAGAGGCGTGCTTTTTCAGGGGGAAGGCCTGTCTGATTCTGGTCGACTTTCTGAGGGCGCATCTCTCGGAAGTCCTGGTGGAGTTTCAGGAGCTGGGCGCGGTTGTTAGAGTCGGGAGAGAGGTAGCCTACAATCCACTCCCTCTTGGGGTCCATCTCGAATAGTTTATATTGAAGGTCAGAGGCTTCACTGACTCCTCCCACGCTGTAGAGAACGAGATCCTGTTCTGAAGCCTCTCCGATGCGGTCGAGGGTTGATTTCACCCCGCCTTCTGTTTCAAAATCTTTGACCAGGAGCGCACTCAGTTTGTAGTAGCGAGGGGCGTTGTAGAGTTTATTGATCGCTGCTGGCTTGAGTTTGAAGAGTTCCCTAGGGGGAGCAAAACGGTTGGAGGGGTCCTGTCCCGCAAGCCGAAGGAGAGAAATCGGTTGTGCTCTGTAGATTTCCCGTTTAATCGAGAGGCTCACTTCGTCAGTGAGCTCATTTTCGGCATGGAGCAAGCGGTTGATTGGTTGGATATCATTGATCCGGCGGATGACCATATCGTCCGAGTCTAAAATCAAATAGCTCTCTTGGGCCTTCCAAGTCATGAGCCCGGGGGTAGGCTGAGCGATCAGGATGAAGTGGCTTCCGGTCTCATTCGTATAGAGACGCATCAGATAGGGGGTGTCTTCAAATCTACCGCTCTGGTCCACATCGAAGTAGGTCTTCGTCGACATCGGTAAGATTTGATCCAGAATCACTTGGATGAAGTGGGGGTCTGACCAATTTTGGTGACTGGGAGTCAGATGGCTCATCTTGGCGTAGAAGAGAGCAGCGGCGTTGTCTGCTAATCCTCTTGCTGCAGTGAGCTCGTACTGCCCCTGTTTTTTCGACTCTCGATGTTTATAGATGAATGCACTTCCGATAAAAAAGGAGAGAGCGAGGAGGGTTAAACTCGCCCAGAAGAGAGTACGCCGTTTTCTTTTGGGAGAGTCTGTACTCGGAGGAGTGGAGCTCTCTGGAGAGGGAGGTTCGAAAAGGGACGGTTCTTCAGGGGGAATGGAGGGAGGAGGTTCTGGTTTCTTTTTCAGAACAAAAGACTCTTGGACGAGGTCGTCTACATATTCAATAGAGAGAAGAACGTCTTTGATTTTAAGAGTGCTTCCCTTTCCAATCAGCCGCTTTCCAAAAGGGAGGTTGTTGCAGAGTGTGGAGGGGTCTTGGGATTGGTTGAAGGCAAAATAGTTTCCTTCTTCCTCTTCTATTAGAAGGTGTTCTGGCTCTAGATCTTTGATTTCAAGAGAGATGTCTGCTTGACTTTCAGCTCCACCGACAGTGATTTGCCGCTTTGTGAAGGAGTACTTCTTTTTCTGTGAACCGTGCTCAACGGTAATGACAATCATAACGGTTTGACATGATGACGAATTTTCTTTTCCTTTTCAAGAGGGTATGCATAATTTTAAATTAAGGTTTATACAATAGATTTTTAAGGAGTTTTAAATGGAATATATCAACAACTTCAGGGGAAATCACCCTGATGCAACACCTTTTTCAGGAATTGCTCTCGACAAACTGGCTCGCTCTCCGTATCTATATACTTCGGTTTTTCAAGAAACTGAAGTTAAGACGTTTAGTGATGCTATAGACACCATCACTAGCTTAAAACCAGAGCGAGTCAACACATGGGCAGACGTTGCTAAAACGAGCTTGCTGGCAGTGGGACGTTTGGTGGCTTCTCTCTTTGCGCTCACGATTGCTGCTCCATTTGGAACTGTTTTCCATCTTGGATACGCTGTCTATCTCGCTGTTCAGAACCTTATCCTCCATAAAGATGAGGCTGACATCCAGTGGAAAGACCGGGCTGTAGAACACTTGCAAGCTTCTGCAAAGGATTTTCAAGCTGCAGTGACTCTCCTCTTCCTGACTCAGACGTGGTGTCTTGCTCTGTTCAACCCATTTGCAATTGCTTTTGCAGCGACCCCCTTTAGAACGGCAAGCTATTTCTTAGAAGACTTAACACGAGAGGAGGGCTCGGAACGAAAGATGTGTCCTTCACGAACGTCTACACAGTTGTATGGGGATTTGTTGACCAAGTTTGGACTCCGTGTGACCGAACCTGAGAAGGATGTTCCAGTTTCTGCCTTGTTGAGACTTCAAGGCGAAGTCCATGAAAAGGCCTGTGCTGCGGGCGTTTAATTCTATTTTGATCTTCCCCTTAATAGTCTAACTCATTGACCCTTAAGGGGATTTTCTGTTTTAGGGTGGAGGGACGTAGTCCTTTATATTTAAGGGCTTAGGATGTATGATGAGGCTAGCTTGGCCATTTTCTGAGATATTCAGGCTAGGACATAAAAATAGTAATCATTCTTTGACCCTGGGAAATCATGCAGACCGACCTGACCCTCGAAGCGTCCGCAAAAGAGACTGAGCTCGATCAAAAATACCGCTACTGGCGTATCCGTATCTTCTATTCTATGTTTGTCGGATATGCGTTCTACTACCTTTCAAGAAAAAGCTTAACAACAGTCATGCCAGTGCTCATCGCTGACCTGGGGATGAGCAAGGCCTCTCTAGGATTCCTAGGAACGGCTTTCTCTCTGACCTACGGTCTCAGTAAATTTGTGAGCGGCATCATGTCTGACCGATCAAACCCGCGCTACTTTATGGCTTTTGGGCTGATGATCACCGGGTTTGCAAATATCTTTTTTGGTTTTTCCTCGACAGTCTCTGCCTTTGCTCTTTTCTGGGGGATCAATGGGTGGTTTCAGGGGTTCGGTTGGCCTCCCTGTGCGAAGCTGCTGACACACTGGTATGCGCAAAGCGAGCGCGGTGCGTGGTGGTCGACCTTTAACGTCTCTCATAATGTGGGTGCTTTCGCGACCCCTTACATCGTGACAGTCGTCGTTTGGTACTTAGGTTGGCGTTATGCCATGTATGTTCCTGGCTTGCTTTGTATTATGATGTCTTTTGTCCTCTTGAACCGACTCCGTAGTACGCCTGAAAGCATGGACCTCCCTTCTGTTGAGAATTGGATCAGCGAAGAGTCGAAACCTGAGGATACAGAAGTCGATGAAGACCGCAAGTTGTCGACGAAAGAGCTCCTTTTCAACATAGTCCTGAAGAACCCCTATGTCTGGCTCCTGGCCTTCTCCTACTTTTTTGTCTACTTTGTGCGGACGGCGGTAGGGGAGTGGACAGCACTTTATCTTATTGAGTCTAAGTCTTATACCCTAATGGGTGCGAACTCTTGCGTCTCCTTGTTTGAGGTGGGTGGATTTGTAGGATGCCTAGCTGCAGGTTGGGCTTCTGACAAGCTCTTCCGCGCCGAACGGGGGCCGATTCTTGTGCTATTTAGCATCGGCATGTTGCTCTCCTCGGTGGGTTTCTATATGAACCCTGAAGGCTTCTGGCTCGGCGATTGTATTGCCATGTTTGCGATGGGCTTTTTTGTCTTTGGTCCCCAGATGATGATTGGAATGGCGGCAGCTGAGTACACGCACATCAACGCTGCAGCGACAGCCACTGGCTTTGTGGGCTGGTTTGCCTATGCGGGTGCTGCAATCGCAGGCTATCCTTTAGGCCGCATCGCTGAAGACTATGGATGGATCGGTTATAACATCTCTATGGGGGCATGTTGCTTAGTTGCCCTGCTTCTCATGGTCCCTCTCTGGCGTGTGAAATCAAGAGATGTCCGAGAAAAATTGTTGAAGTAGACAACAGCCCTTTTCTTTGTTATCCTGGGCCACCTTATGGCCTCTTTTGTTCACCTACATCTCCACTCCCAGTTTTCTATCTTGGATGCGCTTTGCAGCGTCGATCGGATTGCACAAAAGAGTGTTGAATGTGGGATGCCGGCTGTGGCTCTCACCGACCATGGAAACATGTACGGTGCGGTGGAGTTTTACAAAGCGTGTCGCAAAGAGGGGGTCAAACCTATTATTGGGTGTGAGGTGTATCTCGCACCTGACGGCCGCTTTGAAAGAAGCCGAAATCAGTATGGGAAGACGGCCTACCACCTCACGCTTCTCGCAAAGAATCAGACCGGTTACCACAATCTCTGCAAGCTCACCTCAGCGGGCTTTTTGGAAGGATTCTATTATAATCCTAGAATCGATCACGAGCTGTTAAAGAAACATTCTGAGGGGCTGATTTGTCTTTCAGGCTGCATGACTTCAGAGATCTCACAAACGATCCTTCACGAGAAGAAAGAGGTGGTCCGTGATAAGATCTTGATGTATCAGGACCTCTTTAAGGAGGATTTCTTTCTCGAAATCCAACGCCATGAGATGTCCCAGGACGCGATTGCGCTCGACGGGATGGACAAAGAGGGTTGGCTTCTCAACCAACACCGTGACTTCATCGAAAAACAGAAAAAGATCGAAGAGACGCTCGTTCACTTCTCAAAAGAACTTTCTATTCCTTTAGTAGCAACAAACGACGTTCACTACATTGACCGCGAAGACTGGAGAAGCCACGAAATTTTGATCAACGTCCAGTCAGGGGATACTACGGAGATTTGGGAGTATGACTCACTTGGAAACCCAAAAGAGCGTAAACCCAATCCAAAGCGACGCACCTACGCAGGAAATGAAGTTTACTTCAAAACGCCTGAGCAGATGCGAGAGCTTTTCCAGGACCTTCCAGAAGCGTGTGATACCACCCTTGAAATTGCTGAACGTTGCAATGTGGAACTCGACTTTGAAACGAAGCACTATCCCACCTACACACCTCCTGACATTGAAGGGAAAGAAGTCAGTAAACAAGAGCGTAAAACTTCTGTAGAAAAGTTCCTCCGTAAGCTCTGTGAAGAGGGGATTCCCCGTCGCTATACGCCTGAAAGACTCGCTAAAGTTCAAGAGATCTACCCTGACCGCGATCCGATGGAACTGATCCACGAGCGTCTTGAGACGGAGCTCTCTGTCATCGTTCCGAAGGAGATGGCAGATTATCTCTTGATCGTTTGGGACTTTATCGATTGGGCAAAAAAACAGGATATTCCCGTCGGGCCTGGACGAGGGTCTGGAGCAGGATCGATTGTTCTTTATCTCATTGGAATCACCGACATTGAGCCCCTGCGCTTCCACCTCTTCTTTGAGCGTTTCATCAACCCTGAGCGTCTCTCCTACCCTGATATCGATGTCGATATCTGCATGTCTCGGCGGCAGGAGGTGATCAACTACACCCTTGAAAAGTACGGAAAAGAGAACGTCGCGCAGATCATCACCTTCGGTACGATGAAGGCAAAGATGACGATCAAGGATGTGGGGCGTGTTCTCAATATCTCCCTTGCAAAAGTCAACAAGTTGGCAAAATTGGTTCCTGAAGAGTTGGATATCACTCTCGAGTCAGCACTTGCCAAAGATGCTGAGCTCCGTGCTTTTGTCGAAAGTGATGAGGAAGCGGGACGCATCATTGAACTGGGAAAAAAACTCGAAGGCTGTATCCGAAACACGGGTATCCACGCAGCGGGGATCGTTGTCTCCTCTGAGCCGCTCGTTGAACACATTCCTATCTGTAACTCCAAAGACTCAGACCTTCCCGCCACGCAATTCTCGATGAAGCCTGTCGAGCAAGTTGGGATGCTCAAGATTGACTTCCTTGGATTGAAGACACTGACTTCGATCGAACTGGCTTTTAAAGATGTTTGTGAAGGGCACGGTGTCTCCCTCGACTGGCGCGATCTTCCACTTACTGATCAAAAGACGTTTGATCTCTTGAACCAAGGGAAGACGATGGGTGTCTTCCAGCTCGAGTCGGGAGGGATGCAAGATCTGGCTCGCTCACTTCACCTCGACCGTTTTGAAGAGATCATTGCGGTCGGTGCGCTCTACCGTCCCGGTCCGATGGATATGATTCCTTCGTTTATTGCGAGAAAGCATGGACGCGAAGCCATTGAAAACGATCACCCGTGGATGAAAGAGATCCTCGAAGAGACTTACGGAATCATGGTTTACCAAGAGCAGGTAATGCAAATTGCGGTGCGTCTGGCAAAGTACTCTCTTGGAGAGGGGGATGTCTTACGCCGCGCGATGGGTAAAAAAGACCATAAGCAGATGGAGCGGGAACGTGAGAAGTTCATTAGCGGTTGTCTAGAGAACGGAATCGATAACTCCTTGGCACGTCAGATTTTTGACAAGATGGAGAAGTTTGCCTCCTACGGCTTCAACAAATCTCACGCGGCCGCTTATGGCTACCTTTCTTATGTCACGGCTTACCTAAAGGCAAACTACCCTAAAGAGTGGCTCGCTGCACTCATGACCTGCGACCAATTTGATATCTCAAAAGTCTCGAAATTCATTCGAGAGTGTAAGGCAAGTGGGATCGAAGTTCTTTCTCCAGATGTCAATGAGTCGAAGGGATCTTTTACAGCGACGGATGAAGGAATCCGTTTTTCTCTAAGCGCCATTCGCGGTGTCGGGGAGGGAGTCGTTGAGGAGATTGTCAAATGTCGGGAGAAGGAGGGAAAGTATAAAAGCCTCTACCACTTTGTCAAATGCATCGATACCAAAAAAGTCGGAAAGAAAATCATTGAAGCTTTGGTGGATGCTGGTGCGTTCGATTTTACAAAGTGGACGCGAGACCAGCTGAAAACAGCGATAGAACCGATCTACGACACCGTCAGTAAAAAGCAAAAAGATGAAAATCTCGGGTACATGTCTCTCTTTGATCAAATGGGAGATGAGAATGAAAAGCGCTTTGAAGCGCCTCCGCAAGTTTTGGAACCGCGCTCGAAAAAAGATCTTCTGTTGAAAGAAAAAGAGCTTCTGGGCTTCTTCCTAACAGGCCATCCGATGGATGGATATAAAGAGCTCTTGAACCGCCTCTCTTGTGTGGCGCTTCGGAAAGTCGAGGAGATGGACCACCAGTCGGTCTTCCGTTCTGCGCTCTTGATTGAAACGGTGGTGACGCGGATTGCACAGAAATCGCAGCGTAAATTTGCGATCCTGACTGTCAGCGATGGGATTGTCAGTTATGAACTTCCCGTTTGGCCTGATCTCTACGAGCAGAAAGGATACTTACTCAATGAAAACCAGCTGTTATACGCGGTGCTCATCGTGGAGAAAGATACGGGGGATGTCAAACTCAGCTGCCGCTGGTTTGATGATCTGACAGCTGCAAGTGAAGAGATGATTGCTGAGTGCGATGAGGTCTTTGATAAGTCAAAAAGCTATATCGCTCGGCAGAATATGATCAAAGAGAAGGGGAAAGGGAAAAAGATGGAGACGAAGAAAGAAGAGAAGAAAGTCGAGCTTGTTCTCCAAGTAGACCTTGGAAAGATCCAGATGACAGATGTCATGAAGCTCAAAAAGCAGTTCCGTAAAAACGGAGGCTCTAGTCCGGTCAAAATTGAGTTTCAATCTCAAGGAAAAGTCTATAGCAACCTTTCGATTCCTGAGAGATGGGGTGTGGAGCTGACAGACTCTTTCCTTAAAGAATTAAAGAAAGAGCCTGCTCTGATCAGCGCAGAGGAGCGTGCGTTTTAAACTCCCAAAAAGCACTGAAATAGCTTCATGAAGTTCGGGATTGCCCAATACTCTTGAGTTGCATGGGCAGGCGCGCCTTTTTCAGGAACGGTGAAGTAGTTAATCACCAGCTGAACGATAACAGCACTAATAATGTTCACTTTTACAGGAAGAAGAGCAGTCGCCGCACAAGCTGCACCCGTGATCGCTACAGCGTGTTTTGCTGTGAGCTTCAGGACACTATAAACGCGGCCTTCACCTTCTTCTGTTGCGAAATATTTCTCAAAAAGAGGATTGAGAAGGGCGTCGATCGCGACCGCAAGAGCGGCAACACCAGAGGCTGCAACCGCTGCAGCTGGGGCTCCTGTGATCAAAACGACAACGATGCCAGAGATCACAGCACTTCGAAACATTGCTTTCCCTGTATTCGGGGGGATTTGATCTAAGTGATCTTGGATATCTACTTTAAGCCTTTCAACTAAACTACCGGGTCTTTCTGCCATTTTAACTTTCTCCGTATCTTAAATTATTAAATACTAAACTAAAATGATATCATAATTATGGTTAATTAAGTAAGTGTAATTAATATTTGATTTTTTAAAATAATTATATAGGTTCAAGTCTCTTTTGTGAGTGCGGAGCTGGATGGATGGAACCTATCTGACGATCGAAATTTACGATGAAATCATGACAACGTTTCCTTGCTATTGAGAATCTTCACGAAGTCGTGAAAGGAGGCCTCAACTCGAGGGTCACGCGCAAAAAGTCTCTCGCCAAGATATAAACGATTATTTTGAGTCAAAGTCTTCGATCAATGCAAGAAGCTCTGCTTGAACCGAGCTAGCACTGTCTAAACAACTTTGATAAGGCTTTAGCTTCTCGACGGTCTCTTCTCCAATATTTTGCGTCTTAGCGACAGATAAGACTTTACTGAAGAGCTCTTCATCTCTTGTCACTACCGCCCATCGAAGTGCGTCAGAGATCAAGTCCTCGCCACCCTCTGCTAGTTTTTGTAACAGAAGCTCTTTGCAGCCACTTCCTACAAAAAACTCACCAATTCTAAGCGACTCTCGATTCCCAAAAATGACATCTCTGAGATCTCCGACCACTCCAAAGCCAAAGTGATCTTGGGGAATCGGGTCATAGAAGAATCCAGGAAGTTCGATCCAATCGCAACGCAGCTTTTTCGGTAATTCCTTTACTGCATCGAGTAAGCGAGTACGATTTTTATCAGATAACGGGTATCTAACATAGAAGTTCAGGACTTGAGTCAAATCTCTTCGGCCTTTTACCCATTCGAGAGAGGTGGGGAATTCCCTCTCTAGGCGGGCAAGGTGATTCAGTAGATCTGGAAAGCTTCGAGCACGTTCTGCAATTTGACGTAGTGATACGGTATACTCAACACGACAAATCGACCAAGGGGTTCCATAGCATTTAGAAATCACCGGGAATAGAGCCCTTAAATGAGCGTCGAACCAAGAGACGTCTTCTGGCATTGTTGTTGTTTCAGAATCAATTTCATGTAACCAACGATCCAAGGTGTGGCCATCGATAAATCGAGGTAAGTCATCACGAGCAAATGTAGTAGCGATAAAGCCCGCGACCTCCATATCAAGTGGTTTTCTATCTTTAGCACCCTTCAACAATCCATCAAGCATCCCTCTGATGACTGCACCCAAACAATCCTTGTTTTTTATGCTAAGAAGGCTTGCCATCATTCTACCATTTAGCCGATAAACAAGAAATCTTCCCATTGAACGTAAAACGCTTAAAAGACGTTCGAAGGGATCAGGTGCGTATGGCCATGAGTGATCGTGAACAAGCTTCATAGCATTTGGATCAACTCCATTGATATATTCCACAACCCTAGAAAGTCCACCTTCACGATAGAGCCGTTTGAGGTGCTTTCTGTAGTTAAGGCAATCTTTTTTGGTAGGAAAGCTCAGCAACACGCCCTCCTTCCATGGCTCAGTTTTTAAATGGTAACAGCCGCAATTGAAGAAAACTTTACGACGCGTGTTTAGGTCAAGCCTACGCAATTTCACGGGAACACTACTAAAAGTATCAAGCCTAACATAGACATGATCAGGATCGTACTCTTGACCATCGGGAAGAGTTAGACAAAATTTCGGTTTCGTCACGACCTTGATTTCTGAGACATCGTCTTGAATTTCACTAT
>CAZPBC010000044.1:0-16165 GCA_964584775.1 uncultured bacterium
CATAGGAAAGTAGTTGTAAATAGAAATTTTCAAAACGGCTCCATTTTCAATAAGTTTTAGATTTGTTACCTAATTCACCAGGAAAGAGGGATTAGAAGAGAAAAATGATTTAGTAAAGATAAAAAGCATGGGGTAAACTCTTTTTTACAAAAAAAGGAGAGAACCCCATGAGTCGTGAGTCGCGACTGGTCAAAGTATAACAAACCCTTGGTTAACCGTGGTATTCTGACTTTTTCCTGAAGAGATTCGAAAGATCATCTACACGACAAACGCCGCGGAGGCCCTACACCGACGGTTCCTAAAAGTGACGAAGAACAAAGCGGTTTTCTCCTCAGATAAGTCGCTGATGAAGTTGCTCTACTTGACTCTAGAAAATCTCTTTGAGAAATCGACCATGTCGGTCAATGGCTGGAAGGAGACAATTTCTCAGTTTGGAATTATATAGGGAGATCCTTTAGATTTGGATGTCCGAACCGCTTTTACACAGTTAACGGAACACTCTCCAGGAGTCTAGCGGCGAGGTCTCAAAGATGGAGCTCATCGTCTGGAAGATCTGATTTGTGCAGTTGGGCCCTGAGAGGGCCCATTCATCTCTATTTAGACTTCTTCTTGAGAAAAGTTCCAGAGTTCTTCTGGACTCCGCTCAGAGGCTTTTTCAGGAAGCTCAGGAGCTGCAGTTGGCTCCGATTCCGGCTCTGGTGAAGCTTCTTTCTTTGCTGGCGACTCTGCCGGCTTCTCTTCTTTTGTTGCTTCAGCGGACGCTCCCTCTTCTTCGGTATCAAAGAAAGCTTCCTTATATGTTTCTCGGTACTGACCGATCGTCTCTGAGATCAGAGGAGGAGGGCTCAAGAGAGAGCGGATGATATTAGAGGCAGACTCTCTCTTCTCAGCAGGAGAATCGATGTCTGCAATATCTTCCTGTGGTTTGGGAAGCTTGACCTTCGGTTCTTTACGCTCCTTGGACTCTTTCCCCTCTTTGGGCTCTTTTCCCTCTTTAGGTTCTTTCTCATCTTTTGATTCTTTCTCTTTCGCCTCTTTAGACTCGCCCTTCTTTTTACGGAGGTGGCGTTTACGCTCGCGTTTCTTTTCCGTTTTTTCGGCGCGTTTTCCTTCTTTCTTGTCGTCAGATTCTTTGGATCCAATCTTGATCGAGCGGTCCATTCCAACGGCTTTTAAAACCATGCGAGCTTCACGCACTTCGAGGACTTCATAGTCGACGACAGGAAGGAGGAAGCTTTTAGGTTTTTCTAGAGAGCGGAAGAAGAAAGCATCTCCAAAAGAGACCACTTCCACAGCATCCACGAAGTACTCTTCTTGGCCAGCTCCTTTGCTACTACGCACAACGAGCTTGCACCCTTCTCTAGGGGTGATGATAGTTTCTATAACAGGTTCTCGTGTAAAGTCCACGGCATCATTCCATTGTTCAAATGTTTGTCCAGTTTGACCTTATCAAGTGATAAGGCCTTTACCCAGCAGCTACACTGCTGGTTTCCCTGGATGCCATGATGCGGAGAAGGTCAATGATACGGGCAGCATATCCCATCTCATTATCGTACCAAGCGATCAGTTTAAAGAACTGATCATTCAGAGCCATTCCTGCCCCCGCATCAAAGATGCAGGAAGAACGGTTACCGATAAAGTCAGAAGAGACTAGCTGCTCATCAGAATACTCAAGAATTCCCTTCATCTCATTTTCTGAAGCTCTTTTCATTGTTGCTAAGAGCTCCTCAAAAGAGGTCGGCTTCGATAGGCGCACAGTGAGATCGACGACCGATACATCAAGGGTCGGAACTCGGAGTGCCATCCCAGTAAGTTTACCTTTTACTTCAGGCAAACAGAGTGATACAGCTTTTGCCGCACCAGTTGAAGCGGGAATGATATTTTGACCTGCTGCTCGACCTCCCCGCCAATCTTTTTTAGAGGGTCCATCGACCGTTGGCTGGGAGGCAGTCGCTGCATGCACGGTTGTCATCAAACCCTCTTCGATCCCGAAATGATCAAGTAGTACTTTGGTGAGGGGGGCTAGACAGTTCGTTGTACATGAAGCATTGGATACAATGACATCTTTTTCAGGGTTGTACTTATGATGGTTCACTCCCACCACAAATGTCGGTATGTCACCCTTAGCGGGTGCGGAAATTACCACTCTTTTGGCGCCGGCTGCTAGGTGTTTGCCAGCCCCTTCAGGAGAGGTAAATAATCCGGTTGAATCCACCACATAATCAACATGAAGGTCTTTCCAAGGGAGGCTTGCTGGATCTTTGTCTGCAAGGACCACCGTCTTCTTTCCCTTCACAATCAGTGAGTTTCCCTCGACTCTGACTTCAGAATCCAAGGCACCGTGGACGGAATCATATTTAAGTAGGTAAGCTAAGTTATCAGCTGGAACGAGGTCGTTGATTGCCACTACTTCAATGTCATCGCATTCCATAGCAATTCGAAAAACGAGGCGTCCTATACGCCCAAATCCATTAATAGCAATCTTTGTTGACATCGACTTTTTCCAGAGATAGATCTCTTTTCCGGAATTCGGAAAAAAAAGATCTATTTTCCCTTAATTTTATCTGTGAGCGGGTTGTTTGTAAAGAAAAATAGGGCCCGAGGGGCCCTAGAGAAAAATCAACTTATGTCGCTGTTAATCAGCTAGATACTCAATTACACAGGTCTGTGCATTGTCACCAGCGCGACGAGAATCCTTGACAATACGAGTGTAGCCACCCTGACGCTCTTTGAAGCGTGGAGCAAGGTCATCGAAGAGGATTCCAATCACTTGACGGTCAACGTTGTAAGCAGAGGTATCGCCCGCTTTAGCACGTCTGGCCTCTTTAGGAGTTAGGCTATTGTAAGTGATCATCAGCTCACCGATCGCTTGACGGCGGCTAGCAAGAGTCCCCTTCTTTGCGAGGGTGATCATTTTGTCTGCATAAGAGCGGAGAGCTTTAGCCTTTGTTACCGTCGTATTGATACGGCCATGGTAGATCAAAGACTTGAGCATGTTAGCAAACATGCAACGTCTGTGTGAGGAAGTTCTTCCTAGCTTTTCTGTTTTTTTACGGTGTCTCATTGAAATTATTCCTCGTTAAAGACAGCTTCTTTTTTACTTTTTTTCTTTTCGTTATGCTCTCGGATCTTCTCTTTGACGTTGTCTGAGTTGACTCCCATTTTATGTAGGTCCATTCCGAGCGAGAGGTTCATATCCACGAGCTTCTGCTTGATTTCGTTCAAAGACTTCTTCCCGAAGTTTTTGAACTCTAGCATACGTCTCTCTGGGATGAGAACCAGTTCTCCGATTGTCTCAATCTGTGCACCGCTCAAGCAATTTGTCGAACGGACAGAGAGTTCAATCTCGTCAATACGGAGGCAAAGCTTATCCATCAGATCATCATCTTCTTCACTCTCCTCTTCGAGTCCCTCATCAAAAACAACAGAGTGTGTTTTGACTTTGTTGAAGACGTCGAAGTGCTTCAGTCCGATTTGAGAAGCAAAGGAGATCGCCTCTTCTGGTGTGATTCTTCCGTCAGTTTGAACTTCAAGAACGAGGCGGTCGAAATCGGTATCTTGTCCGACACGGGTATTCTCAACGAAGTAGTTCACAAGCTTCACAGGAGAGAAAGCAGCGTCGATCAGAATTTCGTCGACGACTTTATCCTTAAGCTCAATTCTTTCAGAAGGAACATAGCCACGGCCAATCATGACACGGAGGTCAATCTGCTTGCTCATCGGTGCCGTTGCCGTGAAAATCTTATGATCAGGGTTCATCACCTCGTAATTTCCGACAGTGATAATTTGGCCAAGAGTGACAACGTGTGATCCTCCCCCTGCATCGAGATCGTCTTGAGTGACTTCGACAACTGAAGTGAGAACGCGTGCATCACGCGCATGAGACTCCTCTTCGGTTGGAAGCTTTCTAAGAAGAGCTCCTTTGAGGTTCAGGATAATGTTTGTCATATCCTCGATCACGCCTTCGATCGCCATGAACTCGTGAGAAACTCCCTCAATGCGTACAGAAACAATCGCAGGAGCTTCAAGTGAGTTGAGAAGCATACGACGCATAGAGTTGCCAATGGTGTGTCCGAACCCTCTTTCAAAAGGCTCAGCTGTAAACTGGGCATGATTTGGTTTCGATTGCTCTTTCACCAAAATTTTTGTTGGCATCTCAAACTTGCCATATTTTACCGTCATTCTAGGCTCCTAACTCTAATAAATTGTTTCTTAGACTCTTCTACGCTTTCTCGGCTTACAGCCGTTGTGCGGAACAGGAGTGATATCTTCAATTTCAGTTACCATCAAACCAGCGCTTTGTAGACCACGGACAGCAGACTCACGTCCAGCACCAGGTCCGTTGATTCTCACTTTCGCTTCTTTCATCCCGAGCGCCATCGCATCTCTTGCTGCTGCTTGCGCTGCAACCGTCCCTGCATAGGCTGAGGATTTTTTTGAGTGATGGAAGTTCACACGGCCCGTAGAGGCCCAAGAAACCACGCGTCCACCTAAGTCGGTGATCGTCACAATGGTGTTGTTAAAGGTTGCTTTAACATGGACCACTCCAGCTGGAACGCTAAGCTGTTTTTTCTTCTTCGTTGGTCTTTTCGCTGAAGAGTGAGATGTACTCTGTTTTGTAGCCAAGTTAAAACTCCCTATTTCTTCTTATTAGCAACGGTTTTCTTACGGCCTTTTCGTGTTCTAGCGTTCGTGCTAGTACGCTGGCCACGGACAGGCAGTCCCAAACGGTGTCTCAGACCTCTGTACGAGTGGATGGAGATCAAGCGCTTGATATTCCCTTGGACTTCTCTTCTCTTATCCCCTTCCACGATGTAGTCACTCTGTAGAAGGCTGTTGATTCTGGCGATGTCGTCCTGGGTCAGCTCTCTGGCTTTCATCCCTGGATCAAGCTTCAGCTTCTCGATGACTTCCATCGCTAGCTTCCGACCGAGTCCATAGATGTATGTGAGACTGATCTCTAGTCGCTTATTGTCTGGTATATCGATACCGACCACTCTCGGCATGTTTGTCTCCTGTCTTTACTTAACAAAGCGCTCTGTTGAGCTTTCTTCGTAAAAATTACAAAAATAATAGCAAAGGAACCAATTTAGTTCCATTTTAAAAGGCTTTTTAGCCTGCTCTTCCCCTCATTTTTCCCTTTTTCATGAATCCGTCGTATCTCTTCATAAGGAGATGAGACTCAATCTGTTTCATCGTATCGAGGACGACACCCACCAAAATCAGAAGGGCTGTACCTCCAAAGAAGTAGCTGATCGACTGAGGGATGGTGAGGAGCCTTCCAATGATGTTGGGAAGGATCGCAATCAAAGCGAGGAATACCGCTCCAATGAGCGTAATGCGGTTCATCGTGGACTCAAGGTACTCCTGTGTTGGACGTCCTTGGCGGATCCCAGGGATAAATGCCCCATTTTTCTTCATATCAGAAGCAATTTGGTCGGGATGGAACTGGGTCGCAGTCCAGAAATAGGTAAAAAAGATGATCAGGGCACTAAAAATGATGAGGTAGGTTGTCGTCCCCATCGTGAGGTAGTTCGCAAATTGACCCAACCAGCTTCCTCCACCTAGAAACTTCAAGATCGTCGCAGGAAACATCAGTAGAGAAGAGGCGAAGATCACAGGAATCACCCCAGCGTAGTTCACCTTCAGAGGAACATACGAAGATCCCCCTTGGATCTCTTTACGTCCCACGACACGTCTAGCGTGTTGTACAGGGATGCGGCGATGGCCTTGAATGATCAAAATTGTCGCAACTGTCACCACCACAAAGACCATTAACATCAGGGCGACACTCGCAAAGGACATTTGCCCCGGATCTTGGGAATCAAGGTTCAGTTGTTGGAAAATCAGTCCCATCGCAGCAGGAAGCTGAGAGAGGATACCTATGGTAATGATCAAACTGATTCCATTTCCAATGCCATACTCGGTAATCTGTTCACCCACCCACATCAGGAAGATGGTTCCTGTTGTCATTGTGCAGATGACAATGGCGTAGAAAAGGACTGGAATTCCAAAGAGAGTGATACTGAGAAGCTCAGGTGCCACAATTCCAGGTCTAGCAAAGTTCATCTGGATGGCATACTTCGCGAAGATCGCTGATTGAAGGACAGCAAGACCAACGGTAAAGTAACGTGTATAACGTCCGACTTTTCTTCGACCAAGCTCTTGGTTCTCGCGCATCTCACGCTGAAGTCCAGGCATTAATGCAACGAGGAGCTGCATGATGATCGATGCAGAGATGTAAGGAACGACCCCAAGAGCCGTCACTGTCATCTGCGCAAAAGCTCCTCCAGAGAAGATGTTGACCATCTGGAAGAGGTTTTGGCTACCACCAGCAACGCTCTGGAAGTAACTGAGAGCGATTTCACCGTTGATTCCAGGAACCGGGATAAATCCTCCAATCCTACAAACAACTAGCATCAAGAGTGTGAAAACAATTTTCGCTTTGAGCTCGGGGACTTGGAAAATTCTTCGGATTTCAGAAAACATCTATTTGTCCAAAAGGGTGAGGGATAAATTTGCTTTTTCGACCTTTTCACGCGCTGACTTTGAAGCTGCGTGGACTTCGAAGGAGACTTTCTTTGAAAGCTCACCTTCTCCTAGAAGTTTGACTATGCCTTTTCTCCCGCTCACAAGACCTTTCGACTTGAGAGTCTCAAAGTTCACAACCTCTCCGTCATTAAAAGCCTTGTCAACCTGGTAAAGGTTGATGGGGTGGTAAGTCGTCGTGAACTGAGCGTTTGAGAATCCACGGTGAGGAAGCTTCATAAAGAGACGGAACTGTCCCCCCTCATAAGTCCAGCGTCTTTTCGCACCTGAACGTGCACCTTGACCTTTGAACCCACGTCCAGAAGTCTTTCCAAGACCGGATCCAGGACCACGACCGAGAAGTTTTGTTCTCTTCTTTTTTCGGGATGTGTTTTTTAGTTCAGAAAGCTTTGTCATCTCTTAACTCCTCAAATCCATAATCAGCTCACGTGGCTTTAGCGAACGAAGAGCTTTGAATGCAGCTTTAACCTGGTTGATGGGGTTGTTTCCACCGAGGTTTTTTGCCATAACGTCTTTGATTCCTGCAACTTCAAGAACAGAACGCACCATCGATCCAGCAATCACACCAGACCCTTCAGGAGCGGGCTTGAAGAGGATTTCAACTCCATCATATTTGATGAAGGTCTCGTAAGGAATCGTGGTTCCATTCATGCAGATTTCTGTTAGATCGCTGCGCGCATGCTCACCCGCCTTGCGGATCGCATCGGTCAGCTCATTAGCTTTAGCAAAGCCATATCCAGCTTTTCCTTGACCATCTCCTACAACAACCAGAGCAGAGAAGCCAAATTTACGCCCCCCTTTCACCACTTTAGATGTTCTGTTGATGAAGAGAACTTTTTCAGTTAGTTCGTTTTCGCTTTGTTTAGCCATCTATATGAAACCTCTAGAACTGTAATCCGTTTTCACGAGCTGCACCAGCAAGTTCTGCTAGGATGCCGTGGTATTTGAAAGGTCCTCGATCAAAGACAACCTCTTTAATGTTTTGCTTTTTAGCAGCTTCAGCAATCAGCTCACCAATTTTGCGAGCACTTGCTTTGTTCTTCTTGTTAAACTCAGTACCTTGTAAAGACTTAGATAGCGTCGATGCAGAAGTGAGCGTCACACCTTTTTGGTCGTCAATCAGTTGAGCACGAATGTGTTTATTCGACTTCACAACAGAAAGACGTGGCTTTGCAGCCGAGCCGCGAAGATGCTTCCGGACTCTTTGTGCACGCTTTTTCTTCTTACGAAGGCTTTCAGTTAATTCACTATGCATTTTTTACCACCTATTTCGACTTCGCAGCAGCTTTACCTGCTTTTTTACGCACGTACTCGCCTTTGTAGCGAATACCTTTACCTTGGTAGGGCTCAGGAGGACGCACTGAACGGATGTCCGCAGCAAACTGTCCTACGAGAGCTTTGTCACAACCGCTAATCACGATCGTGGTGTTCTTTTGAACTTCAACTTTGAGTCCCTCAGGGATTGGAAGTTTTGTCGGGTGTGAAAATCCAACCTGTAGATCAAGCATGTTCCCCTGCACAGCAGCACGGTAACCGACCCCGATCATTTCCAGGCTCTTCTCAAAACCTTTTGTCGTTCCTTCCACCATGTTTGAGACGAGTGTACGGTAGAGGCCGTGGTACTTCGCGTTCTCTTTTTCGTCTTTTTTAAGACCCACGACAACTTCCTCGCCCTTGACGTCGATAGAGATCATTGGAAGGACTTTCTGTGTAAGAGTTCCTTTTGGCCCTTTTACAGAGAGAACGATCCCCTCTTGCTTTACTTCGACACCCTTTGGTAGGGAGATGGGTAATTTTCCTTTTCTTGACATTGTCTATTTCTCCAAACTTACCAAACTAAACAGAGCAGCTCGCCGCCCACTTTACGTTCAAACGCATCTTTTCCTGTAATCACACCTTGTGATGTGGATAGAATTGGCACTCCAAGACCACCAAAGAAGTGTGGAATCTCTTTGTGGTTGACATATCGACGTAGTCCAGGTCTTGAGTAGCGCTTCAAACCTAGAAGTGCAGGCTTGCGGTTCTTGCTGTACTTGAGGAAGACTCTCATCGTTCCCTTCCCGCTCTCTTGCTTCACAATAACGCCTTGAACGAAACCTTGACTCTTCAGAATTTCGGCAATATTTTGCTTCAGCTTGCTCCAAGGGATATCGACGTAGCGATGTTCCGCTTTAAGAGCGTTGCGGATCCTTGTCAAAAAGTCAGCCACTGGATCGCTAATATTCATTTTTTCTTATCTCCTCTTACCGAAATTAGTTTGCTACAACGACTTCTTGGTCTTTAAAAGGCATTCCAAGTAGACGGAGAAGTTCGATACACTCTTCATCTTTCTCGGCAGTCGTCACAAATGTCAGGTTCATTCCTTTTGAAGTCTTCACCTTATCCAGGTTTAGCTCCAAGAAGATGGTGTGGTCTTCAAGACCCACGTTACAGTTTCCGTGCTTGTCCCCTCCAGGCTTTAGACCTCTAAAGTCACGAATACGGGGGCAAACGAGATGGAAGAAACGATCCATGAAGTCGTAAAGTCTTTCGCCACGGATAGTGACTTTCGCTCCAATCGGCATGCCTTGACGGAGCTTAAAGTTCGAGATGGACTTCTTCGCTCTGGTGACGATGGGGCGCTGACCGGTGATGAGCGCAAACTCATTCAGGCAGTCCTGCAGAGAGTTTTTGTCTTTAGCTATCTCTGCGATACCCATGTTAACGACGATCTTCTCAACACGAGGGATCATCATTGGGTTCTTATAGCCAAACTTCTTTAGTAGGGCTGGTTTGACTTCTTTTTCGTATCTTTCCTTTAGTCTGGACATTGCTTCTTATCCCTGCTTTTTCAGGTTACGGTGGACTTTCCCATCTTTCTTAAAGCAGAGGTTCTTCTCACCGTCTTTCATGGTAACTTTTAGTTTTAGTGGCTTGTCATCATCACCGCATACAGCGATGTTGGAGATGTGGATCGGCTTTTCGATATCGATGATGCTACCCTTCGGGCTCTCTTGGGTCGGCTTCACGTGTTTCTTTCTCAAGTTGATGCCCTTCACCACGACTGTATCTTTCGAACGTAAAATCACTTCACCCGTTTGACCTTTGCAGTTCCCTGCGATCACAACGACCTTGTCTCCTTGACGAATCTTACTTTTAATTTTTTTAGTTGCTTGCTTCATTTTCTTAATCCTTTAACCCTTTGATTAAATCACCTCTGGGGCAAGCGATGAAATTTTCAAATAACCTTTATCACGGACTTCTCTTGCCACGGGTCCGAAAATACGTGTTCCCTTTGGGTTTCCTTTGTCATCGATAATGACACAGCTGTTTGTGTCAAATCGGAGCTTGGATCCATCTTTTCGCTTAATGTACTTCTTAGAGCGGACGATGACGGCTTTGACAATATCCCCTTTCTTCACACTGGCTTCAGGGATCGCTTCTCTTACAGAGCAGACAACGATATCTCCAACTCCAGCATAACGTCGCTTAGAGCCGCCTAATACTTTAAAACACTTAACTTTTTTAGCTCCAGAATTATCTGCAACTTCTAGCTCTGTTTCTTGTTGAATCATAATACCCTTCTATCCCGGATCAATTAGTCAAAAACCACTCGCCAGCGCTTGAGCTTTGAGAGTGGGCGTGTTTCCATAATTTTTACTTTATCGCCCACGTTTAGGGGCTTATCGGTGTGAGCGTAGTAGCTTGTCTTCCTTTGAATCACCTTACCGTAGCGGGGGTGAGGCATGGTTCGACTCACTTCAACCTTGACCGTCTTGTCCATCTTGTTGGAAACAACGCGACCTTCTTTTTCTTTTCGTAGATTTCTCTTTTCCATAAAACCTTACTTCGTCTCTAAAACTTGTTTTTCTCGAATCACCGTATGCAGGCGTGCAATGTCTCTTCTCTTTTCTCTGAGAAGGTGCGGCTTTTCGAGCTTCTCAATTCTCGACTGATTGAGCATATCAAACTGGGCTCGGATGGCTTCTCTAACTTGGAGTTCAAGTTCTTCAAGGGAGAGATCTCTCAAATCTTTTGCTTTCAACATTGTCTTACACCTTATACTTGTTCTAAACGCTCAACAAAACGGGTTCTAAGTCCCAATTTTGCCGCTGCACGGCGAAGTGCATCTTGAGCCTCTTCGCGGCTAACGTTAGCCACTTCAAAAAGAATTCTCCCTGGCTTCACACTCGCTACGTAGTGGTCCACCCCAGCTTTACCTTTACCCATACGAGTTTCAGCTGGCTTTTTTGTGATAGGTTTATCGGGGAAAATTCGAATCCAAACTTTTCCTTTACGCTGAAAGTAACGGTTAATCGCGACACGAGCTGCCTCAATCTGACGGTCAGTGATCCAGCCTCTTTCGAGAGTTTGGATTCCAAATTCTCCGAAATGGACCGTATTGCTAGATTGAGCGAGTCCGCTGAAGTGACCCTTCTGTTGCTTTCTAAATTTTGTCTTTTTAGGCATTAAAGGCATTTTCTACACCGCCTCTTTCTTCGTGTTCATTTCTACTCGGTTGATCCAAACTTTCACGCCGATCGTTCCGTAAGTCGTCTCCGCACGGCTAGTTGCGTAGTCGATATCTGCTCTTAGGGTATGAAGTGGGATACTTCCCGTTTTGTACTGCTCTGAGCGAGCAATCTCAGCACCACCGAGTCTTCCGGAGGCCATCACTTTAATTCCAAGCGCACCAGCATCTTTAGAAGATTGGATCGCTTTCTTCAGCGCTCTTCTGAAGGAGACACGTCGCTCGAGCTGTTTCGCAATTCCATCAGCGACGACCTGTGCATCGAGGTCAGGGCGCTTGATCTCTTCAACTTCTACGAAGACCTCTTTTCCAGTCATCTTCGTGAGTTTCGCTTTAAGAGCTTCGATCTCACTTCCTTTCTTACCAATCACAAGACCAGGTCTTGAGGTTGCAATCGTCACCTCGATCTTGTCCGCCATTCTGCGGATTTTGATCTTAGAGGCTCCCTGACACGCAGGAAGAGCGAGAAGGAACTTTCGAATTTTGTGGTCTTCTTTGATGTAGTTACCAAACTCTTTCTTGTTGGCAAACCACTTTGATAGCCACTTCTTTGTTAGTTTTAATCGAAAGCCTGTTGGATTCGTCTTTTGGCCCATTACAACTCCTCTACTCCCCTACCACTACGGTAAAATGCGATGTTCGTTTCATAATCGGGTGACTTCCCCCCTTATTCTTAGGCTTTGCTCTCTTAAGAGTTGGACCTTCGTTTACAAAAACTTCGACGATTTTCAAGTTATCGCGACGAAGACCCATATTGTTCTCCGCGTTGGCAACTGCACTATCGAGAGTTTTCTTTAAAATTTTTCCACCCTTCAGTTGACTATGGAGCAGCTGGAGATTTGCTTGCTCAACGGTCAGTCCGCGGATTAAGCCAGCAGCAAGCCTTGCCTTTCTAGGAGGGATGCGCATGTATTTTGTTGTTGCTCTAGCGTTTGCCATGATCTACCTATTTTTTCGGGTGTCCTTTAAACACACGTGTGGGAGCAAATTCACCCAGACGGTGGCCTACCATATTTTCTGAGACGTACACAGACATGAATTTGTGTCCATTGTGGACGTCGAACGTGAGACCGACAAAATCAGGAAGGATCATTGAACGTCTCGACCAGGTCTTGATGCTAGCTTGAGCACCTGACTCTTTGGCTTTTTTCACCTTATCCATGAGGTGATGGTCAACAAAAGGACCTTTTTTTAACGATCTAGCCATTCATCATTCCTTTATTTTTTCTTTCTCGATTTAACAATGTGCTTACTCGACTTCTTCTTAGATCGAGTCTTCACGCCGCCATACACCGCCCATGGTGTCTGGGGGATATTCCCTTTACTTTTTCCTTCACCACCACCGTGTGGGTGGTCAACAGGGTTCATCACAACTCCACGTACTGTGGGGCGAATCCCTTTCCAACGGTTACGACCCGCTTTACCCTCAACACGGAGGTTGTGCTCTGGGTTAGAAACCGCTCCGAAAGTCGCATAGCAATTTTCGTTCACGAGGCGGATCTCACCAGAGGGCATACGAATGGTTGCATTTCCATCGCTTCTCGCCATAAGCTGCGCAGAGAGTCCAGCAGAGCGGACAAGTGCACCGCCGCGTCCCGGATAGAGTTCAATGTTATGAACGACAGACCCGAGAGGCATGTCTTTCAATTTCATGCAGCACCCTACAGAGTAAGGAGGCTTATCGCTGGTTTGCACTTTGTCTCCAACCTTGAGACCGTGAGGTGCGATGATGTATCTC
Organism: uncultured bacterium; assembly: GCA_964584775.1. Classification (GTDB taxonomy): domain Bacteria; phylum Chlamydiota; class Chlamydiia; order Chlamydiales; family SLFE01; genus CAZPBC01. Next base: position 12,798 of record CAZPBC010000044.1, read on the forward strand.
TTTTCACCGTCAGCGTAGTTCAAAAGTGCGATATAGCTTGAACGGTTAGGATCATATTCAATAGAAGCAACTTTCGCAGGGATATCAAACTTCTGTCTTTTGAAGTCGATTTTACGGTAGCGTCTCTTGTGTCCCCCACCGCGGTGACGGCAAGTGATATGCCCTTGATTGTCACGCCCGTTGGTCCTTCTCTTTGGAGAGAGTAGAGACTTTGTTGGCTTGGTCTTTTTTCGACCTGTTTTTCCACCTGTCGTCAGCTTTTCGTTCGCAGGAAGGATCAGCTGCCGTGTACCTGGAGTATTTGGTTTAAATTTCTTTAACATCTATCTAGGTCCCTTCTTTATTCCAAAGTATCTTTCGGTTCGAGTGTCACGATCGCTTTTTTAAAGGCAGACTTCTTTCCGTGGGTCTTTCCTCTAGAGCGAACACGACGGGTGGGCTTGGACTTTACGTTCACGGTATTTACAGCTCTCACTTTGACATTCTTTTCTCTGTAAATCTCTTCAACAGCTTCTTTAATCTGTTGCTTGTTAGCCTTTGGGTCCACAATGAAAACGTATTTCGGATTGAGGCACCTTCTGAGACTAGGATTGCTTTCCGCATTCTTTAGATTCTCAAGAGTGGTAGCCTTCTCAGTAATGTGGCGTCTCTTAACAATTTTGTGTGGGTCAGAAAATTTCATAATTTGTCCTTTATTAGAGTAACCACTCCGTCATCTGTTTCAGGGCACCTTCCGTAACAACCACTCCACCAGCGAGAGCCACGTCATAACCGCTAAAGTTGGGAGCGACACGCATCTCGGTGAAGGGGATGTTTCGGATACTACGTGAAAAAGGAACGTGCTTGTCTGTAGAGACAGAAACATCTACCTTTTTCCCTTCAGTTTCCACTGTTTCTACTGAGCTTTCAGAGATGAAGAGCGTACGTCGACCCAGATTCACTGCACTCAAGAAGTCTGCAACGGTCTTTGTCTTAGGCTCTTTCATTTCAATATCTTCGATCACGACCAGTTGGTTCGTGCGGATCTTTTCGCCGATGAGGAAGCGGATAGCTGCCTGACGCTCTTTCTTGTTGATTTTCACGTGTTGGTCGAACTTAGGCTTCGGCCCAAAAACGATTCCTCCACCGCGGTACTGAGGAGTGACGGTCGAACCTTGACGCGCGTTTCCTGTTCCCTTCTGAGGTCTCGGCTTCTTTGTCGTGTGCTTCACTTCAGAGCGGCCTTTTGTATTTGCTGACCACTGTCTAGCATTGGCTCGTAGTGCAACGATGTAGTCTTTCACCATCTGACTATTGGCTTCTGATTTCTCAAAGCGCTCATCGACCTTCACAGAACCGACTTCCTTGCCTGCAAGATTGTATTTTTTTAAAGTCGCCACAGTCTATCCTCTCTTATTTCTTCGATGGTTTCTTCTTTGCATCGCTTAAAGTCACTAGACCATTCTTCGGGCCAGGGACAGATCCACTGAGAACAATGATATTGTCATCAGCATTGATCATCACCACTTGCAAGTTCTGCACAGTCTTTTTCTCATTTCCCATTTGGCTAGCTCGCTTGCCACCAGGAAGGCATCGACCGGGTGTCGATCTCATTCCAGTTGAACCGGCGTGACGGTGGAATCCAGAACCGTGTGCCGCAGGACCCCCAGAGAAGCCGTGCAGTTTCATCACCCCTTGGTAACCTTTACCGATAGAAGTGGCTGAAACATCCACAAACTCTTCACTTGAGAACTGATCTACGCCGAGCTCTTGTCCGACTTCGAGTCCGTCCAAGTTTTCTCGTCTGCACTCAGTTAAGAAACGGCGAGGCTCTACCCCAGCCTTCTTGTAGTGGCCGAGAACGGGCTTCTTGACGCGCTTCTCGATGGTTCTAGGATCCTTAGTCACAATCTTTTCAAAACCAAGCTGGACGGCATTATACCCATCCTTTTCCTTGGTACGTAATTGTGTAATGACGTTTGGTTCTGCTTCGATGACGGTTCCGACAACGAGGTTACCTTGCTCGTCAAAGAGCTGGACCATTCCCCGCTTTCTACCCATAAGTTTTCGTGTCATATTTTGTCCTTTTTGGACCCTCTAATTCAGAGTTTCCTATTCAAACGCCGTTCCATTATAGGGCATGGAACAGATCCTTGCAATTCTCATATATTTCTATAAGGCCGCCTCCCTAGCCGCTTGAGTGTTATCAGAGAACAACCTCTCACTCAGCTAACGCACTTATTCATGTGCAGGGCGAACCCACCGATTGAAGTACGAAAAAAATAACAAACAAGGGATTTAATAGCAACGAGGAATGTTGACTTTCTGGCCATTTCGGGTGAGTTTCTTATCCTTGACCCGCTCGACATCCGCCTCTGGTGTCAAGGGCAGGTCGAAAATCACCTCACCGACGGTTGCCCCTTTGACCACCTGAAGAGTGACAGGGCGAGTCAGGGCACCGACAAATTGAATTTTTACTTTAGGTCTTACAATCTCCACTAGCTGACCCTGTTTGAGGCGGCTCTCTCCTTTCAATCGACGAGGCTTAGCCCCATCAAATGGCTTGACGATCTCTAATAGATCCTGAACTCGAGCTCCCCTAGGAAGTTCAAAGACACCCTGCTGTTCGATATCCCCAACAGCTTTAACAAGGACAGTCTGGAGTGGCTGTGAAGATTCCCCACCAGAAAAAAATAAAGTATAAAGAGTAACAAAGACAATGAAGAGACTAAAAGTGAGAGCAACGAGGCGCTCCCTTCCTAGCAGTGTCTTCTCCTGCTTCAATCGATTTTGTCTTCAGGAGGTTGAAAGACTTGGACCTGACCAGTTTTAGCAGCTGTTTCTTCGTACTGCCAGAGCACGACCTCTTTGGCAAAGGGGATAAAGAGCCCCACACCAATCGCGATCACCCCCACGAGCCCTAATGGGCTTGCTAGAGCACCAAAGACGATGACGTGCCCTGTTGTTGCGGCGACGATGGAGGTCAAGGGAGCTGAAAATAAGAGAAGGGTAATTTTTGCAATTTTACAAACGTCCCCGACAAAGAAAAATACATAAGCTACTCTTTGAGAAAGGCTTGCGTTTGTAAACTCACTTTTTACACGAAGTAGATGAGTGGTTGCTTTTTGGATTGAGAAGCCATCTTTAACTAGCTCTAGAGCTGCAAGGGCAAGTGCTACTGTAGGGGTGTAGTCATCGATCACATAGGTGACGGTCCGAAGGAAGAAGAACCCGATATCAACACCGTCTTTAAGAGAATCCGGCATTTTTGGGGTAAAAAGACCTGCCTTTGACAAGACATAGCCCGCAAATTCCCCTCCAGTCTGTTTAACCCGTTCTCCGTGTGTGACCAATAGATCCCGTCCCTATTTTTTTAGCTCTAAATCCCC
>CAZPBC010000045.1:0-15814 GCA_964584775.1 uncultured bacterium
GATATTGACAAACCCATCGAAGGCAGTGCCGATGAAAACGGCAAAACGGCTCTTCATTATGCTGCTGAGAACGGGCACACAGATGCCATCGCCCTTCTCGCGAAACGTGGATGTACTGTGAATACAACCGACCGCTTAGGACGAACCGCTTTACACTGTGCAACGATCAACGGTCACACAAATGTCGTCAATCAGCTCATAGATCTGGGATCTTCTATTGATGCAGCAGACCATGGAGATACAGCTCTACATTTTGCGGCTGAGAATGGACATACAGATGTCATCAGATTGTTGGCGGAACGCGGGTGCGCTATTGACAAACCCGACCACAATACGCAAGAAACTGCTCTACATAGGGCCATCAGATACGATCAAATCGATTCGATCAGAGAATTACTGAGGCTTGGATGCGCTACTGACGCAACCGACCATCAGGGACGAACAGCTCTAGATCTAGCACGGGAGATAGACAATCCTGCTGCAGTCGAAGTGTTGAGAGATTTTTAGTCAAAGGGGTGGTCTCACGCTCTTCGCTATTCACGAGTGGATAACAAAAATCAACTCGAGACAATTCAGCATCACAAAGATATTATCGTCTTATTGGCAGACGTCCAACAAAAGCACTCTAGCTTTTAAGGATTGATGCATTGTCATCTTCTCTAGGGAAAGTAAGAAGAGTGTAACTAAAATACGTTTCTGCTATTTTAAGATACGTCTTCTAAATTCCATCAAGGAGTTTGCAAAAATGCTCACCGAACGCACTCCTCTGCCTGCACCTCCTAAACCACTACCCACTGAAACCAGTCCCTTTCTTGAGCCACTTCCGAGTGAGCTCGCTCTTCATGTGATCAGAAATCTTTCAGGGCATGATCTCCTTGAAGTTCAGAGAGTCAATCGACATGCCCATGCACTAGTGCTTGGTCTTTTGAGAAGCGTAGACTACTGGAGATCACTCGGTTCTCAACCCGGTACGGAGCCAACTCTACAAGAGGTCAGCAAAGCCATTTCCTTGGTTAGAGATACTGAGCGGCAGTTTACGATTTTAGATATGCCTCTAGAGACGTCTCCTTTGAGCTGGAGGATCCTCACTCAACTCAAATGCGTTTCTCGAGAGATAGGTTCGGATCCACGAGCAGTGGCGGTAAAAGCTGCCAAACTTGGTGATGCCGATCTCTGCATGAAAGCGCTCAACTCAGTAACATTTTCCGATCGCCCATTAACCCTGTGCATGGATGAAGCGGTTCGAGGTCGACATCTCCCTATCGTAGAAAGGTTATTTATATGTGGTGCTACCGTCTCGTTAGACAATTTCCGTGATGCAATTGAGGCAGAACAGATCACTATCTTTGAAAAACTGTTTGCTCAAAGTCCTCTTCTAATCACTCAAATCAATAACGACGAAAGACAAAAAGCCCTACACCTGGCAACCAAATATGGCAAGACGGATACCATCATAAAGTTGGTGAAACTCGGATGTTCTGTTAATGCTTTCAACAGGGATGGGCAAACGGCTCTCCATATTGCAGCTAGGTATGGCCACACAGATGCTATCAGAACGTTGGTGGATCGAAACGCGGATATGAACGCAACCTACTGTTTTGGAGAAACCGCACTCCATGAGGCTGCCAAGTACGGTCATACGGATGTGATCAGAACATTGGTAGAGATGGGATGTGCTGTTGATGTAACCACCACTTTTGATCAAACTGCTCTACATACGGCAGCTAGATTCGGTCAAACGGATTCCATCATAGCGTTGCTCGATCTGGAGTGCCCTATTGACGCTGCTAGACGTGGAGGGAAAAGAGCTCTACATTTTGCGACTATAGGAGGTCACACAGAGGCCATCAGAACGTTGGTGGATAGAAACGCGGATATGAACGCAATCGATGACAAAGGACAAACCGCTCTACATACGGCAGCTATATACGGCTACACGAGCAACCTCATTTTTTTGGTGACTCACGGATGTAAAATTGATGCGAGTGACAAGGATGGATCAACACCTCTACATATGGCAGCCGCGTTTGGCATGATAGATACAATTGAAGCGTTGGTGAAGTACGGGTGTTCTGTTGATAAATCCAACTTTTTCAAACAAAACGCTTTACATCTGGCAGCTAAGAATGGTCACACGGGTGCTATCAAAGTGCTGGTCGATCACGGGTGTCCCTTGGATGCAGGTGACAAGGATGGAGCAACCCCTCTACATCATGCAGCGATGGGCAGCCGCATCGATCTCATCTACAATTTAGTAAAGCTGGGATGCCCCATACGAAAAACCAACAGTAAAGAGCAAACAGCTCTAGATCTTGCAATCTCGCTAAAGAATTTTGCTGCCGTGAGAGCATTGAAGGATCTCGAAAAGACTTATGAGAAGTAAGAGGCTTTTAATAAGTGAAGGAATTCAATCAAAATTGATTCATAGTAATAGTCAAAAGGCTTATAAATGTCTAAAATTATACCTTATCAACTTAACCAAACACTTGAAATCCAAGACGCTCTACAACGTGCAGAACAGAGTCGCTTTTATCACTGGACCCGCTCTAAAATCGTTCAGGTCGATGGCCGCATCTATGAAGTTGTTCTAAACATTTTCGAAAGAATTTACCACTGTTTCCTATCCCTTGTGGGTTCTGACTACCTTTCATTCGTTTTTAAAGGTAAATCTGTCGAGCAGTTAGGTAAAGAGTCTATAACAAAGCTGATGGCTCGCATCCATCCGCCTATTGATGCTCCTTGCCGTGCTGCTTCTGATGAAAACGCTGACGCAGTGACTGAGAGTGAAACAGCTCTAGAACCATCGATGCACATACAATCTCCATTTCTTAGGCAGCTTCCTTCTGAGCTCGTTCTTCAAGTGATCAAAAATCTTTCAGGACATGATCTTCTTCGCCTTACAGAAGTGAATCAACATGCCCGTGCGTTTGTAAAAGCGCTTTTACAGACGGGAATCTACTGGAACTGGCCCAGTTTTAAAGATGAAAAGAAATTTGACAAAGCCCAAATCAAAGAAGCGATCTCGTTGTTTAAGTCCCTTGGTAAAAGACCCACCATTGTACAATTCCCGAAGTCCGCTTCGCCTTTGAGCTGGTGGATCCTCAGACGGCTCGACTTGATCTCTCAAGAGATTGATTCTAAACCTCAAACAACGGCGAAACTCGCAGCAGAATTTGGCGATGTATATCTATGTAGGGAAGCGCTCAAATCAGCACCTTTGATCGATAAAAGTGTCTGCATGGATATAGCCATTCTACATGAGCATCCCGGCATTGTAGAACTTTTAATCGACCTCAATGTATCCGCCTCATTAGATCTTTTTTGTCGTTTAATTTCGCTTAGGCATATCGCCCTCGCAAGACGACTTGCAGCTCACCATCCTGATCTACTAAAAGAAATATCACCGTTGCAAAGCGCTACTTTCCGTGGAAAAATTGAAGAGTTTGTGGAAATCGAAATCAAAGAAAATGAATGGGAAGGCTTGCATGACCTTCCAGGCCCTCTACACTTGGCTGCAATTCTAGGAGACTCCGTGGCAATCAGGGAATTACACAGGTTAGGGTGTCCTTTAGACGCAGTGGATAGCGATTCTGGTCAAACAGCTCTCCACTATGCAGCAGAGTACGGCCAAGTGGAAGCTATCTTAGCGCTCTATAATCTTGGATGCTCTATGGACGCAGAGGAACTATCTTTTGGTCATACAGCTCTCCATTATGCAGCAGAATTTGGCCAAGTGAAAGCGATCCTCCTGTTAAAAGCTCTCGGCTGCTCTGTCAGTGCAATCGACAACGATGGTTTAACCGCTCTCCACTATGCAGCAGAGAATGGCCAGACGGAGGCGATCCAAGAATTGGCACATCTTGGATGTCCGGATGTGACGGATAGTGTTGGTCTAACAGCTCTACAGTCAGCAACCCTGCGCGGTCATAAGGATGCCGCCAGAGTTTTAGAGAACTTAGGTTATCAGTAGCAGCTGTATAACGAAAGAATTGTCTTAGCTAGAACAATCAGGAAATCGGAGAGGACCCTCTTACTCTTGAGGAAACTCAGCTCTTTTCTTTTTTTCTGTCCATTTTAAACCACCTGCCAGCCGGAGTGGCGGGAGGTCGTTTGTGAGAGCGCATTGAGGAGCGTCTCTTCGTTGCTGTAGAGCGTGATCTTTTGTTTAGAGCGCGTCACACCGGTGTAGAGAAGCTCGTTGGTGAGGTGTTCCGCCCCGTCGGGGAGAAGGAGCAGAATCTCGTTATACTCACTCCCTTGGCTTTTGTGAATCGAGAGGCAAAAAGCGGGCTTTAATCCTTCGATCAAAACTGCAGGAAGCGTGCGGAGCGTTTGATCCGAAACAAAAAAGACCTCTTTTCCATGGCGTAGTCCCACATCTCCATTGAAAAGCTGCAGTTCAGGGTCATTCTTTGTGACAAGGACGGGGGTTAGCGGGTAGGGAAAGGCTTCAGCGATGAGATGGTTGAGGTGATCCACGCCGAAGAGACCTCGGTTGAGAGGAGTGAGCAATGCCACTGTTTTAAGAGCACGGGTGACCTCTTCCACATTCAAAGAGAGATCTTTTAAGAAACTCCATTTGTCGATAGCGAGTTCCGTCAGCTCTTTCACAAGCGTGTGGGGACGGGAGGAAAACGTCTTCCAAGAAAGGCGTTTGGGGTCGCTTTCTCGAAGAAGGCGGACCATTTCATCCCCATTTTTTTCTTGGATCGCTCTTGCCAGATCAACGATCTCTTGAAACTCGGCACGCAAGCAGCGGGTGAGCTTCGCCGTGCAGCTCCCCTCGACCATCTCAAGCAAGTCGGTAAAAAGAGAACCCGCTTCAACGGGAGGAAGCTGGTAGGGGTCGCCCAAAAGGATGAGCCGCGCTCCACTTTTAACAGAAGAGAGAAGGGTGACCATCATTTCCACATCGATCATCGAAGCTTCATCAACTAAGACCACATCGTGTGGAAGCGCACGGATCTCACGGCTCTGCAGCTGCGCTGAGAGAAGACGGTGGAGCGTCACCGCTTTTGTATCGAGACCGCTTTTTCTTAAGCTCTCTTCCAGATTTTTTGCCGCTTTTCCGGTCGGTGCAGCGAGGGCGAGGTGGAGCTCTTGGTTTTTAGTCAGGGACTCCAAAATTTTGGCAGCGGTATAGGTCTTTCCCGTTCCTGGCCCCCCTGTTAAAATCAGAAGAGGTGACTGGGTGGCTTTCTTCACAGCGGCTTGCTGTTCGTCGGTGAGTGCTGGGTCTTGAGGAGGTAGATCGACGACCTTTTCAACAGAGGCGTTTTTGAGGCGCTCGACCTCCCTTTTAAAGCGGCAAACCAGTTCATAATAGTTTTCAAAGAAGAGGTGATCACCCACCTGTTTCACAAAAGGAATCTCTCCCTGGTAGGATTTCTCATCGGATGCCTCAAGAGTGAGATTTCCATCGAGAAGGGCATCGAAAAGCTTTACAACAAGTGCTTTTTGCTCCTCGTCTTGAATTTGAAGCGCTTCAGCAACAAAGTGTGCACTCTTATCGTACATGGATCACTCCTTTCCCGCTCTTGTCGACGCCTCTTAAGAAGAAGTAAAAGGCTCCACCAAAAATCTCATCAAAGGGTCGTTTGTCAAAAAGCCGCAGGTACTTTTCAAGAGCTTCACGGTAGATGTTCGCTTGGAGGGGATAGTGGTGGTCATGGAGTGCTTGCTGCATGGCTTCCTGAGAATAGGACCCTCCACTCGGTCCAAGCCAGTTGCTTTTCCAGTCGATCAGAAAGTACTTTCCTTCATGAAAGAAGACAAAGTCGATCACCCCGCGCAGTCCGTTATAGTGCGGGAGGTGCGCCTCAGTCGGGTACATGAATGCAATCTCTTTAAACGTTTTCGTAAAATCCACCTCTGCTAGTGTGAAGGGGGTTTTGATAGGAAGAGGGACATGGAGTGTCTCTTGCATCATGGTTGTAATCGGCTCTTCCCATCCTTCTAAAGGCGTTCCAGCAAGACGTTCTTTCAAAAGACCAGATTCGACTCCTCTTGGATGCAAAAACTCTTCATAGAGAGAGTGGATTAGAATCCCGACCTCTTTTCCCATGGGCATTGCATGAATGCTTTTTTCGTCTTGAGGCAGCTCTCTCTCAAGAAAGGGAACCTCCTCACCCAGTTCTTGTTGAAGTGCAGTAAAGGATCCAACACGCTTCGGAAGGGTCCGTTTTTTAAGCTTTGGCCGCACTCCTAGGGGAGGAGCTGTTTTTTGCACCTCTTTGCGTTGCAAACTTTTCGCCTCAACACGCTGGGTGGTGATGAGCTCTCTCTCCTCAAGCTGTTTGAGGTAGGGCGGTACCGCATCTGGATCATAAGGGCCCCACTTCGAAGCGAAGAAACTCATGTAACTCTCTCTCCTTGTTGAAAGGAGGTAGGGTAGGTAGAGACGTTTTGCGGCACGGGTGAGAGCCACATAAAGGAGCCGGAAGCTCTCCTCTTTTTCGTCGAGGTCTTCGGTACGTACGGGTGAGAGGAGTCCGAGGGGAAGGACATAGTCATATTCGAGCCCCTTACTCGAGTGCATTGTGATGATCGTAACGGCTTCGTCGCTCGCTTCGCTCACAACTTGCATCCGCTCATCCCCTGCTTTACCGAGCTCTTCAAAACTTTTTAAGAAGCGGAGGCTTTCATCGAGACCCACTCTTTTCCGCGCTTCAAAGTCTAAAAGAAGATCTAAAATTTGGAGTGCTTCTGTTAGGGAGGAGGCGCTCTTTTCAAAAAGGCGTTTTTGAGTCCTCTTTCCTCTCCATCCCTCTTGCAGCAGCTGTTGCAAGGCGCTTCCAAAACCCCGCTCCTTAGCCAAATTGCTGTAGCGTAGAGCTTCATCGACTTCTTCTGCTAACTCTTCCAGATTGAGGAGAGCATGGAGCTCTTCGAAAGAGGCACCGACGAGTGAGCTGCTCAGGAAGGGTTTTAAAATTCTTTGGTTGTGAGGCTGTTTCATGAGCGCACCAAAGAGGAGAAGGTCCCGGTAGATCTCTGTTTCATGAAGAGAGGTGGCGCGGTGGAGGGCTGTTTTGATGCCCGAGGCACGCAGGAGGTTTGAAACTTTCAGCGCCTGAAAACGGTCGGAGACAAGGACCGCAAAGTCCCCGACTTTCGCCTCTCTCTTTCCGACAAGCTGGTCTATTTCCTCAACAAAAGCGGTCAGAATCTCTACCTCCTCTTCTCCGTAGAAAAGATGGCACGCTGCCTTCCCATCATCTAAAGGAGGGGTGGGAGTTTTTCCTGCAGCGACAGGCAAGAATGTCAGCGACTCGTCTGTCTTGGGAAGCAGAAAGGCCGCTTTTTCAAAGAGCGCATTGGTCGCCTCAACCAGTGCTGGGTCAGAGCGGTAGTTCGTACCGAGAACAAAAAGATTCTCTTCCCCCAGCGCCGCTTTAGCGGCTTGGTAGGTATAGATGTCCGCACCGCGGAAGGCGTAGATCGACTGCTTGGGATCCCCAATTAAAAAGAGTTGGCTGCGTTTTTCAGGGTCTTCTAAGAAAAGAGTGCGGAAAAGTTTCCACTGTAGCAAATCGGTATCTTGAAACTCATCAATCAATGCCACCCTCGTGCGTAAGCGGACTCTTTCAAGGAATTCAGGGTTTTGTAGTGCGCGGTAGAGCTCTTGCAAACTCTCTTCGTGGAGCCGCTTTCCCTTCTGTCGTAGGTAGTGGGTAAAGAGCTTTTGACACTCCGCAGCAAAGAGGGTGTAGACACGATCGAGATCCGTGAGCTCAGAGACAAGCTTTTCGAGTTTTTCAGATAAGAGTGGATAGAGTTTTAAGCCGACGCTGGGATCTTTTTTGATTTTGACGGCTTTACGGTTATCCGGATGGAAGGTTTCAAAGTAGGCTTTTGCGGAGAGAAGGACTTCATCGAGCGGTCTTTCAAATAGTCCTGAAAAGGTCTCGATCGCCTCAAGCACTTCGGGCTTGATCCCCTCACGGGTCGAAATCTTGTTGTAGTTGCCTGCTTCCTTCGAAAAATCATCTAGGATGCTCTCTTTCGTGATACCGACAAGCTCTGCACAAGCCTCCTTCCACTTCCTCTCTTTTTCGGCGAGGAGATAGGGCGGTAAGAGCGCCTTTCCAGAAAGAAGGTCGGAGGTGAGCTCTTTTTCGAGTCCCTCTCTTCCCTTCTTTGCCAAGAGCAGCTCGAGCTGTGAAGGGAGCAGTTCGGGGTGGCTCTTTAAAAAGAAGTCATGGATGACCCTCTCTGCATCGAAAGGAGAGGCGATCCCCCCCTCTTCGGCTTCCTCTTCAATCCAGATACCCTCTTCGGCTAGTGTCGTTAGCGCAAAGCTGTGGATCGTTGCGATCCTCGCCTCGGAAAAACTGACTAGGGCCTCTTCAAGACGTCGGTCGATAGCAAGTCGATCTCTTCCCTTCAAGTACTCGGGAAGTTCAGGGCTTTTCAGCATTGTCTCGATCGCTCGGTAGAGGCGAGCGTAGAGCTCTTTGGCTGCAGCTTTGGTGAAGGTCACCACAAGGATCTGATCGAGAGTGTACTCCTTTTCCAAAAGAAAGCGGATGTAGAGCTGCTCGATCGCAAAGGTTTTTCCTGTTCCCGCAGAAGCCTCAAGGACTTTGTGGGTGCTGATGTCGGTCTCTTTTGCATGCAGTTCAAGCTGTCTCATCAAGTGCACCTCGCTATGAGCGCTTCATCCCAGTTAAAAACCGTTTCTAGGACGGCTGCCCAGTGATGCAGTTCCTCCTCACTGACTTCGCAGCGTGTGAAAAACCAGTGCGACCAGGGGTCGCTCACGCGCGCTTTCATCCACGCTTTGGCAGGATGGAGACGTTTCTTTTTCCACTCGATCAAATGCTTCGAGCTGAAAGGCAGCGGCTTTTCAACAGCTTGGAGATAGAGGCGCAGCACCTCTTCAAGGTCTCCTTCCGGTAAAGAGAAGCTCTCCCCTCCATCTGCAAAGGTGACTGTTCGAAGGGCGACAGGTAGCTCTTTAGGCAGCGTCAGGTGGGAAGCAAGCAGCGCTTTAGGCCACGCTTCAAGACGCTTTTCTGGAGAGGATTTAGAAAAGAGACAGAGGCCCTCTTCAGTCAAGTACTCAAGCCGTCCCGTCACCTGAATGTTTCTTCCCTCCACTTCAAAATGGAGAGGTGGATGCTCAATGAGACGCTCGCCCGCAAGCCAGCTCTCTTTCACACCCTCTTTCAATTCAATGGTATAAAACTTCTCCACCTCTTTCAGTTGTTTGCGGTCTTTTTCCCTCTGTTTGGTTGCCACCTCCCGGAAAATACCTGCAGGAAGCCGCTCTTCATCGGGAGAGACTTTTTCAAAATGCTCTTTTTTTAATAGGTAGCGGTCGAGAGCGGTGAAAGTGAAGTCATCACGATGCTCCTCTTCCTCAAAAGAGAGTTTGAGGCGCTCTTCAAGATAGAGTCTAAGCGGATTTTTAAAGAGCTGTGCGAGCTGGTACACTTTCACTTCTACTTCACTCTCTTCCGGTGGAGCGGGTGCTGTCACGGCTTTTGTCTCCTCTTCAAAGTCCGCTGCATCCAAGACCAAGCTCGGCGCCAACTGAATCAGATTTTGATTTAAGGAGCGCTGCAGGTCAAGCAGCAGGGGCGAAAGGGACATCTCTGGGCTCTCCCCGGTCGAGGGAAGCGTGAAGTAGAGCTTCTCTTCAGCGGTGAGAAGGGCTTGCAGGAAGAGTTCACGCTCCTCATCAAGAGGTGTCGGGCGCAGGTCTCCTATCGTCGGTTCGACAAGCAGGTCGTGAGCACTCTTTCGTCTCTTCGATAGGAAATTTTCGTCGTTCATTCCAAGGATAAAGAGCGCTTTTGCTGGGGGGAGTCTCCCTCCACGAAGAGAAAAGGCACGGAGTGGTTTCCATCCGCGCTGAGCGTGGTCGCTCCGCGCATCTGCGACCGCTTTCAAGAAAAGCGCTTTAAAGAGACGCCAAGAAAGAGGCCTCTCTTTTAAATCGGGATCGATACGTCCAAAAAGGAGGAGGGTTCGACTGACCACAAACTCCTCTTCGTGCGCAAAGTGGGTCTCAAAAAGGGTATGGACTCTTTCAAGCCATGTGGAAAAGGGTGCAACGGCTTCTGCTTGGAAAGGTTGAAGCTCTTCCACCAACGTTTCGAAGAGGTCGCGGAGTTTTCCAAGGAGAGGAGCTTCGGTCAAACTGAGCCGTTTTTCACCCACAACAAACGATTGAAAGAGACGCCTCCACTCCCTCGCCCAGGTTCCCTTCTCGTCGACAGCTTCCCCTGCGCCGAGATCGTCCTCCATCCGTTGACTGCGGTGCTCGCCGCTTAGGCCCCATGTCACATCCATCTTTTTCAGCTGGGCTCGCATCCACTCCGCTTCTTCCTCGCTGATCTCATGCTTTTTTAAGAGAGCGCTGTTACTCAGAAGCGGTACCCATTCCTCTTTGCGGAAACGGCTTTCAGCAAGCGAAAGTAGATCGACTAGGCCGCGTTCACTCATCTCTTCTTGTCGTTCTTTCCGGTCGAGGATTTCTAAAGGAATGGCATTTCCAAAGACCGTTTTTAAGAGGCTCGAGTAGGGGTGGATGTCGGGGGCAACGAGGGTAATCTCGTGGGGCTCCATGCCGCCGTTGATCAACTCGATCACACGGTCATGAACGATCTCGACCTCTCGCCGTTTGGAAGGAGCGACCCAGATCTCGATCGAGTCATCCGCAAGAAGCGTCTCTTCAGGAGGCTGGTTCTCATAGAGATCCTCTTGCAATCGATGGAGGAGGAGGTCGCCGCCCCACTCTCTTTCGATAAACTCGATCTCTTCTTCTTCCAAAAGGCGGTCCATCTTTTTACTGAGCCGTGCACAGTTCGCTAAGAGGGAGTGTTGGCTGTAGTAGCTCTCTTCAAGTTGGATCTTTTCTGCTTCGCTCACACTCTTCCACTCTCCCCTCACACGGCGGAGCTGCTTCTCTGTCAGCAGATCTCCCATAAAGTGCGGTGTGGGGCGGAGGAGGTAGAGGGTGATCTCAACGCTTTGACTAAAGGTCTTCAGAAGCGCGAGCTCTTTTTCTGAAATGAAGTGGAGCCCAAAAAGGTGGAGTTCCATCGACAGCGAGGTAGAGTAGGAGCGGCTCGCTTCATTCAAGAGTTGATAGAGGGGTGCCCAGCTGGGGTGCTCTTCGAAGAGACGGAGGAAAAGCGTCTCTTCAAAACGGCGCTCCCTCCGCAGCTTCATTTCTTCAATCACCTCCTGTCCATAGAGGCAGAGCTCTTGGTAGAGGGGGGTGAGGCTGCGGGCCAGCTGCTCCCGCTTCCGCGGGGTGAGATCCAGCTCATCCATGAAAGGAACAAGGGCTTGATCGAGGGCAAGGGTCATCTCTAAAGGCGATGGATAGTGGCTTTTTGAAAGCTTTATCTCATTCTGGCTGAGGAGGTAAAAGATCGCCTCTTTGAGCGAACCATAGTGCAGGCCCATGCTCACCCCCACCTCAGGATCCTCCATCAGGGACTCCTCGATCCAGGAACGGATCGCTTGGCTGGGAGTCACGATCCAGCGCTGCTTGAAGGGGTCGCCATCTCTATAGAGCTGGGATTTCAGAGGAGGGAGCAGATCAGAAGAACCTGACCCTGCGACTACTCTAAAATGACCTTTTCTGTTATCCTTAAGATTCATGCACTTAAAAAATATAACCCTTTTTTGATTTGATGGTGAGAGTAAAAAAATTTGTGAGAACTCTCTTTAGTCACCAGTTCTCGTCCTTTACCTATCTAAATATCACTCAGTTCCTCGGAGCTCTGAATGATAACATTTATAAGCTCCTTATTGTCTTCTTTTTGATTCAACAATGGGGAATTTCTGAGAGTCCACTGATCCTATCTACAACAGGAGCGGTCTTCGTCCTCCCCTTTCTTCTCTTTTCGACGAACTCCGGAACCCTCGCCGACCGCTTCAGCAAGCGCAATATCATCGTCCTCACTAAAATTTTAGAGCTTCTTGTCATGTCGATTGGAATGCTCTCGTTCGCTTTTGAAAGTGCTATTGGCTCCTACATTACCCTCTTTATGATGGCAACGCAAAGTGCGATCTTCGGTCCCTCGAAATATGGAATCATCCCTGAGCTTGTCCAAACGGAGAAGATCTCCAGCGCCAACGGCCTCCTCACCTCTTTCACCTTCTTAGCGATCATCATCGGAACCTTCCTCGCTTCGTTCATGACCGACATCACCGACTACAACTTTGTCGTCGCCTCTCTGACCTGCGCGATGATCTCTCTCGCTGGGGTCATCATGAGCTTTGGAATTGAGTATACTCCTCCCGCCGGTTCTCAGAAAAGGCTCTCCATCCGCCTTTTTACAGCGCTGCGTCAAACAATGAAGCAATCGTATGAGATCCCCTCTCTTGCCCCTTGCATTATCGGGTCGTGTTTCTTTCTTTTCCTTGGAGCTTTTGTCCAGCTCAACATGATTCCTTACGCAGTCGAGTCGCTCGGTCTCACCGATGTTCAAGGGGGATACCTCTTCCTTCTCACGGCTCTCGGTATCGGAACGGGTTCGATCTTAGCAGGAAAAATTTCTGGAAAGACCGTGGAGCTGGGCCTCGTTCCAATCGCTTCGATTGGAATCATGTTCAGCCTCTTTGCTCTTGATTTCTTCTCTTTCTCTCTCCCCATCATCCTTGTGTTGATGGTGATCGTCGGCATGCTCGGAGGAATCTACCAAATCCCCCTCGACAGCTACATCCAGGTTGCCTCTCCGAACGACATCCGCGGACAGGTCGTTGCCACGACCAACTTCCTCAGCTTTACTGGAGTGCTTGCCGCGTCGGGTGCCATCTACCTCTTTTCTGCTGTTTTCGGACTCAAAGCGCACCAAAGCTTTGGCGTCCTCGGTTTCTTTGCCGCCTTCGTAGCGCTTTACTATGCCATCCACTTCTCCGACTACCTGATCCGCTTGATTGGAATGGTCCTCTCCAAGTTTATCTTTAAGGTAGAGTATGAAGGAGCGGAAGAGCTACCAGAACCCGCTGTCTTTGTTTCAAACACCAGTTGCTGCAAAGACCTCCTTCTCCTTTTTGGACTGCAGCGTCTACGCCTCCGCTTTCTTCTTCTTGAAGGAGACTCTCACTTCACACCGTCGAAATTCACCTCTCTTCTTTTTGGAATCCGCCGCGTGAAGACCCCTGAAGAGCTGCTTAAAAAAGTGGAAGCCTACCGTGAGCAAAACTTCTCGCTCTGTCTTCTGATCTCTTCAAATCAAAAAGAGGAGCTTCACAAAGTCGTGCAAAATAGCCCGATCGCGATGCTCCCCCTAACGATTGAAACCAATAAAAAACCCGGCCGCAACCACGCCCGGGTCTCTGTCGGTGCTGCTCTTTGATCGTCGCTATGAGTGACACTCAATTAAACTAGCTATTCTTTTAAAACAACTACACAACTTGCAAAAGCCGCCCTACAGGCGATCTTTGCAAATCAAATACTTCTATCTTAATTGCAGCTTGTGCATCTAATGAAAGGTGATGGAAAGAAATGGTTAAACCCAATCTATGACCTCTGACATTAAATTCTTAACGCTTAAGAAATGCTTGAACGAAAAATTAAAGATAAAAATCATAACAAATAATAATATATTCAAGAAGTTTAATTTTCTAAACTTTCTCTAAATATCGCCTAAGGATCGACTTTATCAAAATCACGTTCTTTGATTAAAATATTTTCTATGGCCGTTGCAACAGATGAGCTTTTAGCTCCTTCAAAAAAACATAGCAATACAATCGAACGTGCTCTCTCTTCGATCCACTCCCTCTTGGAAACAGATTTCTTTTGTGTGAAAAATCTTCAGAAAGATGGAAGTTTCCGTTACCTCACTCAGGATCCCTTTCGTTCAGAGTACCTCTTTGATCAAAAGCTCTTTAGAAGACATGCCGCCTTTAAAAGCCCCGAATATTCTCCCGAAGGCTTTTTTCTCGTCGATCATATTCCCGATCCCGACCTCGATCATTCTCAGCGCCGCTTTCAAGAAGCGTTTGATTTTGGCCAGCTCCTTGTCTTTGCCGTCACTGACGGAGAGGAGTCCACACACTATGCCTTTGGATCGAGCCAAACTGAAGACATCACCAACAACTACCTCACTAACCTTCCTCTGATTCGCAAGTTCATCAGCTATTTTGAAGAGACTGCAGGATTTATCTACAAAGACAATGATCCCATTAACATTGCGGAAGAGTGCGGGAGTTACTTTTATAAAGAGCCGTCGTTCGCTTGCCCCTCCCTCTTTGATCCGAAAGCGATCGAGCTGATCAAAGCAATCGAGCCTGAATATGAAAAACTTCTCAAAATCCAGGAACTCACACCAGGCGAGCGCCGTACCTTCTTCCAGTTCCTCCGAGGAATGACAGCAAAACAGGTCGCAACCACCCTCCACCGCTCTCCCCGAACCACCGAAGCCTATCTCACACGAATCAAATCCAAACTCGGCTTCGAAAAAAAGAGTCACATGCTCAAGTTCTACACGAAGTACTTGGATCTATTTATTTAGATGCAAATCGGATCCTGTTTTTAGGACACTGCTCTAGAGACTGATTGAATGGATAGACGTGTTTGTTTTCATCGCTTCTGCAAGAAAAGATTTCCCATCATCTCCAATAGCATTTCCCTCTAGATCTAAAGTCTGAAGCATCACTCTACGATCAGACAGGCTCTGTGAAAGATAGCAAACTCCCCTGGCTGTGATATGATTTCGGCTTAGCCCAAGAGATTGGAGAGAGGGTAAGAAAAAAACAAGATTGCCGACAATGATAGCACCGCGGTTCTGAATGGAGTTACCACTGAGATCCAGCTCTCTGAGAGTCTTGATTCCAGATAAATTGTGAAGCAACACTCTCGTCCCACTTGACCGGAGGCCGTTGTTCCCTAATCGAAGAACTCGAATGCTCTTTTGGACTGCAAACCCCGCCAATAATGTTCCCAATTCCGTACCCTTTAGTCCAATGCCATCAAGCGTTAGCTCAGCAAGAACCGGTGAAGCAGCGATACATCGGACGAGCTTTTTTCTTTGTTTAGAGGAGATTTCAACCGATGAAAAGGTGAGCTCCCGAAGACACTCTGAGACTCGAACTGCGTCTATAAGAGCCCTGATCATTCCCCCTTCTATAACAGTTCGAACAACGACCACTCTCTTCCATGCCTGCTGAGTTCGGATCGCCTCCTCAATCACAGCACTCGCCTCTTTTGAAAGATATAAGTCTGCTAGCTCAAGGCTCTCCCATCTTCTTTGACTTAGAATCTCTAAGACAAGCTCTGCCTCATCTGGATCTAAGTTTGTCAGTTCAGGTGTGTAGGGATCCTCACATCCGACATGGACTCCCCTTTCAGGAGGCTCCGCCGTACGGATAAAGACTTTTCCTGGGGGGGACCCTCTGTATACTAGCACCAATTAACTCCTAAAAAATATACACAGGAAAAAGACGTCGATTCCGAATTTTTTAAATACAGATAGATAGTTTGAATTTGTTGTTCTGCTCACTTCACACGGAGCAACAAAACGACTTGCCTCAAACATGCTACCGCTTTGCGCTAAGATCAATTCAGTGAACTTCATAAAAGAGTGTCTTTTTTTAAACGAAATAATTCTTGAACATCTTTCGCCCAATAAGACGATAACCACTCTTGGTAGTCACTTTCAGGAACAAGAAACCCAAAATGGAGCACTCTAAATTCATTAGTGATTGCTCTTGGGTTAAACTTGAGATTGAACCAATAAGATTCAGATGTCTACGAATCACACATATGAGGATAATGAAAAAATCATTCCTCTTCACTTAACGGCAGTTCGAGCTTTCTCCAGCCGGGTTTTGTGCTCTCAATAAAGAA
>CAZPBC010000046.1:0-15713 GCA_964584775.1 uncultured bacterium
GTAAACTTTCCCACCACCTTTGAAACTTTATTCACTTGCAAACGACCAATGAAGTGCCACTCAATATCTTCTGGTGCGTTTTCGATTTTAGGAAGGGCTTCTTGGACGCGTGACTCACCAAAAACTCGACACCCCGCCTGATAAAGGGGCTCGATCTCTTCCCAAAGGTGGTTTTTGGTAACAGCAATCAGCTCCACCGACCCGGGAGCACGGCCACACTTTTTGCAGTGCTCTTCAATCTCTTGCAGAAGATGAGTATAATTGTTAGACGCGGTCGTCATGGAAATTGGAGAGACCCTGGAGTCCTTTGGGAGCTTTTAGAATTTCTTGAAAGACAATCATTTGCTGAAGGTCTCTTTTTTGAAACCACCTCTGCAACTTCGAGGGTCTCTCTTTTGTCACTCGACCTTCCGCCAACATCAGATCCTGAGACAAAATATCAGTACCCAGCTCAGGGAAGTCCACATCTCCGACACGTGCTTCGAACGTTCTCGATTCGACCCCACTCGTCTCTTCATACTGAACCAGATCGGTCTTAAACTCATACTTTGCACCCATCGTTCTTGAGGGTTTTGCCTTGGGGATTGCAGGAGGTGGAGGTGGAGCTTTTGGCTCAGGAATGACCTCCACCTTTTTCTCAATACCTAAAAGCTGTTGAAGAGCCTCGAGCTGTTCCTGCTCTTCCTCCTCAACCTGCTCAGGGTGGGCGGCACGGCGCTGATCCTCACGGACCTTCCTTGCAAAGAGAAAAGCCGTCAACCCAAGGGTAATAATAAAACCGAGAAATTCAATCGCGTTCATCTTGATTAGATATTATCGCTCTGTTCAGGTTTAGAAATCGATTTTCTCATGTCCGTATCGGATTGGATGTTTTGGATACGCTGGTAATCCATGATTCCCAGTTTGCCGGTTTTAAAGGCTTCAGCCATCGCTTGTGGAACTTGAGCTTGAGCTTCGACAAGAATCGCTTCTTTATCTTTGACTTTTGCCTTGTTTTCCTGTTCAGCAGCCACAGCCATCGCACGTCTTTTCTCCGCTTCAGCCTGAGCAATACGTTTATCCGATTCCGCCTTGTCTGCACGAAGACGCGCACCGATGTTCTCACCGAGGTTCATTTCAATAATATCAATCGACAAGATCGTAAAGGCGGTCGAAGAGTCGAGACCTTTTTCGAGGACGCGCTTCGAGATCATCTCCGGTGCTTCTAGGACTTCAGCGTGGGTTTGGGAAGCACCAATCGCACTGACAATCCCCTCTCCAACACGCGCAATGATTGTCTCTTCCGTTGCTCCACCAACAAGCTGTTTGATGTTGGTGCGGACGGTCACCCGCGCACGAGCTTTCAGCTGAATTCCATCCTTGGAGACTCCGACCGTATACCCTCCGTCGCTTGGACAGTTAATGACTTTTGGATAAACCGAGGTCTGTACAGCTCCCTTTACATCTCGTCCTGCAAGGTCAATCGCCGTTGCTTGTCTCCAGTCGAGGGGGATATTTGCCTTGTCTGCCGCAATCATCGCTTCAACAACGTTGATCACATGTCCACCTGCGAGGTAGTGTGTCTCGAGATCGGCAACGCTGATCTGTTTTAATCCCGCTTTATAGAGATTGATCCGTGCTGTCACGATGATACGTGGAGGAATTTTCCTCAGGCTCATCCCAATGATGGTAAAAAGAGGGATCGGTGTTCCCGAGACAAATGCCTGGAACCAAAGACTAATGAATCTTCCAATGAGTCCTAAAAAGATCAGAGCGGCGATCGCCAAAACAACAGCGATAAAGTAAAACTCACTCCCCATTTGCGCTAAAATTGAATGCATATTCTTATCCTTACTTTGATTTCACTAAAACTGTTTCCCCTTCGATGCCGACGACTGTCACCTTGGCGCCCTTTTCAATATAGCCAACGACCGAGATCGCTGCATATTTTTTGCCATCGATGGTGACAAATCCCCCGGGACGGAGTTGACTTTTAGCCACTCCTTCTTTTCCCATCACATCCTCTTCGTATTTACTAGAACGAAAGCCCTCCTGATCGCTTTCAAGATAGATCGATCCAGATCGTTTGGTTTTTCTCACTGAGTGGAGTGCAAAACGGATAGTGAAGATCAAGGAGATGGCAACGACAATCAAAAACACCACGAGCTCTGTCGTCGTCGCACCGTCCCAAATCCAAACAGCAATCGACGTTCCCACAAGCAGCGTACCCACGATCGCCATCACTCCACCAGGGAGATAAAATTCACAAAAAATAAGAGCTAAGCCCACGAATAAAACAATAAATGCGCTCAAGAGTTCTCCTTCTTTTCCACAATCAGAACACTTCCTTCGTACTCGACAACCGTGACTTTTTCACCCTTGTTGATGTAACTCCCATCAGAGAGCGCGTCAAAAAGTTTCCCCTCTACAAGGATCGTTCCAGCGGGTTTCAGGTTCGTCTCCGTCACCCCCTCACTTCCGAGTGGAGGCAAATCTTCAAGCGGAACCCCGGCAACAAACCCCTCCTGTTCGTGACCCGTCAGGACAAGGCGGCTGTAGGGAGCGAGCGCTGGAAAAACGTATTTAGCTAAGAGAAAGATCCCGATGACTGAAATCACAAAACCCATCGAGAGCCATCCGAGACGCATCAGTACATACTCCCCAGCGGCGTTAAACGTATTCGTATCAAACTCGTAGTCGACATTTTCAAGACCAGGAAGCATGATTGCCATGAGTCCAAAGATCGCCATCGCAACTCCAACGACTCCCAAAATACCAAAGGTCGGAATCACCAGGAGATCGATGACAACGAGCGCAATACCCGCAAAGAAAAGAATCACTTCGAACCATTGGATCGCCTCCATCGCAAAACTAGAAAGAAGAATCATACAGAGACAAAAGAGGGCAAACCCGCCAGCGATACCAAAACCAGGTGTATTCATTTCCATATAGAACCCGAGGATCAAACCCATTAGCAAGACCGAGGCAACTGCCGGCTTCGCTAAAAAGGTAAAAAACTGCGTCTTCCAGTCCGGTTGGTAACTGACAATTTTGACATTCGGAATGGAGTTAAAGAAGGGTTTTTGAAAGAGCGGCTCTTTGTCTGAAGACCACTTTCCCTCTCGCTCTTCCTTCGCACTTTTTGAGGCGATTTTCATCGGCTCGACCAACAGGTCACCCACACCAAACTCCATGATCTCTTTAGCGTTCAAAGTGAGCAGTTTTCCCTTGGGACTCACCACTAAATCTGGGCGGCTTCCCTTCAAACGCAACTGCTTTTCATCGCTTAAGTTCACAAACTCGCCGTCCCTTAAAACGAGGATCATGTCTTTGTCGACCATCGCCTGTGGAAGGAGGGTATTTCTCCCAAAATAGTTGGCACGGTTAGCAAAGTCAGCACGCAGTGCAGAGTTGATCTTTTCTGAGGCCACCTGCGTTCCTTGCCCTGTTTGTAAAAGGGGCTCAGCAGCTCCAAGAGAAGCATCCCCCTCGACCGTGATAAACCGACAAGAATAGGTCAACATCACCCCAGCAGAGATGGCCCAGTTGTTGATGTAGCAAACCACCGGAATGTCGAGCTGCGTATCCAACTCTTGAAGCGCATCAGAAATTTTTTGTGCGGCATACACCTGGCCACCAGGTGTATCCAATTCAAGGATAATGAAGATGGGGTTGAGCTTTCTATATTCATCCAGGGCTTGCTTAACGTAGAGCCATGTTCCCTCTGTGATCTGTGTTTTTTTATCACCAATGTAGAGGTGCCCAACGATGTTCTCTTCAGTGTCACTATAGCGGATATGTTTGCGCAACTCTTCTTCAAAAGAGCCTTTCTCAGTAGGCAAAGCCGCGCTTTTCGTAGGAGCTGGAACCGAAGAAATGGAAAACTTTTCCTCAAACTTTTCGCGCGGAAGGGTTTCTACAAGCAAACCCAGTTTTTTGAGCTGCTTTTGATTGAGAACCAGGCGACTCCCCTTCTCCTGAGTCATCTGCTTCTGGTCCATCACCACCTCATCGCCCAGCGCCATTGCAAGCAAAAGGGATTGCTTGAGGTCGCCATCGACTAATCCGCGGAGAGTCGAGCGCAAAACTGCAGGACTTTTCTCTCGCGCGTCCAAATCCCCCCATGTGACAAATCTGGATGCGTAAATTTCATCAGCGACAAAGGGAAGGAGTGCCGCAGGGCCGACGACATTTTCATCGAGGTAGGCAATGACTGTCCCTTTGGATTGCTCTTTCCAATGCGCGATCCGACGAGCGAGGGCAAGTGCCGCTTCAAAATCTCCCTCTTCTGAATCTAGGACCATCACAAGCGGAGACGATTTGAATTGATCGACCTCTTCAAGTAGCTGATCGACAGCTGATCGATCGAGGTTGCCGCTCACTTCAATCCATTCATTGGCGATCAGCAGCAGAGGAAAGAGGAAAAAGAAGAAAATCAGGCTCAGACGCTTCATAGGGCTCATTATAGATATAGGGCCTATTCATGTCTTCTTTATCATGTAGGGCCCACGAACGCTCATGAAACACCCAGGTTAGGTCAACGACTGAGGAAGCTGAGAACGGCGTCCACGGTGTACTCAAGTTGCTCATCCGTATGAGCCTGAGTAAAGAACCAGGCTTCTAGTGGGTGAGGAGGAATGTAGATTCCCCGTTCGAGTAGGTAGCGGAAGAACTCTCCAAAGAGCTCTCGATCGACGGTGAGTGCCTCATCGAAGTGGTTCACTTCATCGCGGCCAAAATAGATCGTCAACATCGATCCGACACGCTGCAGACAGGCCTTCACATGATCTTGGGTGATTTTTTCGATGATTGGAGTGCAAAGGAGCTTTCCTTTTCTCTCGAGTTCTTCATAAAAGCCCTCCTCTTCCGCCATTTTAAGTGCTTCGTAACCAGCGACCATCGCAATCGGGTTCCCAGAGAGCGTCCCCGCCTGATACACAGGACCTAGAGGAGCCAGCTGATCCATGATTTCAGTCCTTCCCCCAAAGGCTGCCGCATTAAACCCTCCACCGACCACTTTTCCAAAGCAGGTCAGGTCCGGTTGGATGCCTAGAAGGCCTTGAGCAGAGTGGAGACCCACACGAAATCCCGTCATTACCTCATCAAAAATGAGTAGCACGCCTTTTTCTTTGGTCTTTTTGACGAGCGTTTCCAAAAACTCAGGCTTGGGCAAAACGACCCCCATATTTCCAGTAATCGGCTCGAGGATGACTGCTGCAACTTTTTCATTTAGAGCATTTTCAAGAGCTTCGGGGTTGTTGAAAGGGATAGAGATCGTGTCACTCACAGCCGCTTTTGGAACCCCCGCAGAGGAGGATTCAGGAAGGTGGGAAACGCCAGAACCTGACTTCACAAGAAGCATATCTGAATGCCCGTGGTAATGGCCCTCAAACTTGATGATCTTTTCCCTTCTTGTGTAGCCTCGTGCAAGGCGGATAGCGCTCATCGTGGCTTCGGTTCCCGAAGAGACAAACCGCACCATCTCAACGGAGGGAGTGTGCTCGACAATTTTTCTCGCAAGTCTTTCTTCTTCAAGGGTTGTAATACCAAAAGTCGAACCTTTTAAAAGTTGATTTTGGCATTTTTCCACAAGCCTAGGATGAGCATGACCATGGATCAGCGCACCCCAGGAGCTGCAGTAATCGATATAGATTTTTCCATTGATATCGGTGATGGTGGATCCACTCCCCTTTTCGACGATCAGGGGCTCAGGGAGAATTCCTTTACAAGAGCGGACGGGGGAGCTCACCCCTCCTGGCATGACTTCAGATAAGCTTTCATAGGGTGTTTTGGTGGCCGTTGTCATAGAGCTTCTCCTTTTAGATGAAGAATATAAGGTGAAAAGGAGTTTCTTCCCAGTTGATTTATTCCTGCCAGAGTCCTAAAGTAAAAATTCTATGGGACATAAGCGTTCGAACTCGTCACTTCAGATCCAGGAGATCCCCTTCACAAAGTGGATCGGTGCTATAGGAGACTACTTCACTCTCATCTTTATGGTGCTGATCAGTTCGGTCAAAAAGCCCCCCCATTTTTCTTTAATCCGCAACCAACTTTACGATATTGGCGTCGCCTCACTCCCTGTGATCTCCATCACCGGCTTCTCGACGGGAATCGTTCTTGCAGCACAGTCGTTTTTCCAACTCTCCGGTTTTGGCTTAACAAGTGTGACGGGACTGATGGTCGCGAAAGCGATGATGGTCGAGATGGGCCCCGTCCTCACCGCCTTTATGATCACGGGTCGTGTCGGTGCTGCGATGTGTGCGGAGCTTGGAACCATGCGCGTGACAGAGCAGATCGATGCCCTTCGCTCGATGGCCGTCGACCCATTAAGTTACCTTGTCGCCCCGCGCTTTATCGGAGGCATTTTCATGATGCCGCTGCTCACCGTCTACAGCTGCTTTATGGGTATTATCGGAGGGTACATCGTCTCGGTCTACTACTACGGGATGGACCCCACCACCTTTTTAGACCCTCTTCCGACACACATCGACAACTTTGACTTCTTTTCAGGACTGATCAAATCGATCTTTTTTGGAGCGATCATTGTGACCATTAGCTGCTACAGGGGGATGCAGGCACATGGAGGTGCTGCAGGTGTCGGACGGGCGACCACCAATAGCGTCGTCATCTGTTACTCAGTCATCCTGATCTCCAACTTCTTGATCACGATGACCCTGAACAGCTTCTACCCTTACCTTCAAAAAATTGCGCCGTGGATGGTGAAATGACAGAGAAAAAAGAGCGCAAACTCAAAATCCGCATCCGAGGACTGAACAAGTCTTATGGTTCCCTTCATGTCTTAAAAGACCTCAACCTCGACATCTATGAAGGAGAAACTTTAGTCGTCCTCGGCCGCTCAGGCGTCGGAAAGAGCGTTCTTCTTAAACAGATCATCGGTATCGAGAAGCCCGACTCCGGAACGATCGAGGTCGATGGAGTCAACATCCTAAAACTAAGTCCATCAAAAAAACTCCTCTATTACAAGCAGATGGGAATGCTCTTTCAAGGTGCTGCCCTCTTCGATTCAATGAATGTGGGAGAAAATACAGGCTTCTATTTAAGACAGCATGGAGACCCACGAACAGGATGGATCACTAAAGAGGAGATCATCACCCGCTCTAAAGAAGCGTTGGCGATGGTCGATCTCTCGGGAACGGAAAATAAGATGCCTTCTGACCTTTCAGGAGGGATGAGAAAGCGGGCTGGACTCGCAAGATTGATCGTCTACCGTCCCGATACCATGCTTTTCGACGAGCCCACAACGGGTCTCGACCCAATTACTGCTATGCAAATCAACGAACTGATTAAAAAAACGAAAAAAGAACTCAACGCAACGAGCATCGTCGTCACCCACGATATCCGATCTGCCCTGGAAGTGGGAGACCAGCTGGCCCTGCACCACGACGGAAGGATCATTCATGTGGCCGATAAAAAGGCCTTCTTCCAGATCGATGACCCGGTGATTCAGGCCTTTATAGAAAATGCGTCCGTTGGTAAAAGGGGTAACAAATGATCACTAACAAACAATCGAAGAACTTTATGATCGGAACTTTTGTTCTTGTTGCCTTCGCGATCATTATCTACATCCTCCTCTTTCTGCATCCCACCGTCGGAGATGAGGGGCAAATTCTCAAGGTCCGCTTCACGAATATCGATAAAATTTCGATCGGAACAAGAGTCCTCTTCGCCGGTCACCCCGTCGGTGAGGTCGATGATATCCAAGAAGTCGACGACGCGAGAAGCCTAGTCAACCTTCACGATGGCAAAGTCTACATCTATGAACTCACTCTCAAGATCGACTCTGGAGTGATTGTCTACACCAGCGACCAAATTGCAGCGAGCACCTCCGGGCTTTTGGGTGAGCGTGCTGTCTCCATCACCCCTCACGCCGCTAAACCCGGACAGGCCCTTGTCCGTGTCACAGACCAGGTTCTGTTTGCCGTGCCTCCCACCTCCGTGGAGAATGCCGTTAAGGTTATTGGCCAGCTGGCATCGAAACTCGACAAAGGCCTCGCCACAATGGCTGATGGCCATTTTTGGGAGCACATCACGGATGCTGCAGAAAATATCGCTGAACTCACTGACGCACTGGATCCAGAAGCTGTCAAGAATGGTACAGTCGGTAAACTGTTTAACAGCGATGACCTCTACTTGAGAATGACATCGATCATGAACAAGGGAGAGACCCTCATGGATGACATCAACCACTACGGTCTACTCTTCCATTCGAATAAAACCTGGCAACGCCTCCGCGCAAGAAGAATGAACCTCCTTGCGACACTCTCTTCACCGCAAGAGTTTACCAACTTCTTCAACGACGAAGTGAACCAGATTACCACAGCCATCTCGCGTGTGGGACTGGTCATCTCTTCTGACGATGATCCTTGTTGCTGGAGTAACGTCTGCAGCCAGAGCTTTGAGAAAGTCTTCTCTGACCTCCTGCGACGTATCGATACCCTTGGCGACAACATCAAAATGTTGAATGAACAAATTGTAGATCAAAGAGAACACTGCTGCCCACCACAGTGCTCATACCGATAGGAAAATAACGTGGAGCAACTTCCTCATTCCCATCTCGAAAAAGGCGTCTTTCTCGTCTCGACCCCAGAGATCGATACGGGTCTGTTTTTCCGCAGCGTCGTCCTGGTTTGTGAGCACACTCAAGAAGGTTCTTTTGGACTGGTGATCAACAAGAGTCTCGAGCTTGAGCTCCCCGAAGACATCATCAACATCGACCAACTGATGAACCCCCGTGTCGGTGTCCGCGCAGCGGGTCCCGTACAAACAAACCAGATGATGCTCCTCCACACCTCTAACAAAATCCCAAACCAAACCCTCAACATTTGTGATGATGTCTTTTTGGGAGGAGACCTAAACTTTTTACAAGATATCATCACCGATGAAACGGGTCCTTCGGTCTACCTCTGCTTTGGTTACGCCGGTTGGGGGCAAGGACAGCTGGAGAGAGAGTTCATGGATGGGAGTTGGTTGCTCTACCCTGCATCGAAAGAGCTCATTTTCCATACCACCCCCGACCAACTGTGGCAAGTTCTCTTAAGGAAGATGGGTGGGAAATACGCAGCCCTTTCGATGATACCCGAAGATCTTACACTCAATTAAATGAGGTTTTTCATGAACAAGAAAAACCTCCCCCTCTCCCCTCAAGCCCATTCGATCCTCACTCATTCCCTTGCACCCACTCTCTTACTGAACCATCAGCTTGACATTCTCTCTTTTAATGCTGCAGCAGAAAAAAGCCTGGGGTACCAAGAGCGAGAGGTTTTGGGTCGCCCCCTCTTTGACCTCCTCCACGAAGCTGAAAAATTGAACCGAAATATCACCCGTGAAGAGTTCCTTCAAAAGTCGATGATTCTCTTTAAAGAGAAAAATCACAACCGCGCCCCAGCGCAGGTCGTGATCCACGCCCTTCCTGGTGAAGAGGAGGAGCTATATATCGCCCACTTCCGACGCGTACGTAGCGTGAGTGAAGCTGACCAGAAACTCCACGACACAAATATCCTCCTCGATACGATCACGCGCATTGAGTCTCAGTTTATCCTCTCCAAAGACCCCTCCAACCTGAGTGAAATCTTCTCAGACCTCTCTGAAGCCCTGCGGACAGTCACCTCCTCTTGCTACTCCATTCTCATCCAGCTCACCGACAAAAAGCCCGAACAGATCGCCACGACTCCTTCCGATTGGAAGCAAGAAGTGAAAGCTCTCTTTCAGAAAGGAGAAGTGAGCGACCCTCTACTCAAACAACTCTCCCCCTACATCGAAAAAGTGATCCAAGAACCCCACCCACTCTTTCTCGATGATCTGGATTCCCTTTACGGAATGGCTGTTCCCCTTTTACAAAATGATGAGCTGATCGGCATCTCTCTCCTGCTCTCCGAGACAACACCCTTTGAAGAAGAGACCCTCCACTTCATTTTCCCCATCCTACAAGTCGCGATCATCATCATAGAGGGTTCCGCTCTTGAAGAAGAGAGACGGCGTTCGCGCCGCCTCCTCCGTGCTCACGATGAAAAGCTCACTGAGCTTGTGAAAACCCTCGCGGAACGCAACCGAGAGCTCAAAAGTGCACGGGATGAGGCCCTCGAAGCAAGCCGAGCAAAGAGCCACTTTCTTGCGAATATGAGCCATGAAATCCGCACTCCACTCAATGGCATTATGGGAATGACAGAACTACTCATGAATACCCCTCTAGATGACCAGCAACAAAACTACGCCACAAAAGTCTACCAATCGGCTGAGCATCTTCTCACTGTCATCAACGATATCCTCGATCTTTCGAAAGTCGAAGCTGGAAAGGTAGAGCTTGAGACTATTCCCTTTAATATCAAAACCTTAGCCAACGACACGCTCACCACCGTTGAGACAAAAGCTCTCAATAAGTCATTGAAAATCAATGTAGAGTGGGGTGAACTCCCCTCAAACACCTTCATTGGAGACCCGACCCGCCTAAAACAAGTTCTCATCAACCTGATGGCGAATGCGATTAAATTTACAGAGGAAGGCACGATCACTCTAAAGATTGAATTCACTGAAAATAAAGAACTTGGGAAAATTGTACGCTTCTCTGTCGTCGATACAGGGATTGGCATAAAAAAAGAAAAACTCGAAGATGTGTTTAAGGCCTTCGATCAAGCTGATACCTCGACAACACGTAAATTTGGTGGCACAGGACTTGGACTCACGATCAGCAAACAGCTCGTGGAACTCATGGGCGGAGAAATGAATGTGAAAAGTGAAGAGGGAGTGGGAACGACTTTCAACGTTGACCTTCCTCTCAAAACAGTGAGAAAGTCATGAAAAAAATTACATCCCAGTTCAATGCGAAAGTGCTCGTCGTCGATGACTACACCATCAACCTTGAGCTCACAAAACACATGCTTGAGATGATGAAGTGCACTGTCGACGTGGCGGAGAGTGCCGGTGAAGCCATTGATATGGTTTCTTCCAATGACTACGACCTCATTCTCATGGACATCCAGATGCCTGATATGGACGGTGTCAAAGCGATGAACAAGATCCGAGAGATGAACTCAACAAACAAAACGACTCCGATCATTGCCCTGACAGCGAACGCGATTGAAGGGGACCGTGAAAAGTATCTAGAAAGTGGGATGGATGACTACCTCCCCAAACCCATCACGGGAGAAAAGCTGGAGAGCGTGTTGAAGAAACACATCGATAGCCAGACTTAAAAACGGCTTTTCATCCGCTTTTTTAAGAGGTGCATCGCCAAGCGGTGTGGAAAGACATACTTCACAAGGAATGCCAAACAGGCAAACTTCCAGTTAAAGGTATGCACCTGCTTTCCTGACTTGATCTGCGTTAAGATTTCTTCTGCAGCAAAGAGCGCTGTCATCTTGCCTGACTCATCTGCCGTGTAGTCTTTCTTTAAAGCTGCTCGCCTTGAAAAATTTGTCCAAACTTGACCGGGGCAGGAAACAAGCACCCGAACCCCCTGCTCCTTCAACTCTTCATCAAGTGCGACAGAAGCCTGGATAACAAAACTCTTGGAAGCTGCATACGCCGCAAAGTAGGGCATCGTGATCTGTCCCGCAACAGAAGAGACATTGAGAATCGTCCCCTTTAATCCGCGCTCAAGCAGCGCTTTGGCAGCTGTGAGTGTTAGCTCATAAACCACACTCGCATTGACTTCGATCATTTTTTTTTGGAGATCTAGATCCATATCCACCGCAGGACCGTAGGCACCAAAACCGGCGTTATTCACCACCAGGTCAGGAGCAAGCTCGCGGATCTTTTGCTTGAGAGCCTCCCGTTCAGCTGGAACGGTGAGGTCTGCAGGCTGAACCACCACGTTGACCTTCTCACGTAGGGAGTCGGCAAGATGGTTCAGAGCCGTTTCATTGCGGCCAGAAACAATGAGTGAAATCCCCTGATCCGCCAAACGCTCTGCAAGCGTCCAACCGATTCCACTCGATGCACCTGTCACTAAGGCGAGTTGAAACTTAGGCATAGATTGCTGCGCCACTTTGTTTGTTAAAAGGTTTGGGATACTTGACACGCCTGTGTAATCCAGCGAGAAGCGTCTGAACCATCGTTTTTTTGATGATACTCAGCTCTTCAAAGGTGAGCAGGCACTCATCAAACTGCCCATCATCCATTTTGTCTCGCACCAAGCGATTGATCAAATCAGAAAGGATTTTCTGGTCAATTTTATCAAGCGAACGTGAGGCCGCCTCAAAGATATCGGCGATCATAATAATCGCAGACTCTTTGGTTCTTGGCTTAGGCCCTCCATAGCGGAAGAGCGCTTCATCGACTAGAGTTTCATCTCCCCCCACCTGGTCGAGCTGCTTTCGGTAGAAAAAGTAGACTAAAGAGGTTCCGTGGTGCTCTTTAATGATGTCGATAAACTGTTCTGGCAACCCAGCCTTTCTTGCCATTGCGACCCCTTCACTGACGTGGGCCATAATGGTCTGAGCCGACTCAAGAGGAGTGAGGAGCTGATGGACATTCATCTCCCCCTGCTGGTTTTCTGTGAAGAAGTGCGGGGTGATCATCTTTCCGATATCGTGATAAAGGGAAGCCACACGGCAGAAGAGCCCATTGGCTCCAATCGCAAGCGCTGCCGCTTCCGAAAGATTACAGACCATCAGAGTATGTTGATAGGTCCCTGGCACTTCGAAAGAGAGACGTTTTAACAGCTCGTGATTCGGGTCCATGTACTCCATGAGCGTCACGTCCGAGATGATATGGAAAGCGCTCTCTAAAAGTGGAAGGAGTCCCAGCGAAAGAACAGCTGTCAGCATCAAAAAGATCGCAGCACTGACAACATCGCTAAAGATCGACCACTCAAAAATATTTCCCGCGTAGAGGTGGAGAGCGAAAATGACAACCACCGTTCCCACCCAAGCTTTTCCGACGACAGCAAAAATCTCTTTACGTCTTTTTAAACGCCGTGTACTCACAATCACGATCAGGGAGGCAACGATGTTGAGCACCATGAAGCCAATGTATTCAAATGCAAGGGTCGTCGTAAAGAGCACGGTCAAAAGCCCTGTGACAAACGTCGCAATCGAGGCCGTCATCAAGTTACAAGTCAAGAGCGCAGCAAAGGGAACGATGAGCGGGTAGCGCATCCACTCAATCCAGTTTGCCGTCGAAGAGAAGAGGAATAGCTCGACTGCTTTAGCTAACCCAAGGTTGAGGACAATGATCGTGACAAGGAGACAGAGTTTGCGATTTGAGACAATTAAAATGGGATAGTTCACGCGGATGAAAACAGCCGTGATCAACGTGATGATGACCGTCATCAAAACAGATCCAATGATTGTCAAGGGGTGCCATAGCTCACGCCTTTCTTTCAGCGCTTTTTTCATCGCTTGCATCATCGCAATCTGGCGTGTCGTGACCATATCTCCTTGGTCAATTATCCGCGTTCCTGAACTAATCTTTGTAATTGAATCCGGAACGAGAGCCTGAATTTTACCTCTTAGCGACTGCTCATAGGGAATGTCCTCTTCGAGTTTCCAAGGCTTATCTTGAAAGAACTCATAGACGTAGTTGACAGTATCAGGATTAAACTCCCCCGAGCGCATCAATTCACGCTTCAGTCGCAACCAAATTGCCGGATTCATGCGGTTGGGTGCATTGCGGTCTATCAAGCTATGGTGCAATAGCTTGTCAACCGGCATCCCCAGATTCCGAGCGAGTCCATAGGTCCGAGGCTCGGTAAAACGAGCCTGGGAGAAGACTTTTTGAATGGCGTCGATGACGTCATAGACCTCATCGAGGCGCACTTCAGCCAGTCTCTGCCTTGAAGCCTCATCCTTCAGCATGCCATTCTCAAACTCCGAGCGGCGCTGGTAAATCTCATTATCGGAAAACTTGTAAATGGGGCTGATCTCACGAGCCGCCTCTTGACGTGCAAGTAGCGTCTTGTCTCGGTCGACAAACTCAAAATCGACCTGTGCAACCACATAGTGCGGTGCAGGAGTGTTAAGCTCCAACACGGCAACTTGGACTTCTTTAAAGTGTAAGAAGATGAGCACACTGAGCGTAAAAACAGTCCAAATTAACAGGCGCACTGTCGGGCTTTTATCAAAAAAGCCCTGTTCGCCTGAAAACCGGAGCTCGCTATCGTTGAGAACCGTGCTCGCTTTGTCTTTCATATCCTATAGTTTAATGCCTTTTTCCCCTTTTTTTCGATGGAAAAAGGTGAAAATTGGTAAAAGGAAGCCATGTCAGACAAAAAAAAGGTCCTCATCACAGGCGGAGCTGGCTTCATCGGCTCCCATGTCAACCTGCTCCTCCGTGAGCGGGGCTATGACACAACGATCCTTGATAACCTCTCGAGAGGCAACCCCAATTCCATCGTGGGTGGTGAGCTCATTCGAGGAGAAATCGGCGACCGCGAGCTCCTAGACCGCCTTTTCAGCCAAGAGTCTTTCGATGCCGTCATGCACTTTGCCGCCTTCACCGACGTCGGTGAATCCACCGCACAACCCGAACTCTACTATGAAAACAACGTCGTCGAAAGCCTCACTCTTATCGAGGCCGTGCAGAGACACCGCATCCCTGCCTTCATCTTCTCCTCCTCAGCAGCCGTCTATGGCAACCCCGACAAAGACGTCGTTCAAGAGAGCGACCTCCTCTCCCCGATCAACCCCTATGGCCGCTCCAAGCTCATGGTGGAGCAGATCCTCGACGACTTTTCGACATACCACGGAATGAAATCCACCAGCCTACGCTACTTCAACGCCGCCGGCGGAGACCCAGAAGGGCGCATCCGCCACCGCAAGCCCAAAGAGAACAACCTCATTCCGATCGTTCTTCTAGCGGCTCTCGAGTCGAAACCCGTGACCATCTTCGGTACTGACTACCCCACTCCCGACGGCACCTGCCTGAGAGACTACATCCATGTCCTCGACTTAGCCGAGGCCCACCTTCTCGCCATGGAACGCCTCCTCCACGGTGGCGACTCAACCCATTACAACCTCGGAAACGGCAATGGCTACAGCGTCCGACAAGTGATCCAAGCCACCGAAGAGGTTACCGGCCAAAAAATACAAGTCCTAGAAGGCGACCGCCGAGCCGGCGATCCCGCCATCCTTCTCTCCAACGCGAAGAAGGCCTCCCAAGAGCTCAACTGGAAGCCCCAGTATCCCGCCCTCAGCGACATCGTCGCGCACGCTTGGAACGCTTACCGTCCCGCTCCCAAAAATTAAGCTAATAAAAACCGTCATTATCATTTTTATTTAAAAATCGATGTTTATTCATTTACATGCGAGCAGTTAGAAAAGCAATTTTCGCTTAGCAAAGCGCAGCACTAGTTGTATACGGGGGTGTTGCGTAATTCAGTTTTTTTAGCCGATGAGCCCGAGCTTTAGGAACTCACCACTAGATTCCTGCCTCCAACTGCTTCATTATCATTCAGAATTTGAGCTTTAACTGAAATTTCAATTCGTTGCGTTTCAAAACTCAGACTTCTTAAGTGCTGTCCAAACAACTTTTTCCATCTTGCTATTGCACTTTCAATGGTCACTCTTTTGCTGTATCCTCTCAGTTTTCCCCAGATAGATTTGGCTATCTTGTCTCCTCCCAATCCTAGGATTTCTAGAATTCGATTGTTCCTTTGTTTCATCCATGGCTCTTTTTTGATTCGTCCATTTCTCTGAGGCGGTGTGAGTAGGTCTATTCCCTGTTCAAACGCCATTTTATAGAGTTTTTCACTGTCTGCTACCCCGTCAACGAGCAGC
>CAZPBC010000047.1:0-15384 GCA_964584775.1 uncultured bacterium
ATTACGAGAAAAAATATTATCTATATTGTCTAAATTCTTTGAGGTAAGAAGCTTATAGACATAATCTACGGTCGAAAACGAGCCGAGGACGACGATAAAAGGCAGGCTCTTTAGCACTTCAAAGGTGGGTAAATGTTGTAAGTTTTGAGGTGAGAAGCCCACACTCAATGCACTTTTTGACAATTCTTCCACACTGTAACAATGCGAGTCAGGTTGGACAAAGTAGAGTTGTGGATGTAAGGGAAGCAGTTCTTTAAGTGCACTGTTTAGTTCCTTATTCCGTCGCATGCCAAAGAGAATAGCGGGGGAGTTAGTCGAGTACATCAATCGAAAATCTACCGCAAATTGGCGAAGGGCATCTGGGTTATGGGCGAGGTCAAAGAGAACTTCCTGCTCTCCGATCTTTCTTAAATCAAATCGGAAAGGGGCCTTGGATTGAAGACCATGCTGGATCTGATCTTCATTTAACGGGAAGGAGGTCTCTATGAGTTTGAGAAGTGCCGTCGCTACTGCCTGGTTTTTTTCTTCAGCGGTTCCGCCGCTTCGTAAAGGATAGAGCGGTACTGATGCAGGCTGGAGAAATTTGAGAACAGTCGTCATATCGATTCCAGAACCCAAGACAAGGGGTGTCTCTTCTTTCGCAATGCGTACTTTAGCTTTCGTGATTTCCTCTAAAGAGTCACCCAAGATCTCTCGATGGTCCAGTCCAATAGAAGTGATGGCTGAGGCGATGGGTTTTAGGATATTTGTCGAGTCATACTCTCCTCCGAGCCCGACCTCGACTACGGCAATATCTACGCTCTTTTTCGCGAAATGTGAGAAAGCCATGAGAGTGAGGCAGTCAAAAAAGTGGGCTTCCTCAATTAAATCCTCCGGAAATTGGTCAAATTGATGCAGAAACGAGTGGATCTCCTCGTCCTGAATACACTCTCCATTGATTTGGATTCGTTCATTGATCTTATGGATGTGTGGAGAGGTGTACAGTCCTACACGGTACTTTGATGAAAGGGCTTTTGCTAACTTTGTAGAAACAGATCCCTTACCATTAGTTCCGGCTATGTGTAAAGAGGGGAATTGTAGGTGTGGATTTCCAGAGAGCAGAGAGAGTTTCCTCATCAGGCTGAGGTCCTTTTTCTGCTTCTTTAGATTTTTTGGAGTAAACCTTTGATTTAGGTTGAGGAGCTTATCCATTCTTGCACATTCGTTTGGTAGAGTTCGTAGAGGTCATAAAAAGAGCGTTCGGGAGTCCAAGAGGAGCCAAGCCTTCTGTCGGGTGTGATTTCCCCATGGAAATCAGATCCACCCGTAATTTGGATCTCGAGTTCCTGGGCTTTTGCCACGAAGGGGCGGTTTTGAGAGATAGACATTCTGCCATAGTAGGCTTCAATCCCATCGATCTCCATCTCATAGAGGTCACTTAGGATCCGTCTTTTTTTGATGAGGTGTGGGTGGGCTACAACTGCCACAGCTCCAGCCTGGTGAAGGATGTCAATGGTCTCTTCAACGGTGAAGGTGTTGCCGGGGACATAGCAAGGTTCATTGTCGCCGAGGTATTTTCGGAAGGCCTCTTTAAAGTCCTTCACATAACCCTTGTCAATCATTGCTTTTGCGATGTGAGGGCGCCCTACAAAACGGTTTTGCTTCAAGAGTAGCTCTGCATCAAGAACAATTTGATGTTTATGTAGAAGAGCTAGGATCTCTTTTGCACGGTTTTGTCTACGTTCGATATGTTTGTTAGAAAAATTCAAGATGAGCGGATGCTCATGATGGAAAGCATATCCCAAAAGGTGGACGCTTTCTCCTCGGTGGGTACAGGAGAATTCCACGCCGGGTATCAGCTTCAATCCTTTTTCTTTTGCATAGTCGATCGCTTCAGTATATGCATCGACTGTATCGTGATCGGTAATCGAAAGTCCGTTCAGTTGGAGTGAAATAGCTAAGTCAATGATCTCTTTTGGTGACGCGGTTCCATCTGAGCAGTGGCTATGGCAATGGAGGTCTGCTTTGAAGCACTCACTCATAAGGAACTCTCCTCACCTCCATTTGAAGTTGGACCCCAGAGTGTTCATAGACTCTTGCTTTGATGATTTCCACAAGTTCTAGGACCTGTTTTGCGGTGCCTTCTCCTTGGTTCACTAAGAAATTCGCATGGATTGGAGAGACTATAATCCCTCCAACAGACGTTCCTTTCAATCCCGCCTCCTCAATCAGCTGACCGGTTGACTTGTGGTTGGGGTTTCTAAATATACATCCAGCTGTTTTTTCAGAAAGTGGCTGTGTTAGCATCCTTTTTTCTAGAATAGCGAGCTGTTTCACCCTTGCCGCATCAGATGGAGTGAGCTTAAAAGTGGCGCTAAGAATCAGACCTTCTATAGACTGGAAGCTTGAGTTGCGGTAGGAAAAGTCAAGGTCTTGCACCTTGAATGTTTCCAGTTCGCCGTCCGCATGGAGAAAGTCGACGGACACAAGAGAGTCACACGTTTCTCTTTGGTTCGCTCCCGCGTTCATCCAGACAGCTCCACCGACGGATGCGGGAATGCCAGATGCAAATTCAAGGCCTGAAAAACCTTTTCGAGCCGTCTGGATGCCTAGAAGGGAAAAGCTGTAACCCGCTCCAACTGTAAAGCTCGTTTCGTGGACTTGCTGAAGGCTAGAGATTTTATTGTGAATGACGACGCCTGGGTAGCCTCGATCATCAAAGAGGGAGTTGGAGCCTTTTCCAAGGACGAAGTAGGGGAGTCCTTGCTGCTTTGCAAATTGAATCGCAGCTTGAGCCTCTTTCGGGTCACTTACAGGGATAAGAAAGCGTGCTGGTCCTCCAATCCCAAAGGTTGAATGAGAGGCAAGGGAAACATTTTCCTCAATCTGTAGGAGGGGTGTCTCGTTCAAGTTCAATAACTTTTTCCACTTCAGCTTGGGTTTCAGTCAGTTCGTCGATACTCTTCTTCAGCGCATCGTCTGAGACGGGGCGTCCAAGGCTCTCTTGATAGATGTGGTCAAGAAGTGCATTGACAAAACGGGTTGTTGCAGGGGTTGCAAACTTTTTTGATAGACGTAGGGCTTCCGCAATGGCAACTTTAGGGGGGATCTCCTCATCGTAAAGCAGCTCATACAGTCCAAGGCGAAGGATGTTTCGCTCCATCATGCCTATGCGGTGGGTTTCATAAGAAACCACCACAGAGGCGAGTTTGTCATCAAGTTCTTCCCGCATAGCACGGATCTTTTTGGCTTGGGAAAGGGAGTCGGTCAGAGTACGAGTGGGTAGTTTGAGTTGCTCTCCGGCAACCTCAAGAAGCTCTTCCTCGCTGGCTTCGTCGTGGAAATCAAGACTATAAAGCAGGACAACTAGGCTTTCACGCTGTTTTTGCTTGGGAACGGTCATAATCTGTTAATTTTAACAGAAAGATTGATTAGAAGCTAGTTAGAGGAATCTCTACGCCACCGCGTACATGGCAATTGTTACAGTGGAAACGGAGGCTTTTTAGTCCGCCCAATTCATCAAAGGTCACTTCAAACTGGATCCACCCCTGTTTGAAGTAGTAACAAAATAGAGACTTGTTTGAGAAATCCTCTTGTCTGTACGCATTTTTGAAGCTATTTATCACCGCTTTTTTTGACATTCCCTTACAGAGCTTGGTCGGATGGCAGTCAGGAGAGTCAAGGAAGCTCGTTAACTGGCAAAAGCTCATGTAGTTGTTTAGGGAAAATAGGCCTAAATCCTTCCCAATATCAGTGGGAAGTGAGTAGGGGTGCTTGAAGCGTGCTATCAGCTCTGAAAATTTCGAGAGGGCCTGGAAAGACATATAATTCTCACAATCTCCAAAAAAAGTAGCACCAGTATAGCAAGCGATATATTTTTCACAAATAAAAAAAGATTTTACACTTTTTTCTTCATGAAGCGGGCGGCGTCAGTCAGTTCACTTAAGTGGAGGAGAAACTGCTCGTGAACGCCCTCATCCATCCCATCAGGAGTGGCTGAGGTAGACTCGACATACTTTTTGATCTCTAAAAGAGACTCTAAAATTGGGTCTTGTTCTGAATACATACATACTATTTAAACGGAAGAGTGTTAAGAGTCGTTAAAGTTAAGATTTAATTTTGATTAATTCTGTTTTTGGTGTACAACATTAGGCTTTATGAAAGCAGTATTTCTAGATATAGAGACAACTGGGTTGGATGCAACGCAGCATTGCCCCCTTGAGCTCGCCTTCTGCATTTATGACCTCATGGCGAAGCAGAAAAGGGTGATTTGCTCTGAGGTGATCGCTCTCTCTAAAGCTGACTGGGATAAAAGCGATCAAGAGAGTTTGAAGGTCAATGGCTTTACATGGGAGAAGGTGTTAAAGGGCAAGCCTTTAGGAGAGGTCAAAAAGCAGGTCGTACAGTTTTTCCAACAAGAGGATATTCAACGAGGAAAGGCTTTTTTCATCTGCCAGAATCCCAGTTTTGACCGGGCTTTTTTCCATCACATTCTGCCTGTCTACGAACAAGAGGCGATGCAACTTCCTTATCACTGGCTGGATCTAGCTTCAATGTACTATGCGACGAGACTAAATGAAGGGGGAGCCTTTCCTCTCTCCTTATCAAAAGACTCGATTGCAGCTCACTATGGACTTCCTGCAGAAGAGAGGCCTCATTCTGCATTGAATGGTGTCATGCATCTGATTGACTGTTATTTGAAGGTGATCAAGTCACTCCCACCCGAGAGGGGTGGGAGCTCTTAAAAAGAATTACTCTGATTCAGTGTCACACGATTTTTTCTTTGTGCAGCAGCGATCTACTGAGAAACACCCAGGACCGAAAGCCATCAGTGTCAATGTGGCAAAAAGATAGGTGAAGGGAGCCTGCTTCATGAACTCACTAAAGTCAGTAAAGAGGTGCATGGTTGCCTCTTGGTGAGCTGTAAGAAGGGCTGTAACCATGACAATGACAAGAGGAACTGCAGCAAAACGCGTTAAGAATCCAATCAGAATGAGAACCCCGCCAATCGTTTCAACAAAGGCAACGAGCCAGGCGCTAAAAACAGGGTAAGGGATGTTTAGTGAAGTAAAGAACTCGACGACATTTCCGATATCTGCCAATTTACCGAAGCCGGCTTGAATAAAAAGAAGACCCCAGATAATCCGAATCAATAAGAGTAGGGGCGATTGTATTAGGCTACATAGCCAAGAAAACCAGCTTCTTTTATCTGGTGAACAACAACTATCCATAAGGTTAAATTCCTCCGTTTAAATTGATAATGCTTTTAAACGGGACTATATCAAAATATTTAATATGTGGCGATACAGGAGATCTCGACCCGGACATCCTTGGGTAGCTTTGCTACCTGAACTGTTTGACGGACAGGGGGATGTGAATCCTCAAGAAAGGCGCTGTAGAGCTCGTTGACCTTGTCAAAATCTCCTAGATCGGTGAGGAAGATCTCTACACGAATGAGATTTTCTACACGGAGCCCGCAGTCGATTAGAATCCCCTTGATGTTGCTCAGCACTTGGTGCGTTTCAGCTTCAATTCCTCCGGACACCACTTTCTCCGTTTTAGGATCGATGGGAAGTTGTCCGGATAAATAGAGAAGGTTTCCAGCCTTTAGAGCGTGTGAATAGGGGCCTACTGCTGTCGGCGCGCTAGGAGTGTTTACAGGCTCTTTTTTCATGCGTCCACTTTTTTTGTGACTAGGTTGAGGATCTTGTTTGGAATGAAGATCACCTTTTCAATTTCTGTATTCGTGACATGCTTCGCTATGCTCGGGTTTTGGAGAGCGCAGTCAAGAATGACATCTTTTGGCTGATCTTTAGGGAGTTCAAACCGTCCTCGTAGTTTTCCATTGACCTGCACCACATACACAGTCGTTGGATCCTCAAGAAGACTTTCATCCACCTCAGGATAGGGAGAGTG
Source organism: uncultured bacterium (assembly GCA_964584775.1). Taxonomy (GTDB): domain Bacteria; phylum Chlamydiota; class Chlamydiia; order Chlamydiales; family SLFE01; genus CAZPBC01. The sequence goes on from CAZPBC010000047.1 coordinate 5,896, forward strand.
GCTAAGTTCGCCCTCGCCCTGGAGAATTTGCCAAGCCTCTTCTGCGATGTGTGGAGCAAAGGGCGAGAGAGCATGAATCGCCTTGAGAATGGTCTCTCTAGGGTATTTCTCTAACTTGTTGATGTCGTTCATGAACTCCATCATTTTCGCAATCGCTGTATTGAACTGTAAAGCTTCAATATCTTTGTTCACCCCATGGAGAAGGCGGTGGCCAAGTTTATTGGCCTCTTCGCAAGGCTCATCTGTGACCTTGTCCGAGGTGACCATATCGAAAAACCGGGAGAGGAAGCGTCGACACCCGGAGACAGCGTCGGTGTTCCAAATCTTCTCTTTTTCAAGAGGTCCCATGAACATTTCATAGAGGCGAAGTGAATCAGCTCCAAACTCTTCGATTATTTCATCTGGCGTCACACCGTTGAGTTTAGATTTTGACATCTTCTCAACCTGAGAGGTGAGGGGTTCGCCAGTTTCACGGTGTGTATAGTCCGTGCTAGACTGGACAACATCGCTTGCTTCTACGTATTCACCGCTTTCTTTTTTGTAAGAGCGGGAGACGATGAGCCCCTGGTTGCGAAGCGTTTTAAAAGGTTCGGGGGTGCTGACGATTCCACAGTCATACAATACTTTGTGCCAAAAGCGAGCGTAGAGTAGGTGGAGGACAGCGTGTTCTACACCGCCGACATAGAGATCGACAGGGAGCCAATACTTTTCTTTTTCCTTTGCAAAAGCTTCATGGTCATTCTGGGGATCGACAAAACGCAAGTAGTACCAGCAAGAGCCAGCCCACTGGGGCATTGTGTTGGTTTCGCGGCGTGCAGTTTTCCCTGTTTTTGCGTCTGTGAGGTGAACCCAGCCTTCCTCTTTGGCAAGTGGGCTGAGTCCATCGGGCGTCGGCTTGTAATCGCTGACCTCGGGAGGAGAAAGAGGGAGCTCTTCAAGATCGAGGACCCGCTTCGTTCCATCTTCAAAGTGGAGAATGGGGAAGGGTTCACCCCAATAGCGTTGCCGCGAAAAGAGCCAGTCGCGGAGTTTGTAGGCAACTTTTGCGCGGCCGTGTCCGTTCTTCTCTATCCAGTCAATGATCTTCTTTTTGGCCTCTTCAGTGGTTAGTCCATTGAGGGAGAGATCGCTATTTTCGCTGTTAATACACTTGCCAGAGCCTCTCCAACAGAGTTTTCCTTCGATGATGAGCTGTTTTGCTTCTAAGGGAGAAAATTCGATGGGGACGAGTTCGGGGTCTCTTTCGATATCAGGATCATAGATTGCAGAGATGGGCAAATCATAGGCTTCCGCAAATTCGAAGTCACGTTCATCATGTGCTGGAACGGCCATGATAGCGCCCGTTCCATACCCAATGAGAACATAGTCGGCAATCCAGATCGGCATTTTCTTTTGCGTTGCAGGATTGATTGCATATGCACCCGTGAACACTCCGCTTTTGTCTCGGGATAGATCGGTCCTTTCGAGATCACTCTTTCTTGCTGCTTTGGTTTGGTAGTCTTCGACGACTCGTTTCTGAGCTGAGGTCGTCACTTTTGGAACAAGTGGGTGCTCAGGCGAGAGAACGATAAAGGTAGAGCCGAAGAGAGTCTCTGGACAGGTTGTGAACGCAGAAATTTTTTCCTCAGTTCCTTCAACGACAAAGTCGATTTGGGCTCCTTCACTCCGACCGATCCAATTCACTTGAAGACGCTTCAAGCTTTCTGGCCAATCGACGAGGTCGAGATCTTGAATGAGACGGTCGGCATATTCAGTGATTTTAAGCACCCACTGCTTGAGAGGGCGTCTTTCGACGGGAAATCCACCCACTTTAGACAGGCCGTTTTCGATTTCTTCATTGGCAAGAACGGTTCCGAGTTCAGGGCAGAAGTTGACCAGCAGCTCGGCTTCGTAGGCTAACCCTTTTTCATAGAGCTTGGTGAAGATCCACTGTGTCCATTTGTAATAGTTCGGGTCTGAGGTCATTACCTCACGATTCCAGTCGTAGGAAAATCCGAGAGACTTTAGCTGTTTACGAAAATTGTCGACATTCTCTTCAGTCGTGATTCTGGGGTGGGTCCCTGTTCGCACAGCATACTGCTCTGCAGGGAGTCCAAAACTGTCCCAACCCATTGGGTGCAGAACATTGAACCCTTTTTTTCGTTTAAAGCGTGCAACGATATCTGTCGCCGTGTATCCCTCGACGTGGCCCACGTGGAGGCCTGCTCCAGAGGGGTAGGGGAACATATCTAGGACGTAATATTTCGGTCTCGATGGGTCGGCTTCACACGTGAAGGTTCCTTTTTCCTCCCAGTGTTTCTGCCATTTGGGCTCGATTTGCTTGTGATTGTATCGTTTCTGCATCTTTTTTTCGTGTTTCACAGTTATAAGGTTTCATTGAATTCATAAAAAAGTATACTTAAGTTCAGACTTGATGACAATTAGTGAGTTATGAAAAGGAAGCCTAAATCACCCAAAAAAAAGTCTTCTAGAAAGTCTCCTCCAAAAAAGGAGACAAAAGAAAAGAAGGTGATTGAAAATCTGATTAAGGTCATTGAGCAAAATGTCTCGGGAAAGAGCTATAGCCCCCTAAGAGAGAAGGAGCTCTTTCTCAAGCTTCAACTTCCTGAGCAACACGCATCCACCTTCAAACAAGCAGTCCACATTGGTGCTAAAAGAGGCCTCTTTAAAAAAGAGGGGGGGCGTATCAAGCCTACTATGGTCTCTGGAGAGGTTGTTACGGGAGTACTTCGTGTCCATCCTCGTGGCTTCGGCTTCTTGCAGCCTGACCCAAGCGGTGCACTTCTGGAAGATGTCTTTGTGCCGAAACAGCTGACGATGAATGCAGTGGATGGCGACCGGGTTGAAGTCTTAGTGAACCCAGAGTCTTTTTCAGACCGCGGGCCAGAAGGACGTGTTTTAGCGATCCTACAGAGAGCTCGTCGCCATTTAGCAGGAACAGTGATCGGCTCGCAGGGAAAGAAAGCTGCCCTTGTCTATGCCCCGCTTCTAGGAAAAGGATCTAAGGTTGTCGTTGAGTTAGGCTCTGACGAAGAGGTCCGCATCGGCGACAGAATTGTTCTCGAGGTCAAAGAGTGGGGGGATAAAGATAGTGAGACGACAGCGACTCTCCAGCACATCATTGGGCATATTAGCGATCCCAGCTGTGATATTGCTGCGGCTGTCGAGGAGTTTGGTCTCAATGACCGTTTTCCCTTTGAAGTGACGAAAGAGGCCAGCAGCTTCGGTGACGAGGTGAGTCAGGAAGACATGAAGGGGAGAGAGGATCTCCAAAAAGAGGTTTGCTTTACCATTGACCCTGACACAGCTAAAGATTTTGATGATGCTGTCGGCTTGACAAAAGACAAAAAAGGGCACTACCACCTTTCTGTACACATTGCGGATGTGAGTCATTATGTCAGACCGGGAAGCGCTCTTGAAAAAGAGGCACTCAAACGCGCGAACTCTGTCTATTTTCCTGGTAAAGTCTTGCCAATGCTTCCAGAAGTGCTTTCTAATCAGCTCTGTAGTTTGCGTCCCCGGACACCTCGCCTTGCTGTCTCTGTTTTAATGGAACTTGATACAGAGGGAAAGCTTGTCGAGTATTCGATCTGTCGTTCGGTGATAAAAAGCCGTATACGAATGACCTATGGAGATGCTAAAGAGATTCTTGATGGAGAAAAAAAGAGCCCCTATTCGAAGGCTTTATGGTTGATGGTGGAACTCTGTGAAAAGCTTAAAAAAGTGAGGAGTGGAAGAGGGAGTATCGAGTTTGCAATGCCCGAGCTGGTCATTCGTGTAGATGAAAAGGGGATGCCGACAGGGACGGAGATCGTTGAATATGATATCACTCACCAGATGATAGAAGAGTTCATGCTCAAAGCGAATGAGGTGGTTGCGACACATTTGGATCAAGAGGGCAAATCCCTTGCATACAGAATTCACGATGAACCCGCAGAAGAGAATATTCGAGAGTTTGCAACTCTAGCTCGCACTTTTGGATATCCCGTTGCCGATTTACCCACTATAGAAGACTTGCAGAATCTCTTCGATGAAGCGAAAAACTCTCCTCATGGTCAGTATCTGTCCCAAAGCTTCATTCGACGATTGAAGATGGCTAACTATTCTCCCCACAATATCGGTCACTATGGTCTTGCCCTCACCCACTATTGCCACTTTACAAGTCCCATACGCCGTTATGCAGATCTGCTTGTGCATCGGGTGCTTTTTGGAGATGAAGCAGAGTTGGATGAAGTGGAACGTATTTCGTTACACTGCTCTGATCAGGAGAGGATTGCCGCTAAAGCTGAATCGAGTGTTGTCTATTTGAAAAAACTCCGGCTAGTGAAAGATCAGAGCGAAAGAAAAGAAAAGCGGGATTTTGAGGCTGTTGTTACAAAAATGAAGCCTTTTGGGTTTTATTTTGAGGTGATCGATTTCGATATTGAAGGGTTCTTCCATGTGTCAGATTTAGCTGAAGATTTCTACACCTACGATGAAGCCAAAATGCAACTCGTCGGAAAACGGAGTAAAAAACGTTATCAACCTGGTACTCCCATTACACTCTATCTAGTTGATGTGGATTTAGCCCTCCAAGAGATCCAATGGGACCTCATCGAAGAGGGGACAGGGGAGGTAAGTAGATCACCAAAAAAACCTAAGAGAAGGAAAGTGAAGAGAAAGCGATGAAAAAATCATTTGTTACAGGCCTAGCCATTCTGTTGCCACTCGCAATGACCATTGTCGTGATTGCTTTCATCGTTAATTTGCTGACTGAACCTTTTCTTGATATGGTCAAGGGTGTCCTGAATTACTACGGAATCTTCAGTCACGATCTTGGCTGGATCAGTAGCGAAAAGGTTCAACTCTATTTAAGCAAATTTATTATCTTAGTTTTAATTTTTGGGTTTACCCTATTATTAGGGTTTCTCACCCGTTGGGTGATTGTCCACTACTTCATCAAAATAGGGGATCAGCTCCTACATCGTATTCCTCTTTTCAATACGATCTATAAGACTTTTCAAGAAGTTTCACAGACAATATTTGAGTCATCTTCTAAATCATTTAAGCAGGTGGTTTTGGTTCCTTTTCCACACGGTGGCTGTTATAGTGTTGGACTCATCACGAGCGATGAGGTCAATACAGGTGATCATGATTCACGTTTAGCTGTTTTTGTCCCTACGACACCCAACCCAACCTCAGGTTTTTTGCTTTTTTTCCGACCGGATGAGGTGACATTTTTGGATCTTTCAGTTGAAAGTGCCCTTAAGTACGTTATTTCCTGTGGTGTCGTCTCTTCGACCTTTCAAAAAGTCTCTAAAGAGGAGGCTATGGAACGGCTTCATCGGGCGGTTCTCGAAGATGAAAAGGAGGGTAAAGAGTGAAGCGGACGTTTTTTACTGGCCTTGCGATCTTACTTCCTCTTGTCTTGACGCTGATTGTCATTAAGATTTGTTTGATGCTTCTTACAAAGCCTTTTCTTGGTTTGACGTTGCAAATCATGCACTCTCTGCCCTTTATCCAAGAATCTAAATTCCTGAATCGTCCAGAAGTCATTCTCTTTGTCAGTCAAGTTTTATCGCTGATCTTTTTTGTTGCTTTACTGACGCTCATCGGTTGGTTAACGAAAATGTACCTCTTTAACCAATTGATCCAGATCACAGAAAACATTCTCTTAAAGGTTCCTCTGGTGAATAAAGTCTATCACGCATCCAAAGAGGTGATCCGGAACATTTTTCGAGACAAAAGCAATAGTTTTAGGGAAGTGGTTCTTGTACCGTATCCTAACACAACAACTTTGGCGCTTGGACTTGTCACCCAGCAGACAACGGTTTCCAACGGTCCAAGTCAAAAAGGAGATGAGGAGCTTATTTCGGTCTTTATTCCAGGAACTCCAAATCCCACGATTGGATTTATCATCCTTTTTCGTGAGGACGAAATTGTTCGAACTGACATGACGATTCGAAGAGCTGTGCAGACAATCATCTCTTGTGGCGCTAAAATGGAAAATTTTAACTTGAAAGTCTCAGGAACACCTGAAGTGATGTTGGAGAAAGGAAAATGAAATCGACGTTATTAACAACGCTGAGAGACAAACACTCGACAATAGAGGAATTTCGAGAGGCCTCAGATAAGATGGGAGAAATTTTAGCCCATACTGTGATGACGGGATTTGAAAAAGAGGTGGTGGATATTGAAACCCCTATGGGTCCTACAAAAGGTCATCGGTTTAATAGAGAAGTTCTGCTGGTTCCTATCTTAAGGACGGGACTTGTTCTTCTCTCTCCATTTTTGAAAGTTTTCCCGAAGGCTAAAGTGGGCATGGTGGGAGTTCGCAGGAATGAAGAGACGGCGACACCAGAATACTATTATCATAACATTCCTGAAGTCTCATCTAATGCAGAAGTGATTGTGCTGGATCCTATGTTGGCGACGGGGGGGAGTGTGAGCTATGCCGTTGATTTGTTGATGAAGCAGGGGGTGAAAGAGGAGCAGATTACAGCTGTGTTCGTTATTTCTGCACCTGAAGGCATTGAAGCGTTTACGAAGCGTTTTCCGAATATCCGCATTTTGATAGCTGAAGAGGATGAGAAACTCACTCCAAATAAGTTCATATTTCCTGGTCTTGGTGATTTTGGAGACCGTTATTATGGAACAAATTAATCTATGGGAAGTTTTCCTGAATCGGTCACACCCCCTCCCTCTTATCAAGAAGCTCGACTAAAACGGCGTCGTGAGCTTGGGAAGTCGATATGCATTGGCCTGAGTGTACGTCTTTTGATCGTCATTGTTGAGGTTGTTGGGTATCTCATTTTTAGAAGTTACTCGTTGCTCTTCGATGGGCTCGCTAGTAGCATTGATGTCGCCTTTAGCTTGATCTTACTCCTGGGGGTTAAGCTGGCGGGAAAAGATCCGGATAAGAATCATCCATTTGGCCATGGACGGTACGAGCCTCTCTTCGGATTGCTCTTATCTCTTTTCTTGGTACAAGCAGGCGCCGTTCTTGCCTTGCAGCAGTATTTTACTTTGACATCAAACGTCATGCACGATCATCCTCTCACATACGCGTGGATCATCCCTGCAACAGCGGTGGTTTTTTTAGAGGTTTCTTATTGGGTGATGATCTCCTATGCTGAGCGTCATCATAGTGCTGCTTTGAAGGCGGATGCTGTCCACTTTCGAATCGACGCACTTAACTCTCTTCTTGCTGCAATTGCGCTTATTTTCGCAGACCTGTTTCATGCTTACTCCGGATTATTAGATCACTTAGGAGCTTTTTCAATCGCATTGTTAATGTTAGTTATGGGTGTAATCACTGGTAGAGAGAATCTTCATCAGGTGATGGATCGTCGACCAGAGGAGACTTACTTTGACAAAGTTCGACGAGCTGCACGCCGTGTGAAAGGAGTTTTGGAAGTCGAAAAATTAAATATTCAGCTTTTTGGTCCAGATGCTCATGTGGATATTGACATCGAAGTGGATCCTTCTATGCGCGTCGATGATGCCCACAGAATTACACAGGAAGTCCGCCTTGAAATACAAAAAAACTGGCCTATGGTGAGAGATGTCATTGTGCATGTTGAACCTTATTATGAAAATGACCATGACTAGAATTTGCTTTTTTCTTTAATGTGATTCCTCAATGTTTGACATTCCCAGGACCGCTTTTGATCCTAGAACGGTAGCTCAACAGGATTTGGTTGGGCAAGTTTTTGCTTATACATGGCATTGGTTTCGCTCGATTACGGTTCTTTCAGTCTCTCAATTTGATTTCCTCCTGTCGCTAACCAAGAAACTCATTAATCAAGAAAGAGTAGAGGTCGCTAATTTACCTCGCACTTTACAAGTGTCAGCCGTCCATTACCAACGATTTAGAGACGATCCATTTCGGCATCATCTAAGGCGATTTGAGGGGACTGCGACTGCTGAGGCAGTGGAGGAGGCGTTCAAGAGTACTGTATGTAGATTGGATGCCCGATTTTCTAACGGGGAAGGTGGGTTTTCAGAAAGAAGGGACTCGTATGTTTCACTCCATCAAAGTCACATTAGAGAAGTGATTGAAGCTGAATTAAGAAAACAATTGCAGAGTTGCCACTTTACAGAAACGGTATCTATTTATGCCTTTTTTGAAGCTTTAAAATATCAAATTGAGGGAAAGCGGATTCCTAAATGGAATACTGCTGTGGATTCCGTTGTAGAGAGTCTCAAAGTTCAATATGATATTCTGAATGAAGTTTCAAATCATTCGATCTCTCTTCTGGAAGAAGATTTAGGTGCTCAGTTTTGCGCACTCTTGCGTGGCCTTTTTCCTTCGGGTGTGATCGAAAGAAAAAATTTGGATGTAGCACTTGGAGAGCTGCAATCCCTGGAACAAAAGTGCTGCGTTGTTCTAAAAATTCCAGAGATGATAGATGTGCAAATCTCTCATCATAATCATGATATGGCTATATATCTTTTAAAGATGAGAGGTGTTGAAATCGAAACAGACTTCTCATTATCTGCTAAAAAAGAAAGATTAAAGAGAGAGCTAACTCAGATTTCAAAAAAGCTTTCATTGGTTTTGGAGTGTATAGGAACTGTCTCTAGACTTCTAAGAAGAGAGCAGTTCAAGCTTCAAACTCAAGAAAGATCTGTGGGTGGGTTTCCAGCTTATGTTCAAGAGCGGATCGGCGTTTACATAAATGCCCTAGCTAACTCTCAAGGACGATTCAATGAGCACTTGAGGAATGACCTTTTAGAAAAGTTAAAGATGATTTCGGTTTGTTATGGGGATGGTGACTTCCCTGAAGAGGTCATAAATAGTGCGCGTAAAATTGTTGATTCCATGTTTTCTCAATACGATCCTTGTCGCCCCCTCATAGACGAACTGGATAGAGAGATTGCTCCAGAAGCATTGATCTATTATCACTTAGACCTTTTAAGGGGGTTTCTGATTTACCTTACCGACCGAGCTGATCAATCATTACAGGTTGATCGCGGCGAATTAACTGAATTTGCAGGTGAGTTACTTCAATGCGTAGATGAGAGCTTAGTAAGAATTGAGCACTTTTCAGGAGATCATGATGCTGAAGAGAAATCAGATTTGCTCACAAAGTTTAGAGATCTTTTTTGCGAAAAAAAAGATCAGTTTTCCTTGTTAATGAGTCAACTTTTGAAACAAAAGAATGTTTTAAGGCTTCCTGTTGGAGATTCTTTTGTTTTAAAACTTCGGGCAAACCTCATTGCTTTACGTTCACAGTTGCGAAAAGTAGATGATAGTTCATCCTCTATCGCTGTGATACATATTAATTCCATCATTTCGTGTGACCTCGCTGATGGTCAATATGAAAGACTCTATCATGCAGCAGCAAAGACCTTGGATTACTTTGAAATTCATCAAGTCAATTTGTCGAAACATGTTATAAATACTGAACTTTATAAAAGATGCCTCGATGATTTAAAACGCCTGCTTGTAACTCTTCAGACTAGGAAATATAAAATTCCTGCACAAAAATTATGTTATCTCAAACT
>CAZPBC010000048.1:0-15285 GCA_964584775.1 uncultured bacterium
TACAAGAGGACTAAGTGATTCAGACTCTACCTTAAAATTTTTTAAACCAGATAGATCAAGCCCCATGCCTCCCAAAAAAATGGGTTTAGGAGGGCTTCTCCTCTCAGTGTGTCCTGTCACTACTCCATCTGCAGGTGAGAGTGCAGATTTAGATGAAGAAGGCCCAATCGGAAACGCTTGTGCAAAGTCAGTGCTTTCTGCAGGTAAAGGCAATTCCGTAGGAACTCGTGGATGCAGGTGCACTTCATGGCCCTCTGCCGTGCGCTTAATTGAAAACGTCCTTCCGGTATAGGGTCCACACTCAGCTTTGACACGAGGACCCTCCAAGTAGGGAACTTGCAGACTTCGAAACTCGTCTTCTGACAAAAGGACTGTCACTCCCTCTTGAAGTCGAGGAGCTCCCCTCTCAGCAATCTTGGCTTCGCTTTCTCGAAGAGGCTCTTCAAGAGTCACTCTTCCGATTCTGTCTGTCAAATCAATGGTATGCAAGGGCCGTTCGCGCCATGAACTCACCTGATGGCAAGCAACGAAATCTACTCGCGTGACCAAGTAATTGCTTCCTCTGCGCATCACGCAGAATCTATCCAAAAATAGGGTAGAGTTAAAAAGGTGAGCACGCGTCTTACGAAGGGGATATGGCTCAGAGCAACCCCTGAAATGAGCGAGTTTTAGGGATTGGAAGAGCTCTTCTCCCATCAAGTAAGTTGTTGTCGGATCTAAGTATATAGTCATAAAATATAATAAATTACTAAATATAAGTATTTTATACCACAACCGAGTTAATTAAAAGGGAAGGCTAGAGTTTTTAGACAGGAAGCAGGTTAGAGAAGAGGAGCTCAAGCAAAGCGAAGCCTCCAAGGGCGATGAAGGCAAAGTAGAGAGGGACGGGAATAGGGATTCCTGCAGTGAGGAGGAAGAGGATGGTGAGCTGGAGGACGGTGGTGACCTTCCCACACCAGATGGCTTGGAACTTGACCTGGGTGATCAGTCCACGGAGGCCAATCCAAAGAGCGAAGAGAAGGATGGCAAAGTCTCTGCAAAAGAGCGCCATCACCTGCCAAAACTCTATTTTTCCTTCAACAAAGAGGAGAGTGACCGCAAAGATCACAAAAAAGCGGTCCGCTAGAGGGTCGATGATCACACCACTCTTGCTGGTCCAGCTGTAGCGTCTTGCGAGATAGCCATCGAGGCCATCCGTCATCAGAGCCATCAGAATCCAAAAGAGACGCATCGTCGACCCCGCCTGCCAAAAAAGCAGGGCTAGAGGAATGCGGGTCAAAGAGATAAGATTCGGCAATGTGATCATACGCTCACTTTATACAAACAGGAATTAGTTTGTGACCAGTAGAAACTCCGAACAAGTTTTTTCTGCCCATTTTTTCTGTAAATCTTTCATTTTTTTCTGCGAGAGGCCCCCGAGGAACTGGATCGCTCCTAAGAAGCGCGCTCTCGTCCGGTCTTTACCCAAGAGATCGACTGAATCAAAGAGAGGGGCTCCTTGACGCTTTGCCATGAGAGAGGCAAAGAGCAGGGGCATCACCACCTTCTTATGATTTACACCAAAGGCTTCCGCAACGGTTCTCGATCCCTGGTTGACTCCTGAACTGTTCCAGGCCTCATTTTCATCGAGCTGGAGGATCATCGCCTGCAGGATGAGGGCGCACTGCTCGTTCGTCAGACTTTTCACCTGAAAGAGCTCCTCGCGGTAAGGGAGGTTGTTGATGAACAGAAAATCCATCAGCTCCATGAACTCACCGAACGTTTTAATCCGCGAGTGAACAAGCGGCATCATCTTCTGCATCGCCTCGTCGTTAAAGCTCCATGCTTTGAGACGGTCCCAGAGTTGCTCAACTGGAATGTGGTTTTGGATGTACTGCTGGTTGATCCAGTCAAGCTTGCGGACATCAAAGACCGCGCCAGAGACACCAATCCGTTTTGGATCGAACTCTTTGATGATCTCCTCAAGACTATAAATTTCCCGGTCGCCCACCATGCTATAGCCCATGAGCGTCATAAAGTTGACAAAGGCTTCGGGCAGGTAGCCGCTATCGCGGTAGAAAAAGATGGAAGTGGGGTTCTTGCGTTTTGACAGCTTTTTCCCATCCACACCGAGAAGAAGGGGCATGTGTAAGAAGGTGGGAGCCTCCCAGCCAAACGCCTCGTAAAGGAAGAGGTGTTTCGGCGTTGAACTGATCCACTCATCCCCCCGAATCACATGGGTGATCCCCATCAAATGGTCATCGACCACATTCGCAAAGTGGTAGGTTGGGAACCCGTCAGATTTCATGAGAACTTGGTCGTCGACGTCTGCCCAAGGAGTAGTAATCCGCCCTTTAATCGCATCCTCAATCACGCACTCTCCTTTTAAAGGAGTTTTCATACGGATCACAGCCGCGCGTCCCTCTTTTTCAAAGGCTTCGATCTCCTGCTCAGAGAGGTTACGGCAGCGGCGGTCGTAGCCACCTCGTCCTCCCAGCTTGGCTTGGACCGCGCGGCGCTCAGCGAGCTCTTCTGCCGTGCAGTAACACTTGTACGCTTTCCCCTGTTCTAAAAGGGAGTCCGCTTCCTTCTTATACAGGTGTAGACGCTCCGATTGGCGGTAGGGCCCGTGGCTACCTCCCACATCAGGTCCTTCATCCCAGCGGATGCCGCACCAGTGGAGGGCTTTGTAAATATTCTCTTCATACTCAGGGCGCGAGCGCGATTGGTCGGTGTCTTCGATCCGAAGAACAAACTGACCTCCATGAGCACGTGCAAATATTTCATTGAAAAGGGCCATGTAGGCTGTTCCTACATGGGGGTCGCCAGTCGGCGAAGGAGCTATACGGACACGAACAGACATTCTAGAATTCACCTTGTTGAATAAGGAGACATTCTACACGAACTGGCTAGTTTCCCGCCATAGAAGCGGACTCCTTCTCACTGGATTCAAGGATTTTAAGCTTCTTGAGGACGATCAGGTCGCGCATGACGTTCATCCCTTCCGTCAGCTGGAAGTCAGGGTGGACTCGGTCTTCTTTAGGCTCCTCATCTAGAGGGACTTCTTTCTTCTTCAGCTCTTCGAGCATCGCCTGGTATGCCTTGCTATTCTCGACCCGTTTTTCAGAATTCGCACGTAGAGTCGGGATGAGAGGGAGGAGCTCTTCAGACCTCTGCTGCAAATTATATTTATAAAGCGAAGAGATCTTCGAGCGCTGGAAATAAGGAAGGTCAGAGAGATCGTCATCAAAATTAGGAGCGATCGAATCGGTTTCAAGAGGATATTTGGCAAATTTTTCACCAATCTCGATCTCAGAATAGGGGCCGGGAACGACGATATCGGACTGAACGCCCACTAACTGAGGACTTTTCCCTGAAACGGTGTAGTAACGACCGCGTGTCACCTTATACTCCCCTTCCGGGTTCACATTCCCTTGCCCACCAGCGTTGAGGGTGAAGGTTTGGAAAGAGCCTTTCCCAAAGCTGTGATCATCACCAATCACCAAAGCACGTCCATAGTCTTGAAGTGTCTGCGCCACGATCTCAGAAGCAGAGGCGCTCGCGCGGTTGATCAGGACCACGAGTGGGCCATTCCAGACGGTGCGTCCATCAATATCACGTAAGTGTTGAACTTTCCCCTCTTCGTCTTTAATCGAGACCACCACACCTTTGGTGATAAAGAGGCCAGCGACCGCGACAGCCTGAGAGAGCATTCCCCCGGAGTTGCTGCGCAGGTCTAAAACCACCCCTAACACTTTATGCTCTTCTTTGAGCTTACTCAGTTGGTTGGCAAGGTCTGTGGCCGAAGAGAACTCAGGATCTTGGTAGAAAGAAAAGAGGCGGAGATAGGCAATCACACCATCGCCAAAGGGCTCATACCCCACTTCATAGCGGGTCTCTTTGAGAACCACTTCCCCGCGGAGGATCGTCACATCAAGCGTTTGCTCAAGAGTCATGTCATCGTCTTTCTTCTCGCGGATCACTGTTAAAACAACAGGGGTGTCTTCTTCTCCACGGATGAGGTTGACCGCATCGGTGATGTTCATCCCAACGACCGGTTCGCCGTTCACTGCAATGATCAAATCATCGACCTTGAGCTCCCCACTCCGCTCGGCAGGCCCCCCTTCCACAATTTTAATCACACGGAAGCCATTGATATCATCGCGGAGTGCGGCACCAATACCAAAGAGGCGCTGCTGGACATTGATCAAAAATTGCTCCGCTTCATCTGGAGTAAAGTAAACAGTATGAGAGTCTAGTGAAGAGGCAAAAGACTTTAACACCTTTGCAAGGAGGACTTTCTCACGCTTTTCACAGTCGGTGGTCAAGAGCTCTTCTTCGTGCTGGCGGCGGATTTTGTCGATGCGTTTGAGGGATTTTTCCTGTAGCTCATCATTCAAACGCTTAGCTGCTTGGAGCTGGAGCGCCTTCACCTCCATGATACGCGTCTGGAGCTCTCCTTCATCCTTCGCCCACTTGAGATCCTTAAACTTGGTCGAGTCGACTTTTGTCGGAAGAGCGTCTAAATCGATCGACTGCTCAATACGGTCGCGGCGCTCGATCGCCTTGACCATCGCTTGATGGATCTGGAAAAAGTTTGAGAAATCTTGCTGCTCGTACCCTTGCTCTGTGGAAACGATGAGCTGCTCGCTCGGCTCCAGCCATTCATGGATATCGCTCTCAACAAAGTAAGTCTTTGTCGGATCGAGCTCCTCGATAAAATTGACAAAAGCGCGTTGGATCAGGGTGGGATTCACCTTCTTTTGAGAAGCGTGAACGCTCATGATCTCATCGATCTTCTCCTTCGTCGTGGAGGGATCAATCGCCGGAGATCTTGCCTCTGTAGGGAGCTGGAAAGTGGCAACAGTGAGTAGTAGGGTCCAGAGAATGCGTTTCATGTTCACCTCACGGTTATGAGCAGTCAATATTAAAAAATCCAACAATAAGAGTCACTTACGAAATGCCTTAATGAAAAAGATGATCGTGAATTTGATAGCAAAGAGCGCCACAAAGAGGCTCGAGCAAACAATCAACGCATAGGCAAGCTTATTAGCCCCAGTCGTTTCATCTCCATAAGTGATAAAAATGAACCCAAAGAGAAAGAGGGTGATGGCAATAATGAAAACATTCATTAAGTAGGAGACTGTACGTACCGGATCCATGGGCCTTCTTTTAAAAGATTCACCTACATATTGTAAAGAGTATGAACAAACTGGTGAGTCCCACAACCAATGAGACGCTCGCTGAGTTAGACGCAATCGACTCAGAAGGAATCCACCAAGCCATTGAGGAGGCAAGCGCCTCCTTTCAAAAGTGGAAGCACTCCTCCCGGGAAGAGAGGATCGCCCTCTTCCTGAAAGTCGCAGAGGGCCTACGCAACCAAAAAGAGAGCCTCGCTCGAACGATGGCACTCGAGATGGGAAAAACCTTACGAGACGGGCTGGCCGAGGTGGAGTACGCCGCGAGCTACTTCGACTGGTTTGCTGGACCCGCTGGAGAGATCCCCACCTCATCCACCACCCTCCCCACAGGAAAGACCCTCACCTATCTGAAGGAGCCGGTCGGTGTCGTTGGCATCATCACCCCCTGGAACTTTCCCCTCGCGATGGCTGCTCGGAAAATTGCCGCCGCACTCGCTGCAGGTTGTCCCCTTCTTTGGAAACCCTCTCCCGAATGCCCTTTGAGTGCCCTTGCTCTTGCCGAGCTGTGCGAGGGACTTGTCCAAGTCCTCATCGGCGATGAAAAACTCATCGGCAAAGAGCTCCTTGCATCGGACACCGTCCGAAAAATCTCCTTCACGGGATCCACCGACGTCGGCATCTACCTCTACCAGGCCTCTGCCCCAACCCTAAAAAAACTCACCCTCGAACTCGGTGGCCATGCCCCCCTCCTTGTCTTTAACGACGCTGACCTCGAACAAGCGGTCACAGAGTCCCTCGCTGCAAAATTCCGCTCGAGCGGACAAACCTGCGTCAGCCCCAACCGCTTCCTTGTCCAAGGAGAGATCCTACCCCGCTACCGCGAACGTCTTCTTGAAGAGACAAAAAAACTCAAAGTCGGCTCCCCCCTCGATGCCGAAACAGACCTCACCGACACCCTCCACCCCTCTGTTCCTCCCAAAGTCCAAGCCCACATCCAAGATGCCGTCGAAAAAGGAGCCAAAACTCTCCTCAAAGGCGAGCACCCCTATGAACCCACTATCCTGGATGAAGTCCAGCCCCACATGCGCATCTTCCACGAAGAAACTTTCGGCCCCGTCATCCCCCTCCTCTCTTTCAAAACCAAAGAAGAGGCAGTTCAACTAGCCAACGACACCCCCTACGGCCTCGCTGCCTACCTTTTTACAAAAAAAGAAGTCGAGATCGCGCATGCCCTCGACTACGGTGTGATTGGAATCAATGATGGTAGACCCAGCAACGCCGCCCTCTCCTTCGGTGGCATCAAACACTCCGGCTTCGGCCGTGAAGGCGGGCCCGAAGGCATCGACGAGTACCTCGTCGCCAAAACGCTCTCTTCTAATTAGCCTGGATATTGCATGAAGGCTAAAGTCTATTGAGGCCGCTCACGGAGTAAACGCCCCCTTCTCGAATCCCGCCAGCGGAGTCGACATACTCATTCACCACCTCGGCTCGCGCTCCTGTTGAAACGAGCGTGACGTCGGTCTCCTCACCATCAAAACACGTCGAGTAAAGGGGCAGTCCGTAGAACCCAGCACGCTCTTTGGCAAATTCGACGAGCTTCTCTTTGAGTGCAGGTGACAGTACATCAGGATAGATCGGCTCGATCAGTAAGCAGGGCTCACCATCTTCTGTATCCTCTTCGAGGAGTGTCATGATCATCCGCCCCACAATTTGATGGGTTGCAGGATCCTTGATCGCCAAAAGCCTGTTCTCACCTCGCATCATCTTCCCAGTCAATCCCTGATTGAGATGTGGATAACCATCGACACGCTGACAGCTCCCTTCCACCTCTGTTCCCATTAATAGGAAGTCGTTCGGGTTATCCGTATCCACAAGCTTAAGCTCAGCAGGAGCTGTTTTTTGGGGCTTCGCCTGTTCCATCCAACCTTTAACGTCGGCGTGCAACTCGGGAAGATCTTCTTTAAAATGCTTCTCGAGGGCGGCTTTCAGCTTTGGTAGAACTTTTACCCCTTTCTCCCCTGATCTGATCAGATTGATCAACTCTCTTTGGTAGGTTTCTGCATCTGGTTTTTGAGCAGCTCTTCTTACCTCTTTTAGAATACTCTGTTTCTCTTCTACACTCTCAGCATTGAGATAACGCAGAACATCGGGAATCTCTTCGTGGGAAATATGAGGAGGCTGATCGTCAAAGAGTTTTTTCCTAAGAAGCTCTTCAAAATTCCACTCTATGCCCTCTTCCTCAGCCGCTCCACTAATTGAAAGAGCCTTTGTTTCACCTCTCATCCATTTCTCTTTCAAACCGGGTTTTTTCTGAAAGATGCGATCGAGCTGAGGTGAACCTTCATACCGCTTTACCTGAAACTCCCCAGTCAAAACCTCTTCCATCCATGTGCGAAAACTTTCTAAAGGTCGAAAGTCTGTGAATGAAGATAAACCTGCATAGTAGACACTAACCGCCTGGAAATTTCGAAAATTCCCAAACGTTCTTGGATATTTTTCTGCGAGCCCTTCAACCTGACCTAATCCAAATTCTTCTGAAAAAGCCTTTGAGAAAGCCTCTTCTATACTGATTTCGCCACGTGCCACTGGCAACAAACTTTGAGCTTGACCAAGGCCCATTAAAGAAGTGAGAGCGGTTAAGCGCTCTCTCTTTTTCATAATGCTATTTCCTTCTAAAGCCACCTGAAGAAGGGAGTCCTCCATTCCTCGTAGCGCTTCAAAAGAAGCCATATTCTGTAACGTCATCACCGTTTTATAGACGAGCTCCACATCTGTTTTGTCCCTCTTCGTTAGACACGCTGCAGCTTTACCCATTCCCTCATTTGCTAACCATTGTTGCATGAGGTCTGCTGGGCGCCTTAGCTTCGACACATCAAAACGCTTTGGTTCACGCATGAGTGACTGGAGTAGATTTCGGCGCACGAAGGGGTGCCTCATTTCAATCGCCCTCTTCACAAATCCAGACTCATACAATTGCTCTAACTTTTTAGGTTCGTCTTTAAAGGCAAAGTGCAATCCCATGAGGAGTGCTTTCATCTCATCGCGGCGGATTTCGGGAGCCTTTTCAAGGCACTCAAGGTAAACTTTTTGTTGCTTCGGAGTCGAAGAGGCTTTTAATGCCTGATCCATGTCAAGCTGAGGACAGCGTACAAGAGCGGGAGAACGCGCGACTGCTTGAGAAAATACAGCAGCAAGACTCTCTTGAGAAAGGCGGAAGTTTTCTGAAAATTCCCAATCTTCTCCACTCTTCATCGCAGACTCCAAGGCAAATTCAGCACGCAGCTCTTCACTCCTGAGATCAACATCCCAAAACCCACTTGCTAGCCCCCGGCCATTTTTCTCATGAGTCGTGACGGCCCTCAGAAACTCAAGCAAGAGTGGTTGGTCATCGACCACTAACCCTCGAACAGCATGAATCCCCTTACCGATCGTCACTTCACGTAGTGGTTGAGCTTTCATGGAATCGATTTCACTTTGAAGAGCCCGACTAACCATTCCCTGATATCTTTTATCAGAGGGATCGAAGTTCCCTACCCATAAAAGATTTAAAGGTGGAGGTTTGCCCTTATAAAACGAGTTGTATAATTTATGAATCCGATCTTGATCTTGGATCTGAAATTCTTGAAATGAATAAAAAAATGACTCTCCAAATTTTTGGACGGCTCTCTTCGCTAGCTCAAAACGCTGAGCTTCATCTTCAATTCCTAGCATTTGAATCAACCCACGAGGCATCGTCTTCATATCCTCAATTCCTGAAAAAGCCATCTGAATGCGTTCTTCTTGAGAAATTTCTGGATATTTTTTCAAATACGCTTCTAAAAATTCTTCAAAATCCAAATCTCCTATCATAGGACGAAGCAAAGGCAATTCTAACTTTGCATACCTCTCTAAAACCTCTTCAATCGAGTATCTAGGGTAAACTTGATCCCCCCTAATGGGTTCTAAAATAAGATCGATTCGAAATTTAGGATCTTGGAAGTGGACTTTCGTTATATCGATGGGTGGCCCCTTTAAAGAGAACAAATCCATCACAACTGCAAACTTACCTTTGTCATCCGTAAACCCTAGCTCATCCAAATAAGGAAGTAGGGCATCCCCATAATGTTTATAACCCCATCGGTAGAACTTTAGTTGTGCATATTCATCTGAATCGACTCCAAATTTTTTTATCAGATCAGGAAGCCGTTCATAGAAGTCATCACTGGCATCTTCCATTGCAATATAAAGAAGCAGGGCACCCTCTTCGGGGTTCCTCACATCTGCGAGCATTAAATTCTGGTAAGGGTCACCACCCATTTTTTTAGCAGCTTCAAATGAGAGTAGCACCCCCTGACTCAACTCAAAATTCGTTTGGTAACGGAGGAAATCCTCAGGAGCATACTCTACAACGGTCTCTGCAATGAGTTGACGATCCTCTTCACTCGTGATTCCGTACTCATGAATACGCTCTGAAAGACCCGACTTAGGATCTTTTGCCTCCCTGAGCGCTTGAACCACTTTTAGACTTTGTTGACTGGTCTCTTGGTCATCAGGGGAAACTTCTGCGAGACAGTCTGCAACACTCTTTACACACTCCTCTCTTTCTCCCGCTCGATCAGAAACCGCTTGAAGAAGATGGCGAATCTCGGGTGGTGAAAACCCTCTTTGGTCATGGACTCTCTGGACTTCAGCTTGCAACTGCTCACGGCTCCCCTGCCCGACACTCGACACAGCAAGATCGACAAGGCTGCTTTCTGCCTCTAAGAACTCTTTTTCAAAAACTGGCTCTTCATCGGGACCTGGAAGTGGAACTGAACTGGTTCCGGCTGCATCAACTGGCATCTATAGTCTCCTCTGCTCTCAAGTAGAGATAAGCAAGAGGCGTGCCAAGGGATCAAAGTATAGGGTTAAATTTTAAGCTTCGGCTTTGACAAGGGTGGCCGCAGGAGCATCGGCGACACCGTCTGGGATGTCTGAGGTATCGCGTGCTTTCATAGAGAACTCCACACCGAGGAGTTTAGCGGAGGAAATCCATACAAAGATCACCCCGAAGAGGATCAGGCAAACGTAAGGTGCAGAAGCCGAAAGAGAGGCAAAGACCATGAGCAGCCCCTGATGGATGAACGATCCACCCGACTTACCCACTCTAGATCCCACTCCATCGATGGCCGCTTTTCCTTTGAGTTTCGCATCGTGATCAAGAGGAATGAAGGCCATCTCTTTGGTTGCATCAAAGACAGAGTATTTTGCCGTTTTACTGAGGCAGTTCTGCATCGAACCGAAGAAGACAGCGATCGCAAGGGGTGTAAACCCTAGGATGTGCATCGAAGCGTCCCCACTCAACCGGCAGATGAACATAAAGCCAAAGAATCCAACACTGGTGACGAGCATCAAGGTCGGTGTGATCAACGCTGTCTTGGTCCAACCCACACGGCTGATGATTTTACCGACAAAGAAGGCCGTTGAAGCGGAGAAGATTCCCAAGACAACCATCACAGAGCTGAGGTAGGAAAAGTAGTCGTCTTTATTGGGGTAAAGCTCTTTCAGCTGGTCTTTCCAAACCACCTCTACAATATTGATCACGAGGTTATAGCTGACAACGATCACGGCAATATAGATGAGGTATTTTGAGCTGAGGAGGTAACGGAAACTCTCACGCATCGACTGCTTTTTCTTAATTGCGGGTGCTTTTCGATTCGCGTGGAGGTCGGCGTACTGAGGTTTGTTGAGGACTTTTTTATTGAGCCACCAGAAAGTCACCATCACACCTACCCCTGCAAGGATCACGAAGGAGATGACCATCATGATCGTCTGTTCCCACGCATCGTTGCCAAAAGGAAGGTAAGGGTTATAGCTGACTTTTGAAAAATAGCGTCCAGAGAGGCCGGCAATGATGGTGGAACTGTTGGAAACGACTGCAAAGAGGCTGTAGAAGCGTCGTGCATCTTGCACTTTCGTGATCTCGTTGGCAAACCCCCAGAAAAGAACGGTCATCACCATACTCCCCCACAGCTCACACATGACATAGAAGAGGGTGAGAGACCAGTTGCGGAGCATCGCGATGAGTCCTCTCGAACCTGCCGGAAGAAGCGTCTCCAGGAAATTCGCAAAGGAGTTCATCTGTAAGGAGTCTGAGAGGGGGTAAATGACAAAACCAAAAAGCGCAAAGAAGATGAGAAAGCCACTCACCATAATATAATACACTTTCTCTTGGCTAAAGCGGCTCACAAGGCGCGTAAAAATAAAGGCTGAAAGGACCGCCATCGGCAGCATCGCCCAAACTTTAATGAAGGGAATGACCTCGCCACCTGATGAAGCGGCTGTGACAACCACCACATCTTTGAGGGTGCGCAAAATACTATAATTAAAACAGGTAAAGAAGAGCATAAGCATCATCGGAATGATGAGCTTAACTTGCTGGCGATACACCGGCCAAAAAATGGACCGGAGCGTCCCAAACTCCGTGGATTGGTTTGGTTGCATTTAGTTCCCTTAAAATAAGGAGTATAGCAAAGAAATGAATAAAAATCAAGAACAATTAAGGTCCCTTAAAGGGACCTTAAAATAAAAATTAAGCTTGTAAGACAGGCTCTTGTTTGCTGGCCGTAGGGGCTGGCACAGGCTCCGCGCTCCCCTCTTGGGCAGCAAGAGCGTTGAACTGTCGACCCATATAGATCAGAGCTACCATCCAAACAGCGAGAGTTGCGACAATACAGATCGCAATATAGGGCAGACTTCCAGCGACAGAAGAAAAGGAGATGAGGAGGATTTGGTGGATAATTGAGCCTCCAGACTTACCTAGACGCGTGCAAACCCCGTCAATGACGGCCTTTCCACGGATTTTCGTGTCTTGAGGAAGCGGAACAAAGGCGATCTCCTTAGTCGTATCGTAGACAGTGTATTTGGCACCACGGGCGATACAGTTCTGCACCGTACCAAAGAAAACGACCAAGGCGAGCGGTGTGGAACCAAGCAGCGTTGCAGCAAGACCGTGAAGGTTCTCTTTGAAGAAGAAAGAGGTAAAAAAGAGCGCTGACGTCAAGAGCAAGAGCACAGGAGTCATCATGGCTGTAAAGGTCCAGCCAAAGAGACGAATGACGTTATTCGTGACAAAGAAAGCGGCAAAGGTGGCGATGAATCCAATCATCATCAAAACCTGATTCATATAACGGTTGTAGTCAGAGGGATTGGGAAGCATCTCGTGCATCTGGTGCTTCCAAGGCACCTCTACCAGGTTGATCACAATGTTGTAACCAATCGCAATGATCGCAAGAGAGAGGAGGTAGGGCGAGGTGAAAAGCTCCTTAAAGCTTTTCCACATCGACATTTTACCCTTCACTTCTCCTTTGACAGCCGCGACCGTTTCACCTGACTCGGCATCCAGAGCATGGGTATGCATCCAACGGAACACAGCCATGGCTGCAAAGCCAGTCAAAATCACCAGTCCAACAAGGAACATCATCTGCTGATCCCACGCACGGGTTCCATAAGGGATCCAAGGCAGGTAGCCGACTCCAGAGATCGTTTGTGAAATCTGGGCGGCAATGATTCCGGCGATGTTCGCACCAATTCCTAAGATGGAATAGAAACGCTTCGCTTCAGAGAGATGGGTCACTTGATTCGCAAAACCCCAGAAGAGGAGGAAGAGGACAATGTTCCCCCAGAGCTCAGCAACGGCATAGAAAATCGTAAACGACCAGTTACGGATCATCGCGACAAACCCCTTTAACCCGAGGGGCAGGACACTCTGCAGAGAGTCAGCAAAAGCGTGAGGGTGGATCGTTTCACTGTTCGGGTAGAGAACCAGAACAAAGGTCGCAAAGTAGGTGATAAAGACACCGAGCATGACGTAGAAGACATTTTCTCTTGAAAGGCGGTTACAGAGACGGGCGAAGACCCATGTCATCAGGATCGATCCGGGGAACATCACCCAGACTTTAATAAAGGGGATCACCTCGGCACCGGAAGACTTTCCTGTCGCCACGACAAGAGTGTCTTTCATAGTTCTCAAAGTGTTGTAGTTAAAGGCGATAAAGAAGATCAGAAGAAGGAGAGGAAGAAATTTTCGAAGCTCTCGGCGGTGAATCGGCCAGAGCATGGCTCGCAGGTTGGAAAACTCTTCTGTGACATCGTTAGACATTCGGTCAAACCCCCTTTTTGACTCAAAGATCATTCAAGAATCAGTGATTAATAGCAAGGGGTGTACGCAGACTTATTACTTACTCACTAAATGTAAAGAACATCTAAGCCAGGAAGGGTTCCCTTCTCAACCAACTCGAGGGCCGCACCCCCTCCTGTTGAGAGGTGAGAAAAGGCCTCTTCGAGGCCGAGTTGTTTGACGCAGGCGATCGTATCTCCTCCTCCTACAACGACATAGGCAGGCAAGTTCGCAATAGTGCGGCCGACCTCTAAGCTTCCTAGATTAAAAGGAGGGATCTCAAAGAGACCCAGAGGCCCGTTCCAAAGGACGGTTTTTGCTTTTTCCAAGGCACCCGCAAAGAGCTCAACCGTTTTCGGCCCAATATCTACAATGGATTCCTCTCTGGCCACTTCATTCAAAGAGCTAATACGAGACTCTTTTTGATCCCGCGTCACGACCAGGTCGACCGGCAATAGAAGCTCGACTCCCCGCTCCTCTGCCTTTTGAAGGAGCTCTTGAGAGGGCTCTAAACACTCCTCTTCAACAAGAGAAGCGCCGACTTCAAAGCCTTGTGCTAATAAAAGGGTGTTGGCCATCGCTCCACCAATCAGGAGGAGGTCGACCTTCTTCATGAGTTGATCGAGAACGCCCAGCTTCGTCGAGATCTTTGCTCCCCCAATCACAGCCGCAAAGGGCCTGTCGGGATGGTTGAGCAGTTTGTCAAAAGCTTCGATTTCTTTTTGTAAAAGCAGACCTGGGAAGGCGTTTCCTGTCTTTGCAAAGGCCTGAGCGAGGCCGTAGACTGAACTCTCTTGACGGTGACAGGTGCCGAAGGCATCGTTCACATAGACATCCCCTCGCTCCGCCAACGCCTTTACAAAGGCAGGATCTTTTCCTTTTTCTCCAGGATCAAAGCGGAGGTTCTCTAAAAGCTGAACTTCCCCCTCTTTCATGTCGACAGGGTCCTTTCCAAAATAGACTTTTTGACCCAAAAGCTCCCCGAGACGCTTTGCGACGGGAGCTAGACTCAGAGAGGGCTCCTCTCCTTTCGGGCGGCCGAGGTGGCTCATGACAATCACGCGGGCGCCTTGACCGATCAGCCACTGAAGAGTCGGGAGGCTCGCGCGGATCCGGGTGTCATCGCTAATTTCTCCCTCTTTCAGAGGGACATTATAATCGACACGGACAAGGACGGCCTTTCCCTTAAGATGTTGATCCTTTAGACTACGGTTAACCATAAAAATTGTTATACACCACTGGGTCAATGAAATTCCACTCCACAAGAAAAGAGTATCCAGAGACACCTTTGTCTAAAGAGCACCTCAAGGAAGATCCACTCGATCTCTTTAAGGAGTGGCTACAAGCCGCTGTCGAAAGTGAAGAGAAAGAACCCAACGCCATGGTGCTTTCAACCTCGACCGCAAAAAGCATCACCTCGCGTACCGTCTTGCTCAAAGAGGTCCGGCCTGAAGGGCTTCTCTTCTTCACGAACATAGAGAGCCTGAAGGCTCAGCAAATTCAGGAACACCCCCAAGTCTCTCTCCTTTTTCTCTGGTTAAACCTCTCCAGGCAGGTCATGATACAAGGTCAAGCTGAACGCCTCCCTCAAGAAGAGGTGGAGGCTTATTTTCGAAGCCGCCCTCGCGGTGCCCAGCTCGGCGCCTGGGCCTCAAGGCAAGATCAGGTCATTCCCGACCGAGAGACCCTCAGCCAAGCCTTCGAGGAGGTCAGCCTCCGATTTGAGGGAGCTGAGGTTCCCCCCCCTCCTTGGTGGGGAGGGTATCTGGTTAGGCCACTCGAGTGGAGTTTTTGGCAGGGACGGAGGAATCGCCTCCACGACCGGTTCTCCTACACTCAGGAAGGCTCAAAATGGAAGACAGAAAGGCTTATGCCTTAAAAACTTAGAAAACTACATTGCGCCAATTTACAAAAAACATTATACGGAGGAAAAAGAGCCGTTCCAAAAGGAGGAGCAAATGAGTGAACATCTCGTTGTAGCGAGTAAGGTGAAAGCCTATATTCGTCAGAAAAAAGGCATGAATACAT
>CAZPBC010000049.1:0-13716 GCA_964584775.1 uncultured bacterium
GTGGTGGGAAAGTTTACCCTTATCCACTCTGTGGACTCTGAAAAGCTCGCTCGAAAACTCGATGAGGTGTCGAAAGAGAAAGGATGTGTGACCTCGATCTTGATTCAGGTCAATACCTCTGGAGAGGAGAGTAAAGCGGGAGTGAGCCTAGAGGAGTTAGAAGCGCTCATTCAAGTGGTGAAGACGATGCCCAATATCGAATTCAAAGGATTCATGACGATGGCGCCCTTGACAGAGAATGAAGCAGAAATCCGTGAGACATTTAGGCGGGTGCCTCGAGCAGAGATCCTTTCGATGGGAATGTCTCAAGATTGGAAAATCGCCCTTGAAGAGGGGGCGACACACCTCCGCATCGGGAGATCTCTTTTTTCAGGCTAGCCCAAGTTGCAATTTACCTAATTAAGGTATATCTTTTAATACATATGAGTGACGTAAAGTTCTATCAAGCAGATGTTTCAAAATGGGTCAAGAGACTGGGGCAAGAGAGCCTGACTAAAGCTCTTAAGCGCATGGTTCTGATCCGACAGTTTGAGCTGCGTGCGGAGGCGTGCTACCAGCAAGGGCAAATCGGAGGGTTCTTCCACTCGTATGTAGGCCAAGAAGCCATCCAGACAGCCGCCACGGCTGCGATGGGGAAGAATCACTGGTGGATTACGACCTACCGCTGCCATGCTCTCGCTCTCCTCCTCGGAGCCACACCCAATGAATTGATGGCCGAGCTTTATGGCCGTGCAAGTGGGAATGCTTTGGGGCGTGGGGGATCGATGCACCTCTATACAGACAGGATGCTCGGAGGCTTCGGCATTGTGGGGGGGCATGTTCCGATTGCGACAGGAGCGGCTTTTGCCATCAAGTACAAGAAAAAGAAGGATGAATTGGCCGTTTGCTTTTTAGGTGAGGGGGCGGTCGTTCAAGGAGCGGTTCATGAATCCTTGAATTTGGCTTCACTTTGGGACCTTCCAGCCCTTTATGTCATCGAGAATAACCAGTGGGGAATGGGAACCCACGTCAAGCGTGCCTTAGCCATGCATCCCATTGCTGAAAAGCTGGCTCCTGCCTATGAGATAGAGAGCTACACACTGGACGGAATGGATTTTGTTGGTTGTTATGCAGCTTTTAGTGAAATCAAGGAGAAAATCCTCAAAGATTCTCGTCCGATTTTGATAGAGGTGATCACCGAGCGCTTCAAAGGACATTCGATCTCCGATCCAGGACTCTACCGCTCTAAAGATGAGCTGCAGGCTGTGATGAAAAATGATCCAATCGTGCATCTTAAGGAACTCCTTGAAAAAGAGCAGTGGCTGACCGAAGAGTCGTATAAAAAGATGGAGAAGGAAGCCAAAGAAAAGGTGCTCGAAGCGATTTCCTTTGCAGAATCTTCGGAGTGGCCCGATCCACTCACTTTGGAAGAGGGGGTGTTTAAGGATGGGTGAGATGCAAACCGTCGACGTCCGTGAAGCGCTCCGTCAAGCGATCGATGAGGAGATGACCCGAGATGAAGATGTCTTTATCTTAGGGGAGGAAGTGGCTGAGTACAACGGTGCTTACAAAGTCACAAAAGGACTTCTCGATAAATGGGGAGCTGACCGTGTGATCGACACCCCCATTTCAGAAAATGGATTTGCGGGTCTTGCGATTGGAGCTGCGATGTGCGGCCTCAAACCGATCGTCGAATTCATGAGCTTCAACTTCTCTTTTGTTGCTGCGGACCAAATTATCTCGAATGCTGCGAAAATGTATTACATGTCTGGGGGGCGCTTCCATGTGCCGATCGTCTTCCGTGGACCGAATGGAGCGGCAGCTCAAGTCTCTTCTCAACACTCACACTGTGTCGAAGCCATCTACAGCCAACTCCCGGGGCTGATCGTCGTGAGTCCAAGTACAGCGTATGACTACAAAGGACTCTTAAAATCGGCGATCCGCAATCCCAACCCTGTTCTCTTTCTAGAGTCAGAGCTCGACTATGGCTTAAAAATGGAGATTCCGAAGGAGGAATTTCTCGTTGAAATTGGAAAGGCGAAAGTCGAACGCGAGGGAAGCGATCTGACGCTCGTGTCACATGGGCACATGATGACACTTTGCCGTGAAGTGGTTGCTGAACTGGAAGAGGAGGTCGACATTGAGTTGATCGACCTCCGTACTATCAAACCGCTTGATATCGGAACGGTGGCCCGCTCTGTACGAAAAACCCACTTTGCGGTGCTCGTTGAAGAGGGACACCTCTTTGGAGGAATCACCTCAGAGGTGGGCTTCCAGCTTCAGGAGCACTGTTTCGATGATTTAGACGCCCCTTTGACACGGGTTTGCCAAAAAGAGACACCGATGCCCTATTCTAAAATGTTAGAAAAAGAGACACTCCCTACAAAAGAGCGCCTCCTTAGAGCCATCCGCCAAACGTTAAATATTTAGGAGTTTTATGCCTTTTACACTCACCATGCCAAAACTCTCTCCGACGATGGAGGAGGGACAGATAGCAAAGTGGCATGTCAAGGAAGGGGATCATGTTGAAGCAGGAACGTTGCTTTTTGAGGTGTCCACCGATAAGGCGACCGTGGAACACACGGCTCTAGATGAGGGGTGGTTGAAGTCTATCCTGGTCAAGGAGGGAGAGAGCACAGGGGTCAATGCACCTGTGGCGGTCTTTACAGAAGAGGAATCAGAGAGTATTGAGGGTTATCAGCCGGAGGGAATCATGACAGAAGCAGTGAAAGAAGAGAAAAAAAAGAGTGCTCCAAAGCTCACGAAAAAGGCTCCGCCAATGCCGGCAGCCCCACAAAAAGCAGTTGCTTCCACGACGGGTGGTTTAAAAGCCTCTCCACTCGCAAAGCGGCTAGCGGAAGAGAAGGGAGTGGATCTCTCTTCTGTTGCCGGAAGCGGACCCGGTGGACGGGTCTTGAGTCGAGACTTAGAATTTTCGCATGCGCCCAAGAAACGTGCTCATAAAGCCGGGACATACAAGGAAGTTCCCCTTACCCCTGTACGCAGGGTGATCGCGGACCGTCTCTTGGAAGCAAAAAGCACGATCCCACACTTCTACGTCACACGGGATGTCAATGCAGAGGAGCTCGTGGTCCTGCGTGAGCAGCTCAAGGCAGGGGGAGTCAAGCTGACTTATAACGATTTTGTGGTGAAAGCAGCTGCTCTCGCTTTGACTGAACACCCTGATGTGAATGTGAGTTTTGACGCCGAAAACGAGGTGATTAAGGAGTACCTGACTGTCGATATCTCTGTGGCAGTCACCACGCCTGAAGGTCTTATCACTCCTATCGTCACACATGCTGATGAAAAGCATATTCAGGAGATCAGTCAAGAGATCAAGGCACTCGCTAAAAAAGCGAAGGAAGGCAAACTGTTGCCTGAAGAGTTTCAAGGAGGGTCTTTCACCGTCTCGAACATGGGAATGTACGATGTCAAAGACTTTGCAGCGATCATCAACCCCCCTCAGGCTGCTATTTTGGCTGTGGGTGGCATCAGAGAGGAAGCGGTCGTGATCGATGGTGAAGTCGTTGCTGGTCAGCGGATGAGTTTGACGGTTTCTTGTGACCACCGTGTTGTTGATGGAACGAAGGCCGCTTCTTTCTTGAAGACTCTTGCCCAGCTGCTAGAACATCCCGCACTCCTCCTCTTATGATCAAGGTGGGGATCGCTTTACTCCTCTCGACAGCTTCTCTTTTCGGAACGGGACGTGAAGAGGTTGCAGAGTGTTTTCTTGTTCCTATCTATTGTGATCCGGATTTTGCTGAGCAAGAGGGGCAGCCGCGTAACTCCCTAGAACATGTGCTACAGCTGATTGAAACGGAGCAGATTGGTGGTGTCCTTCTAAAGGGATTTTGGACGCTAGATCAGGGAATCGAAGTGATCTCTGCACTTCAGGCGGCGAGTGCGAAGCCGCTGATCATCTCGCTCGATGTCGAGACGGGGCTAGGGATGCGCTTTGATGATGTCGAACGCCTTCCTCCTATGACAGCTCTCGGGCACATCCAAGACAGACAGCTGATTTTAGAGGTGGGTAAAGAGATCGGGCGGCAGTGCCACTCTCTGGGAGTGAACCTTGCTTTCGCACCGGTCGTTGATATCAATAGCAATCCCCATAATCCTGTGATTGGAATGCGCTCCTTAGGAATGGATCCTGATCAAGTGGCAGAGTATGGTGCTCTTCTGATACAGGGGATACAAAGTGAAGGGGTGGGGGCTTGCGCCAAGCACTTTCCAGGACACGGAGACACAGCCATCGACTCCCACAAGGCCCTTCCTGTGATTTCACGCAGCTTAAAAGAGTTAGAAGAGGTCGAGTTGGTTCCGTTTAAAGCGGCTATCGAGGGCGGCATCTCTTCGCTCATGACAGGGCACTTGCTTGTCTCTGCGATCGACAGTGAGCCCGCTTCCCTCTCAAAAAAAGTCACTGCATTTATACGGCAAAAGCTCGATTTTGAAGGAGTGCTTGTGACAGATGACTTGCTCATGAGAGCCATTGATCCAACAGAAGCACCTATAAAAGCATTTGAGGCGGGTGCAGACCTCATCCTCTCTGCACTAGGAACCACTTTAGCGATTGATCAAATTTCCGAGACGGAGCCCAACATGTTAGAGCGTCTGGATCGCGTCCGGAAGTTCAAGAGAACCTATCCTTCGCATGCTCCTCAAGAACCGGAGCTTTCTCATCTCCACTCTTTTATAGAGAAGCTCTATCGGGAAGCGATCTATTGGGAAGGGGAGAAGCCTCTATTGGGTGAATCCTACTCGATTCAAGGCAGAGAGCTGGCCCCTGAGTTGGCTGAAGCCCTTCCAGAGTCCCCCAATGGAAGAGCTCTGGTTTTTATTGAAAAAGTGGATAATGAATTTTTGAAAAACCTACCTAAAGAGACGATCGTGGTCCTCTTTGGTTCCCCGTATGGCCTCACCGAGCCTCTTCCATGCTCCATTCTTGTCGCATATAATTCTTCAAGAGGAGCCCAAAAGGCCGTCTACGATGCTTTAAAAAGGTTAATGTAATATTATCCTGCTCTTAATTTGATCTTGATCTTTGTCACCTATAGTCTTCCTTGAATTTAACAATAAAAGGAGAAAGAAATGACAGTGGACCCATTTGGCCGACCAGTAGGTGTTTCAACATCATTCGAGCCGTTTGACACTCGAATTGCAAGAAACTCAGAGACAATTTCACAGTGTGCTGGGCATTTTATGGGATCCACGCCTACACTCACGCACTCCCCACGTTCCAGCCATTGTTGTGGGTACAGCTATAGCCCGGTCTTTATTCACACCGGGCCAACTTACCATACGACGTATGGCGGGCGGAATTCAGGAAAGAAAGATTATACTGGAATGGGAGTGATTCTCGGGGTTGTGATGCTCGTCGGAAGTTTTTTCGCAGGGAGGGAGTATGGAACCTACAAGACAGCTTCTGAAGGGCTTTCTGCAGCAAAAGATCTAGGGAGGGACATTCCTTTCTCTGAGGTTGGAGCCGAGGATGAAACACTAAAGATAAAGAGACAGTTCGACGTCTTCCAAGGAAAAGCTGAGGGCTTTTTCGCACAGATGAAATCGGACTCTTTGGTGCGCATGGTTCTCAAATCCTCACTCGTGGGTCTTGCCTTAATTGGCGTAGTGGGTTGTGTTCTTGAGGCAGGAGCTCTTGTCGCTTTTTCTGGACTGGGAATTCTTGCTCTTGGGTGTGTCTGGCTCTTTAAAGCTGGATTTTCGAGTTCCTTCTCTTCTAACGAAAAGGAGAGAGCTTCCGAAGTCGTATATCTAGCCTCTAATGTCTATAACCACACTATTGGCGAAAAAGTTTAACTTTGTAGCTGTGAGACCTTTTCTTCGAGAGAGTCAATGCGCTGAAGTGTCTTGCTAAAGCGGCGAAGCTGAGCAGTGTTTCGATTTTCTTCTTTGATTTCCCTGGCGGGGATTCCCCCATAGGCACCGGGTTTAAGAATGGATTTTGTGATGCCTGAGTAGGCACGGACCATGACAAAATCAGCGATCTCAAGATGGCCATCGATCGCGACTTTAGCGCTAATCATCACAAAGTTTCCGATCTTTGTTGAGCCAGCAATCACAGACTGGCCAATGATAATGCAGTGCTTTCCAATCTGAACGTTGTGAGCAATTTCGCAGAGAGCATCAATTTTCGTGCCTTCTCCAACGACCGTTTTGTCAAAACGGGCTTTTTGAACGTTCGTGCTGGATCCAATCTCGACATCGTTTTCAAGGATGATTTTACCAAAGTGCTCGAGGCGGGTGAACTTTCCCTGTTTTTGAGTGTATCCAAAACCAGACATTCCCAAGATCACTCCAGAGTGGAGGACGACGCGGTCTCCGATCTCGCAATCTTCGGCAACTGTCACGTGAGGTTGGAATTGACAATCGCTTCCGATCTTGACATCCCAACCGATCGAGCAGTGGGCACCAATATAGGTGTTGTCACCGATCACGGTATCCGCGTCGACGACACAGTAGGGGCCAAGAGTGACATTTTTTCCAATTTTAGCGGTGGGATGGATGACAGCAGTGGGGTGGATCCCTTCAAAAGCACTCTTTTTTCGTTTGTCTTTGAAGAGGAAGTCGATGATTTTTTGGAAGGCTTCTGAGGGGTCGTCGTGGATGAGATAGTTTCTGCCTTCGATCTTTGGAGCGTCTGCTTTGACGATGATGGCGCCAGCTTGTGATTTTTCAATTTTGCTGATGTAGCGCGGATTGGCAGCGAACGAGATCTGGTCTGATTTTGCTTGCTCAATGTCAGCAACCCCCACAATCACATGGCGGGGGTTACCAACGAGTTCTGCATTGATCATCAATGCAATCTTTTCAAGGTCGAGTGTCGACACTACTGAGCTCCTGAGGTTGATGGGGCATCAGCGGCCGCTTTTGCCACTTCATCAGAAGCAAGCTTATCCATTTGAGCGACCACTTTCTCAGTCACGTCGAGTGTTGGAGCGTTGTAGAAAGCTTGGTCTGTGTTGAGGATGAGGTCGAGACCTTCGTTCTCAGCAACAGTTGTGGAAGCTTGGCCGACGAGTTCAGCGAGCTTTTGTACGATTTTGAAGTTGGCTTGCTGCAAAGTTTGGTAGTAGTGGCTTTGAGCTTGTGCCAGTTCTTGACCGAGAGAGCGGTACTGTTCTTCCATTTTCTCAAGAGCTTCAGGCTTTTGGCTATCACGGAAGTCTTCGTCTTTCAAGTTTTTAGAGAGCCTTTGGAACTCTTCGTCTTTTTCCTGAAGGATGCTCTCAATCTGTTTCTTCATCCCTTCGTACATGTCTTGCTCTTGTTTACCAGCTTTGGACTGCTCGACAGCCGCTTTGAAGTCGACAAGACCAATTTTTGGTGCAGGTGCAGCAGCTGCAGCAGAGCCAAAAATCAAGCTAGTTGCGACGGCGGTGAGTAGAGCCGCTTTTTTTGTTAGTGAGTTTAGCATAATAGTCTCCTCATTTTGGTCAGTTAAAAGTTTCCTCCTAGAGAGAAGAAGAAGCGTTTGTAATCATCTTTGTTCTCCGGCGAGACATTGATCGGGTACCCGATACCTAGAATCAGTGGAGGGGAATTAGGAATCACATTAGCACGTAGGCCAATCCCTGTCGAGGTTTGGAACTGTCCCCAGGCAAAAGTTTCACTGGAGATGGCTCCCATGTCAAAGAAGAGGAAAGGTTCTAGAGTGCAGTTGAGGCGGTAGAGCCACTCCACAGAGAGGAGCTGCATCGAGATTCCTCCAGTAGGATCGTTGGTATCTCCAAACTTTGGTCCGAGGGAGTAGTCTCTAAATCCACGGACAGAGTTGATCCCTCCGAGGAAGATCCTCTCATCTAGCGGGACGTCACGGAAGGAGGTTCCAAGTGTGGGGAAGATGAACTTTGCATCTCCGCGAAACTTGAGGACTCCTCTTTTCCATGTAGGGACATAGTAGGTGTTCGTTGAGGCAATCGAAAGGAAGTTGTGATCGCCTCCGATTCCAGCAAACTCTCCCTTGAGGTCGAGGCGGAGCCCCCGTGAGGGGCAGACAGGGTGGTTCGTGGAGTCATAAGACATGAAAAGGCCTGCCGCAGAGATGAGCCCTGCATTCTTGGCTTGGTCTAGTAGTTGTACAGGAATACACCAAGGGTCGTCATCGTAGGGACGGCCTGAATCCTTATCACCCTGACTCACATCGTTGTCGACATAGATCAAGTCATCGTTTGGTTCGTCAATAGCCTGAGTGGTTTCAGGCCTTTCTCCACAGTCCTTGGTGATCTTGACGTTCGAGTTACTGATCCGGTAGTGCCAACCCGCTCTCAAGTAGCAGTTCAGTGGGTATTTGGCGTGGAAAGCCACTCTCCACGAGTCGAGCTCATAGTCGTTCGAAACATAACCGATGGTGTT
Organism: uncultured bacterium; assembly: GCA_964584775.1. GTDB lineage: Bacteria > Chlamydiota > Chlamydiia > Chlamydiales > SLFE01 > CAZPBC01. Next base: position 8,353 of record CAZPBC010000049.1, read on the forward strand.
GCGGCTCACATCAAAGCCGATGATCCATGGGGTATCGTTAAAGTAGGGCTTCGACCAAGAGAAGAGGTATTTCCGGCTATTCGCACCCAGTGCAAAAGAGAAATAAGCGTATTCACCGCCTCCGCGTAGTCCTTTTAGTCCATCATTCCATAGGTTGAACAGCCCATAGGCGTTGAAGTTTTTCTCACAGACAGAGAGGCCTCCAAAGACATTTTCGACCGAGCTGGCTCCGACAAAAGCGGAGAAGTTTCCAGTGGACGTTTCCACGACCTCGATGATGACATCACGGTAGTTGGAGCCGAAAAAGTTTTTGTCGTCGGCGCGTACAGCGTAGATGTTGACAGAGGAGAAGTAGCCAATGTTGCGGAGAAGCATCTCTGTCGCACGGAGTTTGTTCGTGTTGAAAATTTCTCCAGGGACAAGGTGACACTCATGTAAGATGACATTCGGCTGTGTGCACCAGTTTCCAAGAATTTTCACGAGACCGACACGGAACTGCTCACCCTCTTCAATGAAGAAGTTGACATGGTAGATCGGGCAGTCGGGGTCGAGGGTCGGCTCGAATTCGACTAGGGCATCGATGTATCCTTTTGAGCCGTAGAGATTTTTAATTTGGGTAACCGTTTCGTGGATGAGGTCAGGGGAGAAGGTGCAGCCCTCTTTGGTGAGCATGCAAGAGCGGATTTCCTCTTCAGTAAAGAGGCAGTTTCCTTCAATAGTGATGTCCCCAAAGTGATAACACTCTCCACGATCAGCCGTGATAACGATGTAGATCCTGTCTCGTGCTGGGGCTTGAACAGCCTCAATGTTGACCCGAGCGTCTGCAAAACCTTTGTTTTGCAAATAGTTCACGATCACATACTCATCTTGGAGCATCGCTTCTTGGCTATAGATACCTGAGTCTGAGAGGAGGCTGTAGAAGAAGTTCCAAGGCTGGGTGACGAGCTTGTTCTCGAGTTCCACCTGCTCAGGTTTGCTAAAGCCACGAAACACGACCCGTTGGATTTTTCCTGAGCGTCCCTCATCAACGACGATGGAAATATCGACCTCGTTGGTCACCGGGTCGACCATGAGGTCATAGTCCACCGTTGCCTCGAAAAACCCCTTTTTGACGTAGTACTTCCTCACCTCAAAGATCGACTTGTTGAATGCGGCGCGGTCGAAGATCGATCCAACTTGAACACCTAACTCTTTCTGGAGCTTGGCTGTCGAGAAGAATTCGTTTCCTGACCACTGGAAGGAGCGGACGGTCGGTTTGATGGAGACTTTGAGAGTGATATAGAGGCGCCCTCCATAGGCTTCGACATGGGGCTCTACATCTTCATATTCACCAGCCAGTGCCTTTAGATCATCATCGAAGTCGCTGAGAGAGAAGTTTTTGCCAACTCTCGTCTTCATCATGCTGCGGATGGAAGAGCCATCATTTCCCTTGCAGTTGACAAACTCAACGTCAATCCGTTCCACCAGCTGCGTTTCGTAGCTGTCTACTTGGGCAAAAAGTGGAGCGAATAAGAGAAAAAAGCTGAGAAAAAAGAGTTGGAAACGGCGCATTATTATGACTGGGTTCTAATATAATGAGTTTATTGAGTGTTCAATGATAAATCTTCAGCGCAATATTTGCAATTTTAGAAAGAGGATTAGCTATCCGAGTTAGTGGCGGCCTTGAAAGGCTCGAGCGAGGGTCCCCCCGTCAACAAAGTCGAGAGCGCTTCCCATCGGGATTCCAAAAGCAAGTCGGGAGACAGCCACGGAGCAGTTTTCGAGCTCTTTTCTTAAGAAAAGGGCAGTTGCATCCCCTTCAAGGGTAGAGTCGATGGCTAGCACGACCTCTTGGATTGGCTCGTTTTCGAGCCTTTCCTTCAGGGATTCGAGGTGGAGTTTTTCGGGTCCAATCCCATCGAGAGGGGAGAGGAGCCCGCCAAGGACATGGTAAACCCCATGGAATTCACGCGTATTTTCTATAGTAAAAACATCTTTATAGTGTGCGACAATGCAGAGGAGGTGGGGGTTTCTTCGGCTATTTTCACAAAATTGACATCCCTGATCTCCCTCAAGAGCACCGCAGGTCTCACAGATGGTGAGTTCTTTTTTGAGGGAGGTGAGAAGAGCTCCGAGGGCATTCAGGTCCTCCTCAGACCAGTCGATCAGGTGGAACGCAAAACGTTCTGCACTCCTTGCCCCGACACTGGGAAGCTTCTTCAGCTTGAGAATGAGTTCTTCTAAATAGGTAGGATATTCCATCATAGGCCGCCATTATAGGCAGATAATCGTATTTGTGGTAAAATTGTTGATTGAAATGACAAAAAAAGCACGAATTACAGGCTTAGGCTCCTATCTTCCACAAAAAATTTTGAGTAACCACGATCTGGAAAAGATGGTAGATACCAATGATGAGTGGATTGTTACCCGCACGGGGATCTCTGAGCGAAGGATCGCAGCTGACGAGCAAGCGAGTTCTGATCTTGCGATCGAAGCTGCGAAAAAAGCCCTTCAAGCGGCAAAGATCGAACCGGAGTCGGTCGACCTCATTCTTGTTGCCACAATGACTCCTGACCATCTCTGCCCTTCCACAGCGGCGATTGTTCAGTCTAAGCTGGGTGCTGTCAATGCCACGGCCTTCGATATTTCTGCTGCATGCAGCGGCTACCTTTTTGCCCTCTCTACTGCAAAAGCCTTTGTTGAGTCGGGGAGGTATCAAACGGTGTTGCTCGTGGGAGCTGAGAAGATGTCCTCTTTTCTTGATTTCACTGACCGCACTTCCTGCATTCTTTTTGGGGATGGAGCAACGGCTGCGGTGATTCAGTCTGAGGGAGAGGGGCTTCTGATTGGGGATGTGCATCTCGGTTCGGACGGCTCTCTCGAAGAGCTCATCAAAATCCCCGCCGGAGGAGCCCGTGCGCCTGCTTCTAATAAGACTGTAGAGGCGAGAGAGCACTTTGTTCAAGTCAAGGGGCGCGAGACTTACAAACACGCCGTCCGCAGAATGTGCCAAGTCTCCAGACACTGTCTCGAAGAAGCGAACCTCTCTTTGTCTGATATCTCCTATCTTGTCGCTCACCAAGCGAATGCACGTATCATTGATGCAGTCGCGGATGAGATGGGAATCCCCGAAGAAAAAGTCTACAAAACGATCCACAAGTATGGGAACACCTCAGCAGCGAGTGTGGGAATCACTCTCGATGAGCTGCTCCAAGAAAAAAATCCTGAGGAACCCCTCCTACTCGTCGCGTTTGGTGGCGGATTGACATGGGGGGGAGCCCTGTTACACCCAATACATCAAGAGGAGACTTAAGACGATGAGTTTAGCCTGTTTCTTTCCAGGTCAAGGCGCCCAATACGTAGGCATGGGAAAAGATTTTTGGGATGAATTTGCCATCGTGCGTGAGTATTTTGAACAGGCGGATGATCTGCTCCAGATGACACTTTCTAAAGTGATCTTTGAAGGTCCTGAGGAGGCTTTGACACGAACAGATATGAGCCAACTAGCGATCTTCGTGACGAGTACAGCGCTCTACGCCGTTCTCGAGCGTGAGCTTGGCCTTCAGCCTGTCCTTTTTGCAGGATTGAGTTTAGGGGAATACAGTGTCCTCTTTGCCTCTAAAAAAATCGGTTTTGAAGAGTGCCTCCACCTCGTAAAAAAGCGAGGAGAGTTCATGAGTCATGCCTGTGATGAGACGCAAGGGGGGATGGCAGTCCTTCTTGGTCTTGAGGGGGATGTTGTTGAAGAGAAAGTGCGTGAGTTGGACCTACCTAAAGACCTTTGGGTCGCGAACTTTAACTGCCCTGGACAAGTGGTTGTGTCGGGAACTCTCAAAGGGATTGAGGCCGTTCAACAAGCTGCCCCCTCTTGGGGAGCCAAGCGCGTGATTCCTTTGAAAGTTCATGGTGCTTTCCATAGCGGCCTGATGGAGTCTGCTGAAACGCGGCTGAAATACTACATTGATCAAGTTTCCTTGAAGAACAGCTCTTTCCGGCTTTTTGCAAATGTCACTGGTGAAGAGGTGACCTCTCATGATGAGATCCGTAGATCACTCACTGCTCAGGTCACACACCCGGTGCGTTTTGAAAGCTGCATCCGAGAGATGGTGGCTGCTGGAGCTGCGACTGCATTCGAAGTGGGTCCAGGAAAGACGCTAGGTGGAATGATTAAGAAGGGTGGTTTACCCGAGGTTTTAAGTTTAAATACGGTTGAAGATCTTAAGAAGTTTGAAAAGGAAAAGGTGAGCTATGGTTTTTGAGGGAAGCATTCCCCAAGACTTAAGATCCCTGTTTCCAAAAGGAGAGAGTTGAATGGAGTCCCTCTTAAAGGACCAGGTTGCCCTTGTAACAGGAGGAACAGCTGGGATTGGAAAAGCGATTGCAAAGCGTTTTTTAGAAGCTGGTGCTGCAGTCACGATTGTGGGTCGCAATCCCACACGCGGGGAAGAGGCACTGGAAGAGCTCTCTCAGGTTTCTTCAAAGTGTGACTTTATTCAAGCGGATGTCTCTAGCCCTGAAGAGGCGGACCGTGTTGTAAAGAAAGTTCTTGAAAAAGAGGGGAAGCTCGATGTCCTGGTGAACAACGCAGGTGTGACAAGAGACAACCTCCTTCTCAAGATGAGCCCTGAGGATTGGGACGCCGTCTTGGATATTAATGTAAAATCGTGCTATGGTCTTTGCAAAGCTTCCACAAAACCCATGATGCGAGCGAGACGTGGAAAGGTCATTAACATGAGCTCGGTCGTCGGATTGAATGGAAATCCTGGTCAAACCAACTACGCAGCCTCGAAAGCTGCGATCATTGGATTTACGAAGGCGATGGCCAAAGAGCTTGCCTCAAGAAACATCCAGGTCAACTGTATTGCCCCTGGTTTTATTGAGACGCAAATGACTGGACAGCTGAGTGACCAACAGAAGGAAGCGATATTGAAAGAGATTCCGATGGGACGGATTGGAGACCCTGAGGAAGTGGCGAATGTCGCCCTGTTTTTAGCATCCCACCTTTCCGACTATGTGACGGCTCAGGTTGTGACTGTCGATGGTGGATATATTTAACAATAACTGTAACCCGAAGAGGTAATATGTCATTAGAGCGAGAAGTCATTGAAATTGTCGTCGAGCAGCTCGGTGTCGATGAGAGTCAGGTGACCCCTGATGTCTCCTTTATTGAGGATCTAAACGCCGATTCTCTCGATTTAACAGAGCTAATCATGACTTTTGAAGAGCGCTTTGGCTGCCAGATTCCTGACGAAGATGCGGAGAAGATCCGCACAGTTGGGGATGCGATCAAGTACATTGAGAAGGTGCAAGCAAAGCAACCGAGTTAAGTTAGTTCCTAACTCACTCAAATCCAATAAAAACGGGCCCTTTCGGTCCGTTTTTTTT
>CAZPBC010000050.1:0-13680 GCA_964584775.1 uncultured bacterium
TTTCATTCAAGGATTTTCTTGAATTCTGAATTTACATACCAAATGATACACCACCAAATTGGAGGCACCTTAGGGCTAGGTCTGCTATTCAAAGGTTTTAGAAGTCATGTCGGAAAGCTTATCACCAGGCCCGGAGAGAAAAGAATCGCCATCGCTCTTTTAAATCTTGAGGAGGAGGATAAAGATACGAAAGACACTCCACCACCGCTTCCCTATCGAAAAGGGGATCCCCTCCCTCCCCTTCCTCCTCGCAACCGTAGGAGCACTAAAACAGCCTAAAGCTGAGGGTTTGATGAAACACCCAGGCTAAAAGTGAGCCTTGAGTTTCGAAATGAATACACCTCCTCTTTTTTGAAAAGGGGAGGTTTTTTTATCCAAGATATTTGATGAACAACCCCAGCCTATGCCGTTTCTGTTTGTGGGAGCTGCATGCGCGCGTTGACGATGTTGCGGGTGATGAAGGTGTGGTAAGGAAGGCGTCGCATGTAGCGCTCAGCGATGACAGCTGCAACGAAGAAGGAGACGACAGTAGAGAGGGTGAAGCCGGATCCGTAGGCAGGGAAACCGATTTGGAGGGTAATCAAGGTAAAGATCATGTTGGTGAAGAAGAAGACCGCATTGATGATCAGGACGTCCCTTCTGTTATCAAAGTAGGAGAGTAGAATGATAAAGACGAGGACCATCACCTGGAAGCTCGCACCCACCACGGCAAAGCGGAAGATGGAGAGCTGGAGGAGGTTCAGGTTGAGGAACTCGAGAAGGCCAGGTGCGGTGAAGAGAGTGATCACACAGATCGTTCCCTGGAGGATGATCAAGTTGCGCCCATGGGTCATGATGTTTTGCATCATCTTGTTGTGATTTTTCTCAATCCGGCTGAGTGGATCGTGCTGAAGGACTCCCCGGTAAAAGCGGACGTAGGTGCGGAAGAAGGAGGTCTCTTCTGCGAGTAGAAAGAGGGCTAGGGCTGGGATGATGGTGAGGTAAGCGATGAACATGGAGATATCATACTCAGGGTAGGTCACAAGGCCGCTTTCCAGCACACGGCGTTCAGGAGAGAACCACATGATCCATTTGTCGACCCAGATCGCAAGGTTATAGAATGTTCCAGCGAGGCCGACCTGCCAGTAGTTCTTCAAGTACTTTAAGAAACGGAATGGGCTGGTAATTTTATGGGGGTACTCGGTCAAGATCAGAGCGATAAATGAGGCGAGGATGAAACCAAGACCGACATCAAATCCAAAGGTGAGACCCTCCGCGCCAAACTCCCCTGTCAGGAAGTAGGCAGAGACGCCTCCAAGGAGCATCCCCATCACGAACGACCAGGTGATGCCCGAGTAGTATTTCAGGGAGGAGATGAAGACCATCGAAAGCCAGATTCCTGAGATCAAGAGGAAGTTAATCACAGAGAGGATGGCAAGAAGAGGAGAGAGTGTCACCACTTGGAAGTAGAAAAAGAGAGCGAGCGGAAGTGTCGCAAAAAACTGCACGACAAGGCCTCCAATCAGAAGGCTGCTCGCCTCTTCGACATCTTCACGGAAGATGCAGTCGGCCAGGTATCGGGTTGAAATCATGACGATCGGCGAAGTCAAGACAAGTGAAAACGAGAAGTTGTAGAGGACAATCGTCCGGAACTCCTCGACCATGTCGGTCAATCTCCAAAACTCTCCGATAAAGAAAAAGGCCCAGACAGCAAAGATCGTGAGGAGCCAGGGGCCAGAGGAGGCAAAAATCGCATGAAAGTAGGCGGAGATTGTGCCTGTTAAATCCCCTCTTCTCGTCAGTCTACGTAGAACAAATCCTATCCCTGCCATGCGAGACTCTCCACTTTCTTGTCGGTTCTAGATTGATCGATATACTTTTGGTAGAGCGCTTCATACGCCGCATCTTGGTCTTTTGCCTGATAGTAGGTATGCACACGCTCTTTAGCGGCTTGGCTACACTTTTCGTAGTGTTCAGGTTCGGTGAGTAGCTTCGTGACCTCTTCAGCGATCGCTTGAGGGTGGGCGAGCGGACAGATCGCTCCAGCCGGTCCGAGCCTCGGCTCTTCATCGCTGCGGCCGGTCAACATCTCGCTAATGGCTCCCACATTGGTTGCAACGGAGGGGATGCCAACAGCTCCCGCTTCTAACACGGAGAGAGGTTGCACCTCACTAATACTGGAGAGAACTAGAACATCGATCTTACCCAGGTAATCGTTGATGTCGACCAAACCTGTGAACTCGACTGTCTCCTTCAAGCCCATCTCTTCGACCATCTCAAGGCATTCAAAGTAGTAGTGCTCATCCTCATCCCAAGCACCAAGAATATAGGCTTTGAGGTGAGGAATCTGTTCTCTGACTAGATTCGCAGCTTGGATGAAGCTTTTGACATCTTTCACAGGAACCACACGGCCGATTAACGCTATGGTCGGTGGATTATCTGCGGGGCGTGGTTTGAGGTGGATGCTGTCGATATCGATACCGTTCGGAATGATGGAGATCTTTTCTGGTTCGGCACCGTCCATGATCTGCATCTCTTTGTTTCCTTCATAGAGGGTGATAATCTCATCTGCCGCTTGGTAAGTGAGGCGGGAGTATCCCTCGAAGGTATCGACCCAAAAGTCTTTCAAATCGCGGATATACATGGGTTTATCCACAGCGAGGTCCATCGCCTTAAAATCGTTCAACCACTGTGCAGCTGTGATCTCAATCCGTCGCTCATTCGTATAGATCCCGTGTTCGGTAAGGAGGCAAGGCTTGCCCGTTTCTGCTTTCGCACGGGCGAGGAAGAGTCCCCCATACCCTGTACAGAGAGCGTGGTAGACTTTTGCTTTTGGCATTTCTGCAAGCAGAACGGTATAGAATCCAGACAGCAGTCCTTTCCAAGACCAGAAGTAGTTGAGGAAGCTCGAATCCCCCATCGCAGAGTTATACATCCGTACGAGCATCCTCCACGCGCGAAGCGAGTTGAGAAGGATCTCTTCCCCGAGCGGCTCTCCTTCACGGTCCAGTACGTTTAAAATCTCTTCCAGGTGTTTCGTCTTTGCTCGGTATTGGATATTGAGAACGTTCCGCTCGATGACATTAAAGAGCTCGCTCTCTTCTTTTTCTGAAATCTCTTTCACCCCTTCAGGAAGCCTCTGGAGGTGGATGTTTTGAATTGAAACCACGTTGTCAGGCAGCGTGTAGCGCAGTTCGGGCTGAAAGTCCGGAGGAAGTAGACAGACCAGGGAGAACTTGAGGTGGCTTTGCGCCTTGATCAATGCATGGGTCCAAGAAGAGACACCCCCAGTGATATAAGGGTAGGTTCCTTCTAGAAAGAGGCAAATATCTGCTTCTTCAGCCATAAATTCTCTCCGAAAGCTTTTTCATATCTTCCACACCCGACCAAGTAAAAACCTTCTCTTCAAAATCCATCGGGTCATCAACATCAACGAGATTTAGAAGGTGATCAAAGTGCACTTTTGTGAGCTGTCTCATTGCTCCGTAGTTCCCTAGTAAGAAGAAGACTTCCATGAGGCGCATATAGACTTTTCTTGTGTGGGTCTCATCATCACTAGCAAGGATGACAAGCAGCTCTTTCGCTTTTTCAATCTCACCGAGTTCCATAAAGAGCTCAGCAAGGTGGAAGCGCACTTCATGGTCATCTTTTAGAAGAGTTAGGTAGTGCTCGTAGGCAAGGGCTGCCTCTTCTCGCATTTTGATAATGCGGGACTCGTCATAAAATTCTGAGTTAGCATACTCCTCACAGTGGCGTGCGTAGCGGAAGACCAGAGGTGCATTCGTCATGTCCTCCTCGACCTCTTTCTTCAACTCCAGGTATTTATCGTGGTAACTCTCTTCTAAATAAGAGATCGCCGTGGCCGCTAGGACTCGCACAGCGTTGTTGTCATCGTCGGCAGCGAGCTTAAAGGAGGGAATGAACTCGGGTGAGAAGAAGCGGAGCATCTTATCGATAGCGACCATCTTCTGTTCATCGGTTCCATAGGTCATGACATCGTTGAAAGGAACGGCATAAGCGGTGTCGCTTGTCTCCTCCATCCCGTAGATGATCCGCTCGTAGATTTTTTGTCGAAGAGGGATCTTCAGACGTGGCATGATCGAGGCAATCAGGTTGGAGATCGGCTCCGTCACCATCACATAGAAGCGGTAGAGGATGAGGGCAAGGGCTGCAAGGCCAGCGCCAAAGACACCCATCGAACCCACTAAAATCATAGCGAGGATGACAAAGCGGAGGTCCCACTCTTTTTTGCTGAAATACCGGATGAGTAGATAACCCGTTCCCATGATCAGCAAGTGGATCAAAAAGAAGACAGGCCAGGAGATCACACGGTCCCAGAGGAACCAGATCGCAAAGGCTTCGAAGATAAAGAAGAATAATGAGACGAGAAGAGATTTCCCAAAATCCTCACGGACGATGAGCTCCTCTTCCTTCTGATCTACCTCTTCAATAAATTCCAAAACGGTCACCTCTAATTAATCTAACGACTGCACAGCCGTGATGATTTTATGCTCTTTAAACTCAGGCATTCCTTCTAGCTCTTTAGCTGCCGATTCCACGGCCTGTTTCACCGCTGCTTCCTTCATTGCTGGTGCGAGAAGGTGCAGGTGGAGACCGGGCTTCTCAGAGGTGTGGATCGTGACTTCGCTCGGGAAGTGGCGTCGAAGCGTGTTAAAGAGAAGCGCGTGCTTGCTCTTAAACTCTTCATCCGACACCTCTCCTTCGGAGCGGAACTCCACTTGGAAGAAGGGAAGGTTATGTTCGATACAGAACTTCTTATAGACCCCTCTCAGCACTTCAAGGAGGGCATGAGACATGCATCCCACCTCTTCACCAGAGTACACGGTATTATCGACCATAAACTGGAACTTCTTTGCATTCGCAAAGGTCGTTCCAATCAGCCCGCAAATGGTCGAGCAGATTTCAATGTTACTCACGCTCATGTCTTCGAAGGGAAGTTCTTCAATTTTAAGCATCCCGTAGATCTTTTGACTCTCTTTATCGATGATAGGACAAGCGAGAACCCCCTCACCATCGAGAATGAGCTCATCATCCGCATTGACCGCCGTAACCATCCGTTTTCTAGAAAGCAGAGCTTGAGTCAGTGGGTGATCGAGGCCGAAGCGGCGGCTATAGTTTTCACGGTCGGACCACCCCTCACAGACGCTCGCTTCAAAGCCGTTGTCATCAAAAGCAAACACAGAGAACTTCGTCGGTTGGATCGTTTGCTCGATAAACTCGGTCATGGACAGAAAGATCTGAGCAGGGTTCATGGACTCGAGGCTTTTGAGCGCGTTGTAGGCTGTGGCGAGCGAGCGCACTTGACCCGCGAGGCGCATCTCAATCCCCTCTTTCTTGTCACGCAGCGTTTCGTAAGCATAGGCAATAGTGTCAGCCTGCTCGATGGCTTCGTCCGCCTCTTTTTTGAGACGGTCTCGGTCCGCCTCTTGTCGCATACGGATTTCGCCAAGGAAGGTAGAGGCGGCAATCCACATAATAGGGTTCGCCGCAAGACTGAGTCGGTACTCAAAAAGCGACTGGTTGAACTTGATCTCAGGAACGTTCCAAACATAGAGAAAGAGTGTCGCAAGGAGACTCGCCATGATCCCTTCGTTGGTCCCATATTGGACAGTCACTGTGAGGACAATGATCCAAAAGGGATGGGGGCTGACATTGATAAATCGGTCTCCATCGCCAAAGATGAAGCTTGCGAGGGTGACAACGACCAAGAAGATCAGTGTTTCGTAGATCGCTGAAAGACGCATCCCAAAGAGGTAGCGAGGCTTCTCCTCATACCCCTCTTCAGTCGCCATTTTTTCTACTCTTTCCATTTCTTTACCTTCACTAATAATTCATTCTGATCGTCCCAATCACACGGTCTCTCGACTCGTCTGCAAACTGGGTACTTCTCGTGTGTAAATATTCAAGGGCTGCTTCTACATGTCCTTTTCGACCTGCGAAGAAGCTGGCTCCCCAGATCGGCACGACAGGTCCGTCCGAGAGTCGATCGTAACTTCCTCCAAAGAGACCCTCAAAGCGGAAGCACCGTGTAAATGGCTTGATAATCAACAAGCTCATGGTGTGTGTTTCACGGCTTTGAATGTCCATTGGAGTCACAATCTGACCGACGTTATTGATAATTCTTTTCAAGCTCGCTACATACTGCGCATCGAGGGCGTAGTTGAAGAAGATGTCTCCATCTTGGCCGAGTCCATAAACGAGGCGTGTGTAGCGTGGAATACGGTAAAAGAGTCCTGCCTGGACGACATAGGTTGCTGCCGCATTTTGCACATCTTTCAGGTGGTACCAAACCGGTCCACCACCCCCAAAGAGGGTGAGATACTGTTTGAAGTTGAGCGTTCTCATGAGCTGGAAGCGGTCCTCAACCCCATGCCAGATGATCGTCTGGGTGAAGTCCCAGGTCGCGTGGTGGTAACGGATGCGGGCCCAGGCGTCACCGAGGGAATCTTTGCGATAAAGGTAGAGTCCAGCACCCGGTGTCTGGTGAGAGAAGTAAGCGGACACTTCCGCTTCGACACCGTTTTTAAACTTCGCGTTGGCTGCGACCTCTCCCCTTACACGTGCATCCCAGAACTTGAAGTTGGTTGAGTTCCAGAAGTTGACGGCATTGAAGAGGCGCATTTCGTCTGTTCCAACCCCAAAGCGGACAGCCACGTGACGGTTGAGATTCTGTTGCCAGATGACATTGTATCTCGACTCGTACTGGAACGATCCCGACCAGAGATCTTCTCGGTCAGCTTGAAGGAAGGAGTAGTGGTCATACAGGACATCTCTCCACTGCTGTGGGAAGACGTCGTTGTCAGGGTCCATCTCGTGGGCACACTCAAACCAGTCCATGGCTGTGTAGTCGTGGCCGATCTCCCGCTCGATTTCCCCTTTCAAACCGACAATACGTGGTTCATCAGGGTACTTTTCTAGCAGGTGGTTGACAAAGCAGTTGGCTGTGCGGAATTCACGCATGGTTTTATAGAGACGGAAGCGCGCGATGTCGGCGTTTCTCTCTAGGAGGTAGCGCGAGTGCTCATCGAGTTCTGTCTCTTTCGACATATCGATACGGTTGAGCATCTCTTCAGCGCAACACCATTTCTCCAGGTCGATGAACATGTTCGCAAACTCAGTCAAGAAGGCCACGTTATGGGGCTGCTCTTCAAGAATCTCGTGGTAAAGAAGAATCGCCGTTCCGGGGTCTCTCATACGAAAGTAGAGCTGAGCGAGGGTCGCTTTTTGATAGACATTGAGCTCTTCTTTCTCTAAGAGCATCTGCATGGCACATGGATAGAAGCGCATCTGAGCGACTTTATAGTGTTGGTAGAGCCAGTAGATCTCCCCAGTATAGTAGTAGCCCAGGTAGTCGGGGTTATCTGTGCAGAGGTAGCGTTCAAAATAGTCGAGCGACTGCCAGTAACGGCTACGCACGAAGGTGGTCATCCCGATTCCTTTCAGTGCATCCGCATCTTCAGGATTGACAGCAAGCACACGCTGATAGGCAAGTTCAGCTTGATCGAAGAGGTCGAGCTCTTGAGCTAACGTACCGAGTTTTAGCAAAGACACATCTTGCACGTCAGAGTCGATAAGCTCAGTCAGCACCGTCGCCAGCTTATCCCGTTGGTTAGAGAGTTGGAGGGCTTCGATGTAAAGGAAGGCCACCTCTGGATGTTTCCAGTCAGAGCCCGCTGCTATCGTTGCCGCTTCAGCAGGATGGCCATTGTAAAGAAGGTACCCTACCCAGCCCGCAAGATCGTCTCCTTCTGTTCCTGTTGCCTCGGTGACGACCCAGTCCATCTGTTTTGGAGTCAGCTCTTTACCCCAAATATCGAGAAGGGTTTGGGTATCTCCACTTTCGAAGGGTTTCCCTTTCGCTGTCACGACTAGAATTTTTTCAGCTTCGGGCTTGAACTTGTGGTCGACAAGGGTGAAGGCATACTGTCGGAGCTTTTTCTCCCCCACTTTCTGTTGGATCGCTCGGTCGATAAACTCGTTCAGCTCTCCCAAGTAGGTCTCGTTCGATTTTGCGCCGAGCATGTAGACATAAAAATAGGTATCTTGGACGTTGATTCCCTGCTTTTCAATCTTCCGGACAATCTCCAAGGCTTTTTGGGTCTTCCCGTTGGCAGCGTAAGCACGAGCCAGGAGCAGCTCATCGACAGGAGCTTCTCTTTTAGAAACCAGGGCACGAGCGATACGGAGTTCGAGCTCAGGGTGTTGGTTTCTTTCAGCGATGATGAAAAGGGTTCTAAGCGTGTCCGAATTTCCAAGGTCGTAGGCTTGGAGGCGACGGAAGAGCTCGTCCGACTCCCCCCTAGCGGCAAGAACATAGGTTTGAGCGCGGAGATAGGTGGAGCGGCGGAATCCAGGTGGAATTTCATAATCAGCGAGCATGTTTTCGAAACGGTCAGTCAATCCAAGCTCGATATAGAGCTCACCAACACTATCCAAGAGATCCGGATCGACCGACTCGAGGCTTGTCACTGGCTCGAGAAGAGTAACAGCAAGGCTTCGGTTGACAGAAGAGACGAGGCGAGCGAGCTCCAGTCTTTCATCCACTGTGAAATCTTTATCTAGCTTAAGCTCCTCAAGGGCATTTTTCTTTCCTTCTGTGAGGAACATCAACCCAATACGGAAGACAGGGTGTGTTTCAAGGTACTCTTCCCCAAGGTTATTCTCTAGGCGCTTGGCATCCTCAACATCTCCACGCGATAGGAAAAGGTCGATCATCGTGATCATCTGGCGGTCGGAGATATCGTCGAAATTGAGAACGTCGAACATCTTGTCGACGACTTCTTTGTACTCTCTCTCTTTAGCACGCTTCATCAAGTCGACGTAGAAGGCAGGAGGAAGCTTATTTTTCTCAAATTCCCGCAAGAGGAGAGCGAAGGCCTCTCTTTCTCTACGGCGGTCGATCAGGATGTTGAGCTCAAGCTCGACAGCCTTCGGCTTTTCGCGGTCTTCCTTGCTGAGGAGGCCGAGCATGAACTCTGCTTCAGGAATGTATCCAGCATTCGCAAATTTGATTCCAAGGTTGACGACTGTATTCAAATCTGGGTGCTTGCCAACATAGGCAGAAGCGATCAGAAAGGCTTCTAGCTTTTTGTTGTGGTTGATGAGGAAGTCAGTGGTGAAGTAGACCGTCTCTTCATCGAAATCTTCCGGCTTATAACGCTCTAGGAGACGGTCGATGATGTTGAGAGCCACTCCTGGCTCGCCCTTCGCTGCATAGAGTTGGGCAAGGGTGCGGTAGTCAGCGATCGTTGCCGCCTGCTCTTCAATCAGCGTATTGAGCGCTCCCATCTGACTTTTGGGATTGTTCATATCCGCGTAGAGCTGCTTCAGCTCCAGGAGGACCTCGGTGGAAGGGTTGAGGCGGTAGATTTCTTCTAAGTTTTGGAGGTAATCGAAGGGACGGCCTGCTTTATCATAAAGAGTACCGAGGTATTCTCTTGCATCGAGAGAGTCTTGATGTTCTTTGACATACTCTTCAACAGATTGAATCGCTTCAAGGTCGTTGGCAAACTCCAAGTCGAGCCAGACTTTTGGAATCAGGACCTCTCTTCCCTTTTCTCCAGCAAGAAAGAGCTCCTTAAACGATTTCGCAGAGCGGTCATATTGCTGATCGTAGAAGTACATCCATGCGAGGTCCTGGCGTCTAGGAAAGAGCAAGAAGATCAGAAACAGCCCTAGGGCTGCGAAGAAGGAGACGACAATATAGTAGGTCCTGCGATTCATCCGCTGTCTTGTGTTAAGTAGGGACTTCTTTCTCGTCCCAATTCAGGTCAATGCAATCGGTTTTGTGCTATCTAAATTGTAAATAAATATTTCACGACTTTTTCACAATCTTTATTCGTAAAGGGCCTGTATCTTCTTGAGGAAGAGAGAATTCGAGTTGCTGGTTTTCAGATTTAAAGGTGACAGGCTGTCCCCCATCGAGGGATAATAGATACTCTCCCTCCTCGGGAACATTCCAACACATCTCAAGGGGGCCGTGACCCATGACATCAAACTCAATACCCCGGTCGACCTGCTCGATATTCTTCATCTGCCACCGGCTTTGGATCAGGTAGTAGTGAGGCTCCCTTGGTTCGTCTTCAATGACTTCCAGATCTTTGAGGGCAATCACTGGCTCTTTCACTCCGGGATCAAGTGCAGCGTACAAACTGCCTTGGTAGTGCACTTGGCCAATGACTCCTTCGGATTTGGCGAAGTCCACTCCCTTGGCCACAGCATAATCAAAGCGGATGGTTTGGAGGTCTCCCCGGTCTTCGACCATCCACGAATCTTTCCCCATCTCACTCATTTTCAGTGTGTAAAAGCCTTGTGCTAGCATAGAGTATTCGCTCGCAAAGATAGGGATGATCTCTTGAGAACGGATATAGGCAATGTTTTTCAGCACCGCTCGAAGGCCGGGTGTGCGCTCGGCACTATAGACGTGGTAGTAGAGGTTCATCGGTTTGATACGGATGGGAAACTCCGTGTTTTTTAGCGTTTCGACTAACAGATTGAAGGCGTAAAAGTCATCTTCCCAGTAGTCCGTATAGGTGTTCTCATTACTATTGGAGGAATAGATCTGCCAGAGATCCTTCACTTGTCGTCCAAGAGGCATCACCCAAGCATAGGAGTCAAATTTGGTGTCGAAACGGGTGTCTCCCCCATTAATATTCGGAATTCCTGCATCTGCAACTTTTTTGACAGCGGCATAGAAGGGGCGACAGTCTCCACTCCATAGGTAGGCCTTCACTTTTTTCTCACTGTCTGCTTTCTTATTAATCAGTGAAACCGCCCCCTCAACCTCTCGATCTAACTCAAAGGGTTTTCTTGCGTAAGCACGAGGCATATCGTAGATCTCGTTTAGCTGCTTGAGCTGGTTGGGGTTATATTGAGTACGGTGCGACTCTGTCACATTCGGATCATCACTTCCCACAAAGAGCTTCATCCAGGCGACAGCCCCAGCACCCATCCAGGTCCCGTTCGGATAGAGATGGAGATAGGGATACTCATCTTGAGGCACGTAGTTTTTGAAGAAAGCCCAATCAAAGGGGTGTGAGAAGGTGTGGCAACCTAGCTCGACATTTTCTAACTCCACTATCTCTTTCAGGCAGGGAATACTCTTCTTCGTTCCTGCCCATTGAAAGTCGATCTCTGCACCCACAGGGCCAACGGTGAAGGCTAGATCAGAGTAGGGCTCAAGGACTTCATTCAAAAGCACTCGAGCAGCAATGGCGTGGGTATTGCGGTATTTACGGATATAGACATAGTTGTTCCACCCATCTCCATCGATGTGGCTATAAAAAATCCGTCGTCCAAATAGAGTGGTCGTATCGGGGCGGGGTCTTCCCTCGAGCCCCAAGGCCTTTTCAAAAAAATCAAAAGGGTTGAAATACCAGGCACGAGCCGCTTTACCGACACGGAACCGCCAGTAAATCGGATAGTTTGCTGCCACATAGGAGCCTCTCTCACCAATCCCGACCAACACCGAGTCCGTTTCCGTGTTATCTTTTTGACGGACCATCAGGCAGGGGTCGATCGTGTTGCCGAGCTTCACCATCCTCAAATAGGTCGGTAGCACCTCAGGGTAGTGACGTTCAAAATGGAAGAGCTCAGGACAGTTGTAGATGAGATTGGAGTCGTACGTGGTCGAGATCCATTCGGTCGTGTCCTTCAGTCCTAGTTTTTTCCAAAAATCGTTCCTTTCATTGATATCGATCTCGAACGTCTTTCCTTCAAAGGGAATCAATCCCATGGCGATGTACTTCTTCCCCGCGTCGACCATCTTCGACGCCCATCTCAAAAACTTCTCAGCGATCTCCTTATCTTCAAATTTCCAGTCATAGGACCAAACAATCACACCCAACACATCGGGGTCGTCCATCGCATCAGGTAACTCCCCACAAATATCGACGTAGTTAAGCTTGATTCCAAGATGGTTGAGGGGCATCTCAGCAGCTTGGTGGATCACCGTCTCTTCGATATCCTTAGAGTCGTGCGAATCGTAGATGGCAATCATCGTCCGTGGCAACTCTTCAGCAAAGAGCGGCAGGAAGGTAAGTGAGAGTAGTAGGACAATTCTTCTCAACCGACTTTTCTCCTCGACTTAGCTTTCGAAATCTTCACCGGCAAAGCCTCTTTTTGTAGTAGGGGAACCTTGAAATTGAGTTGTTGGTATGCCACCCCCACCCTGAAGGGTTTAGCGCTTCCAATCTGGACTTCATACTCTCCATTTTCGGGAGCATTCCAGCTCATTTCCAAAGGACCGTACCCACTCGCTTCAAAGCTCAAGCTGGTTCCTTCTTCTTTTATCTGGGTGACTTTCCAGCTGCTGCTTCTCAGATAAAAACGCTCTTCTTGTGGTTCGACCTTCAGCACATCCAAGCTGGTGAGCGCCACTTCTGGCTCTCCCACTTCGGGATCTAAGAAAACATAAAGGCTTCCCTGGTAGTGTCGCTGCCCCAAAACACCCACAGAGCGCGAAAAGTCCACAGCCTGGTCCGCGGCGTGATCAAAGCGCACCGTTTGCAGCGAGTTGCGATCTAAAATTTTCACGCGTCCTTCTCCCAAATCAACCAGCCTCGCTGTAAAAAACCCTTCTACGATTTCACTATACTCTCGAGCGTGGATGGGGAACATTTCCTGAGACTTGGCATATTCTATATTTTGCTTCACCGCATTGAGGCCTGGAAGTTTTTCTGCAGAGTAGACGTGGTAGTAGATGTTCATCGGCTTCACGCGGATGGGAGACTCGGTGTTTTCGAACGTCTCTGGAAGCATGTTAAAGGCGTGGAAATTGTCTCTCCAATAATCGGTGTAGGTGTTTTCGTTGCTATTGGAGGAGTAGACTTGAAGCTCTCCGTCCAGTTCCCGAGCCAAGGGAGTCACCCAAGAATAGGAGTTAAACTTCGTATCGAAACGGGAGTCTCCCCCATTGAGGTTACAAATCCCCTCTTTTTTCACTTCTGCAAGCGCCTCTTTAAAGGGAAGGCAGTCCCCCGACCAGAGATAGAGAGAGACTTTCTTCTTTCCCTCTACCAGTTTGTTGGTCTCCTCGACAGATCCATGCACCTCGAGGGGAAGACTAAAGGGTTTTTTCGCATAAGCTCTAGGAACATCGTATTCCTCATTATAGAGATGCAGGTCCTTTGGTTCCGAGGGAGCATACTCCTCTTCGACAATTGTATCGTCATAGCCGCCCATGTGCACGCGCATCCAAGCAACAACTCCTCTTCCAAGCCAAGACCCTTTGGGGTAAAGGTGTGCGAAGGGGTACTCGTCATGTGGGTGGTAGTGTCTAAAAAACCCCCAAGCAAAGGGGTGAGTAAAAGAGTGCGAGGCAAGTTCCACTTGAGGAAGGTCCGCGATTTCTTTAAGGACTTGTAAGCTCTCTTCATTGCCATACCAACTGGGATCCACATCGGCCGTGATGGGTCCTACGGTGACAGGAAGTTCTGGGTGAGCTTTCAGAATCTCATCGAGGAGAACTTTTGCTGAAATGGCATGCTCATCCTTATACTCATGGATTTCGCTCCGGCTATTCCACCCATCTCCATCAATGTGACTGTAGTAGATACGCCTTCCATTTAGTGTGGTCGTATCGAGCCTCGCCATCCCCTCTAAACCAAACGCTTTTTCAAAAAAGGCGAAGGGATTGATATACCAGCCTCTTTTTGCGGTTTCATTGCCATAAACCCAATA
>CAZPBC010000051.1:0-13646 GCA_964584775.1 uncultured bacterium
AGCTTCATGATTTAACTCCTAGTGAATTTGATTTTTCGGATACCTAAAAATAATATAGAGGATAGAATCCTGTCAACTATCAAACAGAGAAGAGTTTAATCAGCCATTTCATGGAAAGTCCCACGTTCGGGGATGTCATCTGATCCGAGACTTCTTCTATAAGATTCCATCAAAACTCTTTGAAAACAGTGACAGATGACAGAACACCCTCTGTGACAGAGGAATGCGAGTTCATAAAAATCGAGATTAAAATTATTTTTAGTACTTTTTAGATATTAATGCTGAGATCTGTTACACTAATTGCGTTATGAAAATTTATAGAATCATTTTTTTATCGATGCTCCTCCTCCTTGCTTGCTCAACAGATCTCAATGCAGCAAAAAGGGGGCGAGCTAGAAAGTTGCGCTCACCTCAGACGAGCTCAGCATATCCTGTTCGAGGTTGTTGGAATCCCAGTGAATGGATGGGGAGTGATCGCTATACCATCAACTATTCTACCGATCCGTTTCAACATAACGCCCCTGTTTCACCGAGTCTTAACTTCTCGTTTCCATTTCGATGAATTCCGACTTTTTAAAATCGCTTCCTGAAGAGCCTGGAGTGTATCTCATGAGAGATTGTAAAGGTCAGGTTCTTTATATAGGTAAGGCGATCAACCTGCGAGTGCGTGTTCGGCAATATTTTGCCGGTCATGACAACCGCGCGATGGTCCCGTATCTCACGGAACAGGTGGCTGACGTTCAGACGATCCTTGTCCGCTCAGAAAAAGAGGCGCTTTTACTGGAAAGTCAACTCATCAAAGAATACCAACCCAAATATAATGTTCTCCTGAAAGACGACAAAAGTTTCATTGCGATTCGGATTAATCCAAAAGGGTTTTGGCCCAAAGCGGCTATTGTCCGTTCGCGGACGGGTCTTAAGCAAGATGGAACGCTGTTTGGTCCGTTTTCAAATGCCTATGCCGCGAGAGAAACTTTGGAAGAGATCTATAAACTCTTCCGCTTGCGGCAGTGCTCGGATGAGGAGTTCAAAAGGCGCACGCGCCCTTGCCTTTTATACGATATTAAGCGCTGTACGGCGCCCTGCGTCGGTCGCGTGTCGAAAGAAGAGTATGACGCACAAGTCAAGCGTGCGATCCTTTTTCTCAAAGGGCAAAACAAAGAGGTTGTCGAAATTTTAGAAAGGGAGATGGAAAAAGCTTCCGAGCAGCTAGAATTTGAGCGTGCAGGTGAGATTCTGAGGAGGATTAAAAGTATCCAAAAGACCATTGAGAAGCAGAGCGTCATCAAAGCGCAAGGGATGGACTGTGATGTGATCGGTGTTGTGAGGCGTGCAGGGATGGTGACTTTTGCAAAACTTCTCTACCGAGGAGGAAGGCTACTCAACGCAAAGCATTTCCACTTTACTGATCAGGTGGGGGAGACAGAAGAACTTTTGGTCACTTTCTTAGTGCAGCACTATCTCCACCGAGAAGAGCTCCCGAAAGAGCTCTACCTACCTTTTCCCATCAAGGAATGTGACTCACTCGAAGAGCTCATCGGTGTTAAAGTTCTACAACCCACGAAAGGAAAGAAGAAAGACCTCGTTCTTTTAGCGACAAAAAATGCTCAGGCGGGGTTTGAACAGGTGGAAAAAGAGATGGTACAGGCTGATCGTGTGCTCTTTGCTTTGCAAGAGCAGTTGGACTTGTCTCGTGTCCCCACTCTAATCGACTGTATCGACAATTCGAATCTGTCGCAGTCTGAACCCGTTTCGGCGGTCATTTCTTTCCGTGGAGTAGAACCAGAAAAGAAACGATACCGTACCTACAGAATCAAAAGCGCAAAACCGGGTGACGATGTAGGAGCGATGTACGAGGTGTTGATGCGTCGACTTTCAAGACAAAAGGAGGAGGGAACTCTTCCAGATTTGTTGATCGTGGATGGGGGAAAAGGACAGTTGGGAGCGGCTCTTCGAGCCACTCAGGAGCTCGACCTTGTCTCTGTCGATGTGATTGGGGTCGCAAAAGAGAGAGGTCGCCACGACAGGGGACAAACTCTTGAGCAAATTTTCCTTCCTGGTGCGAAAGAGCCGCGCTTTTTAGAAAGAAATTCTGAAGTGCTTTTCCTTTTGCAAAAAATCCGTGATGAAGCGCATCGTTTTGTGCTGAAATACCAAAAAAAACGGCGGGAAAAAAGCACCTTCCGCTCGGAGCTTGAGTCCATTCCTGGGATTGGCCCTGAAAAGCGCAAAATGCTTGTCAAAACATTGGGGAGTGTCAAGCGTGTCGCTGAGGCTAGCGAAGAGGAATTGAGAAGCGTACCAAAATTGACAAAAAAAGATATTCAACTAATTCGGGAGTACTTTAAGAAATGACAAACGTCATCGATATATTGGAAGAGAGAGGGTTCATTGAAGCAACAACTCATGAAGAAATCCGTGATCATTTTGACACCCCTCGAGCCATCTATTGTGGCTTTGACCCGACCTCAGATAGTCTTCATTTAGGGAATCTCGTTGCTATTATCGGACTCGCTTGGTTTCAACGTTTTGGTCACACTCCTGTGGCGGTGGTGGGTGGAGCAACAGGACTGATCGGCGACCCCTCTGGAAAGAGCCACGAGAGACCTCTCTTAAGTAAAGAGCAGCTACAAGTCAATCTGCAGGGCATTCGCAAGAATATCGAAACCGTTCTCAGCCATGATGAGGCAGCGAAGCCCGTCATCCTCAACAACCACGATTGGTTTGAGGGAATCTCTTTTCTTCATTTCTTAAGAGATGTAGGAAAACAGTTTCGTATGGGACCGATGTTATCAAAAGACTCTGTCCGCTCGAGACTCGAGTCTGAAGAGGGAATGAGTTACACAGAGTTTTCTTACCAGCTTTTACAGGCGTATGATTTTTTATACCTTCATGAGCACCATGACGTCACTGCTCAAATAGGAGGAGCAGACCAGTGGGGAAATATCACCGCAGGGATTGACCTCATGAAAAAGAAAGGGGGTAAAACAGGGTATGGAATCACATTTCCTTTGTTAACACGCAGTGATGGAAAGAAATTTGGAAAATCTGAAAAGGGAGCCATTTGGTTGTCCGGTGAAAAGTTGTCACCCTATGAGTTTTATCAATACCTTTTCCGCATCCCTGATGAAGACGTGATTCCACTCATGCATATGCTGACTTTCTTAGAGATGGAAGAGATTCAAAAAATCGAGCAGGAGATGAAGTCAGATCGTTATGAAACCAACAGTGCTCAGAAACGTTTGGCAAGTGAGGTGACAAAGATGATCCACGGTGCACAGGGCCTTGAAAAAGCACTTGCGGTGACGTCATCAGCGAAACCGGGTGCAAAGACACAGCTCGACAGCGCAACCTTGGAAGCACTTTCGGAAGAGATTCCCTGTTTTGATTTGAACGACTTTCAAGAAGGTTGCAAGTTGATTGATGTAGTTGCAGAGCTCAAAGTGACTTCAAGCAAAGGAGAGATCCGTCGTTTGATTCAAAACGGTGGAGCGTACCTCAACAATGAAAAATTGAGCGATCCTCAGATGCTTCTAGTAGAGGGCAATTTTGTGGATGGGAAATACCTACTTTTGGCTCTTGGCAAGAAGAATAAAGTGATCATCCGCCGGATCTAGAAAAAAATGAATTTTTCTCTATCGCGTAAGTCTCTGAAGATAAATGTGATACAAAATTCTTTACCTTGCGGTCAATTGACGAAATACGAAATACTTGTCTGAAAATCAGTAAGATATAACAATGTTGTGAAAGTTGATAAAGCTACAGGACACCTTTAACCTTGGGAGTTTCTCTTAGATATGACTACTTTACAGAAAAAGAAAACCATGACGAAGAAAAAACTCATCAACTCGATTTCGCAAGAGCGTAAGCTCCACCCGAATGATGTGAGAGGCGTGATCCAATCTTTCTTAGAAAAGATGATTCACTGTCTTTCAGAAGGTGAGAGGCTTGAGTTTCGTGACTTCGGTGTTTTTGAAGTGGTTGAAAGAAAGCAAAAGATTGGTCGTAATCCAAAAAATCCAGATGTGCCTATCACAATTCCTGCACGTCAGGCTGTGAAGTTTACACCCGGGAAGAAGATGAAGAAGTTGATCGAGAAGCCGATCAACGGGGAATACTAGTCCCTCTTCATTTTATTTCAGTCCTGTACGGAGTCGCACTAAGCGCCTATGCTTTTTGTCTAGGCTGACTTGGTGCGCTTTTTTTTGCTTTCAAGAGGAGTGCGGAGTAAGAGGGAATGACGAGTCGATGAACCTCAAGTGGAGACTCCTCATCGACCCCGATAAAATCTTGGGGGAACGCTTTAGAGGTGTCAATGACAGGATGCCAAGCATCTTCATCAGATAGCTTTGGAAGCTCTATGTCTCGAGCCACATCCTCCGCATTGAAGGCTATATAGAGGTCTTCCTTTTCTTCTGGATCGAGAAGGGTGAGAGCGACGAATCCATTATCCGCTTGCCAGTCAGGTTTTTCAGGCACCATTCCATGCCATAGGACCTCCCTTTCATCGTGGAAAGATCCTTTTTGAAGAGCCGGGTGATTTTTGCGTAAATGGATGAGCTTTTTTACAAACTTGAGAAGAGGGGAGTCTTCTGCTTTTTCCCAGTCAAACCAACTTAATTCGTTGTCCTGACAGTAGGTGTTGTTGTTTCCTTTTTGAGTGTGTCCATACTCATCTCCCATTCTTAGCATCGGAATTCCCTCAGAAAGTAGAAGGGTGAGGAGGTAGTTTTTCACTTGTGCTCGCCGAAGGAGCTCAATTTTTTGGTCAATAGGATCCCCTTCATAACCGCAGTTCCAGCTGAGGTTATGATTGTTGCCGTCCCTCCCATCTTCACCATTGAGAAGGTTGTGCTTATTGTTATAGCTTACAAGGTCTTGAAGGGAGAAGCCGTCGTGGCAAGTGATGAAGTTGATGCTGTGCAGCGGGCTGCCTGAGCTATGGTAGAGATCTGAGGAGCCGGTGAGTCGGCTTGCAAAACGGCCTTTATATTCCCTGTCTCCCTTGATGAAAGAGCGGACGTCATCTCTGTACTGCCCATTCCATTCTGACCATCGACCCTCCTTTAAGGGAAAGTGTCCCACATGATACAGACCTCCAATATCCCAAGGTTCTGCGATGAATTTGGTTTCCTTCAACAGGGGGTCTACATTCATTGCTCGGATAAGCGGAGGTCGATCAAGGGGCATGCCGTCGATGTCACGCGTCATGGCAGAGGCAAGATCAAAGCGGAAGCCATCAATGTGGTACTCGCTGACCCAATGACGGAGTGCCGCGATGATGAGTTCCATCGCTATGGGATGGTTACAGTTGAAGGTGTTTCCACAACCCGTGAAGTCTTGGTAGTGCCCCTCATCATTTTTGATGTAGTAGGTATCTTCTGCATAGGCTTTATAACTGTACGTGGGACCTAAAGGGCCTCCTTCTGCAGTATGGTTGAAAACAACATCGAGGATCACCTCAATTCCATGGCGGTGAAGCTCCCGGATCAGCTGCTTGAGCTCTTTGGAGGCGACGCCGGGGCCCGACGCGCTTGCGTAGCGCCCCATGGGTGCGAAGAAGTGGACGGGGGAGTAACCCCAATAATTGAGGAGCGTGTTGGGACATCCCTGATAGCAGCGGGAGTACTCGAGTTCGTTAAACTCGAAGAGAGGAAGGATCTCAACTGCATTGATCCCTAAATCAACGAGGTAGGGAATTTTTTCGATCATTCCAAGGTAACTGCCAGGGAAGTCGACAGAAGAGGAGTCGTCTCTTGTAAAGCCGCGCAGGTGCATTTCGTAAAGAATTAACTCATTTTTAGGAATCTCGGGAGGGGAAACTCCTTCCCAGTCAAAGGGGGAATCGAACTGCACTAGGCTTAAAGGAGCGTAGAAGCGGGAATCGCCCTGGAGAGGATTCGAGACGGCTCCAAACGCACCGGGAACAAAAAGGTCGGGGGAATAGGGATCGACTGTTGGCGGGAAACCCTCCACTTGGTACGCGTAACAAAAACAGAGGGGAAGCCCAATGACCTCTACGTGCCAAATATCTCCAGTACAGTGCTCTTCCGGGTGGAGAGCGATCCGGGCGATCTCTTCGACTTGATCGGAACCGCTAGGGACGTAGAGGAGTAATTCTATTTGATCCACTTGGGGTGCATAGAGGGAGAAATTGACCCCAGAAGGGGTCCGGGTAGGGCCATAGGGGGCTGGTGAACCCGTTTGAAGAGTGAGTGGGTCATGTTTTGATTCTGATTGGTTCACCATGTTTTCATGAAATAGGGAATTGCAGCTTAATTGGCAATTTGAATATACTGTTGCTAATTCGAATATATTTAGGGACAGGCTTTAGCCGACTATCGTGTAAAGAATTGATCCTAAGTGGGATGCCCTCTTAGAACCGCCAATTTAGCCGCTCAGTCAAAAAAGCACTTTTCCTTAACAAAAATAACCATTTGCCCTATCTGTAAGGATAGAGAGTATTTAGGAGGCGTCCATGTCGTTAGAAAATGCAAAAGATAACTTAAAAGAGTTTGGAAAAGAGCTCGGTTTAGAGGGTCTGGAGTTTGATGAAAACAACACCTGTATCCTCGGTATCGATGATGAATTCTCGATGCACATTACTTACGAGCCCAACTCAAAGAGGCTTTATCTTTACTCACCTCTACTTGATGGTCTTCCTCGTGATGACAAGCTCAAGCTGAAACTTTATGAAAGAATGCTTGAAGGCTCTCTTCTCGGTGGTCAGATGGGAGGAGGAGGAGTGGGTGTCGCTGTGAATGAGGAGCTGATCCTGATCCACTGCACACTTGACATGGAACACGCACTTCCTTCAGCTCTCCGTGCTTTTGCACCACTTTACGTAGAGACTGTAGAGAAATGGAGAAAGATCTGCCGCGACCTTAGCGAAGGGCGTGAGGAGTCTGCTGAGACCAAAGCTCCTGCTGGTGGCGCTCCTGCGATGCCTGCGAAGCCAAAAGAAGGTGGAGGAGATAAAGGTCCTGGTATGATCAAAATCTAAGTCGATTCTGATCTACGATTCTTTCTAAAAAACGGAGCCCATTGCTCCGTTTTTTTTATGCCAAAAATTTGAGTCGTTTGGAGGGGGGGAATTTTTCAATCGCGTAGTGAAGCGTGGTACGCGCTATCTTGGACTTGTGTTGTTTTAAGAAGGTTTCGAGTTCAGAGGTGGAGACTCTTTTTCCAGCTTCACGAAGCATCCAGCCTACGGCTTTATGTATTAAATCGTGAGGATCCTCTAATAGTTTTTTAGAGAGCTGATAGGTGAGCTTAGACTTTCCCTGTTTTAGGAAGTAAAAGCTGCTTAGAATGGCAACCCTTCTCTCCCAAAGCGAGCCGGAGTCTGCGAGTTCAAAGAGAAGAGCGGTGTCTTTGTCAAAGAGGTAGGCACCGAGAATTTTCTCCGCTGAAGTGTCGACTAGATCCCAGTTGTTCACATACTCGAGATGGTGTAGGTAATAGAGCGCAATTTTTTCTTGCTCTTTGTCATCAGCTTTTTGAAATTGAGTCACAAGGAGGATGAGCGCGGCAAGTCTTTCCTCATGAAATTTTGAAGAAAGGAGAGGGGTGAGCTGTTTTAAGGAGAGGTGTGTATAGTCGCGACAGATCTTTCGTATGACGGGGACCCGCACTCCAAGGAAAACATCTCCCTCTCCATACTCTCCAGGTCCTGTCTTAAAAAATCGGGTGAGACCCTTTCGGTCTTTTTCGGAGGAAGCTTTGACAAGTCGTTCGTGGAGGATTTGATAGGGAGTCATGTCTGGAAATTCTCTATCCAGCGGTCGATTTCCGCCTCGTGAAACGAGCGCATATTTTTGAGCATCTTGAGCTCACGCTCGATCTTGTTTTGGTGAGACTCAAGCCGATTTTCTTCAAGAAATGTGCGGACCGTTTTAAAGTTCCACTTCGAGTGCGAAAACGTATAGAGGGATTGTAAAAGATCACGGTAGCTTTGAAGAATCTCTTGCAGTCTTTCACGAGAATTGGGGTAGCTACACAGTGTTTCCATTCTCTTGATCTCTACCTCAGAAAGCGCCGCCAGGTTGGTCAAAGCTTTGCCAGCGACCATGTTGGGGTTTTTTCCGAAGATATAGCTCAAGATATTTTGCCGCTTCACTGACTCTTGAACCTGCTCGAGGGTGTTGAAGTCCTCAGAAATTTTTCCTAGTTGGGCCAAGGCTGTCTGAAGCTCGTCTTCTAAAAGGAGGAGAGAGTGATACTCGTGCTGTAGGTCGCTCAAACGCTCATTGGGAGAGTGTTTCAGCAGTTCTTGAATGAGCTTTCTTCGTAGGTCGGAGGGCGAGTGTTCGGTGAGTTCCTCAAGATGGTCGATCTCATGGTCTATATCTGAGACGGCTTGCCTTGTTTTTTGTAATAGGGTCTCTTCCTCCTCAGATCGTTGGGGGGTCGCTTCGAGGCGCAAG
Organism: uncultured bacterium; assembly: GCA_964584775.1. Taxonomy (GTDB): domain Bacteria; phylum Chlamydiota; class Chlamydiia; order Chlamydiales; family SLFE01; genus CAZPBC01. The sequence continues at coordinate 8,427 of CAZPBC010000051.1, forward strand.
CGGTGTTCTAAGAGAGCTTCACGCTTAAGCATAAGAGTCTGAAGATCTTCAGTTTGAGTCTGCAGGCTGAAAAACGTCTCTTTGAGTTGAGAGATGTTGGGTTCGGATTCTGTGGGTTTTGCGCTTGCCATAAAAGGATCTAGCATAGGAACATAGAGGAGTTTTTAATTCTTTTCAAGTTGAGGTAAGCATGAATAGCATCACAATCGCAGGCCATCTAGGTCGAGACGCAGAAACCCGTTTTACTCCCAACGGAGCGAAGGTCACCACTCTCACGATCGCGACGAATGTCCGAGAGTCGGGGGAAGATGTCACCGTCTGGTACCGAGTGACGCTTTGGGGAGATCGCTGGGACAAACTGCTACCTTACCTGAAGAAAGGCTCTGGAGTGATTGTCATCGGAGAGTTGAGAAAGCCTCAGATGTACACCGACAGAGACGGCAATACCCAAGTCTCTCTAGAAGTTCGAGCAGATGTGGTTAAGTTCTCGCCATTCGGGCGTGGGCAACAGCAAAGTGGAGATGCTTCTGCGTCTCAGTCCGCTGGTTTTTCTCAGCCTGCTGCAGCGACGACTCCACAAAGTAGCGACGGTGCCTACCATTTTGGAGGCAGCTCTCAAGGGCAAGCTCCCGCCTCTGTAGGGAGCTCAGTAGAAGACGACCTTCCTTTCTAAAGCTATCATTTTGAGTTAGTTATTCTACATTTCCCCCTCCTACCTTGAGTCTACTAAGGTAGGGAGGGGCTTTTTTCTGCCACGAAATTTGAGGAGCAGTTCCTTTCGGTCAGAAAAGGGACAAACTCTTTGCCAGATTCAACATAAGTTTCTCGAAGGGAATCTCTTACATCCTTTCAATGAAGGGGATAAGTGGAAAATGACGAAAAGCATTCTGTGCCTATTTTACGGATGCTTATCAAAAATCTAGGTTAGTGAAAACCTCTTGAAATAACGGACTTAGGTGGCTAGAATCCGAATAAAATAGAGGAGCCAGCATGCCCGTAGATCTCGACCATGAGTGTCCACTCAAAATCACCACTTCAAAGAAGCTGAAGCTCCACCCTGAAATAGACGCGCTTTTTGTTCCCTTTTGGCAGACAGAGTCTGGAGTGGCGTTCGCTTCAAAAATTCCAGGGCTCACCGATCTTCCAATTCCGCCTTTAGCTCTTTTAGACTTTTCTGCATCAGCGGGAGAGCAGCTCACTCTTTTTCCCGAAAAGTGGGGAGAAACACGTTTGATTCTCATTGGTCTTGGCCCAGAAGAAGAGGCGACTCTCGAGTCTTTGCGTCAATCGATGAGCACACTGATCCGCTGCAGTAAAAGTAAAGAAATTCATAGAGCTCATCTCGTTTTCCCAAAACACCCTAGAGTGCCATCAAAGAAATGGCTTAGAGCCCTACTCGAGGGTATTTTTTTAAGTTACTACTCTCTCCCGAATGAAGGTGAAGGTGACCGGCCGCTCTTGCATTCGCTTGTTCTGATCGGAGCATCGAATGGGGTGACATCTGAAGTGCGGCGTGCAGCAAAAATCTCCAAGGGCGTCTACCTTGCACGAGATCTGACCAATCTGAGTGCTGATATTGTCACTCCAGAAGCGTTGGCAAGTGTTGCACGGGGGATCAGCCAACGTTTTGAGACTGTAAAATGCCGAATCTATACAGAAAAAGAGCTGACGAAGATGGGAATGGGTCTCGTTTTAGCCGTCAGCCGTGGATCTAAACATCAAGCGCATTTTGTTGTAGCAGAGTATGCTCCTAAAAAGCGTCCAGAGAAGATTCCTGTGTTTGTGGGTAAAGGAGTGACCTACGATACAGGGGGGCTGAACTTGAAGTCTCATATGAGTCACATGCGTTCAGATATGGGAGGCGCTGCTGCTTGTTTGGGATTGCTTTGTGCAGCCGCAGAGTGTAAAATCAAACAAAATTTTGCTGTTGTGATACCGATTGTGGAAAACGCCATTGGATCGGAAAGCTATAAGCCCGGAGATGTCTATAAAAGCTATTCTGGGAAGACAGTTGAAATCACCAACACAGATGCCGAGGGAAGATTGATCTTAGCTGATGCCTTAACCTATGTTTCGAAGAAGCTTCAACCCGATGTCGTGGTCGATATTGCAACACTCACGGGAGCGATGGTCGTTGCTTTGGGACACGAGGTCACTGGGTTGATGGGGACCTCTGAAGAGGCTGTCAAATGCATGATCAAAGCAGGGGAGGCAACAGGAGAACGCGTGGCTCGACTGCCTCTTATTGATGAGCTTTTAGATGACCTTTCTTCGAATGTTGCAGATTTAAAAAACTCTGGTGCGCGAGATGGATCTTCGATCAAAGCTGGACTCTTTTTAAAAGAGTTTGTGGACGAACTTCCTTGGCTCCATCTCGATATAGCTGGAACCTCATTTAGAAGTGCAGGAAAAGGATATCTTCCTAAAAATGCAACGGGTGTAGGAGTCCGCCTACTTTTAGAATTTCTTCAAAAATATACCTGAGACTGAACAATGACAATGAACGTCGAATTCCTTTACCGAAAAAAAATCCCCGTCGCAATACTCGGGGCCACTGGTGTGGTGGGAAAACACTTTGTATACCTACTACAAGACCATCCATGGTTCAGAATTGAATCTTTGATTGCTTCTAAAAACTCGAGCGGCAAATGCTATGGGGATCTCATTGAGTGGGAGTTTGATGTAGAGTTGAAAAAAGAGGTCGCTGCGCTACCTGTCACTACACTAGACTCTTCACCAGATGCTTCGATCCTCTTCTCTTCTTTAGATGCAGACGTTGCCAAAGATGCTGAGCTCGCTTTTGCAGAAAAAGGCTATGTTGTTATTTCCAATTCTTCAGCCTTTCGAATGGATGAGCGCGTCCCCTTGATTGTGCCAGAGGTCAATCCTTCTCACCTAGAATTACTCAAAGAGAATCCTTTTGGTGAAAGGGGGACGATCGTGACCAATCCAAACTGTTCTGTCATCGGCTTAGTCATGGCGCTCGCATCTCTTGAGGAGCACTATGGGATTGAGGCCGTCTCTGTCCATACGCTCCAAGCGTTGTCAGGTGCGGGACGAAGCGGCCAGTCTCTGGATGTGGAAGATAATGTGATCCCTCACATTCCAAACGAAGAATCAAAAATTGAAACAGAACCTCTGAAAATTTTAGGTACCTACCTGGATGGAAAGATTGATTTGAAGCAGTTCAAGGTGAGTGCTCAGGTGAACCGAGTGAATGTCACTCACGGACACCTAGAGAATGTTGCTGTAAAATTGAAGCGTCCAGCTAAACGTGACGAAATCATTGATGGATGGAATCATTTTAAGGGGGAGCCGCAGGCACTTGAACTGCCTACTGCTCCTCTTCACCCCATTCGTTATTTAGAAGACGTGGATTCTCCGCAGCCAAAGAGGCATCGAGATGAAGGAAATGGGATGACTCTCACTATCGGAGGACTCCGAGAGTGTTCGTTGATGGATTGGAAGTTCTCGATACTGAGTCACAACGTTTTTCGTGGAGCTGCCGGAACAGCAGTCCTCAATGCAGAACTGCTTGTTAAGAGGGGGGACATCTTTTGGTAATGGCTATTTTTGAGCATGCCTCTCCTGCGAGCGCATGAAGCCGTAGGCAGTTTGGATCCGAGTGTGAGGGAGCAATGGTCCTTTAGGTGTTTTTTTTGACCGAGTGCTAGCAGGGCTTTTTTTCTTGCTCACTGTTTTTTTTGAAGAGGACGATTTAACGACTTTTTTGATTGCCATAGATCACTCCTTTGTGTCGTGAGAATCACTATTAAACTTAAGCAAAGCGCGTGCCAAAGATGAAAAAATTGCACTTCCAGATGGACGAGAGCCTCAGAGTCACAGGTAGGGTTGGCTTTGGTGAGGTGGAAGTGACTACAGATGTCGGAGAAAAATGGGGTGGGCTGGCAGAGAGCATGACCCCTACAGATTTGCTCTTAGCCTCTTTGACATGTTGTATTTTGAGTGTGGTGGGGATCAAAGCGAAGTCGATGGGTATCCCACTTCAAGGAACGACAGCGACAGCTGAGAAGCAGATGGATTCGAAGGGGATGTTTGAGAAGCTGACAGTCACCATTGAATGCCCTCATCATGTCGATCAAGTAGATCGTGTCAAACTTGAAAGGACAGCACACCACTGTCCAGTGCATCAAGCACTTTCTCCCTCAGTCGAACAGGAGATACGGTTTCATTGGGTATGAGTAAGACGGTTGCAATTGTACAGGCTCGGATAGGATCGACTCGTCTTCCAGGGAAGGTTTTAAAGGAGGTACTCGGAAAGCCACTCATTCACTATCTTGCTGAGAGAGTTGGGCGTTGTCAGCTGGTGGACCAGGTTGTCTATGCCATTCCTGATTCTGCCGAGAATGATGTTTTGGAAGACTTTCTTCAACAGGAGGGGAGAACGGTCTACCGAGGAGATGAAAAAGATGTTCTTAATCGCTTCTGTAGGGCTGCAGCGGAGGCAAAAGCCGACACGGTCGTTCGTCTCACAGCGGATAACCCACTGATTGACCCTGCAGTGATTGATCAAGGGATTGCGCATTTTTATGCGCTAGAGTGTCACTACCTTTCTAATACGGTGGAGCGCACCTTTCCAAGAGGCATGGATGTGGAAGTATTTACAAGAGCATTACTTGATCGTACTGGTCTTAAGGCAGAAAGTTCCTATGATCGTGAGCATGTCACTCCTTACATGCTGCAACAAGAAGGAGGGGGAATGGATCAATTCCGCTACCTCTACGATGCATCAGAATACAGGCTGACTGTAGACACCCAAGAAGATTTTGATCTCATTGCATCCATTTTCTCTGCTCTACATCCTAAAGATTCCCATTTTTCCTTAGAGTCGATACTGAATCTCCTTCGCGAAAAACCCGAACTCGTTAAAATGAATCAAGAAATAGAGCAAAGGAAGTGAACATGATCGAACTCACTCTCGCAAGACCCTTGAAAGAGGATGCAGAGTATATTTTTGACCTCCGTCGTGATCCCGTTGTAGAAGCAGCTTCTTATGGAAAGTTTTCTGATTCACTAGATGAGTTTTTTCCTGTTTATCTCAGTTATTTTAACCACTATGCCCCTCTCTTTATCCATTGGAAGGGAGATCGAGTTGGTTTTATAAAGTTCCGAAAAACGCAAACGGATCGTACATGCAATGCTGCCGAGATCTCTATTGCCATTGAAAAAGAAAAGAGGGGAATGGGAATCGCCTTAAAG
>CAZPBC010000052.1:0-13571 GCA_964584775.1 uncultured bacterium
CGACTGCGTTCTTTGTAGCAGTTTCGACTAGGTCTTTGATGAGGGCTTCATCAGGAAGAGCCTTAACTTCATCGGAAGTTGCAAGTTTAGCGACAGCGTCTTTTGTAGCAGTTTCCGCAAGGCCTTTGATGAGGGCTTCATCAGGAAGAGCCTTAACTTCATCGGAAGTTGCAAGTTGATCAAGAACATCGAGCTTTGTTTCAAGCGCATCGAGTTTTGCAACAACATTATTATCGATGAGATCTTTAGAAGCCATCGTTTTAACAAGAGTATTAAGCTCTTCAAACTGCTTAGTCATCTCCTCAAACTGTTCTTTCATTTTGTTGCTAACTTCTGTTGCAATCGATTTGATGTGTTCATCTGTAATTCCAGTGTTTCCAAGCGTCTCTAGTTTCTTACTCACTCCCGCAAGATTTTCGGAAACAGTCTGGATATTTGTGGACATACCTTTAATGAGCTTTTCTGTGCTCGTTTTTAGGGTCGTGACCATTCCTCTTAATCCATCTTGTTTTCGTGTTAACTCTGCTAGTTTTTTAGCTTCTGCATCTGGTTGTCCAAAGCGCGAGCTGATGAGTTTGGCTGCGGCAAGGACAGCCAGGGCGACGCCGTTGATGGCGGCAGCGGTTGCTAAGGTCAGCCCGAGTACGGGTGCGAGAGCGTAGGTTGCAGCGGCAGAGACGCTGAGATCGATGACGATACAAATGATGGCTTTGAGTTTAGGTTTGTCTGCAAAACGTGTTGTGTCGAGATAGTTGGAGACAAAGTCGTGGACTCTCAGGGCTAGGGCGCAAATTGATCCAGAGAAGAGGATTTGTGTTGCGATGGGTACAGCAGCTGCAGACTTTAGAATTTGAATGGTCGTGCCAGCAAAGAGTTCTGTTCCTTGCTCTGCGGCGAGGTGGAGTGCTGTTGCACCACCCACTCCAGCGAGTACGCTTGTGGTTGCTTCGTTTTGAACTGTCATTGATTATTACCTCCATATTTGTTTTTGGAGACACTGATGTATTCAATTTCTTCATCTCTGAAGTCAAATTCCTCTCAAAAATCTAAAATTGAATTAATCAGTGCCCCCTTTTCGAAATGGCACAATACTAATGTCAAAAATGTTTTTCTAGCAAAACAATTTTTAGAGGTGAGCAGTTTTTTATTTGAAACAATAAAAAACAAATTTGCACATCTTAATTATTTTTTTAATGAGCTGTTGGTTTAATGCGTGTCTGCTCGTGTTATCTACGAGCAGAGTGGAGTCGTTTGGAAAGTGTGCGAGAGGAGCTCTTGAAGCAAGTCCGTGTTGTGGCGTGGAAGAGAAACACCCAACAGTTGATCTATTTCAGTTTGCAGGCGCTTTTCAGTTTCCTGCTGACCGACGACTTGAGTGCTGTTTGAGACCTCTCCTGTTTCGCTATCAAGGAGGTCGTCCAAAAGTTGAAAAGCTTTTCCAAAAGAGTGTCCAAAGGAGAGGAGGATCGCTTTCTCCTCAGGTGTTGCATCGACAAGTACGGCTCCCATGAGGGTTGCCAGTGTGAAGAGGGAGGCCGTTTTCTTTTCTTGCATTTGGAAGAAGGTCGCTTTTTCCGGAGGGATGAAAAGATCTTCATACTGACCTCCGATGATGCCATCGATCCCTGTTTGGCGTGTGATGAGATCGATGAGCTCGACTTTTTTGTGGGGAGGGAGAAGGGGGCTGGAAGAGAGGAGCTGGAAAGTTTCAAGATGGAGAAGGTCGCTTGCGAGCAGGGCTTCGCCTTCGGAAAAGGCGCGGTGGAGACTGGGTTTGCCCCGGCGGAGGTCATCATCATCCATTGCAGGGAGGTCGTCTTGGATCAGTGAGTAGGTGTGGATCAGTTCAAGGGTGATCGCAGGATCGAGGGCCTCTTCCAAGCTGGAGTCAAACGTTTTCACGACGGTCAGAAGGAGAAGGGGGCGGAGGCGTTTTCCTCCTGAGAAGAGGGAGTAGTGGCAAGCCTTTTTTAGGGGATGGCCATCGGAGGGATAGAGAGTCTCAAGACGTTCATCAATGAGTGAGCGAAACGACTCAATCATACAAAAGCCTCTTCTGCCATCGTTTCCTTAATTCCGATCGGAAAGTAATCAAATCCGTGAGAGGCCATGGTTTTCGGAGAGTACTGGTTACGGCCGTCAAAGAAACCATGTCCCTTCATCGTCCGTTTTAGCTCTTCGAGGTCGAGGCGACGGAACTCTTTCCACTCTGTTAGAAGGGCGAGGGCATCGGCGCCTTTGGCGGCGTCCATTGAGGAGGTCGCCCAGGTGATCGAGGGAGAGTCAGGTATGAGCTCTTTAGCTTTCGGCATCGATTCGGGATCGAAGAGGCGGAGTGTCGCTCCTTCTTTGAGAAGAAACTCGACGAGGGTGAGAGAGGGGGCTTCACGCATGTCGTCGGTGTCGGGCTTGAACGAGAGCCCAAGGAGGGCGATCGTTTTTCCTGCAAGGCCACCTGCTTCATTGAAGTAGCGTTTCATTTTCTCGCCGAGGCGTCTTTTTTGACGCTCATTGACGAGGCGGACCGCTTCAATGAGGGGCATTTCAACATGGAGGGATTGGGCCTGGGTGACAAGAGCGAGGGTATCTTTGGGCAAACAAGAGCCTCCAAAACCGAGCCCGGCGTAGAGGTAGTTGTATCCAATCCGGTGGTCGGAGCCGATTCCGCGGCGGACTTTGTTGATGTCAGCGCCGAGCACCTCTGCGAGCCGAGCCATTTCATTCATAAATGAGATCCGCGTGGCGAGCATTGCGTTAGCGGCATATTTTGTCATCTCAGCGGAAGCTGGATCCATGACAAGGAGGCGGTCGTGATTGAGCATGAAGGGTTCGTAGATCTCTTTGAGGAGCGTCTCTGCCTTTTCGGAGTCCGTTCCGATTAGGATCCGATCGGGTTTCATAAAGTCTTGGATGGCGTCGCCCTCTTTGAGGAACTCGGGGTTGGAGGCGATATCAAACTCTTGAGAAGGCTCTTTTCCTTTCAGAAAGGCTCTCAGTTTTTTCGAGGTGCCAACCGGGACGGTCGATTTGATCACGAAAAGGGTGTAATGCTCTGCCGCGTCGAGGGTGCTCGCTGCTGCAGCAAACAGGCGGCTGAGGTCTGCCGCTCCAGAGGGGGAGGGGGGAGTGTCGACGGCGAGAAAAGCGACGGTGGGCTCTTTCGGAACCTCTGCGTAGCTGCTGATAAAGGTCAGGCGATCTGACTGCTGCTCTCGTCTCACAAGTTCCTCAAGGCCAGGCTCATAGATAGGAATCTCGCCCTTTTTGAGCTGTGCGATTTTCGCTTCGTTGATGTCGAGGCAGGTGACATGGTGGCCCATTTCTGCAAAGCAGGCTGCGGAGACGAGGCCGACGTATCCTCCGCCAATCACAAGTAAATTCATGGCGCTTATGATATTAGGAATCTACGTTTAATTCAACGTTATCTGGCTCGAAAAAGTCATGTTATCTGGCCAGCCGGGTATTTTAGGAAAGCTTGTAAAAATGGGACGAAAAGTATTTTGTGACAGTTTTGCGAGTGTTCATGAAATATCCAGGTTAGAAACAATTTGGTTTTGAATCGCTTCCGAGGAGGTTGAAATAGAGGGTCACACGGCTCTCTCCTTCATTTTTTTGGAGGGAGAGGCGCATCTGCCATGAAGCGCGGAGGTTGACGAGGAGATTGTACTCATATTCCGTATAGCTCGGCTCGTTCATGCGGTTCCAGCCGTGGCGGATGGCAAACTCAGAGGCGAGGGTCGTATCGAGGCGGTAGAAGAGGTGGAAAAGAAGGGTGTTGCGGCGGTCTGAGACAAGGGAGTCGCGGAGCTCTTGCTCAGTCCGGAAGCTGTCGAGGATAAAGTTGCGGTACTGAGCTTTTCTCCAGGCAAATGCAGAGCGTTGGCGGTACTCCCCAGCGAAGGCAATGTCATCAGAGATGGTCACCTCCGTGCGGTAGTTGACATAGTTGATGGCATTGCGCTCAAAATCCCATGCGGAGGAGACCTGTTGTTTGATGCGGTAGGTGGGGTGCCATTCCAGGTCGAGGTAGAGACGAGGTGTGGCATCATAGACCGTCTGAGTGTCAAAGAAGGTATAGGTGTAGAAGTCCGCTTCTAAATAGGGGGAGATGCAACCCTCTTCGGATTTGACATAGATCAGGTTTTTCAATCCGGTGCGGAGGGTATTAAGACGAAACCACCCATCAGTGATGTCGAAGATAAAGTGTGAGGTGGGAGAGATCGTCGGCGTTGTGATGTATTCGTAGTGAGCGTAGGGTTGAGCGACGTGTTTCATATTGCGGAAAGTGCGGTAGAAATCGGTTTTCGCGAGGACACCAAACGATCCTAGGGCTAGCCACTCGATGTTGCTTGTCGGGCCACTACCGTAGAGGATGGCGACGCCTTCTGCATAGGGAGTGAAGTGCAAACATCCCATGTGAAAGGGGCGGTAAAGGCGTTCAAAAAACTGTGCACGGGCCGCATGGAAGTTGGTGGCGTCGAGGTCATCTTGATCGTATTTGAAGTCAAAGTAACCAATGTCAAAGTGGCTGTCGCTGATGGCTCCTGTGCACCCAAGAGCTTGCGGTTTGAAATGGCCTTCCAGGGAGGGAAGTTCTTGCTTGACCGTTTGGAAGTTGTTGATGCGGACACGGGTGTAGAGGTTGGCGATCACCAGTTCATCCTGTTGGCGGCGCAGGTTAAACTGCGTCTGCTGTGCGGCTTTGAGGTCGAGGCCTTGGTCTTGGTAGTCGGTGGGCATATCCTTATCACTGAGGTAGTCGTAGGAGAGGTCAAAGCTCGTCCTACCACAGTCCCATTCGTTATGGTAGAGACCCTCAAGGCGGTAACGGGTCTGCTGCTGGGGGTTGTCGAGTGAGGAGTCGTTCGCGATGTAGTTGATGGTGTGGAACCAGTGGTTTTTCACTGGAGAGTAGTAGTAGGTCTCGATCCCTCCTCCAGGACCTCTTTCAATCCGGTAGTCGAGGCGGAGGAAGGTCTTAAAGTGGTTCCAATCGAAGGCTTCGTAGATCATTCCGAGACGGAAGCCTTGCTGCCCACCCCAACGGACGCGGTAGCGGATCGGAGAGTCAAAAATCCAGTCGAGGTTGGCTCTCAATTTCGGGAGCCAGAAGAGAGGCATTCTCAGGATCCGGACGGTCACGTTGTCAGCACTGAAGTAGTGGTCGGAGAAAAAGTGCGCCTCGCTCATCTCAATTTTCCAGTCGGGGCACGCCTTCTCTGATGTGGTGAGGTAACCTGAACGGACTTCGATCGAAGAGTTGCAGTGGAGATAGATCTCTTTTCCCCCAAAGTACCAGGGCTCGACAGCGCTGCGACCATTGCAGATGACCCCCTCCTTTGTCAGGAGGTCATACCGACAAAAGTCGCCGACGAGGGTATAGGGACCAAAGGTGACCATGAGGTCCCCCTCGGCTTCGAGCCAGAGGCCGTTATCATCTTTAAAATAGCTGATGTGTCTTGCTTGGATGCGGAGCTGAGGGGCGGAGATGACACCCCCTTCGTCGGTGAAAATGCGCCCCTCCTCGAAGGTGGGGCTGATGAGGTCAAAGGTGATGCCCTCTTCTTCTAGGGAGTCTAAAAGCACTTCGATAGGATCCCCAAAAAGGAGAAAGGGGAAAAGGAGAAGTGAGAGAAGAGAAGGCCACTTCACTCCACCACCCTCATGATGAGCCCTGCAAGAACGAGTGCGTTTTTCGGATTGCCATACTGAAGCGCATCGATGAGCACGGCGGTGGTGTTGGCATTTTTCGTTTTGGCAAGGGCTTCGATCGACTCAACATAGAGTTCGGTGATCTCCTCGGGGGTGAGCTCAAAATGCTCATCGTCAAAGCGCATTTCGAAAGGAGCCATTTCTTTGAAACGGACCATTTCGACATGGAAGCGCCCTTGCACCCAAGCAATCAGGTTTTCTTCAAAGGGACCCTTCTCTCCCATACGGAAGAGTGCGAGGTTGCAGTAGGCACGGACAAAAGGATCTCCCACTTTTTGGTAGTTTTTCTTCAGTAGAGCGATCGCTTCTGGGGACTGAAGATTTTCCAGTAGACGAACGAGTGTCGGAACGAGGTCTTGGTCTCCTTGATCGAAGATTTCGCCTGCCAATTTAAGAAACTCTTTCTCAGGTAGATAGATTGCTTCGGTCAGGAGCTTTCTTCGGAACAGTTTCGACTGAACCAGGGCTGCAGGTGGAAGCCGTGATTCGGCTTCTGCATAGCCCATCCAGCGGAAGCTCGAGAGAGCGTGCCCGACCGACTGGTTCCTCAAGATGAGCTGATTCTTCGAGGTGACGAGGATCTCACGGATACCGGCTCCCGCTTTTTCATCCTTTTGCAAAGCGAGGGCGATATTGGCGTTGAGGCGGGTGTTGGAGTCACCGCTTTTCGAAAGGTCATACAGAAGTCCTTTGAGTTCAGGGACATCTTTCAAGAGGGTGATTGCAAAGGGGTAAGAGCTCGAGGCAGCTGAGTAGAGCGTATTGAGTCCACTGTTTTGTCCTAGTTGGTAGAGGGAATAGGCAGCCGCGACGCGAACAAAGGGGGAGTCTGTGTTGAGGTAATTTTCGAGAGTGGGGATTGAGGATTCATCTTTAAACGCTCCGAAACAGCGGGCCAGGACCTCTTGGCAGGGAGGGTCGATCTGTTTCGCGGTCCGGCGCATGCGAGGAAGGAAGTCGTCACGTTGGTGCTCGAGCAGCGAGAGGAGAGTTTGGAGGCGGACGTTGGGGTTTTTATCGTAGATCAGCTGCTTGAGGAAAAGATCGCTCGAAGGAGAGCCCATTTCTGCGAGAATGATCGGGAGGATGGGACGTGCCTGAGGGGGGAGCTTGGTCATGAGCGATTCGAGACAGCCAAGAGCATCGGGGTGCTTCTTTTTTGCGAGAAGAAAAATTCCTTCGATCTGGAGGATCGGAGGGGCGCGGCGGATCGATTCACGGATCAGGTCGTCGGCGTAGGAACTTCTCGACTGGGCGAGGAAGTGCATGCTTGCCACAGCGACTTGGGGGTCATTGCTACGAAGGCCATTCTCCAGGACACGGAGGGCTTGGTCGTGAGTGGAGATACTTGCTCCGAAACAGGCAAGTAGTTGGGTTTCAGAATCTTCTTCACGAGAGCCTGCTTGAAGGAGAGCAAGAGAGAGGCTGCTGAGGAGTTCGTAATCATCGGTGCCGGTTTCCTGAACGTACGCTCGGTAGGCGCCGAGAGCGTTTTTCACATCTCCGGCATGTGCTAGGCAGAGGATGCGGGTACGTGCTGGGTCTTGGACCTTATCGTGTGCAGCAAAAGTCAGAGAAACAAAAAGGAGAAAGAGGACTAACCATCGACGTTCCATAGATCGACACCTGCCTTAGAGAGAAGTTTAGTGAGAGGATTAATAGGAAGTCCTGCGGGGTTGTAAAAGCAGCCTTCAATGCGATTGACAATCAAACTTCCTTCACTCAGGACGCTGTATCCTCCCGCACGGTCGGTGGAACCGATGCGTCGGATGTAAGAGCGGAGTTGTAAGTCGGTGAGGTCATTCATGAGAACGCGTGTCATCTCAAAATCAGAGGCTTGGAAGGATCCTTTAGAGACGGTCACTCCTGTGTAGACTTCGTGCCATCTCCCGGACATTTTTTTTAGCATTTTCAGCGCTTCTTCATCGGTTTCCGGTTTTCCTAAGACCTCACTTTTCAAGTAGACAGTGGTATCGGCTGTTAGGACCACATGGTCGGGATATTTGGGACGAAGAGCCTCTGCTTTACCCTTAGCAATGTCAATGACATACCTTTCTGGGTCGCCTTCAAATGCAACGGAATCTTCATCAAACTCAGAAGCGACTTGAAGAAAAGGAATTTTAAAAAAACTGAGGATTTCGTGGCGGCGTGGGGAGCCTGAACCAAGAATGATTTCTTGTGGTGTTGTCATGAAACGTATACCTCGCTAAAAACGACTTCGTTTAAGTTTTTTTCTTCACTTGGATCGATACCGTGCTGCAAAATCAAGCTGCGTAAAAGATGGAGTTCCTCTTGGACTTGGGTGAAGGGAATGAGCGTTTGAGAATGGCTTTTTCCAAAGTACGTTTTGCCTCCGTGGATCACCAGTTGTGGGCCTTTTGTCGCACTTTGAAATTCGATTTCAGCAGATTTCCAGCTGCTTTTTTGATTCAAGATATAGAGAAGACGTGGGGCGAGTTCCACGCCGACAAACAGCTTTGTTTTGATGGATGAGGTTGTCTCTTTCATAAGAACTTCGAGAGGATAACAGAGTTTTTAGAAGATGGAAAGGGTTCACTTGCCGGGATACTTCATGAACAAGTATCCAGGCTTGACATCATTGGACAAATATCGGGGGCGGGTCGGTCTGTATGAGCTTTTTTTTCAAATCGAGCGAAAGGGTCCTAATTTTGATCTGAAGTCTCAAAAAAGGGCACTGAAAGGGCCATATGAAGCGAGATTTTCACGAAAAGTGATGCTTTTTCTAGCTGTTTTGAATTTCCTATTCGTCTGTATTTAAGATACTTAAGGTGAAATTAAAAAAAATAATGCCAATCTTTCAAAAATCTAGTGGATGAATTATTTCCAAAAGGATATGTAGTGGAGTAAACCCGCTTCCGGAGAAAGTTTCTTCTCCACCCGAAGGTAAGGGTTTTTAGGAAGAGAATAGAGAAGTTCCAACCAAACCAATAGGAGACGTTATGAAAAACGTACTTTCAAACCTAGGCGCACTTGCTGTGCTTGCTTCTACATCACTAATGTTAGCTAGCTGCGGATGCTGCGATCCTTGCGATCCTTGCTGCCAGCCAAAGTGCTGCCCACAGCCTTGCCCACAGAAGTGCTGCCCTGAGCCTTGCCCATGCCCAGCACCTCAGAAGTGCTGCCCTGAGCCTAAGTGCTGCCCAAAGCCTTGCTGCTAAGCTAGGTTAGAGATTCATCGGCTGGGGTTGTTATCCTCAGTCGGTGAAGCTTATGAATGACTAAAACATAACCCAGAATTGATCGTGAGTGACAAAGTGAACAATTTAGCTCTTTTCTTCAGCTTGATGGCCCTCGTGCTCTTGGTTTTACCAGGTTGCAGCGCGCGGTGCTTTCGTGATGGCTGTCGTGAGTGCGAAGTCGCGAGCGAGGGTTGTGAGTGTACCTGTTGCCCAGAGAGAGAGCCGGCTTGTTGTCCGTGCCCTCGCTACTGCGGGAATCAGCCATATGATTACTGTAAACGCGGCTGGTACATGTATTTCGATCCCGACTGATTAGACGGCGCTTGTCCCTTTCTCTTGTCTCTTTTTTAAAGAAGAAAAAGGGAGAGGACAAAGTGACAAGCTGTCTAGCGGGAGACAGAGTTGCTATAAGACGACTATTAAAAAAGAAGTGTTCAAAGAAGGAGACACTAAAATGAGAAAACAACTGGGACTTATGACCTCGTTTGTTCTAATCGCTGTCGCGGCACTTAGCTGGACCGGTTGCGGACGAGGGTATCAGGACAACTGCTGCAGCCCTTGCGTTGAAGAGTGCTGTGTGGTGACTCCTGCACCATGCTGTCCGCCACCTTGCGTGATTCCTGAGCCTTGCGCTTACGGAAACCAAGGTGAAATTTGCTGCGACGGCGTTAAAGTGACAACATCACAGCCAAAGCTTTGTATCCTTGGCGACAACTATGCGATGGATGTTTGCATCACCGCATGTGTAGATGTTTGCCACGTTGAAGTTGAAGCAATGTTGCCAGAAGGCGTTTCAATGATTCGAAGCGAGCCTGCTGGTGTTGCTAGCCAAAATGGCATGCTTCATTGGAAACTCGATGCAATGAAAAAAGGCGAAACACACAAGAGCCGTGTAATCCTCCGCGCTGACCGCGAAGGTGACATCTGCGTTTGCTTCTGTGTGACCGCTGTTCCCGTGCAGTTCTGTTCTGTACTTTGCGCAAAGCCTGTTCTAGAGTGCTGCAAGTGCGGACCTGAGCAAGTTTGCCCTGGCGATCCAGTGCACTACACCATCACTGTGACAAACCGTGGTTCTTGCCCAGCTGACGACGTTGTTGTCACTGACAACGTACCTGATGGACTTTCGCACGCTAGCGGACAACGTAAACTGGTTTGGGAGCTTGGAACAATCTGCCCATGCGAAACCAAAACCATCAACGTTTGCTTCACTGCTGAAAAGCGTGGAACTGTTTGCAACACTGTCAACGTGACATCTTGCAACGCTCACCCAACCGACTGCCAATTCTGCACCTGCATCTGCTGCTGCATGTGTGAAGTGACAAAAGTGGGTCCAAAAGAGCGTAAGATTGGTGAAAGCGCTGACTACACTATCACAGTTACAAACCCAGGTGACTTAGTTCTTCACCAAGTTGTCATGAGCGACTGCGCGCCACCAGCGACATCCATCGTTGAGGCTCCCGGTGCTTGCGTCAACGGTAACCAAGCTGTATGGCGTTGGGATGAGCTAAAACCTGGCGAGTCTAAAACTGTGACACTCACATTGACAACCTGCACACCTGGTTACTATGTGAACGAAGTTAACGTAAACAACTGCGAGCGTTGCTGCTGCTCAGCTGAGTGGGGTACACGTTGGAAAGGAACACCTGCGCTAAACGGATGCTTTGAAGATACAAAAGATCCTATCTGCCTAGGTGACTTCAACTCCTACATGCTCCGTGTGACTAACCAAGGTTCTGAAGAAGACACCAACCTCCGCGTTGTGGTCCGCTTCCCGAACCAACTGGTTCCTGTCACCACACACGGCGACTCTACAGCAACCATCTCTGGTCAAACTGTCACCTTCGACGCGATTCCTGTCGCTGGTGCTAGAGAGACATTCCGATTCAGAGTGGATGCTCAAGCAAAAGATCGTGGTGATGCACGTATCAAAGCTGAAATCAGCTCAGATACAATCCGCACACCGATCACTCTCGAAGAGAGTACGATCATCAACTAAGCAGATTGTTTAGACAAATGCTTGAAAGGCAGTCTTCCTCGGAAGACTGCCTTTTTTTGTGATCCAGGTGTGGATTTGATTCTATTTCAAAACTCTTGCGGTGTCGTAGTTGCCCGCAGCGACAGCACTTTCGTAGGGTGTCTTTGGAAGTGCAGGACCTGGAAGTGTGAGGTGGTTGTCTTCAATATAACTAAGCAAGAGGGTGACAACTTCTGGTGAGCTGAATCTTGCCGCCCTATTGACAGAGGTGTCTGTGATGGGAACTTTAAAATCGATGAGAACCCGCAAGACTTCGATATGAGCTGTCCGAAGTGCTAAATTTAGCAGCCCTTCTCCATAAATTGAGAAACTATATGTTTCCTGTAGTAGGGTCTCGTCTCTTCGAAGAAGCCACTCAAGAGCTTTTGGTCGATTTCTAGTCACACAAGTGTCTACAGCTCTCATGATCTCTTTTCGAGAAACTTTTTTGACCACGGTTTCTAAAACCACTAAGTCCTGACGAGCAACGGCTTCTTGAAATAACTCAGCGGGTGAAGAGGGAGGATGTTGTAGACGCAGTTGTTCCTGATGACTAGAACCGACTGTGGGCTTGGGTGGATGAGAGGTCACCTCTATCTGAGGCATGGAGAAGAGACGAGCAATTTCAGAGTAAAATTTCTTTTTGTCTAACCCTTCTTCCTCAAAGGCTGCATTTGAAGGAGTGGACTGACGGAGATAATCTGGAAGTTCATTTTGGATGTCTTTGAGCTTACAGGGCAGAAGGCTCCAGCTTCCATGGTCGTGATCGACTCGAAAATACTGGCCTTCTTTGAAGAAAAAGAGGGTCTCTTTGGTGGAAGCAGGCCCTGGTGTGTAACAAACCACATGTTCATAGACACCCTCTTTGCATTCAAGGCGCCGGATTAAAAACAGTAAGTGGCCATGATGTGTGACTAATTGACTCTCTTCCCTCTCTTCACCTTGAAGATCTGCTAGTGTACTAGGCGTTTGAGAAGAAATATCAATAAAGGCTTTCTTGACAAAGTCTCTAAAGGAGATGTTTTGAGCTTGGATGCCTTCAAAAAAGTGTGTGGCATCTCTTTCGCTGATTCCAGAGAGAAGATGGACGGGATAGGAGAGGTGCAGGGTCTCTTTGTGGTGAATGTGGGGTATGAAAACACGCGAGACCTCTGAGTCTAAAGGAAGGGCTGACAAAACGTGTCCTACTCCACGAAAGGTGAGTGGGATGATTTGTCTTGAACCTCGTAGAAGTGCATGGGTGTGGTTCACGAGTCCTAGCCCATCGATCCAGGGAGAAGCGATGGAGAATATTTGATATAAGTCTTTTGGATCCTTCGCGCTGACGCGGCGAAGCGTCCAAAAATAGCTTTGAAGCGACTCATCTTTATGGAGGGGGCTAGAAGGGGATGAGACGCCACCTGCAAAGAGGAGGTGAAAAGAGCGCTCATGCACAAGCTGAAGGATGCGCCGGATATTTCCCAAGATATAACAAGAGTGTAGGTGCCAAACCTGCACATTCGGAACAGAGCTTAGGACTGACGCTACCGCTTCTAACTCCATTCCCATCGCATGCGGCGGTTTACCATCAAAGTGGTCTCCGTGACCTGCCCAAATAAGGTGTTTAGGGGTTGCAGTTGACAAAAGAGAAACGCAGGCCGTTGGATCAAAGGAAGCAGTTTGATCGCATTTTCGACAACTTCTTTCAAGAAGCTTGTCCCAGTCTAAACGTTCACAGGATTCAAGCGAGAGCTTCGACTCCTCTCCTCGAGGAACCACAGCTACAAGTTGACTCGATCTTTCTTCATAGATTACCCATTGACTTGAGTGAGAAAGGCTGCTGTAGACCTTTCGGGCAATGATTCCCATATCGTAATTAAGACGCGCACTCGAAATTTGGCTAAATTGGATGAGGTGAATCAGGAGTTGCAGGGGTGCTATAACGGCAACCTTTGCATGAAGAGAATTAAGGCACCTTTGGCCCATTGCTGCAACGTGATCAGGGTGTCCATCTGCATCTGTAAAGAGTACGAGCTCAAGGGGAGATGTGCTCGTGTTCAGGGGGGGAGCATCTGGATGGATGACTTCTTTTGCACAGGTGAACAGATAGCGTACGGCTTGGCTGACGACTTTTTCGTGAGCTTCGCAATATTGACTCAAGGCTGCTTGAAATCGAATTTTTTGAGATCTGTCACACGAAAAGCTAAAGAAAGCATTTAAAATACGAGCAAGAACGATTTCTTGGGGTACCTGGCCATCCCTCTCTAATAAGCAAAGATCCCTATTAAAGTAGGATTGTCTCTTAGATACTCTCAGGACATGATCAGTTAACTCTGCAATATTTGTGGCAGGTAAAGTAGTAATACTCATTGAATAAATATAAAAAAAGTATATTAATATTCTATTAAGAGTATTTTTTTAAAAATATATTTTATAAAAACTCTTAGATTTCTCGAACAAGAAATAGACTAGTTTAGGAGCACGGTCACGATTCGTCTTGCTTTTTTCAGGAGAGTTTGTGGAGCTGAAAGTTGAATTGGTTGGACTCTAGCGTTACGTATCAGTACTCTTACTTTGTAATAATTTCTCAATTTGTTCTTGGGTTTCTACTCTTTTGTATTCCTCTATTAAGATACGTTGCTTTTCATCTAACGTACTTTTTAAGT
>CAZPBC010000053.1:0-13530 GCA_964584775.1 uncultured bacterium
CAACTCCTCAAAATTTCCTACTTTGGTGTGGCAAGAGGCGCTTCAGACTCTCACCCATTGAATAAGATAGAGTTTCTTCCTGCACTCTACAATTCGGGTATTCGTTTCCATGCAGCTGCACCCTCGACAGAACGCTATACCTATTTCCGCGATGGAGATCTTTATACCTTAGGTGTGAAGATTGTGGATGAAGAGGATCCTTTTCTGAAGTCTTTCGTGTCGAACGAAAAGGAAAAAGCGGATAGCTCACAAAGTTACACTCCCTTTATTGATCAAGGAACTCCAACTCATGAGGAAATTCTAAAGAAAGGACTCCGTGTTCCCGAGGGACACTACCTCGTTCTCGGAGACAACCACGCGAATTCTGGAGACAGCCGCTACTTTGGGTTTGTTCCTGAAGAGAATCTTCAAGGAACTTCCACTCTCGTCTTCTTCCCCCCGAGTGGACGGATGGGAGTGCCTCAAGGACCCGGCCAATCTCCCTTCACCCCTGCGACTCTTTTTGTTTGGGGTAGCGCCCTTCTCCTCTTTTTCGCCTGGCTCTACTACCGTCATCGGCAAAACCAAAAACGGCTTTTCCACCGACTCTCCAAATGATTCCTTCTGTCACAGACTGGAAACAGGCCAAGTACATCGCATACCAAGAGGGCTTGAGATCACTCCTTTCTAGGGCTCAGCACTTTTTACCTTTAAGAGAGGAGGGGGAGCCAAGGGATGTGGTGGAGATCGAAGCGCGGAAAATTGTGGGACATATTGAGAGCCCACCTCCAAACGGAGATGCTCGCAGCCACATCCAAAACCTCTTTATTATGATCCGCAGTGCAGTCAATGCGGCTAAAAGGGAACAAAATTATACAACGGATTCGGGTGTCCCTATTCAACCCCATATAAAATCCTCTACATGGGCTTTAAATATACTCGTGACCAACCTCTTCAGGGTTTCGCTCTATCCTTTTATTCACCTAGCTGTACAAAAAGCAGTGGGCAAACGCCATCTGGGAGAACTTCAGCCGAGTCAACTACAAAAAAGCCTTGAAGACCTTCCTCAAGAACTTAGAATGCCGACAGCCACCCGAAAAGTCCAGCAAGCTTCAGCAGTATTAGGACTGAGCTTTGATACTCCACTAAGTGGAAACCTTCCCTCTGCACTTTTCGCGGTCGCATTCAATGGCCACGAATGCGCTCTTCTTCACACAGGCTGTCCAGTCATTTCTGGAATAAAAGGAGTCTCTCTTAGTGCAGAATTTGATGTCTTTTTGAGATCTGAGGGAAAGCGTCTTCTCTATGTGAACTTGCAATCTTTAAATAGAGGTACCGCACCCGATGAAAGACGTAGCTCAGCGCTTTTAAGAGAAGAATTCAAAACACGACAGTTAGAGTCTCATTTAGTCACACTCAACCAAAGCGGACCCTTTGCAAAACAAGAGGGATCTTTTTCTATACCGCAACAAAAAGCTTCCGATTTTTTTGATGCATTCCTTCTCCAACTCACCACTTCAACAGACTATGCCCTTCCTTCTCACATGCATGAGAAGGGAGTGAAAGAGCGGTTCAGAACCCTCATGAACGAGATCCACTGGGACCTCTATGGCAGAAAACCCGAGCTGACTGTCCAAGAGCGGCGGATCTTCATGGATGTCTTCAATGCCTTTTTTGTCCTTGAAGAGATCTCCCGTTCAAAGCCTAAGTGGGTGAATCTCACTTGCAAGTATGCAGCTGATCGAGGAGGAAAAGCTCTCTACATCCTCCATCTCCTAATCCATCTACTCAATGGAACTGAAAGTCCTGAAAAAGCACATCAGCGCTATGTGATGACTTTTGGAATGACTTGCGTCACCATGAAACGTACGATGAACTCCGTCTATGAACGCATTGTTGCTGTCGATACACATCTCAAAACGGAAAAAGTCAAAGGACGGTTAAAAGAGCGTGGTGAAAAACAGTGGAAAGGGCTCTTGGTCAACAATGTCGAAGGACATATCACCTTCTGGTGATGAGAATGACTGCCTTTTCTCCATTGAGATCCCACTCTTGACCTTCACAAGATTTAAACTCCACGGACTCGGCGAGCACTTCGCCTGCGATGTACTCTCCCCATTTCTCAAAAGCATCCTTCACACGGTCGGTGGTGTCGAGCGTGAGTTCAATGCGGTCGGTCACTTCGAAACGGAGATCCCTGCGCATCGTATTCACCTTGTTCACGACTTCTCTTGCGAGGGCCTCAACTTCTAACTCTGGAGTGAGGCTCGTATTGAGTGCGACGGTGAACACCCCTTCGTTGGCTGCAACAAGTCCCTCTTTCACTTCACGCGCCAGCTCCACTTCAGAGGGCTGTAGCTCGAAAGACTCTCCTTCAAGATCGAGGGTGAGGGGTGAACCTGAAAGCAGCGTTTGAAGCTCAGCTTGGGGAAGTGCTTCGATGACCTGCTTTGCCAGCTTCATCTTTTTCCCTAAACGCCTTCCTAGCAGAGGAAAGTTGGGTTTTGCAGTGAGTGAGACCAGGTCCTCTTCACTACTGGCTAGTTTGAGCTCTTTGATGTTGAGCTCATCTAAAAGGATGTTCTCTTGATCTTTTAAAAAGGGAAGGTACTCACCCGTTCCATCGGCAACAGTGAGCTCTTGGAGCGGTTGACGTACTTTCAACTTATGCTCTTTTCGAAGAGCGTGGCCCAGGCTGGCTACACTCTGGACTGCAAACATCGCCTTTTCTAAGTCAGGATCTCTTTTTCCAGGATCGTAAGTAGGATAGTCGGCAAGATGGACCGATTCGGCCATCTCTTCTGTCTTCAGCTCCTGGTAGATCGCTTCTGAAATGAAAGGGAGGATCGGTGCAGCGACTTTTGAGAGCTCAAGAAGGACCGTGTACAGAGTGGAAAGCGCTTCACTTCGGTCTGCCGTTGCCTCTTCTTCCCAAAAGCGTCTTCTTGACCGACGGATATACCAGTTCGTTAGCTGGTCAATGAAGCCGACAAAAGGCTGAACAGCCATGGTCAAATCGTATTGATCGAGTCCCTCTTCGACCTGGTGGATCAACTGGTGCACTTTTGAAACGATCCAACGGTCTATCGCCGTTTTTGGAGCGTGTGATTCTTTTGGTGTCCACTCTGCAATCCGGGCGTAGGTAATAAAGAAGGAAAAGGCATTCCAAAGAGGGATCATCAGTTGACGCAGAACGAGCTCGACACCCTTCTCAGAAAAACGGATATCTGATGCTTTTGCCACGGGACTGTCAAGGAGGTAGAGACGGATCGCATCTGCTCCATACTTTTGCATCACCAGATCAGGCTCGGGATAGTTTTTGAGCCTTTTCGACATTTTGGTTCCATCTTCTGCGAGGATGATTCCATTCACGATGACATTCTTAAATGCGGGCTTTTTAAAGAGGGCTGCAGAGAGCACATTGAGCGTGTAAAACCACCCTCTTGTCTGATCGAGTCCTTCAGCTATGAAGTCTGCAGGGAAACCCTTCTCAAACTCCTCTTTGTTTTCAAAGGGATAGTGGTTTTGTGCGTAGGGCATCGACCCCGATTCAAACCAACAATCGAAGACTTCTGGAATCCGGCGAAACAGCTTTCCATCTTTCGTAAAGGTAAGATCATCGATATAGTGACGGTGGAGATCGTCGACTTTTTTACCGGTCAATGCTTCTAGCTCTTCAAGACTTCCAATCGCATGGAGGTCGCCCTCTTCAGATCGCCAGAGTGGGATCGGAGTCCCCCAGTAGCGGTTGCGGCTAATCGCCCAATCACGCGCACCTTCGAGCCACTTTCCAAAACGCCCCTCTTTAAGAAAGTCCGGAACCCATTGGATTTCTTTATTCACGTTGATCAAAGTCTCTTTGACTTTTTCAACCCCGACAAACCACGTCTGCATCGCACGGTAGATGAGGGGTGTGTCAGAGCGCCAGCAGAAGGGATAGCGGTGGTTCACCGTCTCTTGCTTGAACAGTTTTCCCTGTTCCTTCAGGCGTTTGGCAATGTCTTTATCCGCATCCTTGACAAACAAGCCTTGATACTCAGGAACGTCAGCAGTGAATGCTCCATTTTGATCTACCGGACAAACGAGTTCAATCCCCTCTCTTTGGCAGGCATAAAAATCCACTTCACCAAACGCTGGAGAAGAGTGCACCAAACCTGTTCCCTCTTCCGCTGTCACCCCTTCCTCTAAAATCACACGGAAGGCATCCCGCTCTGAGAAGTAGGAGAAAACAGGCTCGTAGCGAAGACCCTCTAAATCTTGCCCAGTGAAAGTTTCTAGGATTTCATAGGTTTCTGCATCGGGGAAGTGAGCAGCCAGCGCCGCCCTCCCCAAGATTAAGTTTTGATCACTCGTCTTATCGTAGAGTTTGACATACTCCATCGTCGGACTCACCATCACAGCCAGGTTAGAGACAAGAGTCCAAGGAGTGGTGGTCCAGATGAGAAGGCTGGTTTTTGGATCATCGACAAGCGTCATTTTTACGGTAAGAGAGGGATCATCGACATCTTTGTAGTTCTCCCCTGCTTCGAAGTTAGAGAGAGGGGTTCCCAACTTTGCGGAGTAGGGCATCACTTTGAAACCTTCGTAAACCAAACCCTTATCAAAAAGCTGCTTGAAGACCCACCAAACCGACTCCATGAAGTCTTTGTCCATGGTGCGGTAGGTGTTTTTGAAATCAACAAAACGCCCCATTCTAAGAACGGTTTCCTCCCACTCTGATGTATAGCGAAGAACAATCGCACGGCAAGCTTCATTGAACTTTGCGATCCCAAACTCTTCGATGGATTTCGCGCCGGTCAACTGGTGCTCTTTTTCGATCTCATTTTCGACAGGGAGCCCGTGGCAGTCCCATCCGATACGACGCGGAACATAAAACCCTTTCATCGTCTTGTAGCGCAGAACCACATCTTTGATCGTTGCGGCTAGGAGATGGCCATAGTGCGGCAACCCAGTCGCAAAGGGAGGACCATCGTAAAAGACATATTTGGGGCAATTTTTACGGGTTTCAAGCGACTTCTCGTAGATCCCTCGCTCCTTCCAAAGAGAGAGGATTCGACGCTCGCGCTCATCCTGAGTTTCGTTTCTAAGCTCTTTAAACATAACAGCGGACAGTATAAACCCTTTTCGGAAAAGCTAAAAGGACTTTTTGACTTCAGGAAGGAGCTCAGCAAGGCGTTTTGCATCGTCCTGAAGGAACTCCTCACCTGGAGCTAAA
The DNA here is from genome assembly GCA_964584775.1 of uncultured bacterium. Classification (GTDB taxonomy): domain Bacteria; phylum Chlamydiota; class Chlamydiia; order Chlamydiales; family SLFE01; genus CAZPBC01. The sequence goes on from CAZPBC010000053.1 coordinate 5,195, forward strand.
GCGATGTTCCGAGCCCCGTATGCCAAGCTGTAGTAGAGAATTTTTTTCTTATCAAATCCCGTCTGTTGAACGACATGATCTAAGCATTCATTGCCAAAGGAGTTTTGGTAGTAAAGTGCACCGAGATCAAACTCCCCATCCCCCAGTAGGCTTTGGGAGAAGTTGATAAAGCGGATCCTCCCTTGATCGAATAGCATATGCTTCCATGTGAGTGAACCGTGGACGGGGTGGAGCACCTCTGGCTCCATCACATGCTTCTTCAGAAAGAGGACAAGCTCTGTGAACTTTCCAGGAAAATACTTCTCAATGCGATCGAGGCAAATAACAAACTCAAAAAAATACTCGGACCACGAAGAGACATCCATGCCGGATAGATCACGGATCGTGACTTTATGGAATTTTTTAAGTGTTTTTGCGACTGGAAGCAGAATCTTCTCCTTCTCTTTCTTTTCTTCATAGGGAAACAGGGTTCCAGGAAGAAACGTCTCAAAGCAGTAGTGAAACCCCTTGGTTTGGCCATAACCTAAAGGTTTGGGAGCCACATCGTGGGGCTCCAAGAGTTCTAGGAGCAGGGCGTTGCGCCTCGAGAGCCTCTCATCCTTGTGAATGCGGAGGATCGGCCCTTTTTTATCCGGAGTCTTGATATGGTAGACAAACTCGCCTTGGTAGGGAGTGTTGAGAGTGTGAATCGTAAAGTCATCGATATTCAACGCATCGCCCACAAGACGGATAATGAGCTCCGGAGGAAGCGTCTCCCAATTCCCTTTTTCAGACTTCCAATCAGCCACTTGCAAAAAACACCCCTCAAAACTCTAGATTTAATCCCTCTGGTCAGATATTTTCAAACCCTTTCAACTCCTGAGAGTTAGACAATGAAAAAACCCCTTTTTCTGATCCCTTTACTCGCTACATTACTCATTGGATGTCAAGGAGATCAAACACACCTACCCGCGAAAAAACGCCCCCTAGTCCCTCCTGCCCAAGAAACTTCACCTCTCCATCCTTGGATGGAGTTGCAAAGCAGTGGAGTCGAAGCCACTCCCTACATCCAGGCAGACCTTCAAACCTTCTCCCATTTAGAGGAGCAGCTGGGTGCCAAGGCTCTCATTGAGACGATCGACTCCCTCCAAAACCCCATCATGCAGCGGCTTGGGGTCACTCCTCCAACACATTGGTACCGTGTTTTCTCCCTTCCGGAGACACCCGTAAGTGTTCCCCCTCATCCGCTTCCCTACCGGATTGTGGCTCGCTACCTCGTCGACGAAACGGAAACCGGCATGCCCTTCTTCCTTGAAATCCGCGACTACGGCCCCCTCACTCAGCCTCAAAAAAAAGCGCTAGCCAGCTGGCTCAAATCCACTTTAACCCCCTCTTTATTAGAAGTTTCACACCCTCGCTTCACGCTTTTTCAAGGCACCGGAGACCACCAACTTTCCCTCTACAACCCCTCACACGGCCTTTCTCCCCAAAACCGCGCTCTTTTTGCAGCGCTCTACAGCGATCAGGAGGGTACGCTCTTGCTTTTTGCAGACGCCCCAGCCCCTCTTTTTAAAAAGCACTCTGAAGATTTCAGCAGACTTCTTGGTAATTAATTTCTAAAACCCTTATAATTAAGGTATAAGATCAACCATCTCAGTTTTTTGGGGGTGTACTGGTTTCGACTTGGGAACTAGGTATTGATTGCATGCGGAGGATGTCGGTTGGCCTCCTTAAAAACCCGGCGAAAACATAATTGCAGACGTTAAGTCTAAAGTTGTTGCAGTTGACTTCTCTCAAGAAGCAACTCCAGCACGTGTTGCTGCTTAATTCTTAACCGAGTTAACAGCCCGATCCTCTAGAACCGGACCAGGAGTTTTAGAAGGGTCGTCATGATCCTGGTATGGGGGTGTGCCTTTCCAGCTTGTGAGTCACACTTTCCAAGATCAATACGAGCGGTTTGACCCCTAGTGTCCGTGCCTTGCAGCAAGGTCAAACTACAAATAGGCACTAAGCATGTAGAGTCACTATTGATGTTTGCTAAGGACGAGAGTTCGATTCTCTCCACCTCCATCTTGTTAGATTTCAAGTTCAGAAAATTCCCGCAGTCGTGCAGATTTTTGCAATCGCGATGCAGCTAAACCTATCGGTTTAGCAAAGAGCGATTGTCAAAAAGATGTGCTGCTGCGGGAATTTTATGGCTTGTAAGATGACAAGTTGGAGGTGGAACCTCCAACTTTGCCGTTTGAAATGAGAAAGGCTCATAAACTGTTCAGATTGTTGCGATCGCGATGCAGCTAAACCTATCGGTTTAGCAAAGAGCGACTCGAAAAAAACGGACCGATTTGGAGATAATATCAGTCAACTACTGAACAATTTGATAGCTATTTCGAAAATTGATGAGTTGGATCCCTTGAATGTTCATTCCTTCATCACCTGCATAGACCAAGAAAGAGTCGGCAATACGTCCTTCAGCAATTTTTTCGAATTTTTTGATCCCTTGTAAAAAAGAACTGTTGAAGGTTTTTGAGGATTTAATTTCTATCGGTATGAGCTCTCTTCCTCGCTGAAAAACCAGATCCACTTCAGTGCGACCGCTCACTTGATAAAAGTATAACCTAGGGTCTAACCCACGATTGAATCTAGCTTTCATGAGCTCCATCACGACAAGATTTTCAAAAAGACTTCCCCTTAAAGGATCTCTAGAAATTTGGTTTTTATTTTCAATTCCAAGTAAATAAGAAGCTAGCCCCACATCACAAAAATAAACCTTTGGTGACTTGATGACTCTTTTTCCAAAGTTTTCATAATACGGATGCAATCGATAAATAATGTAACACGCTTCGAGAATAGAGAGCCAATTCCCGATAGTTTTCGCATCTACACCAACTTCTCCAGCCAGACTTTCTTTATTTAATATTTGTCCAACCCTTGCTGCAATAAGAATAAGAAATTTCTCAAACAAACCAATGTTATGGACTTGCATGATTTTTCGAATGTCTCTTTCAAGATAAGTTGCTACATAATTCGCGTAAGTTTTTGTTGGATTCAGTTGCTCACTTTGCACAGCAGGGTAACTTCCTTCAAAGAGAAGATCATCTAAATTTTTTTGAAAACCAACAGTCTGTAATTCTTCTAAGCTGAGGGGAAGTAGATTCAAAATGGCGGTTCGGCCCGCTAATGACTGAGAAATCGCTTCATGTAAAGCTATTTGATGGCTTCCAGTGAGAATAAATTCTCCTTTTTTCTTGGACTCATCCACCCTTACCTGAATCGATGATAAAAGGTGTGATGCAGCTTGTATTTCGTCGAGAATAGCACCTTCAGGATAATCATTTAAAAAACCCTCTGGATCACTATGAGCCAGTTCTCTCATATGTAAACGTTCCAAATTTACATACGGTTTTTTCGGAAATGTTTCTTTCACTAAGGTCGTTTTTCCAGACTGCCTAGGCCCCATCAGTGTAACAACCGGGTACCCTTTTGCAGCTTCAACTAACTCTTCCTTCATTTTTCTCTGAAACATCGAAACTCCCCAATAATGTGCAATTCCCGACTTCAATTCCCATTTTACACAAAACAGTCAAATTGTGTCAATCGGGAAATAAATTCCTGAATTACACAAATTTTAAGAGATTTCACCACTTTTGAGGTGTGAGCTGCAGAAGTTTAAGCAAAATGAATAAAAAAGAGTCTTACACACCGAAGACCTCGTCTGCAAAGGCGCGGACGTGCTGGTTAAATTCGTCTACTTTCTCCAGGTGTGCGGCGTGTCCCGCCTCTTGAATGACCTGAACTTCGCCTCTCCATAAGTTTTTGAATGGCACCTCGTTCATGATGTATTCGTTGTTGATAGCAATATCGTCCTCTCCTGCAACAACAGCGATCGGGTGGGCCCAGGTTTTGACAATCTCCACCTCATTCGCTCCGACCTTTTTTGCAATAGAGGCTGGATAGATGGTCTTCGCTCCCACGTCGGTATTCAAAATCGCATCGACGAGGAACTGCTTTTCATCTGAATAGTCGTAGCCCGAAACTTTAGAGAGCAGTTCAGCCTCTTCACGACTCGTGCAGGGTTTTCCAAAGCACTCCATGATTTCAGGTTCTAAAGCTTTGAATCCCTTTGCAAGCCCTTCTAAAGAGACCTCGATGGGAGGGGTTCCTGTGATCAGTATTCCTTTTAAGTTCTGGAGTTTTTGTGTAAGCTCAAGTGCCACATGCCCCCCAAGAGACCACCCAACAATGATAAAGTTATCAAGTCCTAACTGCGAGATCACCTCTTCGACCACGCTCGCAAAACCAGGAAAACTGTAGACTTTTTCGGGATTTTTTGGAGGCTCGCTTTCTCCATACCCGGGGAGATCGAGCGCCACACAGCGATATCCAGAAAGGAGCGGAGAGCTCATCTGTTTTGAGAAAAATGATTTGTCCGTACAGTGGCCATGGATAAAAACAAGCGCAGGTGCGCTTTTCTCTGCAGCAGGTTGAGTGTCAGTCAGAGCAATGCGGCTCTCAGTGGTGGTCATCTTCATGGATTTATCCTCTATTCATCATCTATCTTGACGCCGGACCAAACCTAAAAACCTCGAACCAGAGAGATGCCGCCGCAAAACAGCTAAAGGCAATCGGTCCGTAAGGTGAATAGTGTCCGACGTATAGAGTATAGGCAGATATGAGCAGTAAGACAAGAGGAGGCACCACTTTCCAAAGAGAAAGGTGTCTATTTTCCAGGTAGAGAGCCACCACTGCCGCGATCAGGCTCACAGCCCAAGCCCAGGACCCCGTTAAGCTATAAAGCGAACCACTTCCACCGACAACAGGGTCTTTGTACGCGAGCTGAATCATCTGCTTCATTGTTTCAGGATCCAGCGACGGATTTTCTAAGGTTTTTTCAATCATGAGCCCCACGGAAATGCCAGCTGTAGAATCAAAAACGAGGTAGCAGACAAGAAAAAGCCACAGAGCAGTTTTACTAAGAACAGCCCAAAAGCCCTGAAGCCCACAGGTCAGAAGAAACGCTGCAACAGCCACCCCACCAAAAAGAAACGATTGGATAATGTGCAGCTGCTTCCACCAGCTTCCAAGTGGAGCAAGCCCATCAAACACCGCTGAACCAAAGCCTGAGGGATGGTTCCACTCCAAGGCGACCAAGACCACCGGCACGACAATCATGACAAAGCATCTAAAGGCTGTTTTTAGCATCTTTTTTCCTCCTAAGATATTTACCTCTAATGTATAGAAGAGAGACGAATAAAGGAAAGATTATGAGCTCATTTTCCCTCTCCGGTCAGATCGTAGATCTCGTCCAAAGACGCATTTTTCCTGGAACCGTTCATGTAGAAGGAACGAAGATCGCCTCTATCGAAGAGACTCCGACTGCTGAAGATCAGTACATCCTCCCTGGATTCATTGATGCACATATCCATATCGAAAGTTCGATGCTCGTTCCCTCTGAATTTGCCCGTCTCGCTGTGTTGCACGGCACCGTCGCTACCGTTTCCGATCCCCATGAGATTGGGAACGTCCTGGGTCTCGATGGAATCCGTTACATGGTTGAAAATAGCAAGAAAGTTCCCTTCCACTTTTTCTTCGGAGCCTCCCCTTGCGTTCCAGCAACCCCATTTGAAACAGCGGGTGCCACTCTCACCCCAGAAGACATCCGGACTCTCTTTGAAGAAGACCAGTTCAAGTATCTCAGTGAGGTGATGAATTTTCCCGGAGTGCTGAGCCAAGAACCGGATATGATGGAAAAAATCCACATTGCCCAGTCACTCAATAAGCCGATCGATGGACACTCTCCTGGACTCCGCGGTGAGGATGCAAAAAAGTACATTGATGCCGGAATTAGCACCGACCATGAGTGCACGAGCCTAGATGAGGCTCTTGACAAGATCCAATATGGAATGAAAATCCTCATCCGTGAAGGTTCAGCCGCCCTTAACTATGAGGCTCTGCACCCCCTTCTTCAGTCCCACCCCGATCGAGTGATGTTTTGCAGCGATGACAAGCACCCGAATGAACTAGTGAAGGGACACATCAACTTGCTTGTCAAACGCTCCATCCAGCTCGGCTACGACCTCTTCGATGTGCTACGTGCAGCCTGCAGCCACCCCAACGAACACTATGATTTAGGCATCGGGCAACTGCAAGAGGGTGACCCAGCGGATTTCATCGTGGTCGATAATTTAAAAGAGTTTGATATTCGCTCCACCTACATCAACGGAAAGCTCGTTGCATCAGAGGGAAAGAGCTTCATCGAGCGAACACCCATCGAAGCGATCAACCGCTTTCATTGCACTCCAAAAAAAGAAGAGGACTTTGAGCTCCCCGCTACAGAAGAGCACATTCATGTCATCCAAATTCTTCCGGGAGAGCTGATCACGAAAAAACAGATTCAGAAGGCTAAAGTTGTCGATGGCAAGTACGTTACAGATGCAAGCAGAGACCTGCTAAAAATGGCGGTTGTCAACCGCTACCAAGATACCCCTCCAGCGATGGCGTTTGTGCAAGGAATGGGACTAAAGGAGGGTGCGGTTGCCTCTTCCGTGGCTCATGATTCACACAACATTGTCGTCGTCGGCGTCGATGACGCCTCTCTTTGCGAGGCGGTCAATGAAATCATTGCCGCTAAAGGAGGCATCGCTATGACAAAAAATCACCAGGTCTCTCTTCTTCCTCTACCTATCGCCGGGTTAATGAGCGACCAAGAGGGAGCCGAAGTTGCTTCGAATTATGCGACTCTTAAGGAAGCCTCCCTCAATTTAGGATCGTCTCTACCCGATCCCTTTATGGCACTCTCTTTTTTAGCACTCCTCGTCATCCCCTCGATCAAACTGAGTGACAAAGGGCTCTTTGATGTGGATGCTTTCAAATTTATCCCCTTAAACGCAGGCTAAAACTCACCCTTCGTTCAATCAGAAAATCGATTGACAAGTACTTAACAAGCTGAAGTATGGAGTGATCACTCTAACTAAGAAAGAACGAGAGAAGATCGTTCTATAGTGTTGAATCTCGGAGTGTATCCCACTCCTCTAATAACTGTGCTACGTGGAAGTGTTCCTTCGTTTTTGCGTAGTCTACCGGAGATAACTCTTTATACCTTACGGCAGCATCCGCTCCGTTTTCAAGAAGGTAAGCGACGAGTCTTCCGTGACCAAAGTGAACGGCTGCAAAAAGTGGGCTTGCGCATTGCGGAGAAAGCGGTGTAAATCCTGCTCTTGCATTAGGGTCTACTCCTAGTTCCTCTACATAGAATCTAGCTCGACTCAAGGACTTGTCACTGTCATGCCCTGCACATAAAAGTTCCTTTGTGAGGGCTAGAGAAGTATCATGTGACACATCATCTAAAACCGAGGATTTTAAAAGAGAATTGATTCTGTATGTTGTTTCTCTAATCCTCACTAGGGAGTCAAGCAACTGCGCTTTCACTGCAGCTAAGTGTGCTTTCCTTCCAAAAGCTCTTTTTAAAACTGCTTTAGTTTCTCTATCCAGGCAAATTGCTATGTTATTTGTATAGCTAGTCTCACCTACCATTTCGAATTGAAGTCCATTTTCAGGATCGTTCTGAATGAGGTCCAAATGCAGATCCTCTGATGGTGCTAGGACTCTGACGTTCGGCATATCAATTGTAAGAATGCCAAATCTGAATTGCATATTATGATAGAAATCTTTCTCTAAAGAGCCTGTAGAGCAAGAGGACAAATAGATGGTCGCATTTGCTTTCAGCTTTCTTGGCAGCTCTGAAAAAAACGCATCCACTTCTGGTGCTTTTAGTGTTTCGTCCTCTGTAAACTGTATCTCTTTTGGAAAACCATGTGCGCTTATGTATAGAAAATCGATACTTCTATCTTTTGCACTAGAAATTGCAGTGGCTATATCCGTCATTTCTTTGATCACTACAATTCGATGAGATCCGCCACCATTTCCAAGTTGTTTTAGATTTCTTTGGAAAAATCCTCTAGAAGCTCTAAGAACTCCGTCTTTATCGTGAGAGGCTTGAAGGACAAGGGTAGTCACACCTTGCACTGCTTTAGGCTCGGTGCAAACTGATGGTTCCTTATGGAATGAGCGAGTGTGAGTTGAAATCATCATCTTAGTGATTTAATTTATATTTCACTGATAAATATAAAAATTATTTTAACAGAAGATTGATAAGGTTTAATTAATTTACATTAAAAAATATATTAACACACCTGAAATAGGGGCAGTTTTCTGCTCTTTTCATAAATATGGATCAGGTATCATAGCCTCAAAAAAGAGGAGCTTATCATGAGGTATCTGAAAATCTTTCCCCTCCTATTCACTCTTCTAACGTTTCAGACTATAGAGGCCTTAGATCAGAAGAGTGAAGAGTCCATCAA
>CAZPBC010000054.1:0-12374 GCA_964584775.1 uncultured bacterium
CATTAAGAGCAAACTCCTCAGAGGACATCTTAAGAGGTAGAAGGATGGGTTTGAGGTAAGGGTAACGCTCAAGTATCACGGAATCGTTGACTACCCAGGTTCCTTCACTGAATTCAACGACCTTTAACTGTAGAGCAAGGAGAAGTGCGGCATGATACAGCTCTTTTCCAGAAAAATTGTGAATTTCTCTAAAAGCATAGTCTGGATCCAGCTCAGAAAAGCAGCGCTTTGCGAGTTGGGTAAAGAGTTTTCCTGGAACAAAAGGGTTCATGTCGCGAAGGAGATTTATCAGATTTGTTTGAAGTCTCTCTTCAGTCTTTTGAAGAAAAAATTCTATGAGACTTTGTTCAAAGAGAGTCAAAGAACGTTGCTCTGCTAGTCTGAACATTTTTCCGCATTCCTCGCTCTCTACTAGCATGGGTGTTAAGCGATGGGTTCTGACGTAATGTACCAGCTCTTTTGGACTTTCAAAGGGAGCTGTTTTGATCCAATTGTTGATAAGGTCATAGAGAAAAGATCTTCTTGGAAAACCGTTGAGAGAAAGGTAGAAGTGATCTAGAGCTTCCTTTGCTCTTGGGTCTGCTGGAAACTCTTCTTTGATGCAGGTGATGACCGCTTCAAGTAGTGGGTATCGTTCCAGGTCATAGAGGATCTGTAAGATGTTTTGACCATCTACTTGAGCACTTAGCACGTCACAAGGGAGGCTTAGATATCGCTGAACGACTGCTCGCGTAGGATTGACTCTTTCCGCAAGAAGCCCCTCTATAGCTCTTTGTTGCTGGAGAGGTTTCTGCCCTTCGTCAACTTCTCTATTTAAGAAATCAAAAGGATCGACAGTGCTGACCAAACCGATGAGAAGTGCTGCAATCGGGTAGGGATAGTGCATAAAGAAGGATTCGTTACGTTCCTCTTCGGGGAGATTCAAGAGAATTAGAATCTCATTCAGTTTGTCGTTGGATCTTATAGAGTTTAGAAGGGAGGATTCGACGTTTATAGGGCGCCGATTTTCATCGAGGCATCCTCCGTTATTCAAAAGAAGGAAAAGGAGGTAGACTCCTGCAGTCGTGATGGTTTGTGTCCTCTCGATGCAGCGTTGTAACGCCTCTATAGCTTGTGGGTTTCCGTCGATAAAAACCGCTTGATGGATCTGCTGAAAAAAGAGTTGAGGATCTAGACAGGGATGTGCGAGTCCAATGGGAGAGCTATTTAAGATTTCAGCTTGAAAGCGCATCGAGGCGGAGCAGTAGGCGCTGCTTGCTTCTGCTCCATATTTTGGAAGCTCTTTGAATCTGGGTGATTGAATAAACGCATGGAAGACGTCAGGAAAGACTAAAAGCTGCGTTAGACTCGCTCGTCTCCAATCGTAGACGTGGAGGTACTCTGCTGCATTTCTAGCAAACTGAGGTGTGAAATCGGGACTTCTTAAAGTTCTAAGAATGGCTTCCAAGAGCCCACGTGGGTTTTCTTGAAAGAGGTGGGCCCAATCAGAGACATCTTTGTTTTGAATTTCATACTGTAATTCATGAATGGCAAATTCATAAGCGCTTTCTATCGAACTCCAAAAAAGGATATCGATCCCCTCGGGAAGTGTACTAGCATAAGCCTGTACTCGGCCCTCTAAATCTGTTCCAGGAATTTCACATATATGTTCTCTTAAGCAATCTAAGATGACATCGTCTACCCGTTCCTCAAGTCCTTCTGGGTGTGCTTCTTGAATGATATTTTCCCACTCATTAGGGGAGCAGTTACGAAGGATTTCCCAGTCTGAAATAGATTGGGGGATCAAGTTAGGTCTAGGTATAGCCATAAAAATACTCTTAGTATTTAAAGTTAATTAAATTTAAATAATTTATGTAAATTATAATACAAATTAAGTTAAAAATAAATACTAATAATATTTTTAGTTCTATTTATTTAAAATATAAATTTTAATTAAAGAAATCTGGAGATCCTTTTGGAGTTGGATCATCCCTGGCTCATTTTGAGGGAGTGAAGTGAGTCTTTTTTGGAGACTCTCGATTTCTCCTTTTAGAGAGGAAGTCGGGTGCTCTGCAAGGTGCCTCGCGAGCAGGGCTTGTTTCTTGGCGACCTCTTCCGCGAGCTCTTTATCCGTGCCATATTTGAAAAGAAGAAGGGGCTCGGGACCGGCACCGATCTTTAGGAGGTCACTACCCTCTTCTAGACCGGCACTGTAGGGGTCATTGGCTCCAAAGGTCGCTTTGAAGGCGTCATTTGGGTTTCTTTCCGTCGGGAAGAGCTGTCCGAGAATGGAGTAAATATCAGCGTCTCTAAACTGCTCAAGTTCTTGCTCAAGTCCGTTCTGCTTTTTTCGACTCGAAGCTTCCAGGGCTGAAGTGATCATCACTCGACACACGTTCAGCATATCGTATACGGGTGTCTCCACTCTCCTTCTCTTTGGAGAGGGGACGGGAGAGCCAACTGGCGAGCGAGTCGGACCTTGTTTAGTTCCCCTTTGATAAAGAGAAGAAAACTTTCTAAAAAGTTGTTCCACTTCACGGAACAGCTGATGGAGTTGATCCGGAGAGTCGACTTCCTGATGAGGGATGAGTGTCCCGAAGATGGTTTTCGATGAAAAGGGGATTGTTGGGGGCTGATCCAGTTGCTGAAGCATCTCTTTAACGGCTTGAGTTGCAAGTGGCATTTGTTCTTCTGTCTGATTTTGCTCCATTCTTGCAACGGGGCTAGACGTTCGAGTTAACTGTTCCTGTAGAGCTGTCTTTTCTTCTGAATCGGGCAGAAGATCGAGCACTCCTTTTGCCTCGATGATTCTTAATTTTAGTTGGGAAAGTTGGAAAACAGATTCTAAAACTTGAAGAGCACTTTTTCCCTGAGTTTGGTACTCATCTTTTTGTGCTTGGTCGATGATTGCATCTCTCAATTCGTGAACATTTTCACGTCCCATTTCGATGAGTCGACCTTTCAATGCAGTCCCTCTAAATGCCAGTGCTGCTATAAAACTGGAGCGCTTTTCTGGGGGAAGTTGGCGCAAAATCTTCAGAGCAGTTTCATCATCAAGGCAGTGAGCAAGTAGAGGAGCATATGCGATGAGAATATCAGGGTCGACCGTGTGGATGATTCTAAGGAAGGGCTCTCTTCTTTCAGGACGAGAAAGAATGACATGAAGGTCTAGATTATTTAGATAGCTAGCGTAGTTAGGTAGGTGAGCGATCTCTTGGACTCTGATTTGGGAGTCGTAGAACAGACGGTGTACAGAGTAGGCGTAAGGGGAAAGGACTCGTTCAAACTCATCGATCGCCTCAGGTGTCAGTTCATCTGTTGTGCGTAATGGGTTTGCAGCTCGTACGCCTTCAGGGATCGTGTCTAGTCGATCGAGGGACTCATAATCACAAACGCTTCGTTTGACTACACCGCATAAAAAGCAGAGCTCCTGCATCGGAGTAAACCCGCGCGCACTGGTGCCTTGGTAGGGGTTCGCCCCCATTTGCACAGCAGAGAGGAAAACTCGATAGAAGTAGTCGGCAAAGTGATTATCTTGGGATTGATACCCTCTATCAAGCAAGCGGTATATGAGGGTATTCATATAGTCTAACAGGTTGACAGCATCGATGCCTGCATAAGAAACGGGAGCTTGTAGGTCGCCAGATAGGGAGAGGAGTCGGCTGAAAATAGGGAGGTAGTTGCTAGGAATTCGATGCGTTCGGGATTGCGCGAGTCGTGTTTCGCTTAGCTCACCTAGGATAAATTGAAGCGCAGGAGTCAGTCCTGGATCATTTCGATCGATCGGTTTTGAGGGATCGACCCACCCTTGTTCGACAAAGAGGTCGATGCACTCGCTGAGTTGTTGGATCTCGAGGTGGTTGAAAGCTCTTGTTCGAGGAATAAGGTAGTAGAAGGGCGTGCGGTGCTCTTCGTCGTAAACAGAGCCGTTGACATCACCGTAGGAGGTGAGTTGTCTTAACAGTGGGACTTGCCTTCTTTTTGCAAAGTGATGGAGCAGGCAGTCTCCACTAAGTGCCAAACAGCTATCTGGACGGAGGTCAAGAAGAGTCATCCACTCTTTGAGTTCATCTGGGTTTTCAAGGAATTCTGCGACGTAGGTTTGAAGTTTGGCGCCAAGCTCTCTTCTCTGGTTGTGAGAAAGAGTGCGAACGAGATGCAGAGGGTGAATTCCAAACACATCGCTAAAGAGATTCCAGTAAGTCTCTCGATTTTTTTGCAAGAATTCGAAAGGGGGTCGAGAAAGGCATTCTACAGCACTTCGAAAAGTCTTGTGATTTTGTACAAATGCATCGTCTGTGACTTGAACTTTCCCTTCTTTGTCTATCTGAATGATGCCCAGGTGTTTTGCTAAGCGTAACTGGATTTCAATGTTTCTTCTTGTGTCTCGAAGTTTTAACTCACTAAAAAGATAGTCTCTGTCGACTTCTCCGCAGGAATTCAGAATATCGATAACCATCGCTGGAGGGTGGTCTCTGTATAGCCATTGGAGGGTGCCCGAGGTTTGATTTCTAAACAATTTATCGAAGTGACGTATAAAAGTTTGGAGTATCGCTTCTTGATGAAGAGTCCTTTCTGGTATCTGCATGAGTTGGCATAAACTGGTCTTTCGAGAGAGAGCTGTGATCAGTCCTTTACCCTCAAGAAAGGCAACCTCTTCCACTACAGTCGAAAAGGGTAGAGTCTCGAGCCACATGAGAGCACTAGTTTGTAGATCATTGCTTTGAATAGGACCGTTTAAAGAGAGAAAAAAGCGAGAAATCACCGGAGCGTATTCTGGTTTGCGGAGTGCCCCCTTGATCAGAGCGGATAAAACTTCATAGGAACCTCGTTTATAAAGGGCAGAAAGAACAGGGCCTTCCTCGGTTTCCATCAAGAGGAGTCCTCCGGGAGAGGAAAGAAAGAGATCAACCTGATTTGGAGTGAGTGTCTCATACGCACAAAGAAATTCAAAGGCTCTGACTTGTTGGAGGCGTTCGTACCCTTCTGGAGCTGTTTCAATTAACATCTCCGCTGAAGATCTTCCTAAAGTCATTTCAAAGGGGTGAACTCCGATCTCATAAGGGTAGTCATAAAAGAACGCTTTTCGACGCTCTTCACCTGATAGTGCTAGGTCAGAAAAAAGTTTAGAGAAGAGAGGGTGGTCACGGAGGTGTTCATAGAGGGGGGCGGAGGGGGTTCTGGTCAGTCTTCCTTCTGCATCCAGCAGTCCGTGGTGTGAAAGGATCTTTAATGTCAGACACATGGATTCTCGTGTCCAATGGGTAAGCCTACCAAAAGCGCTCTTGACGCCGTCCATCATTGAAGAGTCTCCGCTTTCGAGGAGGGGAAGGTAGATGGTTTTAAAATAACACTTTCCATCTAGGCAGGGATCGCCGATGCCGTGGGGAGAGCTTCCCTCATGGATCCTTGAAATATAAGAAGAGGCAGATCTCTCATACTCTTCATTAAATGAGCTGAGGTATTCATGGCTGTTGACATCAATGCCGTGGGTCAAGATGAAGCCAAACAGACTTGGAATGTTCAGGAGGAGTCCTAGGTTGGACCCCTTGGGTTCACTCTCGATGATGAACTGATAAGCTTTTTCGGTGAGATCAGGGGTAGTATCGGGCCTTTTTAAAAAGGAGACGAGCACTCGGACAAAAGCGTCAGGATCTTGGTCATACGTTTCTTTCCACTCAAAGACAGGCTTTTCATGAATCAGTTGGGTGAGTTTCTCAGAGGCGACTTCAAAAGCGAGGCTGAAAAGCTCTTGGTCGTTTGGTTGGTAAGTGATCGTGCGTCCCTCTAAAGTCAAAGAGCCATCTGTTGCCATGGCGAGGAGAGGAGCGTGTGCGAGCAGGCACTCTTGAATACGGATATCTACCTGATCACGTGGAAGATTGTAGGTGCGTCCGACGGTCTCCACCCACTCTGTACCAGGAGTGGACCTCAGGAGGTTCCATAAAGAGGGTGTGTTGGGTTGCGTTGAATCCATCTGATGTACCAAATTACTGATAAAATTATAACGAAAATAATAATAATAATTAAGTTTAATTATCTTTTTAATTTCCCTGTTAATTTATAATTTTAATTCAGATAAATCTCTGAATAGGAGAGATCTTTGAAAGAATCCCCCGCTTCGGTACAATGCCCACAATTTTATGATGAAGACGAACAAAGCGACTGTTTTTGGTGGGGCCCTCTTGATTGCGGGCTGCTGTATTGGTGCTGGGATGCTAGGACTCCCGGTTTTGAGTGCCCGCTCGGGTTTTGTGCCGAGTGGATTGGCTTTTATCTTTGCATGGGGATTCATGCTCTCTTCAGGGCTGCTCCTTTTAGAGGTGAATCTCTGGTTTAAAGAAGAGGTCAGCATCATCTCCATGGTCGGACAGACACTCGGTCGAGTGGGTCAGGCGGCAGCGTGGTTTCTTTATTTGTTTCTTTTTTACTCTCTATTGGTTGCCTATGTCGCAGGAAGCGGCGCGCTCCTTTCTGGCGTCTTGGACGACTTTGGAATTCTACTGCCCTTCTCTGTGGGAAGCATCCTTTTCACCGTCTTGTTTGCTATCCTCGTCTATATTGGTACGGGGGTGGTCGACCGTTTCAATCAGCTGTTGATGCTGGGGCTGGTGATCTCTTACCTAGGTCTGCTGTTTTTAGGTCTAGAGCATATCCAACCACAGCTCCTAGCGCCTCGAGAGTGGTCGGCGGTGAGGCTCGTCATTCCTGCCATGGTCGTCTCTTTTGGCTTTCATAACCTCATTCCCAGCTTGACGACCTACTTCAACCACGACGCAAAACGGTTGACGAAGGTGGTGGTCTTGGGAAGTGCCATTCCACTCGTGATTTATCTTTTTTGGCAGATGGTGATTTTGGGGATTGTCCCTCCTGAGCAGTTTGAGTTAGCGCTCGATGCGGGAGACATTGCGACCTCGACTCTAAAAAAGGTCACAGCCTCAAAAGCGGTGATGCTGCTTGCGGAGCACTTTGCCTTCTTTGCGCTCGTTTCTTCACTGCTCGCTGTCTCACTCAGTTTCGTGGACTTCTTAGCGGACGGCCTGTCGATCCAAAAGACTCCGCTCGGAAAACTTTTTCTGGTCCTCCTTTCATTTGTTCCGCCATTGATCTCCTCTTTTCTCTTTCCGGGAATCTTTCTCACCGCGTTGAGTTTTGGAGCGATCGCAGCGGCCCTTCTCTTCGGTGTGCTTCCTGCAATGATGGTGTGGAAGGGGCGAAGTGCGGGAGAGGCGGTCCTTTTGCCGGGCGGCCGCACTGCGATCGTGATGGTGTTTTTAGCAGCGTGTGCTGTGATTGGAATTAAACTTGTAGACTACCTTTAAGGAGAACAATGAAACAGTCTGGACGTGTCTTGGGAGGAGCCCTCCTCGTTGCAGGAACGATGATTGGAGCTGGGATGTTGGCCCTTCCCGTGATTACAGGGTTGATGGGGTTTTGGCCGACGTTGATTCTCTTCCTGATGTACTTCTGCTTGATGGCCTACTCTGCCATGCTTTTTCTTGAGGTCAACCTCTGGCATGAAGACATCCACGTGAACTTGATGACCATGGCACGGACGACGCTGGGCAAGCCGGGACAGGTCGTTGCTTGGTTTGTCTATCTCTTTCTTCTCTACGCGCTGACAACGGCTTACATGGCGGCAAGTGGGCCTCTCTTCAAAGAGCAGCTCCAGTACTGGACCGGGATGCAGATGCCTTTTTGGGCGGGACCGATTCCTCTCCTACTGATCTTTAGTTTTTTCGTCTATGAAGGGGCGCGCTACGTTGATCTGGTGAACCGGCTGTTGATGCTCGGACTGGTTGTCAGTTTCTTTGCCCTCAATGGGATGCTCATCCCGCATATGGAGCTCGACCACCTCGTCCGTAGCGACTGGTCCTATGTCCCGCTTTCTGTTGCCATTTTGGCGACCTCCTTCGGATACCACATTATCATTCCGACTCTAAACCGCTATTTGAACAAAGATGTGAAAGGGCTTTTGACCTCGATTGCACTTGGAAGCTTCTTTGCTCTACTTCTCTACATTGTTTGGGAGATTGTTGTCCTCTCTGTCCTTCCAATGGAGGGAGAGGTCGGTCTACTGGAAGGGTACAAACAGGGAAAAGATTCGGTTTTCTTGGTGTCGGGACTTTTAGGGAATGACTGGGTCTCATTTGTCGGGCGCTGGTTCCTCTTTTTTGCCATTGTGACTTCCTTTTTGGGAGTGTCGCTGTCGCTGCGTGACTTCCTAGGGGATGGTCTGGGGATCTCTTCAGAGACGGCTTTGGGGCGTTGGACGCTCTATTTTCTCACCTTCGTTCCCCCTCTCTTCTTTTCGATCGCCTCACCGCGCTCGTTTTTTCTCGCCCTCGACTACGCCGGAGCTTTCGGAGTGATCACGCTTTTGATTTTACTCCCCGCGATGATGGTCTACCGTGGACGCTACATGCTTGGCTTTAAATCAGAGCACTTCAAAGCCTGGGGAGGAAAGGGTCTATTGATCTTTGTCATGCTCTTCTCTTGCTTTTTGATTGGTATCGAAGTTTGCAACAAATTAGGAGTACTCACCTATGACTACTAAACGCCTCATCTCAGGAGACCGGCCGACGGGTAAGTTGCATCTTGGACACTACGTCGGTTCGATTAAAAAACGGGTGGAGTTTCAAGAGAAGTACGACTGCTTTATCTTTGTGGCCGACTTGCACATGCTCACTACAAAGAAGACGAAGCAGGATATCCTCGAGCTGCGGACGCACATGAATGATATGGTGCTGGACTATCTCGCTTGTGGCCTGAATCCTGAGAAGGTGACCTTTTACCTCCAGTCAGCGATCCCCGAGATCTACCAGCTCAATCTCTTCACTGAGATGATGATCTCCTTCAACCGCCTTGCGGGTCTTCCGAGTATTAAAGAGATGGCAAAAAATGCCCACCTCGACCCGGAAAGTATCCCCTTTGG
Organism: uncultured bacterium; assembly: GCA_964584775.1. Classification (GTDB taxonomy): domain Bacteria; phylum Chlamydiota; class Chlamydiia; order Chlamydiales; family SLFE01; genus CAZPBC01. The sequence continues at coordinate 8,915 of CAZPBC010000054.1, forward strand.
TTTGATCGGCTATCCTGTCTTGATGAGTGCTGATATCTTACTCGTTCAAGCCGATGTGGTCCCGGTAGGAAAAGACAACGCTGCCCACGTTGAAATCGCCCGCGACATTGCGAGGAAGTACAACAACGCCTACGGCGATGTCTTTACCATTCCTGAGCTTCTCCCTTCAGAGACCCCCACGCTTGTGGGAACCGATGGGCAGGGGAAGATGAGTAAATCTGCCGGCAACTGCATCTACCTCAGTGACGATCCAAAAACGGTGGCGAAGAAGGTGCGCGGAATGTTCACCGACCCGAAGCGGGTGAGTGCAGACGTGCCAGGAACCGTTGAAGGAAATCCAGTCTTTATCTACCACGATGTCTTTAATCCGGATAAAGAAGAGATTCGAGATCTCAAAGAGCGCTACCGCAAAGGAACTGTGGGGGATGTCGAAGTGAAAGACAAACTCACCGTCGCGATTAACAACTTCCTAGCTCCTCTCCATGAAAAGCGTGAAGAGCTCAAAAAACAGAAAGGCTTAGTTGAAGAAGTGCTCTATCACGGAACACTGAATGCCCGTGAAGTGGCTAAAGAGACGATGAAAGGGCTTCAGACAGAGATGGGTGTCGCAGGCGCCTGGAAAAAGATCGAACGCGTCGCTCGTAAAAAGTAGATGTTTGAGTTAGTCACCGATTTCACGCCGAGTGGGGATCAGCCCCAAGCGATTGAGAAGCTCTCGAAGGGGCTGCTTGAGGGAAAGCGTTCGCAGGTCCTTCTCGGGATCACTGGTTCGGGAAAGACCTATACGATGGCAAACATCGTCCAGAAGGTCCAGCGCCCGACGCTCATCCTCGCTCATAACAAAACTCTCGCCGCGCAGCTCTATCAAGAGTTTAAAGCTTTCTTTCCAAAAAATGCCGTCGAGTATTTTGTTTCTTACTACGACTACTACCAACCCGAAGCCTATATCGCACGGAGCGATACCTACATTGAAAAAGACATGTCGATCAACGAACAGATCGATCAGATGCGCCTCTCAGCCACACGTTCGCTCCTCGAACGGGATGATGTGCTGATTGTCGCTTCAGTTTCCTGTATCTACGGTCTTGGAACCCCAGAGTTCTATCGCAAGATGAACTTGGAGCTCGTCGTCGGTCAAGAGGTCAAGCGGGACGATGTGCTCCTTCACTTGGTGGAGATGCAGTACAGCCGGAACGACATGGATTTTGCACGCGCGACCTTCCGCGTCCGTGGGGATGTTTTGGATATCTTTCCTGCTTATGAAGAGAGCGTGGCACTCCGCGTGGAATTCTTTGGGGACGAGGTGGAGCGTATCTCTCAAATAGATCCTCTGACAGGAAAAGTCCTCGGACGCCTTGACCAGATCGCGATCTATCCCGGTTCTCACCACGTCACTCCTGAAGAGGTCCGCCTCGATGCGATCCGACTCATTGAGGATGAGCTGAAAGAGCGCGCGGAGCTTTTTGAAAAAGAGAACAAGTTGATCGAACGGCAGCGCATCCTTGAAAGAACGAAATATGACCTTGAGATGATCAAAGAGGTGGGTTTTTGTAAGGGGATTGAAAACTACTCACGCCACTTCGGAGGGCGCAGCGTTGGGCAGCCGCCCTCTTGCTTGCTAGACTACTTCCCCGATGATTTTCTTCTCTTTGTCGATGAGTCTCACCAAACCGTTCCGCAGATCCACGGTATGCACAATGGGGACCGCGCGAGAAAACGGTCGCTCGTCGATTTTGGCTTCCGCCTTCCTTCTGCCTACGACAACCGCCCTTTAAAGTTCGAAGAGTTTTACGAACGGATGAACCAGGTCGTCTATGTCTCAGCCACTCCAGGTTCTTGGGAGATAGAAGATGCCGAGCAGCGCGTTGTCGAGCAGGTCATCCGCCCAACGGGACTTCTCGATCCGGTGATTGACCTCCGCCCGGCAGAAGGACAAGTGGACGACTGTATCGAAGAGATCCGTGTCGAGGTGGAGAAGGGAGGACGTGTCCTCGTGACGACGCTCACCAAGCGCCTCGCTGAAGAGCTCACCAAATACCTCAAAGAGGTCGGTATCCAGACAAAATATCTCCACTCTGATATCGATACCGTCGAGCGGATGCAGATCATCTCGGACCTGCGTCGTGGAACCTTCGATGTCCTTGTGGGAATCAACCTTCTTAGAGAAGGACTGGATATTCCAGAGGTCTCCCTGGTGGCGATCCTCGATGCCGATAAGGAAGGCTTTTTGCGGAGTGAAACCTCCCTCACGCAGACCTGTGGACGCGCAGCAAGGAACGAAAAGGGGCGCGTCATCATGTACGCCGACAAAAACACGAAATCCATCGCAAACACCGTCGCTGTCACGCAAAAGCGGCGTGAGTTGCAGATGGCCTACAACAAAAAGCACGGCATCACTCCAAAAACGGTCAAACGCGACGTCGCTGCGCTGATCGAACTGGAAGAGGTCGAGGAAGAAGTCCACCAAAAAACACCTTCTAAAGAAAAGATACACCTCTCTCAAGAGGAGATCTTCCGTGTCATCAAGAGCTATGAAAAAGAGATGAAGCGTGCGGCGAAAGAGCTCCGCTTCGAAGACGCCGCCCACCTCCGCGACCTCATGAAGAAATACAAAGATGTCGCCCTCGCCTACGGTGGTCAATCCTTCTAATTTTTTCTTTAATTGACTTGTTGTGAGTTAGTTAGATATCATTTTCAAAATACTTAATTTAAAAGGAGATTTGTCATGATATCTGTACTTCCTAAACCATTAACGACTTCTTTTCGCGAAGAGTTTTGTGTTGTCGATCCAACAGACGGTCTTGAGATCACGACCGGCGAGCAGTTTATACTGGGTGATGAGCCTGTATCTGTCAGGACCAATGACCCGGACTTTGGGTTGTTTAACCTTTCAAACTCCGTTGGTGTCGATGCTTTTGTCGCTCGGATGCAAGGTCGAAGTGTGAAGGCACTGCAAGTTTGTGGATCTCTTATTGTGGGAGAGGACGTCAAAAGAGTGGCAGCAGCCCTCTTCCGAGATGGAGCTGTCACTGCGTTGGAGTGTAAGGGTCCACACATCAACCTGAGAGCCGTTGCAGAGGCGGTTTCTGGTCAACCTAACAACTCCTTACGAATTCTCAACCTGTCTAACTGCGCAATCACTGACGGTGATATCCCTCATCTTGTGAAGGTTTTAAAATGCTGCCCAGCATTAGAAGCCTTGATTTTGCATCAAAATTCTATTGGTGGTGAGGGAGTTCGTCCTCTTGTAGACGTCTTGAAAGGAAGTCGTGTTCGTGTGCTCGATCTCTCTTGGAATCCCCTTTTTAGCGGTGCGGCGGTGATCGCAGAGCTCCTAGGGGAGAAGGGTATCCTCACCCACCTGCATTTGGACATGTGTCCTTTAGATGATCCAGGAGTAGAGACGCTGAGTCAAGCAATGGAACGCAGTCAAACAATTCGGTATCTTAGTGCAGAGTGG
>CAZPBC010000055.1:0-12358 GCA_964584775.1 uncultured bacterium
CATTCAAGGATTTTCTTGAATTCTGAATTTACATACCAAATGATACACCACCTAACTCCCGAAGAGATGCGGCAAGGTGTGAATGATATGAAGGCTCTTATAGAACGTTATGATATCGGGAGTTTTCCTGAAGTGAAGGTTAGACTAGAGCGAGGAGAAGCTTTAGTTAAAGAAAGGGCAGAGGCAGAGGTTGGTGCCCGCATTGAGTATTTAGATGCTCAAAAAGATCATTTGACCTCCAGAGAATTCCGTAAAGGCATTATCAAAATTCAAACGCTTATGCAACGTTATGGTATCGGGGACATTGCAAATACAGAGCAGAAGGAAAAATACCGCAAATTAGTGAAGAAAAGTTTAGAAGAAACTCCTCCTCTTTCAGAAAGGAAACTGAGGTTAAGCACTGTGGAAGAGACCGCATTGAAGGGCCTCGGAACCGGCGCCTCTATTTTTCAGCGGATTGCCGCTCCGTTTAAAACTGTGGGGTCCGCCGTCGCTGGTGGGATTAGAAGAGTGGGTCGAGCCATCGGTGGCGTTTTTGGTGAGGTAAAGTCTTATAGAGATACAGAGCGTCAGCTCAAACACTTGATGTCGAATAAGGCAACCTATGAAGATCTTCGTGAGGCTCTCCCTGGGTTGAAAGAACAACACGATGCAGGTCGGTTGAATCGTCCACAAAAGATCCAGTATTTTCGTTTACAAACGGAATTCAATGCTCTTGAAATGGGTGTTAAGCAAATTAATTTATTGTGGGAAGATGGATTCTCACCTGATCGGAGTTCTCAAAGAGATATGACGTATAATAATTTGGTGCATAGACTTTTAACAATCGAGGATACGATTACCAGTGATGAATTTGGTAAATCGCCTTTTCCCAAAATCGTACGTACCCACCTTCTTCCATCAGAAAGTGTAGATAAGCTCAAGAAGATGAAGGACGAATCGTTGAGCAGGAGAGAATTGAGTCTTCAGACAGGGCTATCGGTAGATATGTCCATTGCTACCATGCAAGAATACATTCAAACACAGGATAGTGCGGTCAAAGAAATGGGCACGTGGACTTTGGGTGAAGCAAGAGAAAAACTTGCAGAACTACGATACCAGCTCCACATGGACGGCGAAAAAAAGGGAATCCTTCCGTTTCTTTCTTCTGAGTCAAGAGGGAGGATGGAGGGAATTGATCAAGAGATCGATGCGCTTGAACTTTTAGCGAGAATGAGAAAAATGCCCGAGAACTCTACTCTAGACGAAGTGGTGCAAGCACGTGAAGTGATGCGCCAGGAGGTGGCAGAGCGGTTAGAAGAAATGAACCAGCACATGGGCTCGATTGATGACAAAGAGTTCGATCTGAATTTCATAGATTTGGATGCTGCGGTATGCGGATTAGATATTAAAGACGAGGTCGCGTACATGCGAGAGGTGTTAGCTCATGGAAGAGAGGTTTTTGGAGGTTTCCACAATATTGACATGAAGACGCTTCGGTCGATGTACTTCGAGTCGCAACAGTTCATCGAGAAACCCTTTGGCAATGTCGGGACGCGTGATCTCCCTATTGGAGAGCATCACAGTTACGTTCAGAAGGACGGGAACGTTTGTGTGATCGTGGATCAGTCTAAACCTTGTGACTACTGCGGAGACTCGCTCACGATGACAGAAAAGGGTTCGATCGTCAATGTCGATGCAACCGGAGGGTCCCAGCTGAGTGGAGCCGTTTTTGCGAGGCTCTTTGCTGACCGTATGGCGAGGGAACTCGATGGGATGAGCGCCGAAGAGTTGACAGCTCCTGATGCAGAGCAGAAACTGGTCGCTTCGGCTGAAGAGATGGCACAAGTGGAGCCAGGCAAAGTCGAAGTCGGCGGGGTCGAATATGGTCTCGGTGGAGAGGGAATGAAAGGTGGAAGTCTGACGATGACAGCGGTCAGGGTCGTTGACACCGGTGATGAAAAACGCCTCGTTGGAATTTCTGTAGGTGACACGGGAGTGTTTATTCGATCCAAGGATGGAAAAGTGAGGAAGGTCAACCCAGACCCACGCCCTCCAGAGCATCAAACGCGTGACCATTCTGGAGGACAGATCTCGATGGGGCTCGGCGAGAAGGGGCAAGTTCATTTAGAAAGGAGCCGAGGAGAGAGCGTTGTGCGGATTGATGAGCGACTTCAGCCTGGGGACATTGTGATGACAGTCTCGGATGGAATGGAAGATTGTGCGCATCGAGAAGATTCCCCAGAAGCACTCATCGCCTTTCTGGGAGAGGCAGACATCGATTGGGCAAAAGCTGATATCGATCAACCTCCTTTTGTTTCGGACACAGGACGCTCACGGCTTCCTACGATTGCAGAGCTGAAGGAGCATTTTGGAACAGAAAAGGTTTCCGCGAAGCTTGTCACTCCTGCACGGATCGGTGAACAGTGCCGTGTGTATGCAAAGCTTGTAGGCGCCGCAGAAGAAAAGCATGGAATCCCGACTCAGATGCGCAACAAAGACCATCACTTTGCTAACGAAGTTGATCGGCGTTATCAAGGGCTTAAGGAGAAGGACGGTTTGTCTCCAGAAGAGAGGGAAGAATATCAGCAACTGTCGGCGATGCGGGTCGAGCATGCGAGTGAAATGCGAGAGTTACAACAGGCTCATCGAGCCCTTTCTGATGCAGGAGTCGTTCCCAAGCCTGATGACTTTAGCTTTGGTGGTGTGAGAGTTTAACTATCTGAAAATAAGAGAATTAAAATACGATTGACCCCAGCGCGTTTCTCATGCTATTCCGAAAACATCGGAGGTGTCTATGAGAAGCGTGCTTTTTTTAGGTCTACTTTTGGCCGCAGCTCCTTTGGCTGCGAACTACAATCTCTATGAGAGGAATTTGGCCACAAGACGCTGCGGCTGCTGTCCCGGTCAGGGCTGCTGCCGTCCCCCCTATCACTACTACGACCCCTATTCGCCCAACTTTATGCCCCCTTACTACCCAGGTCCTTTCTAAGCTCTGACTTTTTCTCTATTTCAAGGGTTCAGGTGACCTTCTAGGTTTCCACGTGCCCGGATCCTGCTTCATTTTTTCGATTTTTGTCTCCTTGGCATGCCTCTTGCTTATCTTCAAAGCTAGGAAAGAGAGTTTGGAGGTTTAGCATGGGTTGGATCCATAGAATTCCAGGATTTAGAGGTCGTGTTGAGAAAAGTCAAGAGGCGAAGAAGCCAGAACTTAGCGAGGTCGATAAAGCCGCTCAATCCCTTTCAAAAAAAGCAGGAAGGGCTCCTCTCACAAATTTTCAAAGAGAATTGAAAGCGACGTTAGCTGTTCGGATGCAGCGTAAGGCCAAACGGTTACCCAAGGCAGAACGTCCACCTGTTCCGAGTAAGCCCCTTCCCCCTCTATCGGCAAGTGAGGGGAGGAAGCCTGCAAGTGTTCGTCAAGTATCTTCTCATGAAACCCCCCTTCACCGTTTGGGTTCAGGGCTCTTTAAGGTCATATCCGCACCTTTTCGATTCGTCGGTTGGGTAGCAGGAGGGGCGATTAATCGAGTGCGCCGGGCGGGAAGGGCGATTTTTGGAAGTACCGATGCGACTTTGGATCGATTGCTGTCAGATAAAGCGACACCTGAGGACTTGCGACGTGAAGTTCCTCGTTTGCAGAAGCTTTGGGAGCAGGGAAAGTTAGACTTTAGGCAAATGGGAGGTTTAGTACAACTCGAGATTGAACTCGAGATATTGAATCAAGTGGGTGCTTTAGAAGAAAAGGCGATAGATTTAGAAACAGGTGAGATCCGTTTGACTTCTCAAAACGAGTGGTCAATGGATGGGATAGGAGAGGAGCTTCGTAATTTGACTGAACAGCTCGAGAGAGGTCCCGAAGGAGGGGTTCCGGTTCGTGAGAAATTCCGTACTCCCTTACTTGAACGGTTGGAGCAGATGAGAAGCATTCATGCGAGATCTGATTTCCTCTTTTCAAGTGAGGTGCCGATCTCTGAGCTAAAAAAAGTTGCGGATCAGCTTGAGCAAGAGATACACGAATTACCTGAGGTGTTGAGATCAAATAAACCACTAAAGGACGTGATGGATCAGCTTCAAAGTCTTGGTGAAGTGCCTAGAGGCGTGCCGATGCTACTGCCTACAGAGACCTTGAAATTGTATCAAGAGACTGCAGAAGAACTGCAGTCCTTAGTCCCCATTGCTCTGGAAGAGAGACGACCACTAGAGACGCCAGTCTCTCAGCTCATGCAGCTGAAGGCGGAGAAGGTGTTTGCAGCTCTAGCTTCTGAGGATGTGTCTTTAGAAGAGTTCGTAAAAGGAATTGATTGGCTAGAGGCTCAAAAGTCAGAAGGGCTGCTTACAACAGCGCAGATAAAAGAACTGGACTCTTTGATTCTAAAACGAGACCGGATTGGAGTTATCACCTCAAAGGTCCGTGCTTTAGAGATCGATCTCACCAAAGAGGGGGTGTTATGGTCGAGAGAGAATCAGAATTCACTTCGGGATTACCGTAGAGAGTTGAATTTTTTAAAGACTGAATTACAAAGTCAAAAGCTCACGAAGCCTCATCTTGTCAAGGATTTAGAGAAGCGTTATCAGGAACTGGAAAAACTTTATCTTATTGAAAGAACAAAATTTGAAAAGCTTGGGCTACGTCAGTCTCTTCCAATTCAACAGCATCTCAAAAACTTGGAGTCGCTCAGTAAGAGGTTTTCGGAGCTTGAAGATGGGCTTGACTCTCTCCCTCTTAAAGAAGCGTTGGAAAGTTTTTTGGACCTTTACAAGGAGAATCCAGGTTATTTTAGAAGGCTATCAAAAAGTCAAAAAGCGCGGTTTAATAAAAAAATCTACCCCGAGCTTATGGCTCTCTACGAGTTCGCAAAGACGAGCCCTGAACGACGGTCGATGACTGTTGGAGAACTGCGAGAATTGCGCCGCCAGCAAGTGTAGACTTATGTTGGCTGGAGGGCTTGTTCGGACTCCAAACGTTGAAGCGTTTCTTCAGATTGAAGGAGCGCTTTTTCATTGGTGAGATCTTTTGAGGAGAGTGGGGGTAAAAATGTGGGACTCGAGAGGAGTCCTTTTTTGTAGAGAAGTATTTTGATCGGGAGAGGGTTTTGCGTGTTGATCGCAATTCCTGCGTCAAGGCAGTCGGAGATGAAGTCGTTCATCGATCCTTTTTTGGACAGTTCAACGAGGCGTTTTGTGGCAAAGGGGTAGGCGTTGCTCATGACAGAGACGAGGCCTGCGGCACCGAGGTGAGCTTGTTCAAAGATATCGAGGTCGTTTCCACAGTAGGTCAAGAGATTCGGAGCTGCACGTCTATAGGAACGGAATTCGTCGATGTCACCGCTGGATTCTTTGACTGCAAAAAGTTTTTCGTGGTGTGACAGGTCACGGACGAGGTCGACGGAGAGGGAGGTGGCGGAGCGTGAGGGGATATTGTAGAGCATGCATGGAACATTTGCGTGTTCCATCAATTTTTCAAACCACGCCTTTTGGCCGTGGTAGGCGGGTTTGGAGTAGTAGGGGGTGACCAGGTTATAGGCGTCGACCTGAAGTGCATTGCAGAAGGTGATCCACTCGATTTGGTGATCGAGACAGGCACCACTGACGCCGATCATGAGAGGCACATCGCGTGGCTGTTTGGAGACAAACTTGACATACTGCTTTTTCATCTCGAAGGGCATGGCGAGACCTTCACCTGTGCTGCCTGCGATGAAGAGGCCGTTCCCTGCAGCATTTTGCATCTGGATCAGTTGCTTGACACTTTCATAATCGATTTGTCCCTCTTCAGTGAAGGGGGTGACAAGGGCTGTCCAAACAAGGGGTGCGAGATGTTCGTTCATTTTTTCTCCTGAATTTGAAATGCAAAAAAGAGGTTCCACCCAAAGAAAAGAAGCATAAAGAGTGGAGAGCCTTCTTTTGGAATGGGACGGTTTTGGTCGGCCCGCTTGGCCGTGATCAGAGCCACATTGAAGTTGAAAGTCGCCTCTTCGAGGGTGCCATTGCCGTCACGCGTGTGGTTTTCGATGAGGTAGGCCTCGAATGCCCGCTCGAAGCTCTCTTTGTTGTTTAAGAGTTCACCTGAAAAGTTTTTGAGTCTCTCTTCAGTGGGGTAGAGCTTCTCTGTGTGGGAAGGGGGAAGTTTTTCTCGGAAAGGGAACTGGAGGAGTAGCAAGAAGATAAGAAGGGGGAGAAAGAACGCTGCACTTCTCACCCAAGGGGCCTCTTTTAGGAGGCCTATCGAAAGGACGATCGCAGCGAGGACCCATAGCTGTAGCATGAGAGGGGGGCCAAAGAAGAGGTTGTCTAGAGAATCCCTCAGTTTAGCTTTAAAGGGCTTGCTGACCTCTCTTTGGTGCTGGGTAAGGTAAGCTTCAATGAGCTCTTTTTTTGCCTCTGGAAGCGCGGAAAAGCGCTCCTGGTAGAAAAGAAGCTTAGTCTTTGCTTCTTCTCTTTGATCATCAGGGAGATGGGAGAGAAGTTCGAGGTCTCCTAGAGTCGTTTTTGCGAGAAAAATCTCATTGCGATGAGAGTAAAGCCCTTGTAGGTAAGGGTTTAAGAACCAGAGTGTCAAAAAAAGAAAGGCGAGGATGAGCTGTAAAATCGCTAAAATCCGGGCTTTTTTGCTAAATCGTCCTTCCATTAGCGCTGAGGGTACTTTTTTTTCACCTTTTTTGGCGAGTTTCGATCTCCCTGGCATGGCTCCTGCTTTAACTCCAAGCGTCTAATGCAAAGGAGGCAGTCATGACAAATCAAGAGTTAGAAAAAGAAGTTGCTAGACTTGAGTCCATCAATGACCACCTCAAGACAGAGTTAGAATACCTCGATGAGCTCCTAAAACGCAGTGGTTTCACAAATGGGTTAACTTCTCTTCGTGAAGTCGCCGAAGAGATGATTGAAAGTGGAGAAATTGACAGGGAGTTTGAGGCATGAAAAAGGTGCTATTAGACAAAAGGCTTGCCGAACTGCAGTTTGAGCAGGATCAGCTCCTTGCAGAGCTTTCTCACACCGATGAGTTGATGAGAAAAGTCGGCTTTGTCGGTGGAATTCAGGCGATGAAACGCGCGGCTGAAGAGGTGGTCGATCTAGACCTGGGAGGTGAGATATGAGAGAGCAAGATCTCATTGAAAAGAAGAGAGAACTCGAATTCGAAAACTGTTCACTGCGTGCTGAGCTCGCCGATTTAGATACATTGATGAGAATGGCAGGATTTTCCAATGGGTTGGAAACGGTGAAGATCACAGCCCAAGAGATCGTCCGCTACTCAGAAGATCACCGTTATGAGATCGATGATGACTTAGCTGCCTGACGGTAGTGGTAAGCTTTTCGAAAGGGCTTATGCGGATTTTGGTGTGCGTAGGGGCGAACACGGGGCGCCTCACAGCACACAGAACTGCAGCAGCCCTTCTCTTTTTTGATGCATTCTGGACAAGCTAGAAACAGGTCGTTACAGTCCATGTTCGCACAGTTGTAATAGTCTTCGGTCGGTGCCCCGCAGGCGTGGCATTTTCCAATGACTTCGTGTTTGTCGTCACTAATGGGAACGGTCATTCGGTCGTCAAAGACGAAGAGTTTTCCCAACCAGTGGTCACTTCCCATCTTGAGTCCGTAGTTGATCACACCGCCATCCAGCTGGTAGATCTTTTTAAAGCCGAGCTGCTTGAGGTAAGCGGAGTAGAGCTCGCAGCGGATACCGCCTGTGCAGTACATCATGACGGGCTTTTCTGGGGAGTCGGTCTCCTCTCTTAGGTTCTGGGCGTACTCTTTGAATTCGCGGAAGGTTCTATAGGCAGGAAGCTCAGCCCCTTCGAAGTGGCCGACCTTCCACTCATAATCGTTACGCACGTCGATCATGATGTGGTCATCAGAGGTTTCCATCATCTTTTTCCAGTTTTCAGGAGAGAGGTGGATTCCGGTCTCTTTCATATCGACTTTCGTGTCGAGAGCCACGATCTGCTCGCGGTACTTGATTTTCAGCTTGAAAAACGCATGCTCTTCCCAGGTATGGACCTTGATCTGCATGCCCTGGAATTCTTTTTTTCCTTGAAGCCACTCGATGTAGGTCGGGGCATCCTTTTCGTGGATGCTCATTTGTCCATTGATCCCCTCTTCAGAGATATAGATGCGGCCACGAGCGTCGAGTTTTTCTAAAAATTCTTTATGGAGGCGCACTTCTTCCTTAGCATCCTCAATGGGAGAAAAGTGGTAGTACGCTAAAACTTGATAGGGTTGATTTTCGTTTTTCATAGGTCAACAAGAGTAACAGAAAACAGCCACTTTTTCAAGTGGCTGTATATAGGGAATGTTTAGCCTGGATTTAAGCCATCATGGCGAGAATTCCGCCCATGACGACGTAACTGATGAGCTCTTCACCTGTGGTGAGGAGGAACATCGCGCAGGATTTCCCAGAAAAGATCACACCTTGGACCGTAGCGGTAGCGACAAAGCCAAGCCAAATCCAAAAGCCGAGGCAGGCCCCTGTCCAGATATCGGTGATGCCAAGGGCTTGGATGAGAGCCGAAAAGACCAAGGCAATCAATAGAACCACCAGGAAGTAGTAGCCTAGGGTGACCCACTTGTTTCCCATTTCCTTCTCGTCCATCCCAGAAATCTTCATCCAGGTTTTCCCGAGAACAGCGGGTGAATAGTAAGTCATGCCAATCGCCATACGCACGACAGCAGCGACGATAATGGCAAAGTAGTTAAGTGATGAAAAATCTAAACTCATGTCAATCCTCCTTTGAAGAATCAGTAGTGGAAAAACTGATCCATTCACTTCCCCCATCTTCTCGATCTTTATTGTTTAGTTAGCGACCTTTCGAAAACCCTCTACTACGAGAGTATGCTGGTTTTCGAAAGGTCGCTAACTAAATCAAAAATCTTCATGAATCTGAAGAAATTGAATAGGTCAGTCTTTCCAGCTATCCACTATTTCACTTAACTGATTTTTTTCAAAGAGAGATTTTACATGAAGATCGAGCTGAGGGTAGGGGATCTCGATCTCGTTTTTGGTGAGTGCTTCGTGAATGGCCCAGAGATAGGCTGATTGGGTGAAAGAGGAGCGTTTTGTCACCGTCTCATCGACCCAGACGACAGCTTTGAACTCAATGGAGCTCGGTCCAAACTCGACAATGTAGATCCGCGGCTCGGGGATCCAAGGTTTATCTAGGGTAAAGGGTACTTTCTTGACGGCTTCCTTCACGACGCGTTTGACCTCTTCTTTGTCGCTTTTATAAGAGACTGCAAAGGGGACCTGTACTCGTCGATAAGGCTCTTTCATCGTCCAGTTGATCACCCGTGCGGAGGTGAATTCGGCGTTGGGGACGATGATATCGATTCCATCGTTCGTATGAACGAAGGTGGAGCGGACGTTGATCTCCTTGACCTCTCCTTTGACCCCGGATTCCAATTCAACGTAGTCACCCACTTTGAGCTGGTTTTCGAAGAGAATGATGATTCCGGAGACAAAGTTATTGAAAAGGCTCTGGAGGCCGAATCCGAGACCCACACCGAGCGCTCCAGCAATGAGGACAAAGTTGGAGAGGTCAAAACCAATGGTGGTGAGAGCGACCAGAATTCCGAAAGCAATGAGGACATACTCCATCAAACGGGTCAGCCGGTAAACCAAAGAGGCTTTGACTCCCACCCTCTTGTGGAGGACATTTTTAAGTAGGTAGGAAAGGAGTTTCGCTAGCCAGACGACGACAAAGATGATCAGAGCGAGCTCAACAAAGAGGCCTGCACTGAAGGTGGTGTCACCAATGGAGAAAAGGGGTTTCGAAAGGATCCGTGCAATCCAGCGGTAGGTCCTTTTGATTCCTACCCAGATACCTTCAATAAAATCCCGGATCCCACCTCGGATGTCGGTGATCCGGGTGTTGAGGATCTCGATCAAGAATTCTGAGGTTTTGAGTTCGCTTTTGAGTCGGAAAAGAGAGACGAGAGAACGTTCTGAGCTGATGAGCAGCTCTTCCAGCTCACGCTTCTTGAAGGGGTCGTCTTCCTTGAGATTGGAGAGAGCCGACTCTGTCCGCTCAATGTGCCTCGTGATGACCCTTTCCCAGTCCTTGATATTTTCTCTGAGTGTTTCAATCACTTCGACCTCTTTCGCAACGCTTTGGCTGAAAGTGTCGAGATCGATTTGATCGGGATCTGTGATGAGCTCAATTAAAAGCAGCTTGAGGGTTCCTGCGATGACGGCATTCATGGCAAGGGCATCGCTAAGGGTGGCTTCAATCACTTTTTGGGATAGAGCCTGATTTTGCAGCTTTTCCCGTTCTGTGGTTTCTGGAAAAATAAACTGGCTGATGCTCATTGCCTCGACAGATTGGAGTTCTCCCTTCTCCTTTTGGGCGACTTTTAGAAGGGAGTTGAGCTCATCCTTCGCAGCCTGTTCCTTCTCTTTAGAGGTGTAGAGGTGGGCCGTGGCAAACTCGACCTCTTGCCTTAGGTTTGCGAGTTTCTCTCGGTCGTGCTTCAAGCCGACTTTCAGTTGTTTGACATTCTGTTTCGCAAGCTCAATAGAGAGGCGGAGGTCGATGATTTCAAGGGCAAGTAGGGCTTTCTCGTTCGTTGGAGATTCGATGATATTGTACTTTCTTCTCAGCTGAGAGAGCTGGGTCTGGCCGGAAGTAATTTGACGCTCTTTTTCCTCTAGATCTTCATCTTGTGAAGCGACGTCGGAGCTGAGGTTTTCCATCTTCCTGTAGAGACTAATGAGCTCCGAGACAGTGTAGCGATCGAGAAAAGCGTCGATGGGGGGGTTAGGCTTTGTGGGAGCGTGCTTTGTGTTGACGAGCGCATTGAGGCTTGCAAGGCTCTTTTTGAGGAGAGCCTTCGCTTTTTCAGCAACCTCTTCAGACAAGCCTTCTAAAACTTGCTCGAGCTCCATTGTCCAGGTTTGTACCTTCTCTTCCAGCTGATCTGGCTTCACCTCGAAATAGTCAAACCAATCGGGAGTGAGTGTGAAGAGGTCGGGGGGAGGGAGCTCTTTCTGTGCAGGAGGGGGAGCCGCCTGAGCTTCTACCCCTTGGAGAGGAGAGGTCAGGATGAGGGACAAAAGGGCTGCCCACTGGAAAAGGTGGCGAAAAGATGGGGTATGCATTCTTTCCGCATCTTAAGCCACTGAGCATTATTCCTCACCCTCCTGTTTTGGAATGGTTTTTCTGGCTGATTTTCAGTGGCTTAAGTGAGGGGATTTACTAAAGGAAGAGAAAGTTAGAGTTTCTCTTGCGCGATATGTGTGCTTCGTGTAAATTTGTGGTTTCCTTTCAGCGATTTTTTGCAAATTTTGTAAGGAAATAGCTGCCCAGCGAGGCAGTTTTGCTCTTTAGACAGCACTGATAAGATAATGTAAGAATCAAGACAGAAGCTTGTGTGGGACAAACCCTTAGGGGTTTGACCTAACAAAATATAAATTCATATTGAATCAAATTGATTCAAGAAATTTTTTTTCTTGAGAATTTGATCCTGGTTCAGATTGAACGCTGGCGGCGTGGATGAGGCATGCAAGTCGCACGAGAGAGTTCCTTCGGGGACAATCTAGTGGCGGAAGGGTTAGTAATACATGAATAATCTACCCTTTACATTGGGACAACAGATGGAAACGTTTGCTAATACCAAATGTCGTACCTGAAGGGCATCTTTTAGGTATGAAAGCGGGGGATCGTAAGACCTCGTGGTAAAGGAAGAGTTCATGGGATATCAGCTTGTTGGTAGGGTAAAGGCCTACCAAGGCTAAGACGTCTAGGCGAGTTGAGAGATTGACCGCCAACACTGGGACTGAGACACTGCCCAGACTCCTACGGGAGGCTGCAGTCGAGAATCATTCGCAATGGGCGAAAGCCTGACGATGCGACGCCGCGTGAGTGAAGAAGGCCTTCGGGTTGTAAAGCTCTTTCGCCTAGGAGCAAGAGAAGCTGGATAATACCCAGCAGATTTGAGAGTATCAGGTAAAGAAGCACCGGCTAACTACGTGCCAGCAGCTGCGGTAATACGTAGGGTGCAAGCGTTAATCGGATTTATTGGGCGTAAAGAGCGCGCAGGCGGGAAGGAAAGTCAGATGTGAAATTCCAGGGCTCAACCCTGGAGCTGCATTTGAAACTTCTTTTCTTGAGGGTAGGCGGAGAAAACGGAATTCCACAAGTAGCGGTGAAATGCGTAGATATGTGGAAGAACACCGGTGGCGAAGGCGGTTTTCTAGCTTATTCCTGACGCTGAGGCGCGAAAGCAAGGGGAGCAAACAGGATTAGATACCCTGGTAGTCCTTGCCGTAAACGATGTATACTTGATGTAGAAGGACTCAACCCCTTTTGTATCGGAGCTAACGCGATAAGTATACCGCCTGAGGAGTACGCTCGCAAGGGTGAAACTCAAAAGAATTGACGGGGACCCG
>CAZPBC010000056.1:0-12144 GCA_964584775.1 uncultured bacterium
AGTAGAGACCGATGATGAGGGCGATAGAAAGCATCGACATTCCAATTGTATGGACAATCGGTCTTGAAGAGACGTCGTATTTGGCGCTCTTTTTCTCTAAGAAGGCCATTCTCTGGTTCTCTTCGCTGTACTTCTTTAGGGAGAACTCTTCCATTCCAAACATTTTCACTGTTTGTATTCCCCCGAGGTAGTCAATCAGCACGGAGGCGAAGCTCTCTTGGTTTTTTTGAAGGAGTTTTGCGATCCTTTTGACATGGCGGGCAATGAGAACAATCGGGTAGGCAATCAGGGGGAGTCCGATAAAGATGAAGAGGGTGAGCTTCCACGACATCAAAAAGCAAAGAATCAGGGTAGAGAGGATGGTGAAGGGAGTTTGGAGGTAGTTGGCAAGAGTCGCATTGACACCATCTGCAATTGATAAAGCGTCGCTGACCACACGCGACGAGAGTGAGCCGATATTGTGATCTTGGTAGAAGCGGAGCTCTAATGTTTGAATATGCTCGAAGTAGCGTTGACGCAGGTCTTGGCTGACGTTAATCGAAATCAGCTTTGATGTGAGACGGTAGGTGAACATGGCTGCAGCGTTGAAAAGGGCGACAAGGAGAACGACGATGGCTAAGTATTCGGGATGTTCGGTGATGGGAAGGTACCTGCTGACAGCAAGCATAGCGTAGTCAACTAGGCTGAGTTTTTTATGCTCATCGAGATAATGAGACACTTCTTCTTTTGTGATCACGCCGCTGCCGGTCTGATCGATCTCTTCGAAACGTTCTAAAAGCTCGGCTTTAGATACGGCGCTCACATCCTGGATCGTTCCCTCTTTTTCTGGTCCAAAAAGCTCAAAGAAGCCGGGACCTTTTTTTGTGAGGAGGCCGATCGTGACAATCTCAGACTGTGTGGCGACCGTCAGTAAGCACATCGAAATGACTAGAATGAAGCAGTAGGGGAGGAGTTTACGGTTTTTGAAAGCGAGTGAGAAGAGGAGCTTCATGGGATTTTTACATCACCCATCTTACGCAGCTTTTCATAACGCTCTTCGAGAAGAATCGGTATGGGAAGGTGTTTTAGAAGGTTGAGTTTGTCTGTGAGGAAGTTTTTTAAGTTTTCGTAGGCTGCATTCTTATCGTGGTGAGCTCCTCCCAGAGGTTCTGGAATCACCTCATCGATGACGCCTGCTTGAAGCACCTCTTCTGCACTCAGCTTGAGCATGGAGGCGGCTTCTTCTTTTTTGGTGGAGTCTTTGAAGAGGATGGAGGCGCATCCTTCAGGAGAGATGACGGAGTAATAGGCGTGTTCCATCATGCCGACGATATCACCGACACCGATGCCCAGCGCCCCGCCTGAGCAGCCCTCACCGATAATCGCGACGACCATGGGGGTTTTGAGTTGAGACATCTCTTTGAGGTTGCTGGCAATGGCCCATCCTTGTCCACGCTCCTCGGCTCCTAGTCCAGGAAAAGCCCCTTGCGTGTCGACGAGGCTGATGACAGGGAGGTGGAATTTTTCTGCGAGCTTCATCAAGCGCAATGCTTTGCGGTAGCCTTCGGGATGCATGCTTCCAAAGTTGTGCTTGAGTCTTTCTTGGGTGTTGCTTCCACGCTCTTGAGCAATCACTACACAAGGAATTCCTTCAATCTTTGCTAGGCCGCCCACGAGGGCTTGGTCATCAGCAAAGAGGCGGTCTCCAGAGAGCTCATCAAACTCTTCAAAGCAATTTTGGATATAGTCCAGTGAGCGGGGGCGGCTGTTGTGACGACAAATTTGCACCCGTTGCCACGGTGTGAGTTTCGAGTAGGTTTCAGTTTTCAACTTCTCTAGCTTGCTTTCCAGACGCTCGATCTCTTTTTTGAACATCGGTCGGTCGCCATTTTGCTTCTTTAGATGTTCTATGGTTGAGATCACCTCTTGAACCGGCTTTTCGTGCTCGAGTGTTTCCATAGAATTTACCGTGCCTCTTCTCCAGGGAGTTTTGCTTGATGCACATCGCTGACAATGTCGATGAAGGCGGGCTTTGAAACGATGATGGCATACACCTCTTCGATATCCTCTGAGGCCATTCGGATGCAGCCATCGCTGTTGTAGCCGCCGAGACAGGAGAGGTCTTCTTTCAGCTCTCCGGTTACCTTATCTTCGACCCAAGGTACCCCGTGGATTCCAAACCCACGTGCGGGGGCGGTGGTGCGAGCGATCTCTTTCTCAAAGGGAATCCAGCGTGTTCCAAAGACGCGGATCATCTCTGTCTTTTTGCCACTGTACGATCCGTAGATGCCCGGCTTATAGGCGACAATACGGTCACCAAATCGATATTTTCCTTTTGGTGTGAGGAGGCCTGAAGCTTTCAGAGCGTCTGGACGGCCCACACCGACGAGGTAGTCCTTGAGAAGGACTCTTTCATGCGTTGAGTTGTCATAGGCGTAGAGCCAAAGTTTGCAACGGGAGAGGTCGACGAGGAGATGGAATTCAATATTTTTGTCTGGATCGAGAACGGTGAAACGGTCACCGATAGAGATGTCTTCTTTGTAGTAGTTGCCCTTGCCGTGCAGACTCCTTGCGATGAAGTGTCGAGAGGTTTTGTGATGGCTGGCGTAGTCTGAAATCCAGGCGGGGCGTCCTTTGAGCCAGGGCACTTTGCTTTTATAGCTGATGGTTTTGACAAAGGGAATACTGTTCAGGTCCGCTCTGAAGAGCTCTTCGACACGGTCAGCAGTCGGGAGTCCTTCAGAAGAGAGGGGTTCCATTCCTAGGCGTGCGACAGGCTCTGGAACTTTGGGGGGAGCTTCAACGACCAGGGTTTCCTCGACTTTGGGCTCGACTTTAGGGGAAGTCACCTCAGGGCCGGTGGGGGTGAGGGAGATCGTGATCGTTTCACCAACACTTTCAGTGGCAATGGGAGCGGGTGCAGCCCCTCTCTTTTTCTTGAGAAGTAGAGAGAAACCAAATAGGGAAACAATGAAAATTAAGCAAATGAGGAAGAGACGGCTCACAGGGAAGCTCCTTTTTGTTTTTACAATCCTTAATTTTAACTCTTTTACCCTTTGGAAACAAGCGTTTATCGACTTGTAATTAAACATTGAATTTGACAGGATCAGCGTTTCTCCAAAGGATTTCTAATACATGCATATTATACACGTTGCCTCTGAACTCGCCCCTATAGCAAAGATCGGTGGGCTCGCTGATGTTGTGATGGGCCTTTCTAGTGAACTTTCTTGGGAAGGACACGATGTCGATATCATCATACCGAAATATGATTGCCTCGATGCAGACAAGGTCCGTGACCTCCATATAGAAAAGTCAGAGGTGGAGGTGGCCTACGATGGAGCTGTCTATAAGAATACCATCTGGGTGGGTTGGGTTGAGAATATCAAAGTCTATTTCATCGATACTCAGCATCCAAAACTCTTTTTTAGCCGTGGCTGCATTTACGGTTGCGAGGATGACCTAGACCGCTTTCTCTACTTCTCCAAAGTGACTCTAGAGCTCTTGCTGCAAAATGGAATGAATCCTGACATCCTTCATCTCCACGACTGGCATACAGCGGTGATCGCTCTGCTCCTGAAAGAGATCTTTCAACCTCTTGGTCTTGAGAAAACGAAGGTCATGTACACCATCCATAACCTCCAGTATCAGGGGGAGGCTCCCAAAGAGTATCTCGATAAGTTAGGCTTGAAGGGGGGAGAGTTAGTTTCGAATGGAGAGCTCAACCAAAACCCAGACTCCATCAATTTAATGAAGGCGGGGATTCTTTATTCAGATGCGATCAACGCTGTCTCTCAGACGTATGCAAAGGAAATTCAGACAGAGGAGATGGGAAAAGGACTCCACCAACTCCTTCAGAAGCACCAAGGCAAACTCTTCGGCATTGTCAACGGTGTGGACTACCATTATTGGAACCCTGAGACGGATCCTTACTTGCCCGCACACTTCTCTTCCCGAGAAGAGCCGAAAGATGACTATGATCGTAATACCCTTGACCGTAAGGGATTTGTGAAGAAAGTTCTCCGTGAAAAGCTCATGCTGGATGAAGCGCACCGGCCCATTGTCGGCTGTATCACACGCCTGGTTCCTCAGAAGGGAGTGCACCTCATCCGTCATGCCCTTTACTATACCTTGGAGAAAGGGGGGCAGTTTGCTCTTCTTGGGTCCAGTCCGATTCCTTCGATCAATAAGGAGTTCCATGACTTGATGCACGAGTTCTCAGACCATCCTCATGCGCGGATCATCCTAAAGCATGAAGAAGAGCTCGCACACTTTATTTATGGTGGCGCTGACATCTTTATTGTCCCTTCGATCTTTGAGCCTTGTGGACTCACACAGATGATTTCACTCCGCTATGGCACAATTCCTATTGTCAGGAAAACCGGCGGGCTTCAAGATACTATCCTAGATGTGGACGACCAGAGTGTTCCACATGAAAAAAGGAATGGATTTGTCTTCGACGAACCGACGCCGGAAGCTTTTTCCACAGCGATTGACAGAGCAATGGGGCTCTGGTTTGACAAACCTGCGGAGTGGAGGGAGCTCATGAAGCGAGCCATTGATATGGACTTTAGCTGGAAAGGGCCGGCCCAGGAATACGTGAAGGTATACAATTGGATGAAAAACTCGATAGATAACTCATGACCGTCGCTAACTTTCTCACTCTGATCAGGCTCATCCTCTGTCCCTTCTTTCTCGTGATCTATATCTATCCGAACTGGTTTGGCCTTTCTCCAGAAGTAGCGGTGTATGTTCTACTTGGACTCTTTTTGATTAGTGAGGCATCCGATGCGGTCGATGGTTATGTGGCGAGACGTCTAGGACAGGTCTCTGATCTCGGTAAACTCCTTGATCCGATGGCCGACAGCATCTCTCGTACGACAGCCATCCTGACCTTTACTCATGCCCCTGTGAACTTACCGATTCTTTTTGTCTTTATCCTGATCTACCGCGACTCCGTGGTGAGCACCCTTCGCACAATCTGTGCACTCAAGGGCATGGCTCTGGCAGCAAGGTGGAGCGGAAAAATCAAAGCGGGGATTCAAGCCATTGCGATCTTTGTGATCCTTTTGCTCTTGATCCCTTACACGCGGGGGAATCTCTCGCAGGAAACCCTCTCCACCACAAGTACGATCCTTGTCGGACTCGCGGCTCTCTACACGATCTACTCCGGTCTGGAATACATCTACGTCAACCGTAGCTACATCGCTAAGATGATGAAGTAATTCTATAAAAGACTTTTGATGGAAATGTTTTGGTTATGCTAGTCTCTACGAGAGTCACACTCTAGAACTGGAGGATCCTATGCCGGCGATTATCTCAAAAGACTTAAAAATCTCTGCAGTTACATCCCATGGATACACATCTATAGATCAAACACCTGTGACCATACAAGGCGTTTCTGGTAGATGTAGACAGTATTTTCAAAAAGGAACCCAAGTCAAGGTTCTCGTCCCAATTCAAGGAGTTAAGTATAATCGGGACAACTATAACCTCATTCGAGGACGAGTGATTCTTCAAACAAGTCATTTTTGTGGTTATGATATAGAGGTGCCTTGTTGCGTTGCTTTCGGACGATGGGACAAAATAAGCCAAGTCACAAGGGGACGTCCAGAAACTTACTGGGACAAAAATGGCAGCAGTCATTTCTATGAAGTCGACTTGGTTCCACATTTTGGTAATTTGCTTCCTAAAACAAGAGGGGTAGGCCTGTTTACATGCCAGAATGGAATTCAGAATGACTGGACCGATTTTGAAGGTATGTGTCAAGCTATTACAGGTAAAATTAACAAAGTCACTGGAGGGAAACAGAAACCTCTTTTCATTGGGCTTTATAATCCGACGAATGGAAAACAACCCTTTGGATTTTTAGATGATATGACTAGACTATTAAGTAGCTGGAAACTGAACCCTCTATCGGCATTTTCTCTTCGACAGTTGTTTGTTACACTTTTGAGTAGAATACCAGCGCTCAACCCTAATCTTCTATGGGCACATATTGCACATAGTGAAGCAGGGCTCTTGGCTAACCATTGCTTAACAGACAAAAATTGGGGTCTTTCCCTAGGGGAAAGGGACGTGGCGAGAAAAAAACTGATTACCTTACTTTATGGGGGAGTTGCGCTCATTCCAGAAAATGCGGCATTGCGAACCTTCAATAATTACTCGGCTAGGGATGTTGCATTTTGGTTTGCGCGTGACTATGTGAAAAAATTCCCACGCCCTGATGGTACCTATCATGATGACGAAATTCGACGCATTGCCGAAGAAATTCACAAGTTGAAACTTGATAAAAGAAGTGTAGAGCAATTGTTAGCAGACATGAACAAAGTGAGAGATCAAATTTACATTAGAGACGATGAATACATTTATACGAGTAGAAAAAATGGATATTATACGAGTAAAAAAAATGGACATGTTGTAAGGGTTCTGAAGTGTATTACAAAATCTCTTACTCCCGTAAAAGGAGACCATACCTTTCTAGATCCAACCTATCAAGGTGCGCTAGAGGAGAATCTGATAGAGCTAAACGAAGAAAAAACTTTCGGAGGAATAGTGAGTTGAGCCGGATGAGAGTGTTGTTTCTTATTTGTTTTTTTCAGTCCCTGTCTTTTTCAGTTTGTGCTGAGACTGAAGCTGAAATTGAGCTGAGGCTTCAGGCTGAGGATGCAGCATTCGACGAGTACAATGTTTATGTGTCTGAGATGGAAAGTACATTTGCAAAAAGGATGAAAACAGAGCTTGGATTGCAATGCACTGGAGCCGGAGGCATCAAGCATGGAACGATTCAGAGTTTATATATCGACTTTAGTGCTCATCGGCGTGCAACTATTGAAGAGGCCCGAGTTTTAATGATCACAGTACTAGAGCAGTATTTGCAAACTATTCGTTCCAATGAAAAGATACAGCCCTTCCTTGAGACGAAACCCTTCCCAATGAATCAGGTAAGGGTCGGACTAAAGTTTGTTGGAAATATGGGTCCTTATTCAGATGGGTCTGTCTACTGGGTTTTTAATGCTTGCAAAGATGTTCAGACAGGGACGGGAAACACATTTTTATACCATACGAAGGATCCTTTTACTGATAGTCTGAGGAAGATCTTACAGGAGTCATACGAAGAAGCTCTACAAAAACATGCCAACTCTCCTATAAAAATTCCTGCTGCTCATGTTGTTACAGAAAAGGAACAAGAGGCTGACCAACTACTGGATCAGTTTACAGATAACATGATTCGAAAGTACCAAATGGAGCCCTGGTCTGTCGGAGGTGAGATGACCAACCAAATTGAGGATTTGGGTGGTTATTTTGTCGTTGTCCGTCGAGGGACCCAGCAGGAAGCTCGAGTTTTAATGTTGGAGATGGCTCAGCAACTTCTCGAGACTTTTAACTCGAGTCAAAAAATCAAGCCCTATCTTGCAGAAAGCCCTTTTCCTGTCGAGCGACTCAAACTGCGACTCAACTTCAGAAAACCCTCATATGGAACCTATCGAGATGGGACCATGGAAAGCGTTGTTCTAGAGGGTGGAAAGCTCACCTACTTTCGAGAAATGCCTCAGGAAGAGCGTGAGCATTTACTATATGTTCCCGAAGTTCAAACCTATGCCACCGAGACGTATGAAGAAGCTCTAGAACGAGCAAAAACTGCTCAAGAAGCTGAACCAAAGAAGGTGGGCTTCTTTTCTAACTTACTCAAGGTAGTCGCTGGTTAAATCCCTCCCGCTTCGAATTCTCACTATTTAGGAATCTCAAAAGAGAGATTCTTGCGTAGCAAAAATGTTCCCACGAGGTTACATACCAGGAGGGAGAGCTGGATGAGTGACATCACAGTGAGGGCATGAATGCTATCCACAAAAGAGAAAGTGAGGAAAAAGCAGATCGAGAAAGCGAGGAAGATCGGTTTTCCAATGTTGGGGGAGAGGTACTCAGCACACTTAAGCCCTACACAGTAGTAAGAGATGACTGTAGAGTAGCCCAAAATAAAGATGAATGCGGGCATGAAAAAGTCCATATAGGGGAAGTACTGAGAAAGGGCTGTTTGGATGAGTAGAGAAGCCGGAAGGGGGCTTGTCCAAAGTCCTGTCGTGAGAATGATTAACACGCTGATCGAGCTCACCATGAAAATATCCATGAAAAGGTCGATGAAGATGAGGGAGGACTGCTTTGCAGGGACCTCAACCGAGCTCTCGCTGTGGATCACTGCGGCGTATCCAACACCCACATCAGCAGCGTAGCACCCCGATTTGATTCCTTGAGAGATTGCAAGGAAGAGCGAGCTACCCACAAACCCACCTAGGGGGGCTGAGCCAGTGAACGCATTGCTCACGACCATGCCAATGGCATGAGGGACTTCACTCAAATTCATGATAAAGACCCAGATCCCCATGAAGAGGAAGGTTCCCATGAATAGAGGGAGGAGGGCTGTACAGATCGTTCCAACACGGTCCACCCCGCCGTAGCCAGCATAGATCACCAGGACTAAGAAAAAGAGGGTGCAGTAGAGGTAGTTCACGTCAAAGTTAAGAGAGATTGACTCAGAGACGATTTGGAACTGATAAATTTCGACGCCGTAGATGCAGAGGAGGAAGGCGACGAGGAGCGGTATCCACTTGTTATGGAAGGCGTGCTGAAGGAAGAACATCGGTCCCCCTTCATACTTTCCATCGGCTCCGTGGTGGCGGAAAATCATCCCGAGGTAGACCTCAGAGTACTTGATGATCATTCCAAAGATGGCCACGATCCAGATCCAAAATAGCGCGCCAGGCCCCCCAATTTGAATGGCCGTACAGACAGCAATGATGTTTCCAATTCCAATGGCTCCTCCGACGCAGGCGAAGAAGGCTTTGATTGGATGGACTCCGTCAGCGGTTTTATGACCATGAAGGGTGTATTCGATAAAGAGCTTGACCGTCTGGGGAAACTTCCTTAACTGAACAAAGCGTGAGCTGAGTGAAAGGTAGAGTCCCAAGGCCAAAATGAGGGGGAATCCCACATAGGCCCAGAGAGTGAGGTTTACAGAGTCGAGTAAGAAAAAGAGGTTTTCAACCATGGTCGTTTCATCCTTGAATGCGATAAATTTGAAGGCATTCTACAGAAATTCACGATTTTTCTCTAGAAACTCCTCTTTCCAGTGGTAGTTGTCGAGGAGTCCGTGGGTCTCTTTCCTGAGGAGATGGTGGGTGATATAGAGGGCTTCGACTGTTGCGAGACCCCATTCGGGATGTTCAAGATCTTCTTGTCTGCGGGGATAAGCTGTACGAAAGTGACGGGGGAGAGAGCGGCGGATCAGCTGAGGGAAGCTCTTTTCGACTTGTTTGAGCATGACTGAGGCCAGCTTCCATGTGCCATCAATGAACAGGAGCGGGGCATCTTGATCTTGTTTGGAAAGAGGAGGAGCATCGATATCGAGCACGAGGTAATTGGTGTGAGGGGGCAGCATCTGCTTGGGATAGGTGTAGAACTGAAGGTCAGGGCGTTGCTCTAAGCCTCTTAAACTACATTTTTTAAGGTTCTCTCTACGGTGACGGTAGATGATGGTTTCGGGAAATGGGCTCATAAGTTATGATCCATAGTTTACCACACCCCTATGAAATAAATCGATGGAGGCTTACCGATGAAAAAATTCTTATCACTCTTGCTATTTGGACTCATGATTTCCTTCGCACCTGCATGGGCAGATGAAGGGGGAATTCAGTGGAGCACGAACTACCAAGAGAGCCTTACTAAAGCGCAAGCTGAATCGAAGCCGGTACTCCTCTTCTTCACAGGATCTGATTGGTGTGGATGGTGTAAGCGCCTCGAGCAGGAGGTCTTTGAAAAGCCTGATTTTGCTCAAGAGATGGGGGATAAGATGGTCTTTGTCTTTTTAGACTACCCCATGCGCTTCAAACTTGACCCAGCGACAGCTGAGCAGAATAAAAAACTCAAAGAACAATACCAAGTTTCTGGTTATCCGACTGTGGTTCTGATTAGCCCAGAAGGTGAGCAATTAGGGCGAACAGGGTACCTTCCTGGTGGGCCTCGCGCCTATTCTAGTCACCTCATGAACATGACCCACTAAACTGGATATGGGGCTGCTGACCATACAATCACAAGGTCGCAAAGACATGTGTGATGTGGTCCGGCAGTCTCCCGTGCAAACCCAAGCTTCATTCGCAGAATTTTACGAATCATTAGGTAACTTGAACCTGCACTGGGCTGCCTTGTTGACACAGTGCCGTGAAAATTTTACTGATGGCGAACTCAGTACAATCCATCATGCCTATCGGTTGGGTGTGGTGGGCAAGGTGTTCAACCTCGCAATCCATCTTTCTCCTGCAAACCTACCATCCCAGCGTTCGATTTGTCGCTACCTCGTCTCTGTTATTCTAGAGGGAACCCCTTATCGCACGGTTTACAAATTTCAATTTTCTGCAACGCCTCTTGAGTGTAGCAATGCAACAGCACGGCTTTTGCGGATTGCAGAGCTGATCTTAGTGGGGAGGAGTGATATTCAAGTTTGAGCGGAGGATGTTTTTGTGATCGTACTTTGCTTTTACTTTGGTGAGGCACTGAATTTCTAAGAAAAACTAGAAGCAACGTCATCGTTTTCTTAACGTTGTAATAAATTTGAAAGTTTAGCTGTAATTGCCAGTGCAATGTTGAGGTATCGTCACCTTAGATAATGATGACTGATTACTTCGTACAGTTGTTCATCTAAATTTTCAAAAAAATTATCTCGAGCTCTTAGATTTTTTTCACTTTTTTCGTATGCGGTTTCAAGGTCATCTTTTTCTGCAACTGGAACAAGATCTTCTACGCGGCGGATAGGCTTTTGCGAAGCATATTCAGTTATTCCTATATTCTCTAACCAGTTATATACCAGGATTGCCGACTTGAGTGTCACTTTAAGCCATGCAGGATTTTTTCGAACTGTAGAAAATCCTAAAGCTCGCTCTCCTTCTAGGCTCTCCGAATTCTTTTCAAGTTGACGAGTTGCTATATACATTGCCTTCTCGGCAACAAAATTTCCCGCACCCGTACCTGTGACACTCATTGGAAATAGATCTAACAAATCGTCATAAAAGAGTTTACCCTCTTGTTTTCCTGATCTTCCTGGATAACTTCCATATCTCATATCGATTAACACGAGAAGACCAGTTAAAAAAACTAAGTTATTTCTTGATCCCTCAACTCCAAAGATTAACGCGTTAAAGAAATCTAAAAACTTATGTAAAGCCCCTTGTCCAAGAATCTCTGCATACGGACCATCGCCTAAAGGATAGGATTTAGGAAAAGCACAATAAAGTTGTATCGTGCCGAGCTGGTTATCTGGTACAAGTCGTGGTTTAGGTGCTGCGTGAGAGAAGATTTTACTCTTAATTGCAGCAATAATTTCTTTGATACCAATAACATCATCGTAGCCTTTGTAGGGTAAGTCCCATCGCTTCACCTCTAACTCTAAATAATTTGTGATCCAATCTCGAAGTTCTTGATCAGTAATAAAGAGCCTTTCATTTTTTGTAAGCATTACTTCAACTCCAGAACGCCCAAAGGTGTACTCTCCTGGTGAAAAGCGACGACTGCAGTCTAAGCTTGTCTTAATCTTTGCAAATTTACCTGCGCAAGTCGCTAAATAAGATCCTGGAGAGTCATATTCCATTCCTGGAACGTACTCAGCCGCGTTAAGAAAATCACGAATGAAATTTCGGCATTTAGTTAGAAAAACATTTCCTTTCACGTTGCCGTCCATGCAAGTGACCGTTGTATGACGTGCGGGTGGCACGGGATCTCCGTCTCTCCAAATATATGGATCATATCCGCCTTCACGCTCTTGATATTCAGAGAAATCCTCATCAGAGTCATACGGTTCTGAGTCTTGAATAGCTGCGGTTGGTTTTATTTTTCGAACTGCTTCATGAAAATTTCTTTCAGTTCCATCAAGTGAGATGTGTTGGTCTCTGTAACGGATTGAAGATGACGGTAGTCCTGAAGATGATGTCGGGTCCATATAAAACTCCTCTGATCATTTTTCCTAAAGCAATTTATCTTATTTAGGAATCTGGAAATGATTGTATGTTTATGGTGTAGGCTAATAGATACTAGTCTTCAAGAAACACAAGAAGTGGAAGACTAACTATTAAAGTTTAGTGCATTATTGATTGAATGTCAAAAAATTTCAGGGTCAGTTTA
>CAZPBC010000057.1:0-10655 GCA_964584775.1 uncultured bacterium
AGTACCCGAAGGGACTTGGGCCGACGATTGAACCCATCCGTCAACAACTTCCTGCTGATCAACACTACTTTGCCAAGACCCAATTTTCTGCAATGGGAGAGCCGGATATTCTGACGGCTGTAGCAGAGAGTGGAATAAAGCAGTGGATTGTGGCGGGGGTCGAAGCTCATGTCTGTGTGTTGCAGACGGCTCGAGACCTCGCTGCTGAAGGCTATGATGTCGCTGTTGTGAACGATGCCATCTCTTCACAGTCGATTTATGATTTTTCAACGTCGATCTTAGAGATGAAAGAGTTTGTGCGGATCTCTTCAGTGGCCACTTTAGTGTTTGAAATGGTGAAGGATGCCAACCATCCGGGTTTCAAAGAGATTGTCAATTATTTTAAACTGGAGGATGACTCCTCCTGCTGTCAAGGTAGCTGTGGTTAGATTCCTTCTTTCTCTAGCATTGATTTCGATCGTTGGGTTGAATGCAGCCACACCGACACTCACTCACCAAGTCCACTCTCACCTTTTGATTGGAGACAACGATTCTGCTCTCGAGCTTGTCTCAGAAGCGCTCCGTCTTTACCCTCGCTCTAAAGAGGCCATGGAAGTGGCGATTTTAGCTTACGCGAAGACAGGTCAAGACGCAGAGATGAGCGCTCTTTTTGAAAAGTACCGTCAGATCTTTCCAAATGCGTTTGACAACAAGCTCCTCCTTGAGGAGATGGCTTGGGGCGTGATCGATAAGGGTGCCTCGCACCCCTCTCCTTCGATCCGATTGACGGCGATGATCGCAGGGAGGATCTCCAATTCTCAGAGGGGAGTCGATCATCTATACCTCGGCCTCCACGATTCCAACAGTGCGATCCGTCTGCTGAGTGCTGAGCTTTCAAAGGGACTCCGTGATCAGAAACTTCAAGAGAAAATCAGCGATATGATCACCTCAGAAAAAAACTTCCACGCGCGGTTGAAGGCGATTGAAGTTTCTGGGGCGATGAGAGCCACACAGGCGATCGGACCGTTGACCGAAGTGTTGAACTCGAGAAACAGTACGATCGAAGAGAAGGGTCTTGCTACAGCATCTCTCGTTCAGCTCATCGATGTTCCCAGCAAAGAAACGCTCGCGCAGCTTGTGAACAGTCCTCGTGAGGGACTCCGGCTTCTCGCCTGCGAGATCATCGCAGCCTTCTCACTTGATCAACATGCCTCTCTTCTAGTTCCGCTACTCAAAGACCACTCTAAAGATGTGCGGATGGTGGCTCTGCAAGCGATCGCATTGACACATACAGATGAGATCGACGGAGTTTCACTCACCAATGTGGTTCGCCCGCTGATGCAAGACCCACAGAAGCAGGTGGCTGTTGTGGCCTCTTGGCTGATGATGGTGAAGGGGGATAAGCAAGGCGAACGACTCCTTATACAACTCGCGAACAGTGATGACGAGAAAACGCGTCAGTTAGCAGCAGGATGTCTTAAATCATCAGGACGTTTTGGAGTTGGAGCAATGCGTATTACAATGACACGCTCTCAAGACCCTTATGTGCAACTCAACACCGCACTTGGCTTGATTGGGCAGGGGGTTTACAACGAAGCGGCCGTCAGTCAGCTCAATCACCACCTCCAAGAATCTCAGGATCGTTGGATGTGGAAAAAGCAAGGCATTTTTCGATACCTAGCAAAAAGCGATGTTCCTTTTCGTGAAGATATCCCGCAGTTTCCCGAAATCCTTTCACAACTGACCCGTCTCGAAGTTTTACAAATTTTAAGTATTCAGAATCATCCACGTGCGGAAGAGGCTTTACGTGCTGCGCTTAGGGAACGAGGTTTTGGTGTCAGCGGTGCGGCGGTTCAGCTCCTTCTTTCCGAGGGAGGAGAGGACTCTCTCGAGGTCGTACGGAGCTTAGTCGATGACCCTGACGAAAAGATCGCTCTTCAGGCGACGATCATCTTAGCCCATCTCGGGCGCGAAACGGAAGTGGTGGGGCGGCTAGAGAACTACTATGAGTCAGCTCCTCGGCAGACGAAGGAACAGATCTTGGAGAGTCTTGGAGGAATCGGATCTCACAAGTCGATGCCGTTTTTAGTGGGGTGTTTGCTTGATCCACACCTGAACTTGAGACTCATTGCTGCCTCGTCGATCATTCAATGTTTGAATCATTGATACGACATCTTCAGCAACTCTTTCATCAAACAGCATGGCATTGTGTCCCACATGATCATAGGTAATCCCTACACCCTCTCCCTCTTTGTATAGAAAGCACGAGGAGGCGGGGAGGACCGCTTCATCGGCAAGGGAGCCGAGACAGATGTATTCGGTCTTCGGGTTGAGTTGGATATTGTTTCTTAGTCCAGATACAAAGGCACTTTCTGTTCTCATCTGGAAGGCAGCTTTCCCGATAGCGATGTTGGCAAGGGAAGTACCGTGGTGAGGAGTGCCAAGGGTGATCACCCCGATCACATCTTCTTCATCCAGGTAGTGTTGGACGGCATAAGCGGAGGCGAGGCCTCCCATCGAGTGTCCGACGAGGATCACAGAATCACATCCGGTTGTTTTTTTCGCGATCTGCACCCAGATGGCAACTTCTCTTGCAGATTTTCGGATGTCGTCAATGGATCGACTTAGTGAGGGGGAAAAGACAGGGCCGACGGCGGCATTCTTAAGGGTAAGGCGCAAATCTTCCCAGACACTGTTGTCGTGCATGTAGCCGTGGACAAGGATGATCGGAGTTTTTCCATTGATATGAAAAGGGATAGGAGGATGTGGTCGAAAATAAGCCATCCAGCGCATTTTAAAACAGCGCCACATCGCTGGAATATCGGAAGCGAACTTCCGTGCGTAGTCTTTGAAATTTTCAGTAAAGCTTTTCTCGACAACTTCTTCAGAAAAAGAGCTCAGTGGTGTGCAAAAAATCAGAGTTAAAGTCGCAATTCTTAAGAAAGTCTCGAGTCGTGGAATTTTGAAACGACCCA
The DNA here is from genome assembly GCA_964584775.1 of uncultured bacterium. Classification (GTDB taxonomy): domain Bacteria; phylum Chlamydiota; class Chlamydiia; order Chlamydiales; family SLFE01; genus CAZPBC01. The sequence continues at coordinate 2,955 of CAZPBC010000057.1, forward strand.
TTCGAACACCTCTCTGACCGCATCCTAGCCCAAATTTCGCTTTTTCTTCCAAGCAGAAATCAAAGTTTTCATTTTCTGCCCGGAGACGCATTTATTGCCTCCATGGCGGCTCGTCAGGGTCGGATCCCATTGAGGTGGAGGGAGGCCTGCCTCCCCTGTGATCTTCTCATAGAGTTCACGACGAGGAACATGGAGGTCGGAGACCAGGTTGTAGACTCCTCTAAGGTTTTCTTCTCGAACGAGTTCGACGCCTTCCAGAATGAGGTCGATGGGGGAGAGATTGGTGAGGTTTTCTCCGATACCGGGAAGGGTTTTACCTGAAAGACTTAAGACTCTTTTTTCAAGTTCTCTGCCGGGTCCTAAAATCTCTCCTAAACGCAGGATCGTTGTTTCGGGGTAGGTGAGGAGGAGCTCCTCTGTTTTGACAAGGATCTCAGCCTCAGAGGTGAGGGGAGAGACGGGGGTCTCCTCTGTCACCACCTTGCCTCCGTAGTCACCATAAACAGAAGTGCTTGAGATATAGACCAGAGGGCCTCGAGGAGAGCCTTCAAGAACTGCTTTTGCGGTATCTAGATAGGTGGTGCGGTAGTTGGCTCCTTTTTTAGGGGCAACAGAGAGGAGAATCCAGTCAGCGTGGGCCACCAGTGGGTAGAGATCTTCTTTAGAACGAAGGAGTTGAGGGTGAAAGGGCTGGAGCTCTTCAAGTCTTTCGGGGGAGGTCGTGGTGACTTCAACGGTCAGGTTTTGCTTTTGGAGCCGCTCGGCGACACGCGAGCCGACGTAGCCACACCCAATGATTAGGTGGCGCATGCTTCTTCTTTGAGTTTGCCGAGTTCGATAAACGCTTCTTTGAGCTGTCCATTCTCTGGGCGTTCAAAAGCACCGCTCTTTGCGAGCCAAGCGACGTAGGAGTCGGGGACTGCTTCAAGAGGCTTCCCTTGGTACTTTCCAAAAGGCATGCCTTGAAGTGCTTTTTGCTCTGAGAGCAGCTCGATCACTGTGTCAAAGGGGAGGTCGCCAATCATTTGTCTGAAGACGTCGTGAAGGACCTTCACATCGTCGAGAGCCCGGTGGGCATTGTTTGCCTCAATCCCATACACTTCTCTGAGGAATTGGAGAGCATGGCGTGGGAGATCTGGTCGGTATTTTCTAGCCCATTTGAGAGTGTCAACAAACTTCCATTCAGGAAGCGTGAGCCCGGCTCTTTGATATTCGGAGCGGAGGAAGTGAACGTCAAACCCGTCGTTGTTATGGGCGATCAAAACCCCATCAGAAGTACAGAATTCGGTGAACTTAGCAGCAATTTCTGGAAAGGTCGGTGCGTCTTTCACCATCTCATCGGTGATATTGTGGATTCTTGTCGCCTCAGGTGGAATGGGGACTCCTGGATTGATGAGTTGGTCGAAGACTTCACCGGTCTCAGGGACGTAGGCCGCAATTTCGATGATGAAATCTTTTTCGGCCCGGACTCCCGTGGTCTCGGTGTCATAGAAAATGGCTCTCAGTGTCATTAGGGTTTGATCTTGGTGGTGGAGCTTTCAGCTTGTTCTAAAATTTGGTCCATCTTCACAGCACCTGCAGCCACAGCCTCAATGGTTTTTGTGAAGGTTTTTGTCACTACAGAGAAGGTGTTGAGGTAGGACTCAAGGATCTTTTCATCCAATTGTTTCCCGGGGATGTGTAGCATCACACGGAAGAAACAGACGAAGCTTTTCTCATCGAGACCAAAGCCTGGGATGTCGAGCTCACGGTTTAAAAGGTGAAGCAGTCGGGCGACCTCAGCGATATTGTCTTTCGGCACCTGAAAAGGGAAGAAGCAGATGATTTGTAGCAGACTGGACTCTTTGAAGATGCGAAAGAAAGTAGGGTACTCGCGCTCCTCTTCTTTGAGTACGGTGAGGACTTGTTGGGTCTCTTCTTGAAGAGTGGCATCGAGCCCTTTCTGTTTAAGGTGGTCTATCAGGTTATCAAGTGTGACGTCGAGCATTTGAATTCTCCTACATACTCATTCCGGGCATGCCTCCCCCGGACTGCTGGGGAATCACGTTTGGGTTGTTTGTCATAGGTGTCGTTGAATAGTAGTCATCTGGAGGTGCACAACTGGTGAGAAGGGTCGAAGTAAAGAACAAAAAACCAAACCATTTCAATCTAGAGCTCATTGTCATCTCCTTTATTACAGAAGGGTCAGTGTAGCCTAGATTAGCCTTTTCTTTCCATGATTTGCTGAAAAGAAGATTTTTCCTCATCAAGGGGAAATTCGGCGAGAGCAGCGATGCCGGTGGCTGTTTCTCCAACGAGGACCTGTTTGTCATAGACCTCAACCAGGTAGAGGACTGCCTTATGGCTCAGTTGCCTCTGCTCCATCACCTTAATGGTGCTGGAGTCGTTCAACTTTCCGATTTTTCCCTCGTTGAGTCGCTTGATGTAGTAAGTCGAAAAGATCACTGCGAGGAGAATCAAAATGAGATAGACGACGAGCTTCATCAGCTCTGAGGTGTAGTCATTCCCTTCAAAATTCTCCGTATCTTCTTGATAGTGTTCAAGCGCCTCTTTTTTTTGCTTCTCAATCAAAGGGGACTGGGCAACCAAGAGAAGCGGGCAGAGGGCAAAGAGTAAACAAATTTTTGAAAATATTTTCATAAAAATCCTGTTTAACGACAGTGTGGTGATTTTCTTTTTATGGTGCAACTGGTATTCTATATGGCCGTGATAAGCGATGATCCACCACTACTCTGTATTGATATTGATGGGACTTTGACCCCTCACCAGCACTCCATTCCAGCTGAGATGCTCCAGCTTTTAGAGGAGTTTACTGAGAGGGGGTGGAAGCTGACGTTCATTACTGGACGGACCTTTGTGAGAACAAAAGCTCTTTTGGAGGTGGTCGAGGTGCCTTTTAGCCTTTCGACTCTCAATGGAGCCCAAGGATTCTCCTTCCCAGATGAAAAGGCTCTTTTTTCCCACCCTTTTCCTTTCTCCATCATCGAAGAGGTGGGTGGACTCGCCCGTGACCTTCCTCTAGAACTGGTTTTGTATACAGGTTCTATGGAACGGGATGTGGGTTACCACTACCTCCAGTCTGGCCATGAGCCGCTGAAAACCCATCTGATAGCGCGCGTTGAGCACTTCCACGAATCCCTAGTCGCTTTTGAGATGAAGCAGTTTGCTTGTTTTAAGTGTTTTGGAGAGCGAGAGAACATCGTAGAGCTCCGGAAAAAAATTCAAGAGAAGGGGCTTCCGGTCAATTTTTCTATGGTCACTGATCCTTACAATTCGAACTTCACAGTCCTTCTTGGAACGGCTGATGGAGTGGATAAGGGGCACGCACTCCACTGGTTTAAGGAGTATTATGGCGCGAAGACGCTTGTGGTGGCTGCAGGCAACGACCTCAACGACCTACCCATGCTCCGGGAAAGCGACTACGCGATTGCAATGAAAAACGCCCCACAGGAACTCAAAGACCAGGCAGATTTTGTCTGTCCTCACGTCGAAGAGCTCGGCTTGATTGAAGGGCTCTTGAAGGTGGAAGAGGTTTACTTTCAAAATGGAGAAAGGCGATGAGCTGGGGGCTGGTGACAGGGGCTGCCAAACGACTCGGGCGGACACTTGCCTTGACCCTTGCGAGAAAGGGACAAGATGTGGTGATTCACTACCACCTCTCCAGGCAGCAAGCAGAAGAGGTGGCTAAAGAGTGTCGCAAGAAAGGAGTCCGAGCAGAAACCCTTCAGGGAGACTTTTCAAGCGCGGCTTCGACAGAGGATTTTATCTCTCGCTATTTGGAAAAGTACCCTGAGACATCTCTTCTCATCAATAATGTAGGGAATTTTTCGACAAAATCTTTAATGGAGACAGAGACGGAGCTTCTCAGTCAACTCTATCAGGATAACGTCTTCTCAGCGTTCGCCCTGATTCAAGCTCTAAAACCCTCTCTCATCCAGCAGGAGGGGATGATAGTCAATATTGGTGCAGCAGGTGTCACGAATCCACGCGCAGAAGACTATGCAGCTGCCTACATGTGGACGAAACAGAGCTTGTACCAGATGACACTCTCGTTCGCGAAGCTCCTTGCTAAAAATCAAGTGAGGGTCAATATGATTTCTCCCGGGATCTTGGATAACTCTGTTGATATTGAAGGGCGGGAAAAAACGATTCCAATGGGTCGTCTAGGAACGACTGAAGAGATTGCACACGTGCTAGAATTTTTGTTAGAGGAAAAGAATGGATATACCACAGGACAAAACATCGAAGTGGCTGGTGGGTTCAAAGCATAAGCGCCCCGCCGAAGAGATTGCCAATGTAAAGCAGCTCGTTGAGCTGGTGGTCTCCATTGGCCGGGAATACCAAAGCCCTCAAACAGGGTTTGTCCACCTCTTCTACCAAAAATTGGCAGAGCCTTCGAACGACACGATCCCTATCTACGAAAACTTTCTCTTTGCTCTTGCTCTGATCCGTCTTCCGTTTGTGAAAAATGTCCAGGAGGGAAAAAGTCTCATTGAAAAGCTCCTCCACTTTCAATCTGAAGAGGGGAACTTTCCTCTCTATCTGCACGAGTACCCAAAATGTGTGGACAGCTACCAAGGGGCTCGGTTGCTTCTACCGATCTACTGGCTTTTGAAAGAGTACTCAAAGGAGCTCGGAAGTGAGTTAGAAGGAGCGCTAAAAAAGAGTGCCCTTTCTCTGCTCGAGTTTGTTCGAGGGCTTGACCGTGAAAAGATGCCCTTCCGCTTTTCTATTAAAGTCGCAGCGAGCCTGGTGGCTTTTGGGAAGCTTTTTAAAAATTCAGAGAGGGAATTTGAAGGGGAGACCTGGCTTGAGCAGCTCAATTGGGAATCAAAGGAAGAGGCGTTTGGGTCATGGTGTTCTCCCGAGGGAATCGGGAACACGATTGCTGCCCTCTCTATTCTCTATCCAAAGCTTTCAAAAAGCCCCTGGAACCATTTTTGGGAACACCTTACAGAGACATGGAGCTCTGAGTTTTGCAGCTACGTGGGCCCGGCGGTGCAGCTTTATCAGCTGCGCGAGGAACCTGAAGTGGGTCTTTATGACTTTTACCTTGGAGAAATCTCAAAACAGTTCTCTTACCGTCTCTACCAATCTTCTCCCTCACAATTTGAAGCAGTGCTTGTGCACCACTTTGATGAGAGTTTAAAAGATATCTCTCTTCCTCATCAGCTTGAAGGGCGAGTTGGGGGGATGGATTACCTGATGCAAAGGAACGAGAGCTACGCTTACTCCGCGATGCGGATTCCTTTTGTTGTTCCGGGAGAGATTAAGAAAGGTCTTCACTCTTTCCGAATGACGTTTGGTGACCTCATGAATACGCACACTCTCTCTTGTCAAGGAGGACGTATTTCTGCAACAGATTTTAAAGTCGTTGAGGGGGGAATCGATCTCTTTTACTGGACAGAAGAGGAGGTCTTTCCAGAAGACCGAGAAAAATCCTACGAAGTCAACCTCTTTCTCAACCGAGATGAGGCAATCGATCTACAGGTGAATGGAAGAAAGGCAACCACTTTCCGCTTAGGAGATGAAATTTCCGTGAATTCCGCGAACTGCAAGTTTACGATCCGTTATGAAATGGCTTCAGGTGAGGGATACTATATGGGGCATCTTATGCCCTCGAACCGTCTTAGCCAGAAAGGAACGGTCGGTGAAAACCAATTTGAGACGTACGACACGCGGATTGGACTCCGTGTCGTCAGAAGAAAGGGGCCTTGTTGTCTGGTAGCTCAAATCCGATTCTCATGATGCGTCTTCTCCTCGTTTTCCTTTTGTTCGCGATCACCTCCTGTAGTTATCATCCCAGAAGTGTAAGCTGGAACGAGCGTTACTCCTACCTTAGACAGCCGAAGCCTCCGAAACAGAAGTTTTGCAAAAGCTCACACACTCTCTTTGTGATGGTCGCTGCTCCACATCTCGACTATGGTTCAACGGAGAGGCTTTTATGTACCATGTCCAAGCACCCTCGGAATGGAGCGATGGATGGATCGGTGGGCCACGCCTGGCTCGCGATAGAGGGGCCTGACGGTTGGATAGAAGGCGGGCACTCAGGCGAACTGGGCACCCATGAGAAGACCTACTTAGATGGAGTCATGGAAGGAATCGAGAAGGGGAGTTCAAACCCCTCTTCCTATCTCCGAAAAACCCTCCGCGACGGATTTTTTCAAAGGGGATCGGGCGGGCATGAACCGAGCTATGTGGTCGCGTGTACTTTGACAGAGGAGCAGTACCACGCTCTTGTCTGTTATATGCAAAACTATGATTACGAAAGCTACAACCTTTCAAATCATCAGTGCGTCAGCTATGTCGTTGGAGCACTGGCCATCGCTGGAGTGGACATTTCTGTGGGTGAAGAAATTTGGATAGATTCCTACCTTCGATGTGGAGGAGAGTGTTGGCAGCTTTGGAGCGATCCAGAGTACCAATGGCTCAGGATTCAAAGCCCTGACTTCTTAGAAAAAGAGCTGGTGCAAGCAGTCCATGAAGGATGTTTGGTAGAGGTGCGCTCATACTATAACCGAAAGTACTTCACACAGAAGCGTTCTCGCTTAAGTCTCTACGATCTCTTCGGACGTACCTACAGACACCTCTTCTTTCGCTGTAGATAAAAGATTCACTTCCATTTCCAGGACGTGCAGTTTGCTAGGATCCTGGGAAATATGAAGAGGGAAGGTCAGTAATTGATTTTCTAAAAAATATTGTAATTAGAATTGTTATGGATTAGGTTGTTCATTTCAAAAAAATAGTGTTGAAAGCCCTGTCTGGGAGAAAAGCCATGATGCCATTTGATGGATCACCAACTTGTCGTTCTCTTCCCTCTGAAAATACGGCAAGAGCTGACTCACTGGCTACTTCTGGACCTACTTTAAATGAAGAAAGCGAAGACACTGCAATTAGTAGAATCGCTAGAAATCATCTTAGGACTCCCGAAAGAGAGTTAACGGCAGAGACTAAGGAAAAGTTTGGTTCCAACCCTTATCCATTAAGATCTGATCGATCTGTTACGCCAACATCCGATGAAAGGACTTCTTCTTCCAAACGACCTTTAACTACTCAATCTATTCATGGAAATACCGAAAAAGCTCCAAAAAGGAGAGCTGTAGGAGAGTTCATCGGAGAATTGGAAATCACGCTCATATCAGAAGAATTCAAACGTGATCTTGAAAATGACAGAAACTTTCATGGTCATAAAGTGCACGTGACAGACGACCTGAACCTGACGGGCTACACACCTTACACTACTCTTCCCGAAAACCTGAGTGTTGAAGGGAACGTAAACTTGAAAGACTGTAATGGCTTAACCTCATTACCTGAAAATCTGAGAGTGGTAGGGTATATGTTTCTTTATCGCTGCACAGGCTTAACCTCTCTTCCCGAAAACCTGAGCGTGGGAGGATGGCTGAGCCTCAGTGAGTGCACAGGCTTAACTTCGCTACCGGAAAACCTGAGTGTGAGAGGGTGGCTGAAGCTTTGGGGTTGCACAGAACTAACCTCCCTACCCGAAAAAATGTGCGTTGATGGAGACCTGCATTTTGATAACTGCACAGGATTAACCTCCCTACCTGAATATCTGAGTCCAGAAAAGAACCTGAGCCTCAGAGGCTGCACAGGATTAACTTTCCTTCCCGAAAATCTGAGTGTTGCGGGAAGCCTTGACTTGTCAGGTTGTCCGGCACTTACTACTATCGGAAGTGAAGCATT
>CAZPBC010000058.1:0-10266 GCA_964584775.1 uncultured bacterium
GTGCCCCTGATGCACTACTCTGGAATGTCACAACATGACACACGGAAAGTCCTTGAGACAAGGAGTGTCGGGTCATGGTTGGTCAGACGGGTGTCCTCCCAAATATTTCGGGGTGTATACGAGGTGGGGTATAAGCGTGCCGACGGGCATGTTGACTATGTCAGTTTGCCATCTCAAAAGATCAAAACAATGGAGGATTTTGAGAAGAGATTTAAGAAGGATATGCAAGTGCCCACCTCAGCTTTGCCGGCTGAAAAACAAGAGTTGGCGAATTTATACTTAAAAGCCCAGGAGCTATCGGTAGGAAAAATGAGTTCCACTGAAGCGCAGCTGCAGCTAAAAGGGCAAGATCCTGGAACATGGTTGGTTCGAGAGTCACGTACGATTCGTGGTCTGTTCGTTGTTGAGAGAGTTGATAAAGTTGATAAAGTTGATCGCAGCTGTGAAGTCATCTCGACTCGTTTAGATGAAAACAATCTTAAAGGGCTCATTGGAAAGTTTGATGATGAGTATCCTAGAACTAAAATAGCCACTTTAAAAAAGAAAGAAGAGATTTTAAATATTGGATCGTCTGTTCATATCCCTCGTGCAAATTATGTGAGATTAAGCATCTCAACGCAGAGAAGGCGAAGGGCTAATCCTTCACCTTTTTCACCTTCACGACCAAGGTCTGTACGTTCACGATTTAGCATTATTCCTTCACCGGTTGCTCCAACTGTCCAAGTCTTTCGTGAGTTTGAGCGTTATGGAAGCGGGAGATGTGCCGATCTTAAAGGTGTTTTGATGCGTAATTTGCCTCACAAAGACTTTACCTTAAGTGATATTGAGAGAGTGAAACGGTTGATGGACGAGCATGATGAAGAGCCTACCCCTATCGATCCGGATGGTTTCCTCAGGCGTTTTATTGATCAGATGGCAGAAATGACGGCCTTCAGGGACGCTGAAATTACAGATAATGAAATGGAAGTGGCGATGATGAAGGATACTGTTCCTAATGGCTCTTGGTATCTTCGTCATTCAAGTGATCCATTATGGTTTGTTATTTTTGTGAAAGATACTGACAACGTTGAACGCCATAAATTTAAAATTGCTGAATTTGAAGAAAGGATGCAGTTATTCGAGAGCCGCACCTACAAGTACCCGGATTTGAAAACGAAAATAGCGGGTCGGTTTTCACTGCCGGAAGATTTACAAAAGCGGGTGGAGCGTGCTCGCTCAAAAGCGCTTTCTACTGTTTATAGAGAGGAAATGAACACATTCAAAGAAGCTGGAATCACAGATGATGAAATGAAAGAGGCTATGAAAGATGCTCCTGATGGTTCTTGGTATCCCCGACTTTCAAGCGATTCATTAAGTTTTGTCATTATTGTGAAAGATACCGACCGCGTCATATTCATTAAATTTGTTATTTGTGAGTTTGAAGAAAGGATTCACCAATTCAGAACAGGCACCTACTCCCAAGACGGGATGAGTTTGAAAATAGGGGATAAGTTTTCACTGTCAGATGCGTTAAAGAGCCGGTTGGACGCTTAGCTAAAACCCACGATTCCCGCCGTGTGATTGTACAATTTGGTTTCTTCATTGGGTGCCCTTCTTGGGCACTCTTTAAAAGCAGCTTAGGGTATGTCGAAAGGGCAAAGCAGCTTGACTTCCCTCCTTCAATATAGGAAAGAGAACTGCTGAATTTTCCTTAAGTTGTTATCTATAAAATACTTAATATTGATTTCTTTAGCCGATTTGGATTTTCGTGGCTCTTAAATAACTTAATGTAAGTAATTTAAGGATATATAGCCAAGAGTAGAAAAATAATTCTTATTTGACTATAGATGGGGGTATGCTGAGAGAGTTTAAGATCCCTAGAGAATTGTTTTTCAGACGTCTACAGTCGTTGACGGGGATCTTTCTTGTCCTGTTTTTGATCGAACATCTATTGACAAACTCGCAGGCGGCGTTGCCTCTTGGCGATTATGGGATGGGTTTTGTGAGAGCCGTCGATGCGATCCACAATCTCCCCTACTTGAGAGCGATTGAGATCTTTTTTTTAGCAACGCCTTTCATTGTTCATGCGGTGTGGGGGCTGGAGTACGCCCGTCAGGCAAAGTTGAATTCGGGAGGGTCGGATGGAACGCGGCCGAGTTTGAGGCGTTACGCGCGTAACCATGCCTTCAGCTGGCAGCGGATCACAGCGTGGATTTTGTTGATTGGATTGATTTTGCATGTGGGGAGCATGCGTTTTGTGAAATATCCTGAGAAGAGTGGCGAGGGTGTGAACACCGAGTTCACTGTTCAGGTTTCAGAAGATCCGGGGCTGAAAAGTCTCGAAGAAAAAATCGGTTTCCGTTTGGAACCTTCTCCGAAAGAGGGAAAAGTTTTAGCGGTAGCGAAAAGTTTTGGTGTCGCCTCTTTGCTGGTTGTTCGCGACACTTTTAAGTCTTGGCTGATGGTAGCGCTCTACTCGATTTTTGTGGTGGCAGCGACTTACCATGCCTTCAATGGACTTTGGACGGCGAGTATCACATGGGGTTTAGCTGTGACGGAGCGGTCACAGCGGCTTGTCTTAAGATTCTCTCAAGGACTGATGGCGGTAGTGACCTTTTTAGGTCTCGCCGCTGTATGGTTAACGTATTTCAATTTGAAACAGTAGGAGAAGAAAGATGAAATTATGTGCAAAAAGTTTAGGGATTGCCGCTGGAATTATGTGGGGCGTTTCGATGTTTGTGATGACTTGGGTCAGCATGTACACTGGCTATGGTGCTCTTTGGCTAGAGGTGATGGCGAGTGTCTATCCTGGTTTTGATATAAGCCCGGTGGGTAGCGTCGTTGGACTCATTTATGGGTTCTTAGATTGCTTTATTGGGTTCTTCATTGTGGGTTGGATCTACAACAAGGTGAGTCCGTAAATGCCCGAGGTCATTGTTGTTGGTGGAGGTCTTGCCGGTCTTTCTGCGGCGATGAAGCTTGCAGAGAAGGGGGTACACGTGAAGTTGGTGGCACTGAATAAGTGCCGCCGTTCCCATTCTGTCTGTGCTCAGGGAGGCATCAATGCAGCAATGAATTTAAAGGGGGAGGACGACTCCCCCGAAATCCATGCCTACGACACGATCAAAGGAGGCGACTTCTTAGCAGATCAGCCTCCGATTGTAGAGATGTGCCAGGCAGCACCTCGGATCATTCACATGTTTGACCGTATGGGCTGCACCTTCAACCGCACGGGAGAGGGAGAGCTCGACTTCCGGCGTTTTGGAGGCACCCTTTACAACCGTACGGCCTTTTGTGGGGCTTCGACGGGTCAGCAGCTCGTCTATTCTCTCGATGAGCAGGTGCGTAAGTATGAATCGGAAGGACTGGTTGAGAAGTTTGAGAACCACGACTTCTTGAGGCTTATCCGCGATTCTGAGGGCAGAGCCCGAGGGATCGTGATGCTCGATCTCTTTAACCTGAGCCTCTCCGTTTTAAAAGCGGATGCGGTGGTCATGGCGACGGGTGGTCTTGGAGTTATCTTCAAACTCTCCACCAACTCCAACGTCTGCACTGGAGCCGCTAATGGGCGCCTCTATATGCAGGGGATGGAGTATGCCAATGGAGAGTTCATTCAAATCCACCCGACCGCGGTACCGGGTGTGGACAAAATGCGCCTCATGTCTGAGTCGGCTCGTGGTGAGGGAGGACGCGTCTGGGTTTGGGGAGATTCGAGTAAAACCTTGAAAGATCCGAATGGAGTTGAAGTTCCATGCGGTGAGACGGGCAAACCCTGGTATTTTTTAGAAGAGTTTTACCCCGCTTTTGGAAATTTGGTTCCGCGTGACATCGGTGCGCGCGAGATTTTACGTGTTTGTGAAAAAGGGCTGGGGGTCGATGGTCAAAATCAAGTCTACCTCGATATTACAGAGCTCTCGAGTGATAAAAAAGAGAAGCTTGCGGCGATTTTAGATACCTACCGTAAGTTCACAGGAGACGATCCAAAAGAAGTTCCTATGAAAATCTTCCCAGCGGTCCACTACACGATGGGAGGCGCTTGGGTCGACTGGCCAGCGTCCGACGATCCGGATCGGATAGAGCGTTTCCGTCAGATGACAAACATCCCTGGCTGTTTCAGTGCAGGGGAGGCCGATGGCCAGTACCACGGAGCGAACCGCCTGGGAGCCAATGCGCTCCTCTCTTGCGTCTTTTCAGGACTGGTTGCCGGGGATGAAGCGAGGCGTTACATCAAGTCGCTTGAGAAGAGTTACAGCGACTTAGAAAGCTCTCTTTTTGAAGGAGAGCTGAAGGCCGAAGAGGAGAAGAAACAGGAGCTCATGAGCCGCAACGGTAAAGAGAATGTCTTTCACCTCCATGATGAGTTGGCGAAGTGGATGATGTCGAACGCGACGGTGAAGCGCAATAACGAAGATTTACAGAAGACCCTCGACAAGATCAAAGAGATCCGTGAAAGGTACAAAGACATTTCCACTCTGGACTCAGGTCGCTTTGCAAACCAAAGTTATGTCTTCTCAAGTCAGTTTGAGCCGATGTTCGAGCTCGCTGCAGTGATTGTCAAAGGCGCACTTTTAAGAGACGAGTTCCGCGGTGCCCACTACAAAGAGGGATACAAGGAACGCGACGATAAAAATTTCATGAAGACCACGATCGCGACGTATGGAAAAGAAGAGCCTGAAATCAGCTACCGCGAGATTGACGCGCGTCATCTCGACCCCATCCAACGTGACTACACTGTTGCGAAGAAGGTGAAACCTAAGCTGAAAAACCTCCCTGACCAGTATGAGTTGCCCCTATGAGTACGTTCATATTAAAAATCCGACGAGGGACTCCCAAAAAGCAGTATTGGGAAGAGTTTGAGTTAGAGCTCGTGCCTTATTCCAATGTCATCTCGTCGCTGATGGAGATCCAGCGCCATCCGGTGAACCGCCAAGGGAAGAGCGTCACTCCAGTGGCGTGGGAGTCGGGCTGCTTAGAAGAGGTATGTGGATCCTGTTCGATGTTGATCAATGGTCGGCCCCGTCAGGCGTGCACGGCTTTGATTCACAACTTGATCAAAGAGACTGGTTCGAATGTCATCACCTTGGCCCCCTTTAGCAAGTTTCCGCTTGTCCGCGATTTGATGGTGGACCGCACACAGATGTTTGAGAACTTGAAGAAGGTTCACGCTTGGATTGATATCGACAACATTCAGGATAAGGGACCAGGGCCTAAGATTAGCCCTGAAACTCAGAAGGTGATGTATGCCCTTGCAACTTGCATGACCTGTGGCTGCTGCTCTGAATCCTGTCCTAATGTCAACGAGAAGTCCGCTTTCATGGGTCCTGCGCCCATTTCAACCGTCCGCCTGCTCAACGCCCACCCTACAGGGAAGATGCAGGAGAGGCACCGTCTATACCCTCTCATGGAGAAGGGGGGTATTACCGGTTGTGGGAATGCTCAAAACTGCGTCAAGGTCTGTCCTAAGGGCATTCCCCTGACCGAGAGCATTGCTGAGGTAGGCAAAAGCGTGACGGCTTTGGCCTTACGGGACCTTTTCAAGAGACCCTGAGACTCTTCTTTTTTGTGTATGTTTGAAATATCCACGATATGTGAAGTTGATAACTAGGTAAGCATGGTACATATTTACGGATACAGGAAAATTTCACAGAGGTTTTGTACCGTGAATAGAAAACCAAAATTAAGCAAGCTGTCGAGATTTTTAGAAAAGCAGCATCTTGATCTGTATAAGTGGTTAAAGTCACTTGACGCTATTTATAGAGGTCTTAGCCGTCACTGGTCAGGTTTTTAAAGTCTTCTGATGTATTTCAAGGTTGAAAGGGCGCTATATTAAAGTAGGTATTGGTATTCGTAATGCTGGAAGTCCTGCCGGATTTAACTGGCATGTTGTCCTGTGTCTATTCTCGATAAAGAGTCTTGATCGATAGGCAACGTTTATGGCACCCTTGGAGCCTTCAAGGGAGCCATTATGTCAGACAATTACGAAGAATTTTCAGATCAAGAAGTTGAAATCCTCAAACACTTTGTCACGAACACGAAGAGTCACATCTTTGCCCTCCGCAATCTTCCGGAGGTGATCAAAGGAGCCATCTTTTCGCGTTATTCGCGTTCGACACTCGGCTTCCGCGCTCTTTTGCTTAAAGAATTCATACTCAGTGACGAAGAGACTTCCTTTGCAGACATTGTTCCAGCGAGTGGTGGGGAAAATGCGCAGTTGAGTGAGCAGATGATGGCGATCAAAAAGGCGCAGAACTTTTACGATCGGATTTTGGATGGCTACGGCGACGACTCGATCGGTGAGCTTGGTGGAGCGCACCTTGCCGTCGAAAATGTTTCGATGCTAGCAGCCAAGGTCATTGAAGATGCGCGTATCGGAGGATCTCCTCTAGAGAAGTCGACACGCTATGTCTACTTTGACCAGAAGGTGGACGGCGAGTACCAGTATTACAAAGAGCCTGTTCTTATGACCTCTGCTTACCGCGACCTCTACCAGTCCACCTGCAATATGCTCTTTGATACCTACAGTAAGCTCATTCCACCGCTGACAGAGTGGATGGAGGCGCGCTGCCCTCAGGAGAGCGGCATCTCTGATGGCGCCTACCGCGCGTCGATCCGAGCGAAAGTCCTTGATTGTCTACGCGGTCTTCTTCCTGCAGGAACTTTGACAAACATGGGCGTCTTTGGAAATGGACGCTTTTATGAAGCGCTGCTTCACAAGCTCCACTGTAACCCCCTTTCTGAGCTGCAAGAGGTCGGAAAGAAAGGATATGAAGAGCTCTCAAAGGTGATCCCTTCTTTCGTCCGTCGCTCGGAGCCGAGCCATCGCACACACGTCTCCTATGAGAAATTCCATGAGGCGATGAACTCTGCGATCCGTTTGATGACACAGCAGGAGACAGAGTCGATCCCTACAGAGGGAGCGCAGGGCGTAAAACTCCTCGACTTTGATCCTGAAGCGCATATCAAAGTGGCTGCAGCCCTCCTTTATGAACACTCGGACAAGAGCCTCGAGTCCTTGATTGAACATTGCCGAAAGCTTCCCGCTGAAAGAATTGAAGAGATTTTAGAGACGGCAGTGACGGCGCGGGAGCAGCGTCGCCATAAAAGCCCACGTGCTCTAGAGCACGCTTACTTCACTTTTGAAGTGGTCGCTGACTTTGGTGCTTACCGAGACTTGCAACGCCACCGTGTCCTCACCCAAGAGAAGCAGCTCCTAACTTGTGATTACGATTACTACATTCCTGAAGAAATCCTTGGGAAGGAGGAGGAGAAGATTTACCGCCATGCGATGGATAAAGCCAAAGAGGCGTATGATCTGATTCGCAAGGAACTTCCCGAAGAGGCTCAATACATCGTTCCGATGGCGTACAACATCCGTTGGTACTTCCACGTCAACCTCCGTGCCTTGCAGTGGCTCACCGAGCTGCGTTCCAGCCCTGCAGGGCATCCGAACTACCGCTTTGTTGCACAGGAGATGGCGCGCCAGATTTCCGAAGCGGTTCCGGCGTTCGAGCGTTGCTTTAAGTTTGTTGACTATGAAGGCTACCAGTTAGGTCGCCTAGGTCAAGAGCAGCGCAAAGCAGAGAAGCAGCTCCTTTAAGCGGCAAAGTGGTGCCGAATCAAGGCGATCTGCATCCTTCTTTGTAGGTCCATCATCTCTGCCTCGGATCCGGGGATCGTTTCAAGAGCTGTTCTCAATGCTTCGAGTTCTGTTCGGATCTCCCCTTCAGTGGTGGCTTCAATCTTCTCAGTCAGTAGAGCTCTTCTCTCAGCAAAGGCCTCATCTGGACTCTCGGGTGAGTATCTGAACAGGAGAAGGAGTTCAGGGCCTGCACCAATTTGAATCAGCGACTCTCCTCTGTCAAAGCCCCCCACATAAGCCTCTTGAAGAGACTTTCCTACAACTGCTTCAAATTTTGTCGCAACACCTGGGGTGTCCTTGAAGATCTCACCTAACAATCCACAGATATCTGCCTCACTGAACTTCCTCATCGCACCTTCAAAAGAGGCTCCTTCGGCTGCCAGTTGAGCTGAAACGAATTCTTGGACAGCATTCGCGAGCGCTTGTGCACCCTCACGCAGACTGTTCTCAATCCTCTCTTCAGGCGTGAGAGTTCTCGAACGTTTTTTTGGACGCGAGCCCTCTGGACTCAGAGCGGGCCGCCTTCTTCTCATTATTGCCATGAAAGGTGAATGGGGAGCGATAGGGGATGTCCTGACGGGCCTAGATGGAGAGCGGGTTGCATTAAAGGTCGGTGTTGTCGGTGGAGTCGCAAATGATCCGTCATCATTTGAAAAGAGTGCTCCTTGTTGAACTCCGGTGAGAAAGGCGTCTGTGACAGTGGAAGCAGTTGGGGATAGGCTACCGATTTGGATCTCGGCTTCCTCGAGGGATCCTATTGGAGAACCAAAGGAAAGCCTCTGAGGAGATCCGAGGGGAGATGCTATTCTTTGCCGGAGTGGGTGGCTCGGTGACCCAACAGGTGTTGTAGTGGGGCTTGCCACAGGTGAAGTTGGGTATTCGGTGTGGTAAAGGTTGGCATCTCGCTCCATTTGATGTTGGAGCTCACGGTAGAGGCTCAAAAGTGCCTCCATATTGTCAATCTTTGGCCCCTGAGCAATGTGATTGAGTGCTTTAGGGGTCGTTAATGGGAAAACCGTCGAAGGCTTGATCAGATCGATAAGCTCTAGAATGGCGAGAGGAAGTTTTTGAGTTTCCCATTCTGTAAAGAGAGCAAGTGCTTCTTGTATTTTTTCTTCTAAGTCTGCCTTCCATCCATCAAGCTCCCTCTTTTTCGTCGATGACTTAGGGATGTACTGTAGATGTAGATCCACCTTTCTTAGCGAGCGTTTAGCATTCGAGAGGAGCATGATGGATGCCAAAGCCCCTTGAGTGGTGCCATCTTTGAGTCCTGCATCAACCTTTGTGACGAGGTCGGTAAATAGGTCCCGTTCCTGGATGACAAACTCTCTTGCTCTAAGGGATAGCTTTTGGCGGAGTGTCCTTGCCCTTGATCCTAAGTTATTTAGAAATGTAGTCGCTTGTTCAGGCGATAGAGTTTGGATGAGATCGAGCGCCTGGTCATCGCTCATACATTGAGATAAGAAGCTAGCAATTTGGATGAGCTGATCAGAATTTAAGTGTTGTAGATTCTCTAGTAATACTTCTCTTTCCGCAGGGTCTCCTAAAAGGAAGAAGAGTTGATGATCTTGAATTTCTGGGTAATAGTCCACACCCAATTCTTGGATTGCAGCGTTGGTTATTCGACTAATGTCGTTGAAAATAATGAGATTAAAGAGAGCGGGTGAATAGGACTGTTGGATCGCTTGGAGTGCAAGCTCTCTTTGTTCAGAAGGCCTCTCCTCCGATGCACAGATTTCAGCTAGTCTTGCGAGATTTGCTTTATGTTCATCGGGGATGTCGGGGAGCTGGTTGACTGCAAGAGAGAGTTGAACTGGGTTGTAAGGGACAAGAGGGTGTGGAGCTCCTAAAAATGCGCATTCGTTAAGGAGTGACAACTGGAAAACGTTAGGAGGGTCGAGAAAAGGGTCTGCTCCTGCACTGCACAAATCGGTAAAAAGATAAAAGTAGTGATTACATATGCTTCGGTTTCTTATAGAATTGTCACCTAAACACTGCTGAAACATTCTCTGGTTGAGGTACTGGAGAGGTCGAACACTTTTTCCGTTGATTTCAATTGAAGCATTGAGATCTGCTTTAGGGAAGACGCTCCGCTTGGTAAAGAGTTCGAAAAGGGGTGAATAAACACCTGCGGCTCTTCCGTTTGAAAAATCATGGAAGGAGTCTCTGCTAATTTCCATTCTGATGAGAATTAAAATAGGCACGGAAGTGGGATCTGATGCATAGAAAGGATGGTTTGGATTGAAGTTGCGGTTACCGAGGTAGACATCAAAGCAGTTGTTCCATTCGTCAGTCTCACGTTTCATACCATTTTTGAAAAGATAAGCAAATGGGGCGGAACCTTCGCGGTCAAAAGTCGACCAGTTGACGTGGGGTGCTCGAGCAAGCTCTGCTAGTAAGTCAGGGTTGAGGTTTTCTGTGTAGTGGTGAATGAGTGCCTTGCCAGTCGATGGTAGAAGGGTATCTGGCTTAATATTTAGACGGGTCATCCAAGCTTCTAAATGCTCTGGATTTGTTAAATGGTGAGCCACATACGTCTCAAAACGAGCTCGTACGGCAGAAATGGATAGATCGACGCCGTAGGATAGAGATAGGGGGGAAATATTACAGTGTTGTGCATAGAGGTCCCAAAGAGAGGGATCAACATT
>CAZPBC010000059.1:0-10107 GCA_964584775.1 uncultured bacterium
CGGGTACTGTTCTGATACGAAAATGGGCAAACCCAAAATCTGAGCACAGCTGATCAACTTTTGTAGCTGAAGAAAAACAGCCACGTTGTTTTGAACTTTTGGAAATAAACGCTCTTGGATGTCGACAAGAAACAGTCCTGTATTCTCTTGATCCAAGATGAAATTATGACTCATTGCTAACCCATA
Source organism: uncultured bacterium (assembly GCA_964584775.1). Taxonomy (GTDB): domain Bacteria; phylum Chlamydiota; class Chlamydiia; order Chlamydiales; family SLFE01; genus CAZPBC01. Next base: position 187 of record CAZPBC010000059.1, read on the forward strand.
GAAGTAAGCGCTCTTCCACCAAGAAGATGAAAGTGCAAATGAAAGACCGACTGCCCAGCAGAAGGCCCGTTATTGGTGATCAACCGATATCCTTTTTCAATCCCAAACTCTTTAGCTAGCTGTTGAGCACAAGCGGTGACCTCTCCCAAGAGGAAGTGGTCTTCGGGTTCGACGGACTGAAGATCGGGAATCTCTTTTTTTGTGATGATCAGAAGGTGAACGGGAGCTCTGGGGTGAATGTCTTTAATCGCTATCAGGTGTTCATTCTCAAACACCACCTCTGCCGGTAGCTCTCGTTCGATAATTTTCGTAAAAATGGAACCTTCACTCATCGTACGGACCCCTGGTTAGCTAGCACTTTCTCTGCGGCCTCAATTGCTGCCTCTTTTGTCTCCCAAACAGAAATAAAGCGCCCTTTATGGCAAAAGACGGCACCGGAGATACCACACACCTTGACTAAATCCTCATCATGAAGACCTGCCCACTCTTCTGGAAGAGGAACACGGACCTTCATCCTTTCATCCATACTCGGTGGGACAGCACGCAGCTTCCATTGACCGCCCGAGGGCATGATAATGAAGAGTGCGGGGTGAAACTGGCCCCTATTTTCAAAAAAAATATCTAGCCAAGGAATCCCCTTTTCAAAGAAGAGGATCTGCTGCTGCTTCTCCATTTCTTGAACAATCACATCACGGCACGACTGGATGTAGTGGTAACGGTCATAAAGGCGTCTGAGGTGTCCTAGAGTGAAGTCTAAAGCTGTAAAAAACCCTTCATTCTGCTCTTCATGTGTCGCTCCATACTCGATAGGATTGTAATTGGAAATCACATGAGAGAAGGAGCAGAAAAACGGAAGGTTAGGTTCAATCCCGTTGTCATGTGCATCGACACTCAAAATGAGCGAGCGGTTAAAGAACTGGTACTCCTCTTCGGTCAGATGCCCTTGCTCTTTCAAATAGAGAAGAACCATCCCAGCGCTGCTGAGCTCGCCTTGGTACTCGACTTGATGGTGATCGAAAAGTTTCTTTGAGGGATCATAGAACCCCCCAACGTCACAGACATACTCGCATGTCGCGAGCAAACTTTCATCACGGGTGCGATGGATTTTATCTTGATCGACTAGATCAAAAAAGATGAGGAGGGCTGAAGCGCTGACTTCATCAGCATGAAAGCTTCCACTATGAGTTCCTAGACTGCGTTTCAATTTTTCAGCACACATAAGGGTGGAATTATGACAAATGGATGATTTTGAGAAAAGGTCGTTTCTTACCAATTATAAATCACTTAAAATCAGCACCTAAAAGATGCAAAATCAGCCATTTACAACTGACTCCTTCTAGAGTATATTGACGATCACCTATGGATTACGCTCACGAAAAGCTCCATTACGACCTCGTGACTCCGGACGGCATCCTTTCTGAGTACCGAAAGGACTCTCAAAATAGTGCCAAAGGGGTGGTCTTAATCAATGATATCTCACCCGAGTTCAAAGGGTTTGAAATCGATAAAGAACTCATCTTTTTCAATCTCAAAAGTGCGCTTGCCCAGTTAGGATTGAATGCAAAAGCGACAGAGATGGATATCGATAAAGCACGGACTTGTGTCCGCGCTGTTTTGGACTTTGAAGCACACGGTAAAGTGGCGGAAGCCCTCCTTGACAATCTCCCGATTGGTGCGTACGTCGGAAAGCTTTTTGCAGCTGACGACCGACGCCGCGTCCGTGACCCACACTACCTGACTCGGATGTTTGGGCGTTCGGACCGCCTCGGTGACCCCCTGCTTTCTCTCGGTGGACTCCACGGAAGCAAAGACCTGATTCTAGATAAGGTCGATGGCCGGGCTGTCGCCTACATTTCCCTCTTAAATGGCACCCTAAGCTACGATGAACAGATCTTCCATTTCCTTCCCTCCTTTGCCCGCGCCCTGATCCGCAACCAGTCGCTCAGACAGTGGGTCGAACTGCATCAGATCTGGTTGCCGGATAGTGACCGTCAAGTCCAACCCAATGAGATCCTTCTCGTCAAAACCCTTCCTCTTCATATCAGGACCGTCTTTGGGCATGTCGTCAATGACCTTCTCCCTCCCGGCTACGAACACACCACTGCTTCAGTCCTCCAGCCCGACACCTCTGCTTCTGGCGACATCTACGAGCTCTTTGGTACCAGTTTACGGGAGATCACAGATATCCCCCTCGAGTTTTACACACTCGATCCCTACCGTGAACACGTTTTCTTCGCCGACCGCGATCAACTTCAAACCTGCATTGAAGATAGCGATGCTCTCTTCAAGGCCTTTGAAACGGCTCCTCCGCCGAAGGAGGCCCGCGCTGCCGTCTTCATTGTCAAAGGTGAGCAACTGATCAACCTCAAACCTGAAGATTGGATCGTTAAAAAGACGCACATGCATGAATTCCCAGGGATGCAGCAGAGTGAACGGCAAGCTCTCATGGTGGAACGGTACATTGAACAACAGCCAGCGTTCCCCATCCTAGAGCGTATCGACGAAGAGGATATCACCAGCCAAGGAATCCTCCTGACTCGCTACTTCCCCTCTCCTGTCATGAAGAGGATGCTCCTCTCCAACCACGTCCAGCGCTGTCTGAAAGGGATCTACTTCCAGCACGCCTCCCGTGGCTACCAAGAGTTTTTCTCTGAAGAAGACCGTGCCATGCTCGGCGACCTCGATAAATTTGGAATACCCATCTTTTGGGTCGACGAGACGACAAAAAAAATCCTGCGCTATGTCCGTAAAGCCGATACAGAAAGTGGGATGTTTGTCCCCCTTGATATGGTCGAAACCTATACCCACGCCACCGTGCTCGGCCTCTATGGCTCCAACCTCCTTGAAGGAGAGTTTGAGAAAGAACTCACTCACCTTGTCGAAGGCCTCCTTGAACTCAAAAAAAACACTGAACACCCACTTCTAAGTGAGCGTACACCACTGGCTCTTGTGACGGGCGGTGGACCAGGAGCCATGCTCACAGGAAACCGTGTCGCCTGCGAAACAGGCATCCTCTCCTGTGCAAATATCGTCGACTTCCGCTCCAAAGATGGGTCTGTTGTGAATGAACAGAAACAAAACCCCTACGTCGATGCAAAGATGACCTACCGTCTCGATAAACTTGTTGAGCGGCAGGCCGAATTCCATCTCGACCTCCCCATCTTCTTGTCCGGAGGGATCGGTACAGACTTTGAACAGGCGCTCGAAGAGGTCCGACGTAAAGTCGGTATCGCCCAGTCCACACCGATTCTCTTATTTGGAACCGTCGACTACTGGACAAAGAAAATCACCTCCCGCTTTCAGTGCAACCTAGAGACGGGAACGATCAAAGGCTCTGAGTGGCTTTCAAACTGTTTTTACTGCGTTCAGACAGGAGCTCAGGGATTGAAAGTCTACGATGACTTCTTCAACGACCGTCTCCACATCGGCAAACATGGCCCTACCTACGAACGCGGCTTCGCCCTGGTGAAAGAGACCTACGAATAGTTTTACTCTACCTGTGCAGTTTCAGCTCCCCAGCGTTCTTTCTATTGCGTATGACACGATATTCGGGATGATGCTTAGATACATGCTGCGCGATCTTTTCCCTCATCACGCCCAATCGCTCTGAATGGAGTCCTTTTCCTGTGATGACAACACACCGATCAGGAGACCTTTCGCGGAGATGGAGAGTGAGTTGTATGGCAGCGACCCCATAGCTCAGCCCGTGGCAATCTAAACTCCCTTTTAACCATCGAGCAATAAAATATTTTCGAAAGAGAACACCAGCCTCATCCAATTTCTCTAGCGCGACGAAGGCATCAATGACAGGAGAGACCACCCCCTCTGTTTTAATTTTCTTCTCATCCATTTCTTCATAGAGACGGATGACATGGGGGTAGTCTTCAGCTGCTTTTGCAGCAAAGATCACCAAGGGGTAGAGCTCTCTATCCATAGGCCCTCCTCCTATTAGACGGATCAAATCCTCATACCTTCCCTCAATCACTGCTAGCTTGAGAGCACCAACCTGACCCCCATCGCGGAATTTTTTTTTCTGCTCCTCCACTAAAACTTTTTTTCTTGAAAGCGCCTCCTCTCTTTCAATCCGTATCATCTCTTTTCTCCAGACCCGATGATTCAACCGCCCGTAGATGAGGCACATTTCTTTATAAAGGCGTCTCTCCAAACCCTCCTTTTTAAGTCGTCTCATGACATGAATCAGCCAAAGATAGTTTCCTCGACTGAGTCGAAACTTGAGTACGCCCATCTTTTTTTTCTGCCGAAGCATCTCATCCGGATCACCCGTGTGGATAGCAGCTCTTAAAACTCGGTTATAAATGACCGTCGAAGGGTGTATTCCTCCTGTTTGCATCTGTTTCATTAGATCTGTTATGCGTGAATAAAATCCATAGGCCAACACTTTCACCTCAAGCTCTATCAGCGCTGCATATGCCATGCGTGTTCTCGCTTCATAAGGGATAGTTTGGAAGAGTTGAGTGGCCTCTTTGACAATCTCTGTGCGAGTTTCAAGGGGGGTCCTACTGAGGGCTTGAATCCTAGCAACAACAGGACGCACCTCCTGCCGTTCCAGCCGTTCTAAAGGGAATTCTTCCACTTTGGTTAACACTGAACCCTCAAGGTAGCGTAGGTTGATAGTTCACCAGCACTAGAAAGATCACCCCTCATGGAATGTGACCATGAAGTTGAAAAAAGCTTGGCGAAAGAAAGCGGGTGCTTGGTCTGGTGGAAGGAGCTCTTCAGACTCTAGATCGAGGAGGTAATCAGCTCCGGCCAAATTCTTCCAAAAGGGGCGATTGTAGTGAGGAAACGAGTCTAAGAATTCGCGAATCCGAACCGTATTTAGGATCACACGGTTGATGGCCTCTCCCTCCTCCATAAAATTGACCCACCCCACAAACGCCTTCCTCACTGGGAGCGGCAGCTGCTCCATAGAAAGCACGCTCAAATCCGGATACTCAAAGAGTAGGTTGGGATCTTTTAGGAGTTGAACATACGCTTCAGGTGCCTGAGCCCAATAGAGCGGTCTCCACTCCTGAACACTCTCTAGAAATTGTAAAAACGTTCCAGGAGGAATTTTTCGAGGGATATAGGTCTTTCCCAAAAGGCGGTTCCAGGTGTGATAGTGGTAGAGGACCTCAGGTGGTGCTTGGACGAGCTTTTCAGCGAGCTCAGGCTCCATCATGGGCTGGTTGAAGAGTTGAAAGGCAGGGAGGTATCCTGTCCTCCCCTTCTGATGGATCCGCATGTAGCCACTATTTTCCCAAAGAAAAACAGAAAACTCACGGTTCGTGACCCGTGTGAAGGGGTTCTTTCCTTGTTTGTAGTTCAGGTAAGCGTTGACTGACCATTGAAGGCCAAAAAGGGCAGCAAAAAGACAAAGAAGAATCCCCGTCCAAACCCAAAATGGACGGGGATTTGTAGAATAACTCTCTTGAATTAGCTCGTCGTCATCAATAGCCATAGTAGGCAATGAGGGCTGTATAATCTGTGGGTAAACGGTTAAACTGCCCTTCGAGCGAGAAGCCGTTATGGTACTCGAAGTAGAGGCGGATACGCTTGTAATCACAGAAGCAACGCGCCCATTCATACCCTACAGTAAATGTTCCATCAAATTTGAAGTGGTTATCCTCTCTTGAGCGGAAGTGAGCCGCCGTGAAGACGCGTCCCAGCACGCGGCTGTTCGGAATACACCACCTGAAGAAAGGAAGATAGTATTCAGCACCATATTCTGAGTAAAAGCGGTGGAATTCATAAGTGGGATCATTCCTTGCAATCCAGCCAATCCCCCCGTACACACGGAAGTCACAGTTGGGACGGTACTGTGCAAAGAGATCCACATACTCGGAACTCGGGTTGCGCCGGTCAAAACCAGGGTTCATGATCAAAAACTCATCACCGAGGTGAGAAGAGATATGGAATAAGCGGAATCGGAAGGCCCAACAGTTGATAGCATAGGTCACAGGAATCGCCACATAGTAGTCGGCATTGACCATTGGAGAGGTCTCAGCACAGTGACGGAAGACAGCCCATACGGCACCTTCAATCCCAATATCGAGGGCTCCTCCACAGCCCATGACATTACAAAAACGGACGAGGCCCGCATAGTCTCCGAAAGAGACAGGCCCGGTATTGTGGGGATCGATGGCATGGTCCCGAAAACGCCAGCCAGCAGACATTCCTACTTTTCGAGGATCTGCCAAGAAAGGAGGCATGAGTGGCGGTCCGCCCGGAAGAGCTCGCACACAGCAGCCGACGATATGGTCACAGCAGGTACACTGATTATCGCAGTCCCAGTGAGTCTCTGGGTTCACTTCGTTGAGAAGTTCTTCACAACGCTCATTTTTTACCCAAGTTTCTCCGGCATAACAGGATAATGGTAAGAGTATTAAGGCAATCCAAGTCTTGAGTTTCATCCGTATTCCCCACAGTTGTGATCAGACCCTATCATATATCGAGTTATCACTTTATTGGCAAAAGAATTTCCTTGCCAGAGGCCCACTGAAATCGCTATCCTAATCACCTCAGATCGAGGGGCAATAGCTCAGTGGTTAGAGCAACGGACTCATAATCCGTCGGTCGCAGGTTCAAGTCCTGCTTGCCCCACTCTTGATCAACATCTAAGCTTTGTTCTTTCCATAGACTAGGCCCTGGAAAACAACGCTTTCCATTTTGATACCAAGTGATTGAGTCGCTCTTGAAAAACTCCCTCATGATTGCGATAAAGCGCGAGTATCCGATAACGGGATGGCGTTGGTTGCCATGAGACCGGATGCAGTTTAGACTGAACAGCCAGAAAGTCGGGCAAAAAACCCACCTCATTTGATGTTGAACAGATATCTGCAATCAGAGACCAGCTAGGTAAGCGAGCTTTAACCAATAGAGGTCGATCATATATTTGCTGCCACTTCTGTTGCAAAGTCAGGACCTCAATTTGATCTTCGGGCAATAACACAGAAGTTTCAGGAGGGTCTTTTTTTGCAGAATAGAGTTGAAATCCTCCTTTGCCTACTTCAGTAGCAATCACCCCTTCCCATACTGCATTGTCTAGAACGAGAGCGATGTCAGCTTCATCTCTTACTGCAGCGCCATAGGCACTATCTGGTCTCATGAGTTTTAACTCGATTTTCTCTGCTGTCAAAATTTGCGGAATTGCAACGCGCGCAATTGCGTGGGTTGTGGCGATTCTAATAGGCAGTGGATCCTGGGTTGCCACCGTATCTCTCAATTGTTTCACCCAATTTTCTGCGCGAGGTAAAAGGAGTTGTCCCTCTTGAGTTAGCCTAAACTGGCGTTTTTCGTGAGTGCAGAGAGGCCTTGCAAATGCGTGTTCTACTCGCAGAATCGCTGAGCTTGCAGCACTTTGACTCAAGTGGTGCATTGCGGCAGCTTTCCCCAAATTTTTTAGATGCGCGGCAGAGATAAAAAGCTCTAAATCTGCAATCCGTAAATTCCGTAATGAAGATGTTGATAGACCTTTTAACTTCTCTTTCATTTTTAGCACCTTTTTTAAAATCGATATTATCGATTTATATATTCGAATATATCGGCATTACAAAAATAAATCAATTGATTATCGTTACTTCTGTATGCAATGAGGTGATTTATGAATTTAGGAAATAAGATATTGCAGTTTTTTCAGTGGATTTGTCGCTTTAATTTTGGAGACTTTGAGAAAGAAGAATTTAAAAAATTTCTTCGAATGGGGCTTATTTTCGCGCTGATTATAGGAATCTATTGGACGTTGCGCCCTCTAAAGGATGCTGTTTTTATTCAGCTGGTTGACAAACTTCACCTTCCCTACGCAAAAACTGTTTCAGTATTAGCCTTATTGCCTCTTGTGATGTTTTATACGAAGCTTTTAGAACGCACTTCACGAGAAAAAATGTTAGTGATTCTTCCTGCTTTCTATGGACTCACAGTTTTATGTTTTGCTTTCCTCATGACATTTGCCCAAGCACCAGCTACAGAGATTGCTGCCCGCTCAATTGGCCCTTATGTAGCAACAAAAGCCTTAGGATACTCCTGGTACTTCTTTGTAGAAAGCTTTGGTTCACTTGTCGTCGCACTGTTTTGGGCATTTGCTGCAGATACTACAGAACCTACTTCGGCTAAGCGAGGGTTTCCGCTAGTCGTTGCTCTTGGACAAATCGGTGGGATTGTCTCCCCTTACACGATAGGCGGCCTCCCCCATAGACTTGGATTTCATACTGACGCTCTTTCGATGGTCTGCTTGGGTTTTTTAATCCTAACCATTATTCCTTTAGTTCGCTACTTCCTAAAGTCAACACCAAAAGAACTCCTAGCCTCTTTTCATGGAAAAAATGAAGAAGATGTTGAAAAAGAACAGGAACCAGGCTTTTTAGAAGGTTTGAAGTTGATGCTTAAGCATCGCTATTTGATTGGAATTTTTGCTGCCAATTTCTTCTACGAGGTCATCGTGACCATCTTCGACTTTAATTTCAAAATTGCTGCAGGAAATCAGTATACAGGAGTTGCTTTGAGCAACTACCTGAGCTTATATGGATCAAGCGTCAATATTGTTTCACTGCTGTGTTTACTACTAGGAATTAGCAATATCACTAGGTTTTTAGGTGTCGGTGTTGCACTGGCTGCCATGCCCCTTATTGTAGGATTAGCTCTATTTGGATTTTTAACGCTCGACAGTCTAACGTTCCTTTTCATTCTGATGGTGGGTTCAAAGGCTGTAAATTACGCGCTGAATGGACCAGCCCTAAAACAGCTCTATATCCCTACCACCCCTGATGTACGTTTCAAAGCCCAGGCCTGGATTGAGACTTTTGGCTCCCGTGCTTCTAAGGAAGCGGGATCGATTTTTAATATGCTAATGACACCATTACAATCTGCTTTTGGGACTTCTTTAGGCAGATCATACTACTTAATGTTAAGTGGGGCTCTAGGATTTCCAGTATTAGTGTGTTGGTTTATCGCAGCTGTCTATCTCGGACGAACATTTAAAAATGCCGTTGAAAGCAAGAGGGTGGTTTGTTAGGAGCCTAAGCTGATTAAAGTTCTGTTTACCCTCCTGATCACCATCAAAACTTTATTCCTTCAACAAATTCCTAAACTCAGGAAACTCCTCAAGGTAAGGACCCATGATCTCAAGAGCTTTTTCTTTAGACAACCAACCTTTACTCTGACACCACCTATAAGAACTTGAAAAACTAGAGTGCCACATTTTGATTAGTCTCTTTTTCATATCTGCATTTTCCTGCCCACTTTGCTGCACCTTTCTTAGGCTATCAACAGTAGACTCAAGCTGCTTTCTAAAGTGCAGTTCGTACTCCCTGGCTGACTCATTTTGCATTCGGCTTATCTCTCTGTCAGATCTTTCTGATAATTCCCGCCTGAAAACTTCGAGTTCTTCAGGATTCCGAGGGAGTCTAAAATGCGAGTGGAGTTCCGTAGGTGGTTGAGGCGCTACTTCCTCATCACCCTGGTCGTAAAAGCAACTATAGCAAGACTTATGGAACTCAGCTCGTTGAATATAAAAAAGACCTAGCCTACCATCGAACAGGGAAAGCAGATGGCCAAAAGCTTCTTCGATATCACGAACTGCACTAAAAAGCTGCGCTTTGAAGTAGAGCCCTCTATTCCCAATCATACTCGGGAAACCCAGGAGCAAGGCCTGAGATAAATCGTAGATGACTTTGACGATCCCCGACCATAGAGCCGCAGGAATCGCCCGGAATTTATGTTGCTCCCAAAACGAGTCTTCATACACCCTCGAATATTCATCATAGGAAGGACCTTCATAACTGAATTGTGGCTGTTGTTTGAACCTATTTTGGTCGAAAGATCGAGTAAGTTGGTATGCTTGTTTGTAAAAAGAATTTTCAAAAACGACAGCCATCATTTACCTCACTATTGTTTTTTTTCAAAAAAGTAGTCATGCCAATAAAA
>CAZPBC010000060.1:0-10028 GCA_964584775.1 uncultured bacterium
ACAAACTCAAAGAGTTTGGGGTGGTTTAGCCTCTAATTTTGATTAGATCAAAAATTAAAACAATCTTTATTATAAATTAATATTTTTACTTGATAATTTTAGGTATATTAACAGGTGGAGATAGAAATGAATAATCTAACAAATCCTCTTAAAGCCGCTTTTATGCCTTGGACAACGATCGAAAACCATCTGATCCATCGCGACATGGTTAAAAGAGGGTTTAGACAAGAAAACCTCGCTCAAAAGGCAGGACACTTTTTGGGAAAGCGCTTCATTGCGCTTCCCATGGCAGTTTCCTATGCGTTAGGCGCATTGACTTGTTCCGCAGGAGCGATCGGAAAGTCTGCAGTGTGCGGCCTCCGCCTTCTCACAACCCCAAGCGAAGAGCGAACAACGAAGAGTGACCTCGCCAAATCGGCAGACTTTGCTAAAAGAGCTACCCTTTTAGCCTCAGCGGCTCACTTCGCACTCATCGCACCCGCCACCTCTCATCGTCTTCTAAGACACTTAGGTGTGGTAAGGACTCCCACCTTAGACGCGTATGAAAACCCACCACCAAATTTAATCCGTTGGATTGAAAAGCGTCAGGAAAGCGGGAAACCCATCAGTGAAGTCGATCTCGCCATCATCCGTAGAGAAAGAATCGAGTAAGCTGAAACTCACTCCCCTTGCAGGAGAAGGAGATTGGCTTCTACAGCTCGCTCAAGGAAGAGGAGCTTTTCACCACGGACCTCTAAAAAGCGTAGGTCGCGCTCGATAGGGTCCTCAAGGAGTTTGAGCTCTTCGAGGGTACGCGACTGTTTCATCGTATAGATAATATTGAATGTATCGAGGATCGCTGAGTAGATCGGCTCTTCAGAGAGGTCCGACTCGGCAAGGACAAAAGCACCGCTCTGCAGTTGCGGAGGAGGATCCCCTGCTTTCACCCGCTCGATGATGTGCTCATTCTCTTTTTGCATCTCTTGAAGGCTGGCTTTTGCACGGGTTAGGCTTTCGTGGAGGCATTCAAAAAGATCACCTACCTTCTCATCTGTGAGATCTTCAAAAGCAGCCTTATTGAGAAGGGATGCAATCTTAGGATCGATCGCATGCTCCTCTTTGAGAATCTCCTCTGCCACTTGTTGAAGAGGCAGGTTCTCCACTCCTTCAAAGCCGAGACCCCCTTCCGTTGCGTTCAAAAGACGCACTTCTGGATGCTCGTCAGCAAATTGACTTGTCCACTCCGACTCAGCAATCCACTTCCATTGGGTATGGAGCGGCTTTCCAAAAATATCCTGACGCAGAATGGCACTCGTTTCAAAGCGGCCCGTCTCCGTGATCTCTTTTTCCGAAACTGTGGGATCCTCAACCACCCCTTCTGCATACGCTTTCAGATCGGTAAAACCGAGATCCATCCCGACGAAGATGATCGGATTACAGCCCAGGTGGTAAGCAAGGCTGGTGGAGAGGTTGACGACGTTGTGTCCCTCTTCCACCTCATTCGGAGCGATTCCCAACTCTTCCTCCACATACTCAGCTATATCATAGCCCCCTGCACCTCCAACCAAAAGAGTCGGTCCCTCCAAACTCTCAAAAGCTTGAGCGTGCATGCGCATCCGGTAGAAGAAAGGAATCGAACGCGCCGTGTGGCCCATCATCCGGTAGTACTGCGTCGGGTTCGGGTCGACACCCACTCCAAAATGGGGAGTCACTCCCCCGTTACAAAGGGCGTTCAGAGCAGAGCCGCCGCCGAAGAAAAGGGCCTTCGACTTCAGGTCGCCTAGTAAAGAGAGATTCTGCTGTAGTGAGGGACCCGCACCGCAGATGATCGCTGGAACCCCTTGAAACTGTCCAAAAAATTGTGAGGCATCCAGAGACTTGGGGAGCAACTTGAGATTCTTGTAGTAGTTTCGGTAGAAGACGATTCCAAACTTCATGTACTCATCTAGAATCTCATTCTTCTGAGCAGACTCAAACGTCATGAGGGACTGGAGCTCTTCAAAAACTTGAGGATCTTGTTTAGAGGGGTGACAAAGCACTGTCATCTGTTTCCCGACAAAACTCCAAGCTAGGTAAGCAAAAAGGGGATCCTCTGGACTGAGTTCTTCAAAGGGATAGAGCGACACTTGAGGATGTTGTAACAATTTCTCTGCTACCGGCTGCTCGAGAAAGGAACGGATATGATGGAGATTCTCATCAAGGTAGACGAGTTGTCGGTCAGGATTTTCTGAGAGCCAGGGAAGGAGCTTCTCTGCGACATGGCCATGGTCGACACCGTAGAGATAAAGAATTTCGCAGTTTTTGAAGCCTGTAGGATCCGGAGTCCAGTCAAGATGTGAAGGCGCCTCCGCTTCTACCTCTTGCAGTTTGATCGCTGCTTTTGGAGAGACTTTCGCAAATAAATCAAGTCCGATCACTTTTCCACTCCAATTTAAAGAGACGCTGGCCGTTCTCTAAAAAGAACTGCTCCACTCCATCTTGAGCACCCTGTTTGTAATACAACTCTCTCATCAACTTTCCATTTGGGTAATAGAGCTCTACCTTACCATCGAGCTTCCCTTCCTGAAAATGCATTTTTGCTAGAAGACGGTGTCCCTTTGAAAAGAGAAGAAGGGGGCCCTCGAGTTGACCCGCTTTGTAGTGGCTGACTTTTGCAAAGCTTCCGGTACCGAAGTAGTCGACTTGAATTCCCTCTTTCACATTTCCCTCATAGTGCACAAAAGAAAGGCACTCCCCGTTCTTTCCATACACTAGCTCTTTTTGAAGGCCTTCCGATGCTTCTTTGGCCTTTTGTACCCACTCGTTGTAGAGCTCGATATCGATCTCTTCTTCCTTCTGATTCGCGAGAACCTCTGCAAGTTTTTTTAGACCCTCTAAGTGGCACACCCCGCACTCTCGAATGAAGTTGAGAAACGCCCTCTTCTCCTCTAAAGGTTGCATTCCCCAGAAGTCTCGACGCGCTTTAAGAAATAGTTGGAAAGTGATGTAGGCATCCGAAAGCAGCTGTTTAAAGAAGAACTCTTCTTGGATCTTCAAAGAGAGCCGTTCAAATTCCACCTCTAAGAAATCGCAGCGCTTCTCTGGAGCGACTGAACACTCTTCAAGGATCTGACCTCCTTGTTTCGTGAGGAGAAGGACTTTTTCAAGGCTCACCACCACCTGATCGAGCTTTTCTTCAAAAAGACGCCTGGAGGGACAGCTCGGCGGAAGCTGAACGACCTCAGCTAGGACTCTTCCTCTCAAGTTTTTTTCAACCAGTGCATCGTCTAATTCATCCAGCGTTGCTTTTTCTGTACCAGGAATATCAGGAGCCTCATTGCTTACGATTTTGATTTTCGATCGGCTCGTCTCAGCCATCGTCGAGATCCAGCGCATCTCTTCTAAAAACTGTGGAGTGGTCCATCTCCCTCCTCCATCCAAAGGAATTTCACGTGAGGAGACCTCTTTACAGCGTGGATCTTTTGAAAAGTAGGGGTGGTGCAAATTTTTAAACGGATAGGGCTTCTCTTTTTCGTAGGAAAAGTCGGTTCCGACAAGATAAATCGGCCCGCAGCCCATATGGAGCGCCAGCTGCAAAGCAAAGGTCGTGACACTGTTTCCTTTCCAAGGAAGGGGTCGACTCTCGTCAGAGAGCAACGTCCCAAACCCTTTATCCTCCGTTTTCATATGGACGAGCAGCTGGGGGGCAAGGTGAGGGACCCTTTGGTCAATGCGCGTGTTGATCACATAGGGCACTTCGTACATCTGCTGGGCTGCAGCCGTGGCATAATGACGAAAGTAGGGATCGCAACCGACCGCCAGATGAGGGCGAACCCCCAGCTCACCCAAGACATTCAACCCTGTTCCCACGCCGATCACGAGAGCTCGATCCTCGAGTTTTTTGAGTTGTTCTTTCGACTCTAAAACAGAGGCCCCTGCTCCCACAATCACAGCGGGCGTTCCTGAAAACCGCTCTTTCAACTCATCCCCATCGAGAGCGCGAAGGAGGTTAGAAAGATTCATGTAGCAGTTGTGGATGCGTGGCCCTGGCTCAAAATTCTCAGCCTCTTTTCGAAAGAGTCCCTCTGCAGTCTGCAAGTCTTTCATCAATGTCAATAAGCGTGGATCGTTTTCAAAGGAAGGCAGATAGCGAAACTGCCACGGCGCCACTCCAAGACCAACAAGGAGATAATAGAGAAAGGAGACATCGCTCTCGCCGTAAGAAAGGAAGAGAACTTGATCGTGATCCAACCCTTCTTGCTCAATGACCTGCTGGATCGCTCCCTCTTCAGGTTCTAAAATCACCAAACGCTTCGAGGGATGCTCTTCCAGCCACTCTTTACCCTGAAGAATCACCTCACCTAATCCACTTCCAAAGAGAATCAAAATCGGTTCAGGACCAACTCCCTCCCAAAGCGCCTTGGCTTCATTGCGCGCGCCCATCTCGGAGTGGTAGAGTTCACCCTTCAGACTTCTCAAGTTCTGACCAGTGTCATCGACACTCCACCCAGCCACCTGGTTCCACCTCTCTTGCTGATCTCTTTTTACCACGCGTTTATGCATCGTAGAACTCTTCCCACTCTTCTTTTTGGCCTTGATGGAACAGGCCTCGACACCCCTTCTTCCCATCAAAACGGTTGTACCAAGCGGCTCCTTCGAGCTTCCCCTCTACCAGGTGGGCAAAGAAGTTTTGATTTCCCTCTGCGTCCCACCAGCTTTCCTGGCCCACATGCTTTCCTTCTGAGAAAGAGAGCGTGCGAAGAGGGGATCCATCAGGATAGAATTGATGGAGGTCTCCATCGAGTGCGCCCTCCACCTCACTGAAGCGTGTCCTGAGCTGCCCTCCCTCATAGAAATAGGAGTGCGTGGTTCCTTGCTGAGTCTCTTCGGTGCGGTGATAGACTGCATGAGAGGGGTAAGACTCCTGCCCATTCGGCGCTGTCACAAATAGGGGCTGCAGGTTCTTTTCCTTGATTGCACAGTCTTCGATCACACGAAGGTGAGCTTTCGCGAGCTTCTTTACCCAATAAAGGATCTCTTTTCTTTCTTCTTTAACCTCTCTCTCTTTGCCATGAAGAAGAGTTCGAAACCGGATCCTCTTTTTCAAAAAATAGACGGTGTCTGAAAAAAGGTGCAGGAAAGAAGGCTCCCTTTCCAACTTTTCCGAGATCCGACCATATTCCGTCTCCGATAGAAGGCTCTCCTCTCCAATCAAACTCTCAAGCTGATTCACTCGATCGATCACTCTCTCTAAAGAATCTCTCATCTCTTGGACTGCACGGAGTGTCTCTTCTTTGGTGATCTTATTGCACTCCTCTTCCTGCACTCTTGAGCGAAGGTAAAGATCGAGTTTTTCCTCTCTTGGCTCAAACTTTTCGACAAAATCGATCAAGTCCATCTGCTTTAACTGAGCCAGCCGAGCCGTTTTTTCTCTTGCGTGATAGAGACGAAAATCGGGATTTCTCTTCAGAAAAGATTGAATGACTTCCATTTCGTTTAAAAAAGCCGACGTCACGGTAAAGGGGCTTTCGACATCCGTCCTTTGGGCCATCTCAATCTTTAAGTGAGGTGGCGCTCTCGCCCCCTTCATTTCTTCAATCAGGGGATGCATCAACTGCTTCACGGGATACCTCTTCATCTCTTCATCATAGGAAAAATCCGCTCCGACGATTAAAGCTTCAGAACAACCCAAAAACTTGGCGAGGTATGTTGAAAAAGTCGTGACCGAGTTACCCGTCTCAACCGCTCTCCCCTCTTCGATGTTGATCCCCGTTAAACCCAGCAGCTCATTGATCCAACACTCTTCCCGACTCAGCTGTAGAGGAATGTGGAGCTTTGTTCCAGGAATCAGTGCTGTTGCATCCGGATAGACGCGACTGGTAACGCAGTAGAATCCCTCAAAGCTTGTCTGGTAAGCCACTTTTCCAAAATGGTTCAGCGTGGGATCTGCTGCAATACAAAGATGGGGTTGGATAGAGTGCTGATTTAAAATATTGATCGCTGTGCTTCCAGCTACGATGAGCGCCCGATCTTGAACTGCTTTCAGCTGATCGATCGATTCAAGTAGAGAGGGACCGGCTCCACAGATAATCACTGGAATCCCCGCCATGGAATCCTTCAACTTCCTTAAAGAGTAGCACTCATTCATCCTGAGAAGATTTTCAACATTGTTGGTGAAATTATATGCATGAAATAACTCCAATCGAAGGAGAAGGGTTTCCCATCCCATTTTCAGAGTCGATTGAAACTTATAGCACTTGTCTGGGGAAGAACGGAGCTTCTCCGGATAGACAACGAGATCGAGATGCGGCACTTTTTGTAGATCTTCGGACGACGCTAAAAGATGCAGAAAGATCTTTTCTTGTTCTATCGTCACAAAAGAGATTTGATCGACAAAGACCTGAGGATCTTGCAACATTTCTCCAGCAACGTCCGTGTGTAGAAAATGATAGATCACTTCTAGGTCATCTTCATACACAAAGAGGTGTCTTTCTTCCTTCTCTTTTAACCACTCCTTTGAGGCGCTGTAAAAATGGCCCAAACCGATTCCAAAAAGAGCGAGGAAAGGAAAGGAGTCTTCTCCCCTGTTTTCAAAAAGAGACTCTGCTTCAAAAAGTGGATCGTCTGGATCATGAAAAGAGCGTCCAGACTCAATATGAACGAGGCGGCCCGCTTCACGTTTCCAGGCTCTAGGTTTGAGATGGGAAATTTTTTGGAATAGAGGGGGATTTTTCTTCTGAAGGAGCTTTAGATTTTTCTGAAAGGTCTGATCCACTAGAGTCGCTTCCACCCTTTGCGAAATCCGATACCTAAACTTTGATTGACACGCTTCTTTTTCCGTTTGTAAGTGCGCCCTGTCTTCGACTGCTGCTGTCTTGTCTTCATCACCGCCCGTTCGATGGCGCGGTGGATCGCATGGACCTCACGTCCCATCTTTGTCAGCCGATCAAAGACGTGACGGTCCTTTTCTCCCATTTTGTCGCGGTTGCGCATCATTTTCACGACTTCTTCGTCGGTCAGACCCTCCCGCTCCAGCGCAATGAAGTAAGCCTGGCTAGCAGCGATCACCTGCAACTCTAAGTTGGCCATCGCGATCAACTCTTCATCCGTCGGCTCCCCTTCAATCTTCTTATCCTTGTTGTCCTCAAGGAATTTCAAGATAGCGGCAATCTCATCGAGCATCGGCTCTATCGGATGTTTTTCTTTCATAAAACCTTCTTGCTTTAGGACCCTCTCTACCCTTATTCTAACATGATAAGAATAATTTAACGATTTTGTGGCATGAGAAGCTATCTATCTCACCTACAGTCAATTAAGGGTGAATCTAAAGAGGCGGTTATTTCACGCGCTTCTAGTTTGTTTCCCGTTCAATGCACTGAGCAGGTCCAAACGCGCCTGCTCTTTATGAACTACTGGCACCTAAAGCGCGGAGTCAGAGAGGTTAACGCTCGCTGTACCCTAAGGAACCAACTCGGTGAAGAGCTGCACAAAAAAGAGTTTCCTATTGACGAAGTGAGAGCCTATTCCATTGAAGTTCAGGATCTTCTGAAAGAAATCAACCGCTCTCATCCCTTCCAAGGCACTGTCGAGCTCGAGTTCTTCTCCTCAACCCCCCTCGTCTTCCCCTTCCCTGCCGTGACGATCAACTACTACGGTCCTGATTTCTCGACCGTGGTTCATACCACCGAAAGGACCTACAACGACGAAGGCGACGAAGCGGCGAACACGCGCTCGACACCGCCTGAGTCCGGATTCAATGTGATCGAGGAAGAGGGGATCCACTCCTTCATCACACTGGTCAATGGAAAAGAGCAGCGAGACCTTCAGCAGATTGAAGCGACCCTCGTGAACTCAATGGGAAAGGAGGCCACCTTCTCGATTCCCCTAGGGGTTGCCGAACCCTATCAACTCTACTGGTTGAAACTCTCCGACTATTTCGATGTCGGCACCTTCCTCAACCACGAGTTAGGAGCCGTGCGTCTCACCCTTCCTCCCCTCGGAGCGTTCCCTCGGCTCCTCGTAGGTAACGCCTCTAAAAAGGCACTCTCCATCACACACAGCTACTACGACTGCTCCACCCTCAAAGGTGAGGAGAATTACTGGCAAGAAAACCAACCTGAGTGGCACGCGGCCACGTTGATGCTCCCCCTCTATGAAAAAGAACAAAGGAGCGCTGTCACCTTTTACCCGATCTTCTCCCCTTCTCAGTTTACGATCGATGCGGAACTCTATGACCAAGAAGGAAAATTACTCAAGACGCTCGAACACCTCTACGACTCCCACCAAAAAGGCCCCTGTACCCACCTGATTGAGGCAAAAGGAGCGAGGGCAGTCCGGATGATTGCAAGAACAGAGAAGGGAACACGCCTCCCCTCCCGTGTGAAGATTGCACTCGACGTCACCGCGACCGGCGAGCTGGGCAGTAACATCTGCACCAACCTCCAACCCTTCATCCCTGAGCTCGACCAAAAACCCTTCACTTTCAAATGGGCACCGCTGCTCAACCAAAAGGGCTTCACCTCCTGGATCACCCTCGTCAACAGCTCACAGCATGTGAACTACAACAGAGAAGCGGATATCTCACTGACCTTCTACCGCGAAGAGGACTCCGAAACACTCACAAGAAGCCTCCGCCTTGCACCGCATGGAAGCACGACGATTCAACTCCCCAAAGACAAAGAGCTACTGCAATTTTTGGGAGACAAGGGTGGTTGGATGACCGCCACCAGCGACAATCCTTACATCCTCAGCTATTACTTTATTAAAAGCCCCTCAGGAAATATTGGGGGAGATCACGGTTATTAACTCTTCGTAGGATGGAAGATATGGAATCGACATCAACTCACCGGAAGGATCTCTCCACCCTAGCATCAATTCATCGGCATTGGCAACGGCAATAAAGGGCGCGCGGATAAAGTAGTTGTAGCCGACGACTTGACGAAAGCTGCCTTCATCCAGCGGAACCGCTTTGCACTCGATCAACAAAAGTGGAGTGGGAAAGGTCCTCTGCTGCGAGGTCACGGAGACGGCGATATCGACACGGAGATCCGACGGAGGACTAGAGCCGTTGACAGCCAACTCTTCGACTTTCTTTTCGACAGCTAAAAAGTGCAAAGGAAAGGCGAGTTCATGGACCATCTTTTTCAAGAGGTCCACCCTCACCTTTTCCTCAGGACGAGCCAAGATCTTCTTCTGCCGCACGGGGCAGTAGAGATGCTCGTTCTCGAGTTCCTTAGAGTTCTGGCTCAATGATTCCAAGGTTCTCGTCGTTACGGCGGTAGATGACTTTGAGTTTGTTGTCCTCTTCAGAACGGTAGATCAGGAAGTTGTCCCCAGAGAGATCAATCCTCATCATCGCTTCTTCAGTGGTCAGGGTTTTAAGCGGACGCGTCTTGCGCGAGACCACCTCGTGGCGGTACTGGCCGATCATCGCATCTTGGTTCGCTGCTTCAATTTCGTCGTTGATCGCACTGAGCTCATCTTCGGAGGGACGGATGACGTTGATATTCATATCGACCATCGAGACACTCTTTGCTTGGTGATCCTGAATGCGCTTCTTATAGCGGGTGAGCTGTGACGTGAGCTTGGAAACGGCTAGATCGACAGAGGCATACATATCACCTGTCGTCGCATGGCTGCGGATGCGGATATGATCGACCTTGATGTCGATCTGAACACGGTGCTCATCTTTCTGGATATCCATGGTGATGACCACATCAATGATCCGGTCTGAGAAGCGGTCGATCTTGGAGACCTTCTCCACAGCGTAGGCTTTCATGGCATCTGTGACTAGGACATGACGCCCTTTCACTTCAATGTTGTAGGTTTCATTCTGAAATTCGACGGCTTTTGCCTTACCTTTCATCTTTCACTCCCTGTTTATCTTCCAAAAACAGCAGTCTAAAACAGATCATGCTTTTTGACAGTAGAAAAAAGCTCTACCCTATTTTTTCTCTTTTCACAAGCTTTCAGAAAATATCCAGAAACTAACAGATGACTTTTTTGGGGGTGTTTTTCATGATTTTTTCGCTGAGACGCCGGTTGCAGCTCGCAGGCCCACTTTTTAGCCT
>CAZPBC010000061.1:0-10005 GCA_964584775.1 uncultured bacterium
ACTGCCTATCCAATGGGAAAAGCTTCGAAGGATCGATACTCCTTCAAGGAAGTCTAGCTAATCTCAGCTTCACTCGTATGACAAATACGCTTCTTTGGCACGCCTCTTGCTTAGATCTTTGTAGGTCTAAAGCAAAAAAAGAGAGGTATTTTATGCCTTTGGGTCGTAGTGAAGGGGTTCAAGGGGTACCTGATCCTGATAGCAATGATGATCTCAGTGTAGATAAAAAGGGTGATCTAGAAGGCCGAGATGTGAAGCCTGGCGAATCTGCACTCTCTGTTGATGTGCCTGGAGAAGAGGCAAGCTCAGCTACTTCATTAGCGGCTGGAAGAGTGAGTGAAGGAGAGGTGTCTCCAATGTCCAAAGTGAGGGAGCTCACTCCTGAGCAGTTTGAAGAAGCTCTAAAAAATAAGGAAGATTTTGGAGATCAAAGAGTGATTGTTTCCGGGGACGTTGAGCTTTTTTCAGATATCGACCCATCTTTATTAAAAAATCTGGAAGTGAAAGGTAGTTTACTCAGCTGGGGTTCAGTAACGGCCCTTCCAAACAAACTCCACGTGAAGGGGAGTCTTTTACTCATGGATTGTAGGAGTTTTAGGGCCCTTCCAGACAATCTCCAAGTGGATTGCGATCTGAAGATCTACCTATATACGAGTTTGAGGAACCTTCCAGACAACCTCCAAGTGGGGGGAAACCTGGAACTCGGAGAGTGTACAAGTTTAGAGACCCTTCCAGACAACCTCCAAGTGGGGGGAAACCTGGATCTCGGAGGGTGTACAAATTTAGAGACCCTTCCAGACAACCTCCAAGTGGGGGGAAACCTGGATCTCTCAGATTGTGGAAGACTAACGACCCTTCCAGACAACCTCCAAGTGGGGGGGCATCTGATTCTCGGCTATTGTACAACTTTAACGGCCCTACCAGACAATCTCCAATTGGGGAGGAGTCTGGATCTCACCGGTTGTACTAGTCTGACTTCGTTGCCTAACTGGATCACAACACTCGGACCAACAATTGAGGGCGAGACGTGTTCTGTTCATCTAATTGGAACGGGTCTTTCAGAGTCAGTGCTTGAACGGTTAAGGGAGGCAGAGGCTCCAGGGATGCAGTTTCTCTTTTCTATGCCAGCTGAAGAGTTAGAGGTGCCCATCGCTGACACTGTGGATGAGGGACTGGATTTCTGGATGAAACTGCTTCCTGAAGGATCAGCAAAACCGAATCTACAGGTTGAGCCTGATCAAGTGCGGACGGTATGTACCTACTTAGCGCGGCTTACCAATACCGCTGAGTACAAAAATGAAAGCACGCGTCAGCTCCTTGCGCAACGAGTGGTCAATCTCTTCCAAGTCCTATCACAAGATGAGGGGCTCAAGGACGTCGTCTTAAATGTCATCGAAGGGGGGCTAGAGTCGTGTGATGACCGTGTCATCAACTCTTTCGATGAAGTTGATTTGGCAGTGAAAATCTATCAAGCGGACCAGCGAGGTGATGAAGTGGAGCTGCGTGAGTTGGCGAAGGGAATTTTGATGTTAGAGCACGTCAGAGCCAAAGCCAACGAACATATTGCGACACTGACCTGGGTCGATGAAATTGAAGTGATGCTTGCTTACCAAATCGGTCTCCAAGAAAAACTCAACCTTCCGATTGAGACTCAAAACATGATTTTTCGGAGATGTGCACATGTGAGTGATGAAAAACTCGAGGCAGTCGGGGATGAAATAGTGAAAGAGGTGACGGATGAGAAGGTGGAAGCCTTTTTAAAAGATTGGGACCCCTGGAAGAAGCACCTCCGCCGCGAAGCAGTCCAGTCGTATGAAGACATTCCTCAAACCGATGACACACCTGAGAGTTGGGAGTGTCCCATCTCTGCTGTGGATTTTGGTCCAGACGGAGATGCTGAGGATGAACTACCAGTTCTCTATGAAAAAGTGGTTTATAACTTCGAGCATTTCAAAAAGCAGTACATCGACAGTGGCACAAATCCCTTTAATCGACAGCCTATCCAATGGGAAAAGCTTCGAAGGATCGAAAGAGGCTAGCCAGACTCTTTTTTGTTCTCTTTCTTTTTGGGCTTGAGGATGAAGGGAGTGGGGACCCCTTCGAAGTCGTAGGTTTTACGGAACTGGTTGAGGAGGTAGCGCTTGTAGGCGCCGGTGATGAGGTCGGGGTAGTTGATGAAGAGCGCGAAGGTGGGTGGTGCTTTTTTGATTTGTGTCATGTAGTAGATGCGGAGACGCTTCCCGCGGATCATCGGTGGGTGGGTGCGCTGCATCGATTTTTCGATAAACTTGTTCAGTTGGGGTGTGGGGATCTCTCTCATGCAGTTCTCGTAGACTTTGAGGAGGAGGGGGAAGACCTTCTCTAGGTTTTTCCCTGTTTTTGCGGAGAGGAAGAGGAGGGGAAAGTGCTCGAGGAAGGAGACCTCTTGGTAGAGCGCTTTTTTATAGTGCTCCATCCGCACATCTTTCATCAGGTCCCACTTGTTCACTAGAACGATCATCCCTTTACCCGACTTTTCAATCTGGCTGATGATCCGTTTCTCTTGGTGGGTGAGGCCTTCAGTGGCGTCGATCATGAGCAGGCAGACATCGGCGCGTTCGATCGAGTCGTAGGAGCGGATGCGGGCAAACTTGTCGACCACTTCGTGTTCCGCGTGGACGCGGCGGATTCCAGCGGTATCGATAAAAGAGAGGCGTTCTCCTTCAAACTCGACAAGGGTGTCGATGGCATCGCGGGTGGTTCCGGGAATGTCGCTCACGACGAGACGCTCTTCACCGAGGAGGCGGTTGATAAAGGAAGACTTTCCGACATTGGCTCTTCCGACAACGGAGACTTGGATGCCCTTCTCCTCTTCGACTTCAAAACGGTCTTTGGGAAGTTCGCGCAGCGCATCTTCGAGCAGTTCGGCGATGTTGAGTTTGTGTGCTGCTGAAACAGGGACCATAGTGTCAATCCCTAGCTGCTTAAATTGGTATAAGAGCTCATCTTCTTGCTGCTTGTTGTCGATTTTATTGACAGCAAGGGTGACAGGCTTGTCGCTTTTGCGAAGGAGGCGGGCCACGTCCCGGTCGAGGTCGGTTGGGCCGACGAGCGCATCGACGACCATGACAAGGGAGTCCGCTTCGAGAATCGCCACTTCTGTTTGGCGCATGACGAACTCTTTAAACGGCTCTTTTGAGTTGTTGTGCAATCCTGCCGTATCGATCACTTCAAAGGGAGTGCCGAAGAAGTCCGCGCGGTGGTAAATGCGGTCACGTGTGATCCCTTCCGCGTCGTCGACAATAGAGACGCGCTTTCCGACAATCCGATTAAAAAGGGCCGACTTTCCCACGTTGGGTCGACCGACAATGGCAATTTTGGGGAGTTGCATGCAAGTATCTTAGCCTAAATGAGAAATAAAAATAAAGATTTCATTTCCGAATTGAAATAAACTCCTGGATAGAAGTAATATATAAGGAAAAATATGGCGTATTTTCCCTCTCACTACTTCACGGACGGTCTCACCTTCTCCTCGTTAAAGCAGGATTTGAAAACGTATAGTTTTAGGTCCCTCTTTGCCGATATGAAGGCGGGTTTTGCGGTCGCTTTTGTGACGCTTCCGATGGCGATGGCCTATGCCCTCTTAGCGGGCTTACCTTTGACGACAGGACTCTATACCGCGATCTTTTCAGCCATTCTAGCCTCTCTTTTCGGCTCATGCCGTCAGATGATTATCGGGCCGAGCAACGCGATAGCGATCTTGACGCTCGTTGCGATCTCTACCTTGATGTACAACAACTACCGTGACGTAACGGGACCTGAACGGGAGACTTTGGCGCTTTCGCTGCTCGCGCAGCTGACCTTTTTGGTGGGATTTTTTCATGCGGTGGCTTCATTCTTTAAGTTGGGGCGTCTCACGCAGTTTGTGAGCCACTCCGTCGTGGTGGGCTACCTTGCTGGGGTCGCCTTTGCTCTGGTGATCAGTCAGCTTTTTCCTTTTTTCGGGACGGCGCAACCGGCCAAGTCGGTCACGGTCTTTCAGTCGATTGGCTACTTTTTTCAACATATCGATGAGACCCACCTTCCGACTCTCGGGATTGGTCTCGTTAGCCTCTTGCTGATGATCCTACTTTCGAGAAGTAAGCGCCAGCTTCCAGCTGCAGCACTCGTTGTGGTCTTTGCAGGTCTTTCGGTGAACTTCCTCGGCTCAGACTTTGCGACAGACAACTTTTTTGGACCGCTTGAAGGGTTTGGAGGGATCTCTGTGGTGGGAGACCGCGGTAGCCTGAACGACTTCTTTCCTGTCCTGCACCTTCCCTACCTCGACCTGTCGATTTTAAACGAGCTCATTCCTTTTGCGTTTGCGATCGCGCTCCTCAGTTCGCTAGAGACAACGCTGGTGGCGAAGTCGATCACGGCGTCGACCGGACAGCCTCACTCGATCGACCAAGAGCTCTTTGGGCTGAGCCTTGCTAACCTCGTCTCCTCTTTTATCTTTGCCCTTCCCTCATCGGGAAGTATCACACGTAGCCATATGCTTTTGAGAGAGGGGGGACGGACCCACTTTAGTGGTGTCTTTAGTGCGCTCTCGGTTGCGATCCTTGTGGTGATCTTCGGGTATTTTGTGGAGCGTATTCCGCTCGCTGCTCTCTCTGCTATTCTGATCTACACCAGCGTCCGTATCATCAACTGGCACCACCTCCGGCTTTGCTTAAAGGCCACGCGAGCAGATGCAACGGTGATGCTGATGACGTTTCTTTTCTGTATCTTTGTCGGACTGGATGTGGCGTTTTATGCGGGTGTGACGATCTCGATCACTCTCTATTTAAGAAAGGCTGCGATTCCCTACTTTGTCGAGTGCGTTTTTGACGACAGTGGAACGATCGGCCGGACCCACCGCGCCTCGCATGATGGGGTCGGGCAGATCCGTGTGATCAATGTCCAAGGGGAGCTCTTCTTTGGAGCGGCAGATCTTTTCCAAAATTCTCTGAAGTCGATCACCCGCCACGATGAAGATCTGCGAGTGGTGATCCTCCGCCTTAAAAACGCGCGTGACATCGATGCGACGGCGTGCCTGGCGCTTCAGCAGCTCAACCAATACCTCAAAGAGACGGGGCGTCATCTGATTCTTTGTGGGTTGACCTATCCGACATGGGAGGTGCTCTCCCATTCTGGAACGCTTGATGAGATTGGAAAAGAGAATCTCTTTATCATTGAAGAGAAGGCTCCGAAGGCCACTCTGCAGAAGGCGCTACGCCGTGCGAAACAGCTCGCGGCGCTGTCGAATGTAGAGGAGGAGTCACCCGAAGAGGTGCCGGAGACCCCGACGGAAGAGGCGCTTGTAGAGGCGTAAGACGTCTTTCCAAATCGAAGGTTTGATTTTCTTCTCAAAGAGATTTCCTTGATGATCGATAAACCGGACGTGGGGAACGGGATAATGCCTCGTTGTCTTCCAGTGGCTCACGTGAAGGCACCAGATGACCGTCCAACCCATCTTTTGATAGTCGTGATAACGGTCTAGCAGTTCTTTATCTGAAACTTTCGAACACTGCACTTCGTAGACCTCTTTTTTCTTCTCCCAGGCGAGGTCGGCGATGCGGCCAATTTCTGGAAAAGCGCGTTCGAGTTCGAGCTCGGGATTTTCTCGTGAAAGTTTCCACTGCAGTTCTTGGTGGAGGAGGCTCTTATGCTTTTTTTGTGGGGAGTGGGGATGGAAAAAATGGGGCGTTTGGCCCTGCCTCACACGGAGACGTTCACCGCACTCCGTGCAGAGGTAGTCTGTGCCACGTTCTGCTTGATTAGCGAGTAGGAGCTCTCCGGATTTTGTTTTCGCAAAAAGCTGCATCTGACTTCGTCACTAAGGACGGCTTTGATGGTAGTACTTTTTCAGAATGCCCATTAACAGGTCGGGGATCGGAATTTTGGAGCGGTTTTTGCTATCAAGGCAGACGTGCACCGTTTTGCCGGTGCCCACGAGATCGCCTCCCTTTTTGAAGATCTCATACCCCATGGTGAAGGAGGTGTTGCCGATACGCACGACCTGGATCTGCACCTCAAGCTCATCGCCTACTTTAAGAGGCTGGAAGTAGTCGGCTTCGGCATGGACAACCACAAAGAGAAATTTTTTGTGATGGACCATCTCTTCAAAAGAGATTCCTTCGGCTTCGAGCATGTCTTCCCATGCGTCGTGGATGAAACGGAACTGCCTCGGAAAGTAGAGGATTCCCGCCATGTCTGTGTCGTGCATCCGCACCTTATTCTGAGCTTTGAACATCCCTTGATTCCTTTCTTTGAATGGACTATGGAAGAGTGTAGGGGAAGAGGGGTTTTTTATTCTATGCTTAAGCTGCTGAACGAGAAGGGAGAACTAGAGGGAGAGGTGCCTCTTTCGAAGGAGGCGCTCCTCCATGCCTACCGTTCCTGCAAGCTCACCCGCCATTTCGAAGAGAGGATGCTCATCCTCCAGCGCCAAGGTCAGATCTCCTTCTCGATGAGTTCGTTAGGAGAAGAGGCTTGCGCTGTCGGTGTCGCCCTTGCCCTCAGCAAGGAGGACTGGGTCTACCCTCAGTACCGCGAAGCGGGCCTACTTTTTGCAAGAGGAGCTACCGCTGAGGCGTATGCCCACCAGATGTTCTGCAACGGCCTCGATCCGAAGAAGGGGAGGCAGATGCCCAACCATTTTGGAAGCCGCGCTCTCAACATTGTCACTGTTTCTTCACCGATTGGAACGAAAATCCCCCACGCGGCGGGTGCTGCGTATGGGATGAAGCTGGAGGGCCAGGGTCAGCTTGCCTGTGTGATGTTTGGAGAGGGAGCCACCTCTGAAGGGGATTTTCACGCGGGGATGAACTTTGCAAGTGTCTACCAAGTTCCCTGCCTTTTCTTTTGCCGCAACAACGGCTACGCCATTTCGACGACGACGGATCACCAGTTTCATTCAGAAGGCATCGCGCCAAAAGCGGTAGGGTATGGAATGGAAGCGAAAGTGGTCGATGGAAACGACCTCTTTGCGGTGTATGTCGCCGTGAAAGAAGCAGCAAATTCGATGCGAAAAGGAGGAGGGCCTGTCTTGATCGAAGCGATGACCTACCGCCTCGGTGCTCACTCCACCTCTGACGATCCGAGCGCCTACCGCAGTGAGGAGGAGGTCGCAGGGGCACGGAAAAAAGATCCCATCCAGCGTCTTTACCTTTACCTCACCCAAGCAGGTCTTTGGGATGAAGCAAAAGAGAAGGAGCTCGATGAAGAGATTGAAGCGGAAGTGACGGCCGCGATTGCAGCGGCAAAGTCTGCCCCTCCGCCTGCTCCTGAATCCTTGATTGAAGATGTCTACGCTGAAATTCCTGAGAAATTGGAGCAGCAGCTATGGCAGAGATGAACTTCATTCAAGCCCTCAATCAGACGTTGCACCAGCAGTTCGAAAAACATCCCAAGCTGCTCACCTTCGGCGAAGATGCGGGGGCTTTTGGTGGGGTGTTTCGAGTGACGAAGGGTCTGCAGGAGGCTTTTGGAGAGGCACGCTGCTTCGATACGCCGCTTTCGGAGCAGGGCATTTTAGGTTTTGCGATAGGCCTCGCGCAGAAAGGATTCAAACCGATTGCAGAGATCCAGTTTGCGGATTACATCTTTCCTGCTTACGATCAGATCGTGAATGAGCTGGCGAAGATGCGTTACCGCACAGGAGGTGAGTACACGGCTCCCGTTGTCATCCGCACTCCTTACGGGGGAGGGATCCACGGCGGGCTGTACCACTCGCAATCTCCGGAAGCGCAGTTTCTCCACACTCCAGGAATCCATGTCGTTGTTCCTGCGACACCTTCTGAAGCGAAAGGGCTACTCACCACCGCGATCGAGTCTGACGATCCTGTGCTTTTTTTGGAGCCGAAGCGGATCTACCGTTCGATGAAAGAAGAGGTTTCTGAGAAAGAGTTTTCCATTCCTTTCGGTCAAGCGGAAGTGGCAATCGAAGGACGAGACGTCACATTGATTGGATGGGGAGCGCAGCACCATCAAAACCTGCTTGCAGCGAAAGAGGTCGACTTTTCGGTCGAGGTGTTGAATCTCCGCACTCTCTCTCCACTCGACCTGGAAACGATCGTCCGTTCGGTGAAGAAAACGGGACGTGCCGTGATCGCTCACGAAGCCCCGCTGACTGCAGGCTTTGGAGCGGAGCTCGCAGCTCTCATTCAGAAAGAGGCGTTCCTCTCTTTGGAAGCCCCCGTCGAGCGGGTGACAGGTCTGGACACTCCCTTCCCTCACACCCTTGAAAAGCTCTACCTTCCTGATGCTCCGCAGGTAGTCAAGGGGTTACGAAAGGTCAAGGAGTTCTGATGGAACAAATCTTTACAGTGACGCTTCCAGATATTGGAGAAGGAGTGGTGGAAGGAGAGGTGATCCGCTGGCTGAAAAATGTCGGTGAGACGTTGCAGCAGGATGAGCCGGTCGTTCAAGTGATGACGGACAAGGCGACGGTCGAGCTTCCTGCTCCCTATCCGGGAGTTCTTCAAAAGCAGTATGTGGAAACGGGACAGAAGGCGATTAAAGATGAGCCCCTCTACGACATCTTTTTAGAAGGAGAGCCACTTCCTAAAAAAGTGCTGGCGACCCCTAAAACGCGCGGTGTTGCAAAAGAGCTCGGTGTCGACATCCAGAAAGTGAAAGGCAGTGGCAAAGAGGGACGCGTTGAAGTCAGAGACTTAAAGGTTCCTTCTGAAAACGATGAGATTTGTCCTCTTATTGGCATCCGCCACCAGATGGCAGAGAAGATGACCCTATCGAAACAGACCATTCCGCACTTCAGCTATTTTGACCGTCTGGATGCCACGGCACTCATCCAGTTAAAGGGGAGAATCCAAACTGAGGCGAGAAGTGTGGGTGTTAGGCTGACTTACATGCCCTTCGTCCTCCGCGCCCTCTCTTTGACACTCAAAGAATTTCCGGAGCTCAACGCATCGATCGATGCTGAAAGAGGAGAACTGATTCTCCATAAGGACCACCATATCGGTATCGCTGCCAAAACGGACGAAGGGTTAGTGGTTGCGACACTGCACTCTGTTCAAGAGATGAATCTCGAAGCCGTGATCCGCAGCTATGACCAATTGATGAAGCAGGTCAAAGAGAAAAGGCTGACCCGTCAAGAGCTAACAGGATCGACGATCACAGTGAGCAACTTTGGCCCTTTGGGGGGCCGGTGGGCGACCCCTATTATCAACCCTCCCGAGGTGTCGATTCTGGGAGTGGCGAAGATCTCGAAGGAGGTCGTTGTCCACGCTGATGAGATGGCCATCCGCCCCATGATGAATCTCTCCTGGAGCTTCGACCACCGCGTCATTGACGGTGAACTCGCCGCCAGCGCTTCAAATAAAATGATTTCTTTACTTGAAAGTCCTCTTAAACTCACCTAGATTTTTTCTTTTCTTATTAAGAGTCAATAAGTTATAATATTCTTATGTATCCAGTAAGAGGTAAAGGAGCTGTAAAAGCCTATAGAGAGGCTGTAGTCGCCCGTCCGAGGAAAATGGCAAGGAGTTCTGGTGATCTCATTTCCCAACGTATCAAGGGTCTTGCGAGAGAACCTCTCTTGGCTAGAGAAAAATGGCGTCGAGGGCTCGAAATTTCCGATCAATTTTCTTCACCACCACTTTCTGTGTATGCTGCTCTCTTTTCTTTACTTTCTCATGTTTCATCTATTCAAACGCAGGGGGTTATAGAAGAGGTAGATCAATTATTTCGCCGCATGGTGCAGCAGCACCCAGATCCGCCAGAATGTGTTCTAGATCTGATGATTGGAATTCTGGCGAGATGCGACTCTTCTGAGGTTGAGTATGACCTGCGAGAGTTCTCCTCGCGGGGGTACACTTTATCTAAACAAACGTACACGTTGCTGATTCAAAATGCACAGAGAAAAAGGGATTTATCCAGAGTGACAGAGCTCCTCGATGAAGCAACGAGAGTATATTCGGAAGGTGACGTTTACTTTTTCTCACAATATTTATCCCTTTTTGAATCAGAAGGTCAATACGATCG
>CAZPBC010000062.1:0-8493 GCA_964584775.1 uncultured bacterium
TCTGAGATGATTGAGTCCAACCCAATATTTTGAGAATCAATTCTTCTGGTAATCTATTTAAATAGTCGAACTTATCAGCCCAAATACGAACTGTTCTCTCGCCATTTTCACTTTTGAGTATGATCACTCCGACAGTTTCTGTCCGAGTAGCCTCTGAGCGGGCTGAGATATACACGTGACCCATCTCTTCAGGAACTTTGTCTAGAACTTCTCCATGACGGAGAGCTCTTTTCCTAGGCCTTGCGGTGTCCAGATCAACTGGCTCCTCTCTTCCTCTTTTACCTAGCGCTGCTTGAGACATGTGGCTTATAGGCCGGGCGGATTGCAGAGGTCTCATACCCCCGGTATCGTCTGACTTAGGAAACACATAGTATTTTACTTTCCGTCCGAGATAAGAGCCTTTGATATAGAGTATTTTGCTAGTTCCGCTCTCACACGGAAAGAGGATTTCCCTCTCGCTTTGTATCTCGATTCCGAGAGGCAACTGGCTAAAGGGTATTACATTCATTTTTAAACCTCTAAAATATAATCTATTAAAAATGCATATTACAATAAAATGAATTAACTTTCAATTAATAGTTATTCTATTATAAATAATAAGTTTATTTTTTAACTTTCTTGGTAAATGAAATTGAGGAGTCTTGGTCGCTCAAAAACAGGAAGACTTTCTATGCAAAATAGCTCGAAAAATTGAACAAAGAGTCAGTGACTCTTCATCCATGCGTCACTCACATGCATACTAAGGATTCCACAGTATGTTTGAGGTCTTAAAGGATCTTGTCATTAAACGAGTGAATAGAAGTGGGTATCCATTCGCTATCGATCCTTTCTTGAAGCCCATCCTTTGGTCGGGGTCACCAAGTTCTTTAAGACAAAGCCTTTTGTAACAGGATCACGTGCCATCACGGTACTTCTGCGAATCGAAGTATTTGACTCATGATCGAAAGTCTGTTCAACAACGGTCACCTGTTCTATTTTTGTTCCTTCTCTAAACGTATCTGAATTCACCAAAACAGCTAACAGTGCATTAGTGCATATTGGGAGAGTTGTCTCTGATGGGCTGATGCCTGTTTGATCCGTGAACCAAGAGAGCAATGTACTTCTCCAAATAGTCAGCTGCCTAAGATTTTTTAAACTATTTACGAAGACACCCAAGCTACAACTCCTTCCTGTAATAATTAGCTCGTTAATGTTTTGCAAATGAACCCATTCTTTTTCCGGCATTTGACTTGTGTTTCCTAAAACAAGCCTTTCAAGAGTAGCCATCTTCCCTAGGATTCTAAAAACAGTACGATTCATATCACATCCACCCAAATCAAGACTCTTCAATGAAGGGAGCGTTGACAGTGCTTCGAGAGTGGAGTTTGTTAAGTTGTCTTGAACTAAACGGATCTGTTCAATTGAAGGACAGTTCAATGCTAATTTCTTAGCGAATTTAGCACTGATTTTGATACCATCAAAGTCGACAAATCGAAGGTGAGGACCCATTG
Source organism: uncultured bacterium (assembly GCA_964584775.1). Taxonomy (GTDB): domain Bacteria; phylum Chlamydiota; class Chlamydiia; order Chlamydiales; family SLFE01; genus CAZPBC01. The sequence goes on from CAZPBC010000062.1 coordinate 1,491, forward strand.
CTAAAACAACATGTGCGTATCTGTTCTTGACCGCGATGGGAATAGCTCTTCTATCACGTCTTTTGTGGCCAAATCGTTTGAGGGTCTCCATGAGAGGTACTTCTTCTGTATTAAAAATACCTGCTAGATAACCCTGCACTAGTCGGTTCAATTTTCTTGACACTAGCCTCACGTTCGCTAACAAACCCTGTCTGAGTGATCTCGGAGATGATTGAGTCCAACCAACTATTTGGAACATCAATTCATCTGGTAATATTGTTAAATAGTCGAACTTATCAGCCCAAATACGAACTGTTCTCTCGCCATTTTCGCTTTTGAGTATGATCACTCCGACAGTTTCCGTCCGAGTAGCCTCTGAGTGCGCTGAGATATACACGTGACCCATCTCTTCAGGAACTTCATCAAGGACTTCTTCACTATAAAGAGCTTTTTTCGTAGGCCTTTCAGTGACGGACCAGTCTCTTCCCCTTTTGCCAAGCTCTGCTTCAGTTGAGGACATAGAAAAGAGGCTTAAAGGCGAGTCGGTTTCTAAAGGCCTTTTACCCCCGTTATCCCCTGGCTCAGGAAACACATAGTATTTTACTTTCCGTCCAAGATGACAGCCTTTGATATAGAGTATTTTGCTAGCTCCGCTCTCGCACGGAACAATGATTTCTCTCTGGTTTAGTATCTCGATTCCGGGAGGCAACTGGCTAAAGGGTATAACATGCATTTAGATCTCCAAAAAATGTGTTTATTAAAAATAACCATATAGTAGAACTAAGTAATTTTCAAGTAATATTTATTTTAAAAATTACTCTAATTTTTTAAAATAATAAGTTTGTTTCTTAGTTTCTTAAGGTAATGACATCGAAGAGTCTTGGTCGCTCAAAAACAGGAAGACTTTCTATGCAAAATAGCTCGAAAAATTGAACAAAGAGTCAGTGACTCTACATCCAGGCGTCACTCACATGCATACTAAGGATTCCACAGTCTGTTTGAGGTCCTAGAGGATTAGGTGAAGAGACTTTCTTTGTAGCTTCACCAAAGAGCCGATCAAAAGAGAGAGTAGCAGACTTACGAGTATTAAGAGCCGTCGATGAATCTTTATCGATTGTATTTTTACCCTTTTTGAAGAGGAGCGTATAGAACAAGAATTCATTTTCTCCTATACTTGTGTATATGAGACCTCGTGCCTATTACCATCAGCTTCGGATGCTGTATGAAAGTCATCCTGACTTGGATGTTGAGCCTTGGCAGGTAATGGATTACCGCCGGCTGACAACGGAGCAGTTGTTTGATGAGCTGCGTCATGCAGGTGTGACGATCGATAAGATGGGTTTTCAGCGCATTGCTGAAGAGCTCGACTCTCCTGAGGAGATGGCTGTTGCTTTTGCGACGGAGATGGGTGTCGATGAGGAGGTGGAAGACCGTCTCTATCTTTCCATGTTTGAACTGTGGCGCCGGCTGGTGCTAGAGAAGCAGACGATCACGATCTTTGTGGATGATCTGGACTACGAGATTGGTCGTTATGATCTCAATGACCTGATCGATATGACTTCGCTGGAGACAGCGATCGGCAACTTCTTAGAGGTGCTCCGTGACCATCAAGATGAGGGAGCCGATCCGATTGCTTTCTTTGCGATGATCGACTCCTATTCTGCGTACGATATTGAGAGTTTCCTCTATGACTATATCGCTGACCAGGTGGACTCAGAGAACACCGTCTATGCAGCCGAGTTGATCGAAGGCTTTTATCCCTTTTTCAGAGAACAGAAGTGGTTTGACCTTCTCCGCTCACGGATTTTGATGGTCAACGACCCCGAAGAGGGGACAGAGATGGTCGAAAAGATGGTCGATCGAGGGAAGCAGGATCTCGATAGTCTCTTCCATATCGAACTTCTCAGCGTCCTTGTTCAAGATGGGGAGGAGTCCCTTTTTGTGAGGGAGATGAAGAGAACCCTCCAGCTGATTGAAACTGAAGGCGAGCTCTACGAGGTGATGCAGCATGCCATCGACTTTTTCCACTGTCTCGACCTGCTCAGCTGCGAGGAGGAGGTACAGAAGTTGATGGAAGAGCGCTCTCCGAGTGAAGAAGATAGCGTCCTCGAAGAGGAGGATCCGGACCGTGTCGCTCTGCAAAAAATCTTCCGTCGGAAGAATTTTCTTAATAAAGAACCAAGTGCCAGTGTGGATTGAGAACGAGGTGAGGGATTACCCCGAGCTCTGCGAGCCCTCTTAAAAGGGCTAAAACTCCTGCAATCAAAGCAAAACCCGCAAAGAAAAGTCCCTCCCACTTTTGTAACCCTCTGAGAAGTTCTCTTGCGTGCATCGCGATGAAAAGCGCGGGTGTCGTGAGAAGGGCGAAGAGGGCAGCGTTCAACATCCCCAGGAAAAGCGATCCTGTGAGGGCAGAAGCGGCCATGACAATGACCGTCTGTCCACAGGGAAGAAGCGGTGTCAAAAGGCCAAAAAGAAAGATCGAGCCAGGGCTCTCTTGAAGGAGTAACTCGGTGATTTTTTTTTGGACTCCCACTCCAAAAGTTAGAGAAGGGGTCGTGAGAACAGGGACCACACTATTCAAGCTCAGAACGATCATGAGCGTTCCAAAAAGGAGACTTAAAACAGCACTGAGGTGCACTTCTTGAAGGAACGCGGAAATCACAGCTCCCGATGCGCCTGCAAGTCCACCCATCAGTGAAAACGCAAGAGCGCGGCCGAGGAGGTAGTTGAGACGGTGGGGACTCATCCCCAGTGTCATGACGAGGGGACCGCACATGCCAAAGCAGTGGAGGTTGCCAAAAAAGTAGAGGGGGAGGACGTACAGGATGGCGTTCAGGGCTGCTCACTCCTTAACTGGGTGATGGGAATGGGAGTGCGGTTGGAGGTTCTAAGAAACGCAGTCACAGTGACATAGGACATCACAAAAAGAAAAAGTGCCGGAACGAGGAACATCAGTCCTCGGGAAATTTTTATAGCCATCTTAGACTCAAACTGTTAGCCGTTAATAGATAGTTGGAGTATATGAAGAATTAGGATGGATATCAACCTGCGATACCAAGTCGACGTTCTGGTCGCTAAGATCAAGCACTACCTCATCACGACGATGGGCCGTGTCAACGAGCAAGCGAGTGATGAGGAGTTCTACCGAGCTTTCACTTACGCTCTTCGTGAAGAGGTGATGATCAACTGGCTGGCGACCTACCAGACCATGCACAAAAGCGATCTGCGGACGCTCCACTATCTTTCGATGGAGTACCTGCCGGGGCGTTTGCTTGCCAACAACCTCCTGAACATCGGAGCGCAGGAGCTCATCCTTCACGTGATGCAGCGGATGAACCGCAGCTACTTTAAGATCCTTTTCCACGAACCCGATCCTGGATTGGGAAATGGAGGCCTCGGTCGCTTAGCTTCTTGCTTTTTAGACTCCCTTTCTACACACCACTACCCAGTGAAGGCGTATGGACTGCGCTATCAGTATGGTATCTTTGAGCAGCAGTTTCAGAATGGAGAACAGATTGAAGCGCCCGACTGCTGGCTTCTGAAAGAGTACCCTTGGGAGTTCCGCCGTGATTTCCGTAAGACCCGCGTGCAGTACTGCGGACAGGCGATCCAAGATCAGAATATCCATGGAGATGACATCTACCACCTAGAGAATAACGATGAGGTCTGGGCGATCCCTTACGATCTCCCGATAGTGGGCTACAACACCTCCGACCAGTTCTCTGTATTAACTCTCCGTCTTTGGACGACGAAAGAGTCGCCAAGAAATTTCCAACTGCAAAAGTACAACGCAGGCCGCTTGGATCAAGCGGCTGAGAACACCGCTCTCACCGATGTGCTTTACCCGAGCGACTGGCATGAAGCGGGAAAAAGAACGCGTTTGAAGCAAGAGTTCCTTCTTGTTTCTGCTTCCTTACAAGATATCATCCGCAGTTACCTCTCTCGCCATAACCACTTTAGGAATTTTGCGGACAAAGTCGCGATCCAAATCAACGATACCCATCCCGCTCTTGTTTTGGCAGAGCTGACCCGCATTCTCATCCACGACCACGACATCCCTTGGAAGACGGCGGTCGACATCACCCGTGCGGTGACAGGCTACACCAACCACACGATCTTGAGCGAAGCGTTAGAAAAGTGGGATCAAGGGCTCATGTGGTACCTGCTTCCTCGTCAGCTGAAGGTGATCGAACGTCTCAACGAAGAGTTTTGCAATGAAGTCCGTGTGAAGTATCCCGGGGATGAAGAGCGCGTTCAACGGATGTCGATCATCGAAAAAGGGGATGTGCGTATGGCGCACCTCTCGATTGTCGGCTCACACAGCATCAACGGTGTGGCAGCACTCCATACTGAGATCTTAAAAAAAGATGTCTTCAAAGACTTCTATGAGATGTACCCCGACCGATTTTACAACGTCACTAACGGGGTCACCCAGCGTCGCTGGCTGCTCCACTGCAACCAAAATCTCTCTGCCCTCATTACCAAAAAGATTGGGGATGGGTGGATCACGAACTTTGAGGAGATTGCTAAACTCAAGGAGTTCGCTGGTGATCCCGGTGTCCAGCAAGAATTTTTGGATATTAAGCGCAAAAACAAAGAGCGTCTTTTTGAGGCGATCGAATTTGTGAAAGAGCACTTTCACTTTGACACTCCTGTTGTGGATTTCGATTCGATTTTCGACATGCAGATCAAGCGTTTTCACGAATACAAGCGCCAGCTCCTCAATGTGCTCCATACGATCATGCTCTACCAGGAGATCTGCGAGAATCCAAAGACCTTGCGCGAGAGTCGAACCGTGATCTTTGCGGGTAAAGCTGCGGCAAGCTACGAAACGGCTAAAAATATCATCCGTCTTATCCACGCCGTTGCACGAAAAGTCAACCGCGATTCGCGTGTGAAGGGCCTCCTAAAAATCGTCTTCATTCCCAACTATAATGTCTCGAATGCCGGGTTCCTGATCCCAGCTGCGGACCTCTCTGAGCAAATTTCAACGGCAGGGATGGAAGCTTCGGGTACGGGGAACATGAAGTTCACCATCAACGGTGCCCTCACGATTGGAACGAGAGACGGGGCGAATATCGAGATGGAAGAGAAGATAGGCAGCGAGTACTGGCCCTTCTCTTTTGGTTGCTCTTCTGAAGAAGTGGCACAGATGAAGCAAGAAGGAACCTATCAACCTTGGAACTTCCTTCAAGAGGATCCGGAGATTTTAAATGCAGTCAACACACTTCAGGACCGCACTTTTGCAGAGACGGATGAAGAGCACGAAGCCTTCTCACAGATCTACCGCACTCTCTTAGAGGCGCCGGAGGGTTCTCATGCCGATCAGTATTTTGTTTTAAAAGATCTCAGGAGCTACTACGACACGCAGCTCAAAGTAGAGCAGCTCTACGCACGTCCCCTTGACTGGGCGGAGATGTGCTTGCACAACATTGCAGGGATGGGGTATTTTTCTACCGACCGTTCAGTGAAAGACTATGCGGAAAAGATCTGGAAGATCGAACCCTTCCTTCCGGACGAAGCGATCCGTGAAAGGATCTCCACTGACTTTAAAGAAGCTGACCGTTGCCGCATCTATTAATCTTTTATGTCCTCTCCCATTTCATCTTCGTATCACCCCTCTCCCTCGCCACCACGTCCAGTTGTTCCGACGCTCGGTAAATTGGGCTATACAATCCCGGTCTTTGATAAACCTCCCTTCTTCCGTATGAGGAGGGATCCAGCACAACCCAAGAAAGTGGTTAAGCGGCTAGGTTTAAAGAGGTGGAAGAAAATCATGGAGGAAAGGGAAGTCTCAAAAGCTGCGTTAAAGCAGGGTCACGCCTCTTCGTCTTCAGGATCAATGCTAGAGCGAGGTCTATCGACGGGCTCAATACCAGCTTTAAATGGATAGGCTAGTTTTCGAAAATTGTACATGGAACGTCCCAAATTAGCACAACAACGGAGTCTGCTAAAAAGTCATAATTTATACTCTAACGTGCGTTAATTGTCCTGTAGACAATAAACGTGATCTGATTCCCAAAAATTTTCAGAAGAACAAATCATCAGAGTCTCCTCTACGGATCCTAATCTGTTTTGGGAGGGTCAAGTAGTGTTGATATAACACCCTCTCATAATAACAATTGACTATATGAGGGGGTATATTTCTCTTGTTTTTAATCACCTCTAAATGTCAAAATGTTACTTTAGGAGGGTTGAATATGAAAAGAGCTCCATTTGTAGGTAGAGAGAAGGAAATTTCAGGGTTACAGAGGCTTCTTAAAAAAAAGGTTGCAAGCCTTGTCACGGTGCAAGGAAGAAGGCGAATTGGAAAAAGCCGACTTATAGAAGAATTTGCTAGAAGATCAGGATACAATTTCTATCGGTTTTCAGGTCTTCCTCCAAAGCCAGGACTGGTATCAAAAGATCAAAAAACCGAGTTTGCTCGTTCTTTAAAAGAGCAGTTTGGATTCAAAGATATTTCTAGTTCGGATTGGGGAGATTTGTTTAATTTTCTTGCACTTCAGGTAGGAAAAGGGAAATCTATCGTGCTTCTAGATGAAATTTCTTGGATGGCTGAAGGCGACCCTGCGTTTTTAGGAAAACTAAAAAATGCATGGGACATTCACTTTAAAGAAAATCCTAAATTAATTTTAGTGCTGTGTGGCTCAGTATCTTCGTGGATTGAAAATAACATTCTCAGAAATACTGGTTACGTTGGAAGAGTTTCTCATTCCATTTTTCTTGAAGAATTGTCTCTGCAAGAGAGTAGCCAACTTCTAAAAAGATTAGGAGCATATTTTTCTTCTTGGGAAACGTTTCTTATTCTTTCGATTACAGGAGGTGTTCCGAGGTACCTTGAGGAAATAGACGTTTCAGAAACAGCTGAAGGTGCTATTCGGCAATTGTGCTTCAGAAAAGAAGGTCTTCTTTTTCGAGAATTCGAAAATATGTTTTCAGAACTTTTTTCAAAAAAGAGCTCTTATTTAAAAAAAATCATAGAAGCCTTAAGGGAAAGAAATTTAAGCTATAGCGAAATTTG
>CAZPBC010000063.1:0-8104 GCA_964584775.1 uncultured bacterium
AATCAGTCTCTCCATGGTTTATCGAATTCAAATTTAAGAGGAAAATACGTCTAAAATAGAAGGATTCTCCCCATCCTGCCTTAATCGAGGCAGTTCGCCCTAGGGCGAAGATAGGCGAGATAAAGCAGGTCTTCTGGCTCCGAGATCGTCCTTCAGTTTAACCTTCCCGCGAAAGTTCGCAGTGGTATTTGTGAATAACTGTCGTCACTCGTTACAGCGGCGTTACCGCACAGGGTTTGCACCTGTTTCCCTATTCTCCCCCTGCCGTAACAGGAGGCACTTTAACTCAGGCTGTAGCTCGTTTGTACATCATCTTAGCGAAACGACGCAATGACTTTTTGAGGAAAGAAAAAATTTTACTGACCTTCTATTCTTTTGATTATTGTGGTAGAATCACTTAGTTATGAATAAAGATTGGACACAGTTTGCCGTAGCAACTAGGGGGGAGAAGTGGATGTTGGACTGCTTCAACCGCCAGGCCCTAACAGTGGGGATTTTTGAGGAGCAGGTCTTGTCTAGAGTGGTTGCTGTTGCTCTTTCTCCATTGGCAGTTGTAGACTTTACAGTCCATAGTGTCTGTTTTGCTTTTCGTGTTACCTATGCGATAGGTCGTACGCTCTTTTACCGAGAAGTGGACTTTGAGATTTCCTTTAAACACCTTCAACGCGTACGAGACGCTATCTTCCCGATTCTCTTTGGATCAATCTTTGGAATGATCCATCCTTATTTAGGGGTCTATGCAGTTGAGCCGACAAAGAAGCATATCGCTGCTGGAATCTTGACTCCACACGACACAGAAAATATCGTTAGTTGCGTCATTTCTCCCATTACAGCCATGAGGGAGATGGAGGCTCTTTTTAGAGAGGTCTCGCCGGAATTCATGCCTGTCAGAAGTGTAAAGAAACACCTAGATGAGGTGTCTGAGTGGGAGGCGAGTTTTGAACGAACCCAATCTATTGAAATTTCTGATCTGAAGTTGACGAATCAGTTGTATCGAAAACTATTTGAAACTGTGGATCAAGGGGCCTTGCCAATTTTCATCAAAGAAGTGGCTAAGCGTGTCACCTTAGTCGTCTATCCACTAGTAGTTGCCTTAGACCTCTCAATTTATTTCGTAGCCGCCTTATCCTGCCTCGTCACTCGCTGTATTCGACTCATTGGGGGGCAGTGCCCCGCCTACATGGAGGCTGCAGGAACTTTAGAGGCACTTGCATATCAAGTCCTCAAAGTGACCTATTTTCCCATCGCAGCCTCATTGGGATTCTTTTTTGCTCTTTATCAGGCAAAAGCAGAGGCCATTGAGTCCGTCGTTCATTTTGGTCCACTCACTCGGCTCTCTTTTAACTGGAAGATGATGGGGCTAAATAGAAGCTTACACCGAATTGATGTTGGAGAGTCACTTGTCCTTCCCGTGGTGCGATCGTGGAGTGACTTATCCAATATGGAGCTCACTTTTCTTCCGAGTATCAATTCTCATATGTACTATCTCCTTGTGGAGCGTACCGGCGAGGCGACTTACGATGTCGAACTCATCGAAAGGGGGGCGAATCATTCCCGTGCAGAAAAGTTGAGCTTGAATGAGATGGAATCCCTTCTTTATCAACTCTTTTCCCTTCGCTATTTGTCTTTGCATCAGAAGGCGCCTGATTTACCCACAATTCTCTCTACGGAAAAGAAAACTCTTGATTTAGGGGAACAGAGCTCTACAATATCCAACTGTCTTGTAGGAAATTTTCTTGCAGCACTCGAAGTCCTACACGCGCGTGCAAAGAGTGCAAGCTATGAAAAAATGAGAGAACAAGTCCGTGTTCATGCACGAAGACGCTATTCTCACTATGCTCGAGACTATTTTCCTATGGGTGTCTTGCCAGCGGGCACCTTTGCAGTCACTGCATAACTTCGCTCTCTTTCTGCCACCAAAGCTTCACGAAAATATTCACAAAAGTGAGTCCAATGATGACCGGATAGCAGAAGGAAACGAGAGGGTGGATGATCTGCATGATCGTAGAGAAGCCCATCCCCGCCATACAGGTCGTGATGAGGAGGTTTAAGCAAAGCGTGCTCTGGTATGAGAGCGTGTTTGGAAGAATCTCCTTCACGAGAATATTGGTGATGGTCATGGTGAGACTGATCACCGTTGTGAGGCAGGCGAGAGCAATTGCGAAGTTGGCTACAAGAGAAAGGGTGGGTCCTAGAGTTGCAATAGCAAGCTCTGTCATGACAGCTTCTTTAGGGACAGTTAGAAGCGTCGAAGCAAACTTTGCAGCTGTGTAGCTGAGGCCTAGATAGATTCCTGCGAGCAAAAGACAGCCGATCGTCCCTGCTTTCAATGTGGTTTTGAAGGTCTCTTGGTTACTTGCATGGGGTGTGTGCGATTCGATCATTCTCCATATTCCCGTAGAAAAGTAGACAGCAGCAATCAGGTCCATCGTGTCGTAGCCGGTAGAGAGGCCTAGACGAAATGCAGAAGGGGTCGAGATCGAAGGCATTTCTAAAGGTGTTGGAGTCGCCCACCCTTTGTAGATGATCAGTAGCAGACAGCCGATTAAGAGGGGAGAGAGAATGTACCCTAAAATCGGAAGTAGGAAGCGGGGTTTCCAGCAGCTAAAGAGGCTGATTGCACAGAATCCAGCTGCAAAAAAAGACAGAGGCAGTGAGGGAAAGAGGGGCTGGAAGGCTGCATAGGCTACCGTCACACAGCGTGGAAGGACGGCAAAGGGTCCTAGGAGTCCTAACGTGAGAGCGATGAGGCTGTAGGCAGGAATTTTTCCTAAGCGGCTAAAAAAAGCGTAAGAGTGGCCATGGAACAGGGTTGCACTCAAGAGGCCTAGAAGAGGCCCCAGGATCCCTGTTAAAAAGAGCCCTAGGAATGCCCAGCCAAAGAGACCTTGGCTCTCCATTCCGAGAACAAGAGGGAAAATGGCGTTCCCAGCTCCAAAAAACATGGAAAAGATGGCAATCGCCATCGAAAGGATAAAAGTTCTAGAGTGTTGCATATCTTTGTCTTCTTATGAGGTTAAATAAATTTTAAATTGATATATAGGGGGGAGATCATCTGTGCCCTAGGGCACGACAGCAAAGACAACAACAGAAGTGAGTCGAAAATGAGCGTTCATGAATCTATTGTATCAAAAACAAATATAGATGAAAAGATGGAACTACAGGGCTTAACCAGCAAAGAGGCGAAAGAACGCTTCATCAAAGAGGGTCCGAATGAAATCGAAGAGGTCAAGGAGAGCCTATGGAAAAAGCTCTTCGGATACTTTTGGGGTCCCATACCGTGGATGATCGAGCTGGCTGCGGTTCTTTCTCTCGCTATTCAGCATTATGACGACTTTGCGTTGATCCTGACTTTACTCCTCTTTAATGCGGGGGTGGCCTTCTGGCAAGAATTCCAAGCTGGAAATGCGATCGACGCATTGAAAAACAAGCTCGCCCTGAAAGCCAGGGTGTTAAGAGATGGAATCTGGTCGGAACGCCCAGCACGTGAACTCGTTCCTGGAGACATCATCCGACTTCGACTCGGGGATATCATCCCTGCAGATGCGATCCTCAAAGAAGGGGAGTACCTCACGATTGATCAGTCGGTCCTGACAGGAGAATCCCTTCCCGTCACCAAGAAACCGGGTGAAGAGGTGTATTCAGGGTCGATTGTCGAGAAAGGGGAGATGGTGGCTGAGGTGAAAGCCACAGGAAAAAACACCTACTTTGGAAAAACGGCAAAGCTCGTTGGACAAGCAAAGTCGGTATCGCACTTCCAGAAAGCCGTCCTCCAAATCGGAAATTTTTTGATTTATCTATGTCTTGTTCTCGTCTCTCTCTTAATTTTAATCCAGCTCGTCAGAGGAGATTCGTTCTTTGAGCTTCTCAAGTTTTCCCTTATCTTAACCGTGGCCTCCATTCCTGTTGCGATGCCAGCCGTCCTCTCTGTCACGATGGCTGTCGGGGCACTCGCCCTATCTAAGATGAAGGCGATTGTCACGAAGCTTGAGTCGATTGAAGAGATGGCAGGAGTTGATATCCTCTGTTCTGATAAGACCGGAACACTCACCTACAACCGTCTCACGATCGGGACTCCTCGTATCTTTGGAAAAGTGACCGAGGAGGAGTTGATGGAATCGGCAGCGCTTGCTTCTCGAGCAGAAGATCTCGACCCGATTGACCAAGCTGTATTGGGAGGAGTGAAGGATCTCAACGATCTGAAACAGTATCATCAGACCAAATTTACCCCTTTTGATCCCGTGATCAAACGGACAGAAGCCGTGGTTCAGGGGAGAGACTCTCAATCCTTTCAGGTCACGAAAGGGGCTCCGCAGGTCATCCTTGAGCTTTCGAGCGGAGGGGAGTCTCTAAAGAAAGAGGTCAAAGCGGCCGTCGAGGAGTTTGCGAAAAAGGGCTTTAGAACCTTAGGGGTGGCAAGGAATTCAGGTCACGGCTGGCAGTTTTTGGGTCTCATTCCTCTTTATGACGAGATACGCAAAGACTCGAAAGTGACCTTGGCACAGGCGCGGGAACACGGTATCCGAGTCAAAATGGTGACAGGGGACAATCTTGCCATTGCAAAGGAAGTCTCGAGCGAGCTGAAGATTGGAGATCGCATTTTCAGTGCTCAAGAACTGCTGAAAGAGGATCAGACGGGGCAGCATGAGCAAGCTATCAAGCGGATTGAGGAGGCAGATGGTTTTGCAGAGGTCTTTCCCGAGAACAAGTTTTGGGTGGTTCAGGTACTTCAAGCAAAGGATCACATTGTCGGGATGACAGGAGATGGGGTGAACGACGCGCCGGCACTCAAGCAGGCGAACTTGGGAATTGCAGTGAGCGGTGCAACCGATGCAGCCCGGGCCGCAGCGACCCTCGTTCTCACTGCTTCTGGACTGTCGGTGATTATTTCAGCAGTGGAAGAGGCGAGGCGCATTTTTGAGCGGATGACGACTTACGCGACCTACCGGGTTACTGAGACAATACGGATCATGTTTTTTATGGTCCTAGCGATGATTGCCTACAATATGTACCCCGTGACAGCTCTCATGCTGATCCTTCTCGCTCTTTTGAACGACATTCCCATTATGACGATTGCCTATGATCGAACAGCGCTTTCTCCGACCCCGGTCCGTTGGCAGATGAGCCGTGTGATCACGCTTTCCTCCATTTTAGGGGGGATAGGGCTCATAGAGACGTTCCTGCTTCTCGTGATCGCAGACAGTTATTTTGGAATAGAGCACTCGGTCCTTCAGTCGATGCTTTTTTTGAAGCTGTCCATTGCAGGGCACTTGACGCTCTTTATCGTCCGTCAACAGGGGCCCTTCTGGTCTAAACCCTATCCGGCTCCTATCCTTCTGACAACGATCTTAGCGACCCAAGTGGTCGCTGCACTCCTCGTGGGTTTTGGTGTTTTGATGACAGCGGTCCCTTGGAGCTACATTGGTGTCATCTGGCTTTACTGCATTTTCTGGATGTTTATTGAAGATGCCGCGAAGCTCTCTGTCTATCGTTATTTGGAGAAGAACAAAAGTTGAACGACTCTTGTTGACATGAGTGAAAACTTTTTGCTAAAATGGTGGCATGCTTAACAGAAATCTTGTGACCACTTTAGTTGTTCGAAAAAAAGGCCCCCTACATAGGTAGTCTGGGAGAACAACTTGTTGTGAGCAAATTTCGAGCCCCAGGCTGTAAAGTCTGGGGCTTTTTTTATACTAATATAATAGGAGAAAACCCGTGTTAGAGCTTGTCATTCAAGCCATCACACCAGTCAGTAAGAAACGTCCCGACACATAGGTCGTCTGGGAGAGCTTCATGCTGTATTCAAATGAAAAGGCCCCAGGCGATCTTGCCTGGGGCCTTTTTTTTAATAAGTAAAAAAATAAAGGAGAAAAAAATGATAGATACAACAAGCGGAGTGGGGATGCTCCTCGCTCATACAGCGGCCGCTGGGGCCGCAGAATTTCCAACGTTTCCATGGTCGATTCGCAAGAGCGCGCTTCAGCTAGGACAACCAATGCCGCAAATGGGATTCGGTCAGCTTTGCCGGGCTTCCGCATCTGGATCCCTTGCAGGGGCAGGAGTGATCGGAATACAATTGACATCTCAGGGGCTTCTGGAGAGGAGGCTGTCGCAAGTCGAATCTCTTGGCTCATGGGGCATCCTGATCTCTTCAATGATTGTTGCAGGGATTTCTGCCCCTGTAATGGCTTTGCATAATGGCTACTCGATGGGACTTCCAGCCCGTGAAACTCTCAGACGTTTGACGTGGAGTCAAGGGTCGATGATCGCGGGCCGTGAGTTCGGCTTCCTCCAGGGGGTTGCGATGAGCCAGCCACTCACAGAGTATTTAGAAGCTGTCATGGGAGAAGGGCCTGCCTCAAGGTGGTCTGCGTCCTTGCTATCAGGCACTCTGGGCGGAATATTTGGGCATCCTGCCGATACGATCTTGACTTGTTGGCAACGCGGAAACGCACCGCCTTCTTTTCGGTATCTCATGAGAGGGGTGGCTCCGCGAACAACGGGGATTGCTCTCTTCACTCTCTTTTACAATGAGATGAAAAGGCATCTATGATAAAATTATAGCAAGGTCAAAACCTCTCCAATTCAATCAGGTAGACCAGATTGAAATTTTTTATGAGAGACAAAAGGATCAAACGATGTTTGGTCCTTTTTTTTAAGGTAGAACTGAATGAGTCCACACATCTTCGATAACATCTCAGAGGTATCAAGGGAGTTTGACGCTCTGCTACTCGATGCCTATGGGGTTTTCTGGAATGGCAACCAACAGGGGGTGATTCCCGGCTCTGTGGAAGCGATGGCTGCTCTGAAACAAGAGGGGAAAGTTGTAGGAATTCTCTCGAACTCGACGCAGCCGGCTGAGAAAGAGATGAGCAAGGTAGCAAGGCACGGAATTCATGAAGGGACCCATTACGACTTTTTTGTCACTTCAGGTAGTGTGGGGCGTGCTCTCTTTTTACAAGCTCAGCTTCCCTTTCCTACCCCCAAAAAGAGGTACTTCCTCTTTGGGGGAGTCCATCCCCGTTTTTCTTCTCCAGCGAGCCTCTTTGAAGGAACTCCCTTTTCCGAAGCTTTGAAGGTAGAGGAGGCAGACTTTTTATATACCTCGATTCCCCACTGTGATGGCGAAGATCAGACAGACCCGGAGCGTTTCCGCTCATCAGTGAGAGAGGTGGCTAGGTTTCAGCTTCCCATGCTCTGTCCGAACCCTGATCTCTTCGCTCACGAAGGAACTCCTCCAAGAGCCGTAGTCCGTCAAGGCTCCATCGCCCGCCTTTATGAAGAGGAAGGGGGGACGGTCCACTACATTGGAAAGCCGTATCAAAACGTGTATGCATTCACGATGCCTCACTTTGAACGTCTTCAGATTCCAAAAGAGAAGATTTTGATGGTGGGAGATACTCCTGGAACAGACATTGCAGGGGCGAAGAATTTTGGGCTTCACTCTGCACTCCTGACTCAAACGGGGATCATGGGTGATCGTATGACAGAGCGGGGAGCCGAAGCGATCCACTGCCTTTCTGTGGAAGAGACTCCAGACTTCTTTGTAAAAAGGCTGTAACTAGAAATTCTTGGAGGCCTGTGGAATCAGGCCTCCAAGAGAGAAGTTATTCGTTAGAATGAGCAGGCATAAAGACGTACGCTGCGACAGCTCCACCCACGAAATTTCCTATGATAAAGACCCAAAGGTTGGTCCAGAGGCTGAGATTCATTAGGGTGATTCCGAGGGCCACTGCTGGGTTGAAGGCTGCCCCAGAGACGGTTCCGACGGCATAGGCACCAACAAGAACAGTGAATCCAATGGCAAAACCATAGAAACAGTTCCCAGATGTTTTCTTTGCTGTTGCCACATTGAGTACGACGAAGCAAAGAGCAAAGGTAAAGAGAAACTCAGCGATCAGTCCATGGATGGGTTCGATCGTCTGAGCGCTCACAGAAGGGTACCCTTTCATCCCTAGTGCTATGTAGGCTGCAACGACACCTGCAATAAGTTGCGCGATCCAGTAGAGAGCTAAGTCTTTCGCGTTGAGCTTTCCACGGATAAAGACGGCTAAAGAGACCGCTGGGTTGTAGTGTCCTCCAGAGATGTGCGCACCTGCGTAAA
>CAZPBC010000064.1:0-7644 GCA_964584775.1 uncultured bacterium
AATAATGTAAAAAAAGTACTATATGCCTCGTCTTCTTCTGTTTATGGAAATCCAATTTATACACCAGTAGATGAAAATCATCCTAAAAATCCAATATCTCCTTATGCTATTTCAAAGTTATTTGGTGAAACTTATGCAGATTATTATTTTGACATGTGTTCCTCTATTAATCTTGGCACTACTCGCCAAGTTCGGCTCTCTTGCTGGGAGCATCGCATCAGCTATTGGGTCGGTGGTGCTTGTCATCGGTCTCTACTTCATCGGCATGAGTGTTCCAGAAGTTCTCGTGTATGCAGGTCTTCTCTATATTTTCTACGAGCCCATCAAGAAATTCGCTGAAACCAACGCCATCATCCAGCGCGGAGCCGCTGCAGCAGAACGGATGGAAGAGGTGATGCAGGTCTCCCCGACCATCTTAGACCGGGAAGATGCAGATGAGCTCCAGTTTCAGAAAGCCATTGAGCTCAAAGATGTCTCTTTCAGGTATGGAGACGAGTGGGTCTTAAAAGGAATCAACTTATCTGTCGAGAAGGGGCAAACCGTCGCTTTCGTCGGACCCACGGGATCGGGAAAGTCGACACTGATCCAGCTCATTGCACGCCTTTATGACATCCAAAAGGGAGAGATCTTCATCGATGGAAAGTCGATTGAAAACTACACCATCAATTCCTTGAGAAAGAACTTCTCCTTCGTTCCCCAAAAACCCTTCCTTTTCCTCGGCTCCATTCGTGAAAACATCTGTTTTGGCAAAGAACTGTCCAATGAGGAGCTCCAAACCGCAGCACGCCAAGCACACGCTCTTGAGTTCATCGATCTCCTCCCCGAAAAGTTTGAAACTTCTCTGGCTGAGATGGGAAAAAATCTCTCCGGTGGACAGCAGCAACGCATCGCGATCGCACGTGCTTTAGCACACAAAGCACCGATCCTCATTCTCGATGAAGCCACCTCCTCACTCGACAGCATCAGCGAACAACACATCAAAACAGCCATCCGTGATTTAAAGGGATCGATGACACAAATCATCATCGCCCACCGCTTGACGACGATCGCAGACGCGGACAAGATTGTCTACTTAGACCGCGGCCAAGTGCTCCACCAGGGAACCCTCGAAGAGATGATTGAGGAGTGCCCTCCCTTCAAAGCCATGTGGGAAGCGATGCTAAAAAGCGACGACGAAGAAGTCCGTGAGCCGGAGCTAACACATGCCCACTAAGAAAAGTGTAGTCCTCCACTCAGGAGGAATGGACTCTTCGATCTGCTTGGCGCTTGCGATCCAAGAGTTTGGTAAAGAGAATGTCCTGAGCCTCAATATCTCCTACGGTCAACGCCACTCAAACGAACTCCAAGCAGCGCGTGAAATTGCAGAACAATGGGGAGTCGACCGCTTTCAAATTGAAATCCCCTTTATGAAAGAGATCACTAACGACGCACTTCTCAACCACTCAATGCCTATCGAACACCCTTTAGACGCCCCACCAAACACCCTTGTCCTGGGGCGCAATGGCTTGATGGCCCATATCGCGGGCATCCATGCAGGTAGTCTGGGTGCCTCCCATCTCTTTATGGGAGTGATGGAGATTGAGTCTGAAAACTCAGGCTACCGCGACTGCTCAAGAAGCTACATGGATCTAAAAGAGGCCGCCCTTCGCATCGACCTCGACAATCCCTCCTTCAAAATCCGCACCCCCCTCATCTCCATGACCAAGCTAGAAACTCTTCAGTTGGCGGATGAACTGGGAGTGCTTCCTTTCCTCCTCGAGAAAAGCATCACTTGCTACAACAGCCAACCCTACTGGGGCTGTCAAACCTGTCCCAGCTGCCTCCTACGCAACCAAGCGATCCGCGACTTTCAATCAAAATCCTCGACCTTTGAACTTCCAGAAAGCTATCGCCTTTAAACATTAGTTCACAAGTGAGCCTTTTTCCTACCCCCAAATGTAGTTAATAGCTCTGCAACATCTTCATGGCCTTCACGGCGAGCAATGTCGACCGGTCTCTCTCCTTTCTCATCGAGAGAGTCGACTTTTGCTCCATTGTTAAGCAAGATTTCAGCGACCATCTTACTTCCGCTAAGGGCAGCATAGTGAAGGGGAGATTGACCTTTTTTGTCAGTTGAATCAACGGAAGCACCTTTTTTTAGAATCAACTCACATGCTTTTCCAGCTTTGTACTTTGCAGCCAAATGTAAAGGTCGCAGGCCTTCATCAGTTACAGACTCAATCAAAGCTCCCCTTTCAAGCAATAACTCTATAAACTCAGGTATATCGCAGGCAGCAGCACAGTGAATTGGCTGTTGATCAAAGTGATCAACTGCTAACGGATCAGCCCCCTTTCGAAGCAACAAATTAAAGGTATCGATTAGAACCGGATCTACCTTAAAACCTTCTGTTAAGCCGTATTTTTCTTGTTCCTCCATTTTTTTCTCTCTTAAAAAAAGAACATTTAGAAAAAAGGAGAGCAAAACGCCTTGGCCAACGAGATTTAATGCACGAAAATTTGCGCCGTTATCTAGCAGACACTTAACCACATCCAGTTTACTCTTTCCTACAGCCATGTGCAGCGCTCTCCTGCCATCATTGGCAGCTGCATCGATGTCTGCACCGTTGTCTAGTAGACACCAAACCATATCCAGATGATTCCTCCATACAGCAATGTGAAGCGCTCTCTGCCCATCATTGTCAGCTGCCTCGATGTCTGCACCCTTGTCTAGTAGACATCTAACCATATCCAGATGATTCTTCCATGCAGCAAAGTGAAGCGCTCTCTTACCTATATTGTCAGCTGCCTCGATGTCAGCACCCTTTTCTAGCAGACGCCCAACCACATCCAGATTATTCTTCTCTACAGCGACGTGAAGTGGAGACCGACCTCTATTGTCAACTATATCAACACGAGCGCCCCGTTCAAGAAGGATTTGACTCACATCATCACCCTCCTTCTTAATAGAAAAATGTAAAGGAGTCATACCCTTGTTATCACGCGCATCAATGGCTACCCCGCTTTCAAGCAAATATTCAACCGTGCCTCGCATCCTGTACCAACTAGCACAATGCAAGGGCCTCACACCATCTCTATCTACAACATCAAGGTCTGCACCCTTTTGTCGTAAAAGTTTCATCATCTCTAAAGCATCACTATCGACGAGACCCCATCCACTTTTGATCGAAGAATGATAAGGACTGCGAAAAGCACGCTGGATAGGCTGATTACCAAGTTTATCAACAGCGTTAACTTCAGCGCCGTTCCTCAATAAAATTTCGACAACATCAGTATTCCCTTTTTTAACCGCAAGATGCAGAGGTCTCGTTTTTGATTTGCTTTCCACTTCGACTGAGGCACCATTCCTCAATAAAATTTCGACAACATCAATATTCCCTTTTTTTTTAACCGCAAGATGCAACGGTCTCTCTCCTGTGTTGCTAGCAGCATTGATTGAGGCACCTTTGCTAAGTAAAAATTCAACAACGTCACTAGCACCATCTTCAGCCGCAAGATGCAAAGGCCTTAACCCCCAGCTGTCACTCACTTCAATTCGGGCGCCATTCTCTAGCAAAAGCATGAGTAGTTTCAGCGATCCTACTGCATAATGCACAGGCTGTCGGCCCCAATTATCTCTAACGTTAAAGTCAATTCCTTCTGAAATCAGTTGTTTAAACGACTCTATATCATATTTTCTAGCTAAAAGGTTAATTATCTCTTTTTTATGTTTAAAGTCGCTTATATATCCTCTAAAAAATAATCTCCAAACTTCTAAGACATCCACTCCTCTATCCAGCAACAGCTTAATACCCCCATCACTGCGACCTTTCACAGCAAAATGCAATGGCCTCAAGCCATCGTTAGTAGCTGCTTCAATTTCTGCCCCTTTTTCAACCAACAGCTGAGCAACCTCTACATAATTATTTTTAAAAGCTAAGTGTAGTGGACGCACCCCCTCATTATCTGCTACATCAACAGCTGCACCTTTTCGGATTAGCAATTTTGCGCTTTTTGCTTGGCGTTTACGAAGTGCACAGTGCAGCGGTCTACTCCCTTCTTTGGAGACGGAGTTTAATTTTGCACCTTTCTCTACTAAAAACTCGATCAGTGCCCTATCACCATGATAACTGGCAAGATGTAAAGGAGTTTCGCCAAAGCTATTTGCAGCCTCCAGCGAAGCACCATGATGAACAAGGCAATCCAGCATTTTTAATTCCGCATTCCTAAAGTCTGAACTTTCCATTGTATTTCTAGGGTTATGCTTATCACGATCTCCAGCAGCTATGTGTATGGGCTGACGCATTTTATTATCAGTTGCGTTCACATCAGCACCTCTCATAATCAACAGTTCAGCCATGGCTACTCCATCAGAATGTGCAACAAAGTGGAGGGGCTGCATACCTTTATCGTTGGTTGCACTCACACTGGCACCTTGGTCAAGCAAATAATTAACCATATCTATCTGGCTATTCCATGCAGCGAAATGAATAGGTTGCAGTCCATCATCAGACGTAGAGTCAATCTTTACTCCCAATTCTAGCAGCCGTCTAACCTCATCTAGATCACCAATTTTAGCAGAGCTGCATAGTCGATCCATCCTTACCATCTCGATGATTCTAGGGCTTAGCTTGGATATCTTTTGACAAACAACATTACCTGGTTCATCTGATTCATTCAGAACAACAAGCCGATCAGCATCCAAACGTGATTTCCGTCCCACCGAGAATCCGACTACAGACCCATTCACAGTATCAATAATCGGAGAGCCGGAACTCCTCCCAAGCGAAGGGATCTGACATTCGAACATATTACTCGTTTGCTTAGCACCAATTTTTCCAGGTGTGGATACTTTTAATGGAAGCCCTGAATAATGTCCCATCATATAGACGGGTGTTCCAGAAGGAGTTTCTGTTTCAAAGTTTACTGGTAAGGGATGGATGTCAGGATGCATACCTCTGGGATCTATCCTAAAGACTGCCCAGTCGACAGGATCTTCTCCGTAGCGAAGAGTGTGTGCAATAACCTCTTCAATCCTGCATTCAACACCATAATCACGAGGAGCAAATTGATCTGAATCAGTCATCCTAAAATTGAAAACGGCCCAAGAATTGCGAATCAACTTTTGATCTAATTCAGCAGTCCCTTCCTTACAAAGAGGGTGCGCTGCACAAACCATTAGATTAGAAGAGATGAGAAATGCTGTCGCATATCCAGGGTTAGGTTCACTTGAAAAATTAGATTTCCAAGGATTGCCCAGACAAGCCACACCACACATATGATGTACATAAATATCTTTTCGAGTTTCAGAAGATTCTAGATCTAAAACTTCATAAAAATTATAGACACCTGATTTCGGCTGCTGTTCACTTGGGTATGGACTTAGAGTATCTTTTGAACTTGGACCCGTTATGTTCATTTATATCATCCCCTTCTTTCATTTTTTGGCATAAATTGTTTGAAATTCAAAATGTATCTCAGTTTAGAATTTTATTAAATATTCATTACCTAGCCGAACGGAAGACAACCTTATAAAAAGTAAAAAATATTAAAGACGAGCCATTAATAAATGACTTTTTTCATTTAACGTGACATAATTAAAAATTAGAAACTGAAAATCCATATAAAATACTCACTGTTTAATGTATCACATCACACCACAAAACTGCCGTGACGTTTCCCCTGGAGAAATGCGTGCGGCATGGCTTAACTTTCATGCTGCAAAAGAAAAAATCCACCCGCTTCTCACCATTGAGGAGAGACGGTTCTTTTCAGCCCTTTTTAGCAGAACGCTTCGCGACCTAGTAGGTTGTCTCGGAGCAAGCGTCGGACTCATCAAATGGGAAGTCGCTGTCTTAACGACGATTTCAAAAGCGATTGTTCCTAGGACAGCGATTGCCTGGCAAAAGCAATTAGGGCTCGATAAAGTCCCTATGATGGGACACATTGAAACGACTGACGAAACCATCAATCCAAACCAAAGAGCCGTATTAGCTGCAATTGAACGCTTTCAGCGAGCTGCAGGAATTGAACTCCAGACGACCCCTCCACACGTTGTCAATCTATCCGCAGACCACGCCCTTCTCGTCAGCACCCCTACGACCATCACCGAGCGGACCCGTCTACAAGTTTTGCAAATTGACTGGTTAAATGATGTCTCAAGCTCGCTTCATTCAATCTCGAAAGTGCAAGAGACGGTGGGATCTAATCCCTCTTCCCTTCCTTGTTCCATCACCGCTATCCCTAAGGGAAGATTCATTATCCACGACAAGTACCGTTACTCAAAATCAGATCAGGTCGTCATTAAGTTGGCTTTCTTTGCAAAGACAGCCCTCCCTATCGTTAGGAGAAAAACGCCCACTGATCTTGCCAAGACTCCTGCACAAAAACACTACCTCCAGCTCTACCCTCCCCTCTATCAAGTAGAGCGTTATAGCAAAAAACGAAAGATCTTTGTGATGGAGGTCGGCTATCCACTCTTCAGTGGACCTATCTCGCATATCTTGGGTTTCAAGCTCCCCTTAGCGACTATAAAGACGATCGCTCTAGAGTTGTTGGAAACCGTTGCAAAACTGCATGAAGCAGGTTTCGCCCATACAAAAATTAGCCCTGATCATATTCTTCTAAAGCTTTCCAAAGAGAAGGGAGATTTTATGGGAATGATGCTTGCTGGCTGGTCTCACACCATCCAAAAGGAAGGTAATGAGCGTAAATTTCTTGAAGAGTCCCTCGCTGACATCGTAAATACCGTGGGAATCATCTTTATTCTCATGATCCTCCACGACCTGGATTGTACCCCGCTCAGCCGGGTCGTCGACACCGAAAAGCTTCGCGAAGCTCTGCGTGAAGAGAAAACACGATACGGCCGTCACTATGGAGATTTTGTTAAAAATCCTAAATGGAAAGCTCGCGATTTCCTTCAGTTCTTTCAGCGTTACTTTGATTCACCTCAACTCTATGAAATTGACGAGGACTGGGAGCTGATGCAACAAGCGAGTCCACAAAAATTCTTTCCTACAAGTCAGTTTGTCATCCATAAAGATTGTCATCGCTTTCCATTTGATGTGTGGACCGACATGCTCGACCAAGATGGCGAGCAAAGACTCAGGCACGTGCTTGTCGAAAGTATTCGACCAAAGCTAGAAGAAGAGGCTCGGGGGGCAGGAAAAACTCCCCCCTACATCCTTAAATCTCTCGACCTTCTTCCCTTTGAAGTCGCTGCAAGCCTTCTCAAAAAAGAACCTATTCTAGATCATTATCTAGAGCACTTACATACTGTCGGAAACCCCATCACCATTTACGACCTACGAGAATTAGCCGTTCTTCTGGATTTTATGATAAAAATCTATCAGCGCTTTGATGAACACACGCTCTTTTGTTCGGACACAGTTGGAGAAGGTCCTGGCACGTTACATATCCTCCAAACAAAAGAGGGCTACTTTTTATTGACAGCGAAAGAGTCGATTTCAGTAGTTACATTCGAAGAAAACGGGAGCGCTTCATAAATCACCTGGACCTGTAAATTTCTTTCGGCTGAACTCTTCCTTTGATTAGCTTGTCAGAACCTCCTTTTCTGGTCGCTGAACACGTCTCAACTCCACCTCACTCCACTTCATAGAGTAATGAGTTACAGGGTTCTTTCCGTCATAGATATAGGATTTTGCAAGA
>CAZPBC010000065.1:0-7637 GCA_964584775.1 uncultured bacterium
CGAAAAATCCCTCCAGGGGTTCCTAGTAGAGGTGAAGAAAATTGAGCTTAAGTCTTTAAAAGCCAGTAACATAAAATTTAATTATAAATTTCCTTGTAAAGAGTGTGGAAAAATTTTAAATTGAGCCATCCTAAAGAACTTGTGAACAAGTAACTCAAGATGATTAATTTTCGTAAGCTAAAACAAGACCTTTCCCCTCAAGTTCTCAAAGAGGGGCAAACACTCCATAAAAATTCTAAAGTCCTCTCGGTAAAGATCCTGTCTCTGACAACAGAGATGATTCGACTCAACTGTAGCGTCGCTGGGAAGTTTGACAATGAGTACACCTCCGAGCTGGAGATTGACTGCAAAAATAGTCAATTGATCGACTCCGACTGTGACTGTCCTTATAGTTATGACTGCGCTCACTTAGCAGCCGTTCTATTTCACCTTGAGGACCACTTAGACAAGCTTCTGGTCGACTTTTCTAGGGAGACCGCGCCCGACGAGATGGAGGAGTTGGAAGAGGAAGAAAAAGAAGAGATCCGTGATGTGATCAAAGAGGCGGAGAAGAAGGAGAAGACTCGGTCCAAGAAAAAGCACGAAAAAGAGCTCATTTCTGAATACACCTCTGCTGCTCGGCTTCTTGCGCTATCTCCCTTCTTTGTGAACGAGGAACGCGCCGAACCCGATAAGGCTGAACTGATTATTGTCTTCAATCCTCCTAAGAAGAATCAAAAGCACTCCCAGATTGAGTTGAAGCTGGCTCTCCGTGTTCCCTACCGTTCGAAACCCCTCCATGTTCCCGATATCAAAGCTTTTCTAGATGCGGTTCGCAACCAAGACTCGCTCTACATCGGCAACCGCCGCTTCCATTTTGCGATGAGCTCCTTCTCTCCCGAGAACGCTCAGTTGATTAAAATGATTATCGATTCTGTCCAGTATTTGCCCGATGGGGATGAGCGGGGCCCTGGCATGGTGATGATGGAAGCTGAGGATTTTGGGGTGCTTCTTGCCCACTCTTACGACCTATTGATGAATTCTTCAGGGACCCTCTTTGGGGTTTCTCAAGAAGACCGTGAGCTCATGGAAATTCCTTGTTTCGCTGTGGGAACGATGGAAGAGTCGCTGAAAGTAGGACGCTTTCCTGCACACTTGAACTTTGAGATGAGTTATCTCGATACGGGATTGCCTAAAATTTTCCTTGCACCTTCTGTCGAAGTCGCAGAAGGGGAAGAGGTCCAGCTAGAAGAGGTCGTGATCTTTGACTGTCAGAAGCCAGGCTTGCTCTACAACCAAACTTACCAACGCTTCCAGCCCCGGTTAAAGAGAAAACACCTCCGGAGCTTAGAGGCCTTTAAACAACTCGTGATCCCTGAGCCGCTTTTCGGGACTTTTATCGAAAACGCACTGCCTGAGCTGATGAAACTGGCTTCCGTGAAATGTGGCGACGCTGTCGAGCGTTTTGTGACACTGCCTTTTACTGGAGAGCTCCAAGCGGTTTGTGATATCCACTACCTCGATGGAGAAATCGAAGCTCAACTCTCTTTCCTCTACGATAAGATTCAGGTTCCCTACTCTCATGCAAAGCTGAAGTCGGGTGATATCCAGCCCTTCGTTGACGAAGAGGGGATTCTTGCCAGGAACCTCACAGAAGAGGAAAAAATTGCACAGAGCCTCTTCCAAGGCTTCTCCCTCGATCCGAAAAGTGGTTCGTATGTTGTGAAAAATGACAAAAAAATTGTCGAATTCATGACGGAAGTCGTCCCCGAGTTTTCGGACAAAGTCCAGTTCAACTGCCCGAAGAACCTGCTTGATAAATTCGTTTATGACGACACGAAGTTTGAAATGAACCTGAAAGAGGCGGACTCTGTTGATGGCTACCTCGTTGAGCTCAAAGTGAAGGGACATCTCAAAGGACTCACCGTCGATCAGCTTTGGGATTGTCTCGCTTCTAAGCGGACCTTTATTGAATTTGCCCGCCGTAAGACGAAAGGTTCAAAAACAGAAAATGGCCAGCTGCAGAAAGTCCTTGTCCTTGACCTCGACAAACTGGCGCCCGTTCTTCAAATTTTTGACGAAATTGGACTCAAGAAGCTCGACGATTATACTGAAGAGCGTCCGCTTTGGAGTCTTGCCTCGGTTTCAGAAGAGCAGTTCAAAGGGCTTCCGATCAAATTCAAGATGAGTAAAAAGCTGAAAGCGATCCAGCACCAAATGTTGGGTCTTGTGGAAGTGAAAGCGAGCCCTGTTCCTAAAGAAGTGAATGCAGAGCTCCGTGAGTACCAACAGTCCGGTGTGAGTTGGCTTGAGCGCCTCCGTAAAATGCGCCTCTCTGGAATCTTAGCTGACGACATGGGGCTCGGAAAAACGATCCAAGCCATCACGGCTGTCACACAGATGAAGAAGGACAACAAAGACGGTGTGACTCTCATCGTCTGTCCGACATCGCTTGTCTATAACTGGCGTGAAGAGTTCCAAAAGTTTAGTCCCAAGTTGAAAACGCTTGTGATCGATGGGATTCCCACTCAGCGAAAGAAGTTGATTCAAGGGCGTGGAAAAACCGACATCCTAATCACTTCTTACAGTCTTATACAAAAAGACATCGAGCACTACAAAGACACTACCTTCAACTATGTGATTTTAGATGAAGCGCAGCACATCAAAAACCGCGCGACGCGCAACGCGAAGTCGGTCAAGATGCTGAAAGCAGAACACCGTCTGATCTTGACTGGTACGCCGATTGAGAACTCTCTTGATGAGCTTTGGTCTCTCTTTGACTTCCTGATGCCAGGCCTCCTCTCGAGTTATGAACGTTTCAATGAGAAGTTCATTCGCGGTTCCGCTTACAACGGAGGGAACACCGACCTCGAACTTTTGAGAAAGAAGGTCTCGCCTTTCATCCTCCGAAGAATGAAAAAGGATGTCCTCAAAGAGCTCCCACCTGTATCGAATATCGTCTACCACTGCCACTTAAGCGATGTGCAAAAAGAGCTCTATCAATCTTTTGCCTCTCAAGCCCGTAAGGAGCTTTCGGCCCTGGTGAAGAAAGAAGGCTTTAACAAGGTCCAAATCCAAATCCTCGCGACCCTCACACGTCTAAAACAGATCTGCTGTCACCCAGCGATTTTTGCCAAAGACAGCGCTGAACCGGGCGACTCTGCCAAATATGATATGCTCCTTGAGCTTCTCCAGAACCTGATGGAAGGGGGACACAAGACGGTCATTTTCAGTCAGTACACCCGAATGCTCCAATTAATGAAGAAGGATCTTGAGAATAAGGGGGTTAAGCTTTGCTACCTCGATGGGGCAACAAAAAATCGTCTCGAGATTGTCAAAGAGTTCAATGAAGACCCCTCGATTCTCGTCTTCCTCGTCTCTCTGAAGGCAGGCGGAACCGGGCTCAACCTGGTCGGTGCTGACTCTGTGATCCATTACGATCCTTGGTGGAACCCTGCTGCTGAAGACCAGGCGACTGACCGGGTTCACCGGATTGGTCAAAAGAACAATGTTTCATCGTATAAGTTAGTCACACTCAATACGATAGAAGAGAAGATCCAGGAGCTTCAGAACCGGAAGAGAGGTCTCGTGAAAAAGATCATCTCCTCCGACGAAGAGGCGTTAGGGAAACTGACCTGGGATGAAGTCTTAGAATTGTTGAAAACTTAACAAGAGTTGTCGTATGCTCTGTAGGTTCTTGCTAATTTCAATCGAGGATCTTTCATGGCTCAACAAAAAAAATCAGCGACGCAGTGGCTTTCACAATTCAAAAATATCTCCCTTGACAGTCTAGGGTCGTTAGGGCGCTTCCGCGGTGTCTTCTCCAGTGATGTGGGGATTGACTTGGGAACTGCCAACACGCTTGTTTATGTGAGAGGGAAGGGGATTGTCCTTGCTGAGCCCTCGGTCGTTGCCGTCGACTCGACAACAAATGAAGTCCTAGCTGTAGGGCACAAAGCGAAGTCGATGCTCGGAAGAACTCCTCGCAAGATCCACGCTGTGCGCCCCATGAAAGATGGTGTGATTGCTGATTTCGAAATTGCTGAAGGAATGCTGAAGGCGCTGATCCAAAGAGTCACTCCCTCTAGAAGCCTTTTCCGTCCGAAAGTCCTCATTGCCGTCCCCTCTGGAATTACCGGTGTGGAAAAGAGAGCGGTAGAAGATTCTGCTCTCCACGCGGGGGCTCAAGAAGTGATCCTCATTGAAGAACCGATCGCAGCAGCGATTGGGGTCGACCTTCCTGTCCATGAGCCTGCAGCGAGCATGATCATCGATATCGGTGGTGGAACAACGGAGATTGCCATTATCTCTCTCGGAGATATCGTCGAGAGCCGCTCGATCCGTGTTGCCGGAGATGAGTTTGATGAGTGCATCATGAACTACATGCGCCGTACCTATAACCTCATGATTGGACCGAGAACAGCAGAAGAGATCAAGATGACGATTGGTTCTGCTTATTCTCTCGGCGATAACGAGCTCGAGATGGAAGTGCGTGGACGCGACCAGGTGGCAGGTCTTCCTGTGACAAAACGGATCAACTCTGTTGAAATCCGCGAGTGCCTCGTAGAACCCATCCAACAAATTATCGAAAGTGTGAAGCTCACGCTGGAAAAGTGTCCTCCTGAACTTGCTGCTGACCTCGTCGAGCGGGGAATGGTCATCGCAGGAGGGGGTGCTCTTCTCAAAGGATTTGACAAAGCGCTCATTAAAGAGACAGGTCTGCCTGTGAGCCTTGCACAAAACCCCCTCTTGGCTGTTTGTCTAGGAACAGGAAAAGCTCTCGAGTACCTCGACCGGTTTAAAAAGAAAAAGGTCGCAGTTTAGGAGAACGATGACCCCATTAAGGATTCAATGCTGAGAGACACTGACAAAGAAAAGATGGGCTCTCATCTCTCTGAGTGGGTGGAGTCTCTCATTCCTCTACTCAATCCTGATGAAGTGCACCTTTGTACGGGCTCCGATGAGGAAGCGGAAGGGCTCTCCGAGTCTCTTGTCCGCTCGGGTACTTTCACAGCTTTAAAGCGCCCTAACAGTTACCTTGCCTGCTCGAGGCCTGAAGATGTGGCCCGCGTCGAGGAACGCACCTTTATCTGTAGTGAAAAAGAGGAGGATGCCGGTCCGACAAACAACTGGAGAGATCCTGAGGAGATGAAAGAGCTCCTCCGCTCCCACTTTTCGGGCTGCATGAAGGGACGCACGCTCTACATCATCCCTTACTGTATGGGACCGGTCGGCTCTCCGATCGCTAAAATAGGTGTTGAGCTCACTGACTCTCCCTATGTTGTTCTCAATATGGGAATCATGACACGGATCGGGGATCCTGTGCTCACTGAACTTGATGATGGCCCCTTCGTCAAGGGCCTCCATTCAGTCGGAGCACCACTTGCAAGTGGGGAGAAGGATGTTCCCTGGCCCTGCGACCCTGAAAACCGTTACATCGCCCACTTTCCTGAGGAGAGCACGGCCTGGTCTTACGGCAGTGGGTATGGTGGCAACGCGCTCCTTGGAAAGAAATGTTTTGCCCTCCGCCTCGCTTCTGTGCTGGCCCGCGATGAAGGCTGGCTCGCCGAACACATGCTGATTGTGGGGATCACCAATCCTGAAGGGAAGAAGCGCTATTTTGCAGCCGCTTTCCCGAGTGCCTGTGGTAAAACCAACCTCGCCATGATGACCCCGACCCTTCCTGGTTGGAAAGTCGAGACCGTCGGGGATGACATTGCGTGGATGAAATTCGGTTCTGATGGTCGGCTCTATGCCATTAATCCTGAAGCGGGCTTCTTTGGCGTGGCTCCAGGGACATCGATGGAGACCAATCCCAATGCGATGCTCTCGATGGAAAAAAACTCGATCTTCACTAACGTCGGCCTCACGGATGAGGGAGATGTCTGGTGGGAAGGGATGACAGACGAGCCTCCTGCTCACCTCCGCAATTGGCTGGGGCACGATTGGACACCCTCCTCCGACGAGAAGGCAGCGCATCCCAATGCGCGCTTCACCGCACCTGCATCCCAATGTCCCGTGATCGATCCCGACTGGGAAAAACCGGAAGGAGTGCCGATTTCTGGTATCATCTTTGGGGGGCGAAGACCCTCTACCATTCCTCTTGTTCTCGAGTCCCGTGATTGGGCTCATGGCACCTTCTTGGGTGCCAGCGTCTCCTCCGAGAAAACCGCCGCCGCTGCTGGAAAAGTGGGCGAGCTGCGTCACGACCCCTTCGCGATGCTTCCCTTCTGTGGCTACCACATGGGGGACTACTTTGGCCATTGGTTGAAAATGGGGGAGAAAGGCGGTGCTAAAATGCCGCGCATCTTCAACGTCAACTGGTTTAGAAAGGACGCAGAGGGCAAATTTATCTGGCCTGGTTTTGGGGAAAACATCCGTGTACTCAAGTGGATGTTTGAACGGATCGAAGGCACAGTTGAAGCAGTAGAAACACCCATCGGTCTGCTTCCCGATCCAAAAAATCTAGATCTTTCTGATTTGGACATTTCTGTAGATGCATTAAAAGATCTTTTTGAAGTAAATTCTCCGCAGTGGCAAAAAGAAGTAGAGAATTTAGAGACCTATTTCTCTCAATTTGAGCCAAAACTGCCGGATGAAATGAAGAAAGAGCTCGAAGAGCTCAAGCTTAAACTTCAATGATCAAAAAGAACGAGCGTCTTTGGAAAAAACTTCTCTTGATGAGCGGACTCCTCAATGTCCTACTCGGTAGCGGCATCTACTACCTTCTTTCCTTTGAACCGAGCACCAATTTCGCGATCGAATTTCTAGCCACTAAAGAAGAAAATGATCCCACTGAGTCCATTCTGAGGGAGATGAAAACCCTCAGCTACACTGAACTCACAGATAAGCTTGCCTCCACTAGAGAGGTCTTCCATCAAACGACAGAAAGAGATCTTGCGCTCCAAATTCTTGTTGAAGAACATGGACTTCTCTCTAAGCCCTGCCTGAAGGATCCTGAGTTTGAGGCTCTTCTTGCTACTCTCAAAAAACAGCCCTGGCTGCTCTCCACAGAAGGACTCTTTGCCCAGCTACAAAAGGAGAGGGACTCTAAAGAATTGAAAAAGACGTTTCTTTCTGAGCCCGCTGTCCAAAAACTCGCTCAAGCCCTCAAACTCCAGGAAGAGCCTCTGCTCACCCTTCTTCTAGAGGCGAACAGCGACCAATTCAAAAACGCTCTCACCCTCGCCTCTCAACCTCAGTCGGACAAGCGCCTCCAAGCCTACTTCTACTCTCAAGGGTTCAAGCTCCCTAAAAAAGCGCTTCCAAAGCAAGCTACCGGCTTCGAACTCTACACCGTTCAGGAGGGGGACTCTCTCTGGAAGATTGCTAAAAACCACCAGACCTCGGTTGAAAATATCAAAAAGGCCAACAATCTGCATACGGATTCTCTCCGTCCTGGCCTCGTCATACGCATCCGCTCTTAAATCTCTTTTTATGCACACTGAATCTTTTACAAGGTGTACATAAGTTGACTTGTGTCATTTTGGATAGATATAAAGGTGAAGATAGCTTTTGTTTGAATTCTCCTTGAAAATTAGAAGATAGCATTCTAATTTTCAAGGAGAATTTTCTCAAATCAAAATTATCGCTGTTTTGCTGTTTTCTTTTACTTGAAAATTAGAGGTTAGCCTTCTAATTTTCAAGGAAAGGTCTTG
>CAZPBC010000066.1:0-7620 GCA_964584775.1 uncultured bacterium
AGTGACTTGTTTCAGAAGAGATCATGATAGATTTTTCCCTCACATTGATTTCTATAGTTTAAGAAAAAACTTAATACATAACAATCGAAAATGGAATAGTCTTTTTTGAACTGCCCCAAAAATACGACCTGTAACGATTTAGAGGTTCGTATAAAATTGACCTTTCCCCCAAAAATAGTGCATTCCTTATCCATGAAATCTAAAGTCCAACACTGTTTCATCCCCCTAATAAGCCCCTCTGTCTTCCTGGCTCCCGTCACCCTCTTTCTCCCGCTTCTTCAAACTCACCCAAGTTTATTGATCGGCGATATCCGACACATCATCGAGATCGACTGCCGACCCAGCGATTCGATCATCCTCGCTCTGATGCATAATGCTCCGATTTTCTGTACAAAAGAAGTGTTGGAAAAAACGGTTCCTTTAGAAGAGTAGTCTTTATTCATAAAGAAACAGAGTGTATCCTGTTTCTTTACTATGAGCGTTCAAAATAATCCTTTAGTTTCTTCTCCCCATTCCCCAATAGTCCGTTCGGGAACCGACACCTTTTTACGAATCCGCGAGCTCCTTCGAAAAATTGGAGTTGTGGATGAAAGAGGATTTCCCATTCCGGAGCTTCATGAAGTCGCTCTTCCTCCCCTTCAGGATAGTGAAGTCGAGCGTCTTCATGCGATGTTAGATACTCCAATAAGAGGGTATGATAAAACGGGTGTCACCCACGTCAACACCTCAGTTCGCGCCATCCTCGGAGACTTGATGCTACACTTCCCAGAAGCTCCGATTTCGGTACAGGGGAGCTATCCTTTTACAACTCTCGGAACCCCCTATCTACTTAGAGCTCTTGGATACGCCATCAACCATCTTATCCAAAAGCAAGCCATAGCGACACCTAGCAGAGAGATCCTCGTCGAATTGCGTGGTGAAATTGAGGGAATGACACTTCGTCCTGCGAACGATACCGACCATAAAATCCGCCTACCCGTCACAGACTCCCCTTCAGACAATCTCAGAGCCGTTGTCCAAGTCGCACAAAGGATCATTGAATTTCTCGTTCAACACCCACATACACAATGGAGTCCTGACCACAGGACCTGGGAAAAAGCTTGTGGAAGCCTCAGAACAAAAAGGTTTGTCCCCGTCCCTTGCCCCCCTAACCTTCTACAAACTCGTCTAATGGAAACGTTTTTTCCGGATAAGTTTGCACAAAGCCGCGATCCAGATGACCCAACACTCATGAGTTTGTATCGATTTGGAGACCATGATTTTGTGTCCGTTTCAACACTCAGCCGTCAAGCGAGCCCTTTCACTAGCGGAGACTGGACACTAGCTGAAGCCCCGTTTATCCGAAGACAGCATGAAGCAGAGGTGCGACCTATGGGCTCCGTCGCTGGTGGATGGGCCACGCTTCTTGACTCTATCCAAGGATATTCGCGCCTCTCAGAGGGCGAGGCAACAGTAGAGCCATCCGATCTCCGGCGCGCACTTGTCGATAGAACCCATGGTTGGTCTCCCCCGACGAATACCCAAGAAAAGGCCCTTGTCACTGCCTTTCTTGGTAACCCAAAAATTGGAAACCATGCCAATGACGTCGTGAAGTACGTCGCGAATGAGTTACGTCTCGCCAGCACCCATCTCAACACCCTTAAAGATGAATTCACTTACCTCCTGATCAACGCCCTATTGATTCTAAAACCGCACTACGATGAAGAGGTCTTACTTGGCGCCATTTTAAACCGAAAAGAAGATTGGGAAAAACATCCCCTAGGATGGCTCTTTCAACAGCTCATCGACAGGAAATTGAACCTCGATCAGCTTCACCAATTTTTGGTCCTTGTCTCAGGCCTCTCAATTCTCAGCCCCTATCACCAGCTCCATTTTGAGAGTGAAAACTACCTATTCGAGTGGCCCAGAAGCCTTTACACTTCCATCCCACCCTACCATGGAATGATAGACTGTGCACCACTCGTCCCGCTTCTTCCTTTCCTCTCCCCTCCTTACGGAGAACCGAAACATCTTCCAACAGGAAACCCACCCTCGGCTCTACTTGAGCAGTGGCTTGTCATGTCTGAACAGCTGGCTCAAAGGGAAGCCACTCGTTTCCAAGGTATACAACTCTATCTTGGAGTTGCTTCAATTCAGCCAGATACCCATGCACCGAGTGAAGTCCTGCTTGCGCTTCCCTATCTGAAAGCGGATCCTCTTCTTCAAAAGGTTTTTGTTCACATACCTTGGTATGAGTCCGTTCAAAGAAAAGGACTCAGCCCTGATATGAAGGGTCTTTATACGCTCATCAGAGCGAAAGATGAACGGTATCACAGAGACATTCAATCTCGATTCAATTCAGCTAGGCAACCGCAAAAAATGCACATCCTCAGTGTCGCTCAAAAAGAAAACCCCCATCTGGCTCTTTTACTTGCAAGATCCATGATGCCTAAATCGAAAAACCGTCGCTACTACGAGCATGGAGTCAACGCGGCACTTCAACTTCAAGACTCCGAGGGCATTCTGGCAGCGATTCAGTTCATCGAAAAGGCAGTCAAGGCGTCCATCGGACTGAACTTAAAACCTGAGACACTTCTTCGAAGAGCAGCAGCTGTTCTGCATGGAGATCCCTTCT
Source organism: uncultured bacterium (assembly GCA_964584775.1). Lineage (GTDB taxonomy): Bacteria > Chlamydiota > Chlamydiia > Chlamydiales > SLFE01 > CAZPBC01. The sequence continues at coordinate 2,615 of CAZPBC010000066.1, forward strand.
TTTCTTTTGTTCAATCCCTTGAAAAGGTCCTCAACGAACGTCTCTCCACAGCCCAACTTTGTGAAGCGGCGGCAACAGTGATGCAACAGCCCCACCACCTCTCTGCCGCTTGCTTACCTCTTCTGTTAAGAGTGATTGAAGGTGCAGAGAGTTCAACCTCAATTTCCATCCTGCACGCAGCAGAATCGACCATTCAAAGGTGGATCCAAGAGTCAGACGCTTTACTAGACCTGCTCATGGAGCTGACTCGACTTCCTCACTGTCCGATGCGCAGAAGGCTTCTTTCCGAAGGGGTCGAAAGACTTTTTAGAGCCAACAAAGAACCGGGGGCAGAGATCCTCCACGATCTTTTAACGCTTGTAGAAGCAGATCCCCCCTACCTAAATGTGGAGACAAGACGCCGTGTTCTAACCCACTATGTGGAGCTGGCTTCAGTCACTAAAATTTCTTTTGAAGTGACCCTCTCGTTGCGCTTTCTACAACAATTACTAAGACACCAAGAGGTCACAACCTCTTTTTCAAGCTATAATGGGATCTCTTCAAGATTCCCGCTTTCAGAGAGTGGAGAAGTGTTATCTTTTGAACACGCTAGCCGTCTTCCACCTGGAATTTTTGGACTCACCGTTCGCCTTGCACTCTCTACCCCCCTTCCTAGAGATTTCATCGCACACCTCTTGAATCCTGAAGCTCTCTTAACAGAAAAAGTCCTTAGCGAGATGGTTGATTTTTTCTGCTCGAATCCGCCGGTGGAGGAGTGTGACCAGCTTCGTCAACGTTATCAATGGATTCCTAAATCCCTTCCAAACGGCAGAGCGCCTCTGCGCAGTGCTCTAGTTGCCGCACAACCCTGTGATGAGCTCCTACACCTCTCTCAAATCCATCATATGAAGAGAAGTGCAGCTGTCGCCGCTTACAAAAGAGCTCTTTCAAGCAATCCAGCAACGGCAGCAGCTCTCTACCTAGATATTCTGACATTCCATCCAGACATTCCACACAAAGATCAGTGGATTGGATTTCTAAAACTTGTGGAGGGCTCAGAGGATCGAGTGGAACCAAAGGTTCTTCTAGAAATCTACAACATCTTAAAAATCCGTCTTCCAAAGGAGCCCCTCAATGGAAAGTCAAAAGCACTCTTTTTGAAATTTTTAAAGACCTGTCGCGACAAGTGTTCTCCTGCAGACTTTATCAATGCATGTGGCGGAGTTAACCTGCTCCCTTTTACCGAACTTGAATCGCTTGTCGACTATATGGTTCCCGAGCTCTGTTCCCTCTCTTTGCCCCCTGCTCTCGACATCCTTTTTAAGCTGCTGGATACAAGACTCATCACAGCTTGTCACCCACAACTTCTCATTCTGATCCCGTCTCTTCTTCTAGATAGAGAAAAGCCCTCAGAAGAGAGAGTCTGGAGAGTGGCGAAGGCACAGCGAGGCACTCTTCCAGGTGATGTTGAAGCCTCCTTAAAGAGGGCACGACTCAAGGGTGTAGAAGAAGTTAAAGATCTATTCCTCACTCTTGAAGAAACAGCCACACACTTCATCGAACAAGCAGAAAGAGCCACAGGCGACGGAAACTACACTGAAGCACTTGAATTCCTAAGAAAAGCGGCTAAATATTGCAAAGTCACACCCGACTCACCGCTAGCTGTAAGAGGGATGAACCTTCTTTTCTCTATTGCAGGGTGCGCACCGGCACAACTGGAACCCCTTCTCCAATCACCACTACTCCGAAACCTTGTCGTTGAAGAACAGGACTACTTTGACCTTACGGGACGTGTGATGGTTGGAACACGGGGAACAGAGGTTACAGGAGTCTACATCACAAAGTTGTCGACCCTTCTTCCACCCAATTCGGAAGAACAGATCCACGCTTTAGTTGACATTCTTCTTAGCACGGAGAGTGGACCGTTACTTAAGATCGCTGCAGCACATTTTGCAGAAATTTCTGCCCTACTCACGCCCCATCAGTTCCTCCAATTCCTATTGAAGCTACTCAATAATAAACAGACCCCTCCATTATTAGAAGACCAGCTCAAATCGATTCTCAGTTGGATGCTAGAATTTTACAATGAAGAAGAGGAGTTGGTAGAAAACCTGTGGGATCACTTAAAAAGTGGAAGCCTTTACTCATCTAAAGAGAAACGAGATTTCCTATGGAACACTTTAATCCTCCAAGTCAGAAAGAAAAATTCCTCCATCGTGGCGAGCAAACTCTCAACACTTTTGAAAGACAATCAAGTTTTATCGCTTGAAGAAGCAGAAAGAGCTCTTAAAAGCTTCGAAGAAGTTCAAGAAACTGACTCTCGCAGGCGTGTCGGAAGCGTGCTTCTTGGTAAACTCGCTGAATTAGAGAATGCTCCCGAATGGTTGGGAAGGTTCTTCTGTTTACTAAATCCTGCCACTGATTTTGTTTTAGCCTCTAAAGTCATACAACAGCCCTCCTTTAGTAAGTATTGCATCGACCCCTCGGTGATCGGAAGATGGCTGGATGAATGGGGACAAGGGCTAGATAAAAGTGAACAACAAGGCCCCAAAGATCTTGAGGCCTGGTTGGCGCTATGGATCGAAGAAAATCGCCCCCTAGACCTAAGGAAATGCCATTTGGCTCTCGGCTGTTCATCTGCAACCATTAGAGAGGTAGGAGACAGGACATTAAGAGATCAGGTACTCAAAACACCAGACTCCTTTAGAGCAGCAGATCTTTTACCACACATCGATGCACTCTCTGCTGAAACACGAAGAGCCATATCTACAAAAATCCCCCATTTGAAAGAAGAAAAAAACCTGCTGAAAGAATTGCAACTCCTTCTCAAACTCCTGCAATCGGGGAACTACACCACCACCTTCCCAAGAGTGGCCATCAGTAGACTACGATCCAATGATTCTTTATTTAATATGGAGGTGTTCCAGACCCTTGCCTTTACTGCACTCAACCATTTCCTGGAGCAGGATCCCGATTCCATCCCCCTTGAGATTTTCCACTTCCTCGACTATCTTTTAAAAGATGAAGAGAGTTGTCGAAAGTTAGAGGGCCGTACAAAACCTCAAGAACAGCTCAACATCCTCTATAGAAAACTCCTCTCTCGCTCCTACTTTGGAATGGGAGCCTATCTATTTCCCCATGTCTCTCACCAACTCAAAAAACTCGCTTCTGCTCACAAACTTCCTCTATTGGATTTCGAAACTCTACAGTTGCTGATCGTGATTTTCGATCGTTTCGTCGATCCAGGAGACACGACAGAGAGATTGGGAATCTTTGTTCAAATTCTTGAACTCATGCGGAACCGAAAAAAAACTCAAATCCTTACACAAGAAGCCCGAAGTGCTTACATCGATTTTCTCAAATCCCTCTCGGAGTTTGAAATTCTAAAGCGTCTCGCCAGCTTACCACGCGCCATGGAGTATGCAAAAACAGCGGGCGGAAATGTGCTTGCAGACCAACTCGTTGAAGCTTGGATTCAGAGCTGTGACGCTTTCACTTCAGCAGTCCGAGGTAAAACCGCCTCCTCCTATCGCGAGTGTGAATCCTTATTTAAACACGCCTCAGAACCCTTAAAGGCTTCCGCTGAGTTCTTTCTTCGAATCATACAGTTTCATCAGAACCCAATAGGCGAGAAAGCCCGCCAACTGACGGTCGATTTCATCACCAGGTTCAAAGAAGGTAAGCCTTTGCATTTTGGATGTTGTCGAGCTGCTATTGGCTTTATCATGAACTTCGCTTTTCCTAGCAACTCAAGACTTGCCGTGATTGAGGTGATCCGCCTTTTTTGGCGCAAAGGTTACCCCCATCATCAAGAAACTCCAGAACGCCTGATCGATATGATGGAAACGCTCTTTTCTGCTGATATAGGCGTTGAATTTTTTCACCATCGAGAGAATTTCGAAGTCTTTGAGCAAGTCGGTGAAGTGCTCATCGAACACTTTAATGAAAAGGAAGTGCTTACCGAAGAAGAGATTGAACTCGCTCGAAAGCTCTCAGAGATGATTGTCACCTACCGAGCTCAAAAAACTCCCTGGAATGTTTTACTCATTCGACTCCTTTCCTCTATCACTTGTCATCGCTCGTTTGGACCCCACCTTGAAACACCTCTGTACCACCTGGAAATCAGTTCTCTTCAAGCTGCACCAAGTTCCCGCGAAGCCCATTCAACCGAAGACCACGAAGCATTCTATAGACTGATCGAGCGTCTTGTTCATTCAAGGCAACCTTCCGCTCTTGCCCATACCCTTTTCCTTTTGACGCAGTTCCCGAGCTACTTACGCTCATCCCACCCTTCTACTGCACTCTCCTTCTTAGGCAGAGTCAAGTCATGGATGAATGAGAAGTTCTGTGAAACTCAAACTCAAAAGTCTCTTCATCCGCAATTTGTGGAACAAGCCGTCGACATTCTCTCCGAATTGGGTGATTATGTGGAATCAGATAAAGCAACATTTCTACAGATGGCAATTTCAACTCTTGAAGGACTCATCACTTCAGATATGTCGACCCATCGTGGCAACAGCTCAATCACCCACTCCAAGCTCTTTGAAATTTACCACGGCCTTCTAGAAGAACTAAGAGATGAAATAGGCCTCTGTTCAGAATTCTTCGAAAGAGTTGCCGCCTACACCGCACTTCTATCCAACCCTGAGTGTCTGGATTTCTTTTTTGCAGAGAGGACGGTCAACCCGAAGCTCTGTCAACTACTTGAGAAGCACTTTTCTCTCACACTCGTTCCCTGCAGTGAAGAGATGCTGGAGAGTCAAAAAGCCTCCTTTGAAGAGCAGCTCCGCCTTTTCCATCTCCGTTTGCCAAATGATGAAATAGAGACTTTTTTAAGATCGACGATCCAGCTCATGTCCGAAACAACTTTCGTAACAACCTCTCCGGTAATCCGTGCAATTAAAGCCACTTTAAAGATAAAATAGTGGCATGCAACAGGAACGTTTTCAATGCCATGTCGCCGTCTGCCTCCTCCTTTTTCAAGAGAATCAAGTCCTTTTAATGAAAAGAGCTAATACCGGCTATGG
>CAZPBC010000067.1:0-1538 GCA_964584775.1 uncultured bacterium
CCTTTTCAACCCCTTTCGATCAAAAAGCTCAGGGATAAAATGAGTGTCATGAGTTTTCTCGCCTGTGAGTTCTGCAAAAACGACCTCTTGAGTTGACTCATCGACTGCTAAATGCAGCTTCCTCCACTCTCGACGTTTGCCAGCTCCATGCTTTTTCACTTTCGATTCTCCCTCACCAAACATCTTCAATCCCGATCCATCTAAGACGATGTGCTTGATCTTTTTCTTCGTTCTGAAGTGGTGAGGTAAATCGAGACTCTTCATTCTCTTGCAAATTTGTGTATAGCAGGGAACCTTTAGCGGAAGCTTCAATAGGTTGAACAGAGATCCCAAAAAGCCCTCGAGAGATCTCAAGGAGAGGCCAAAGGTAAATCTCACAGCCAGGGCAGTTTCAATAGCAGAATCTGAAAATTGAAAGGGTCTTCCTAGCTTCTTAACTCTCTTAGCCTTCCAGCTTTTATCTATATCTTTGTGAATCCACAAAGTCAGACTACCACGGTTAACCAAGGATTTGTTATACTTCGACCAGTTGCGACTCACGACTCATGGGGTTCTCTCCTGTTTTTGTAAAAAAGAGTTTACCCCATGTTTTTACCCCTTATCAAATCATTTTTTCTTTGCTAATCCTTTCTCCCTAGTGAATTACGCAACACACCCCTTTCATGGGTGAAGTGCGAATTTCCACCGGCTATTTTCTTGTATTAAACTAGTTTTAATTGTAAAATAAGTCGAGAATAAAAAAATAAATTTTAAAATGAGTAAAAATTAATTGCTTAGTTCAATCCAAAAAATAGAATCAGACGTTAGGTTTTATCGTCTTAAGAATTTAGGCGCTATTTGCTCCATTGGGTATGCGCTTCTTCAACCGTCACCTGTCACTCTTATCACAGCAATTGCAATGAGTATTTTGATTGTTGCTCAAAAGGTCACGAGATGGAGTACCCCAAAGTCTCTCACTGAGTATGTTGTGACTAAACTCGCAATTACTTTGAGTTTAGCACTCGTGTCAGGCCTCGCGATGACAGCTCTGATGGGTTTTGCAGCAGCGGGTGGTTCTGTTTTTCTACAAACGGCTTACATTGCAATGCCAACACTCTTTTTATTCGGGGTAGAGTTTTTACTTGCCTACCATCATAAAACTCAACTCAGATCTTTTGAACAAAGTAATCGAAACTCAGAAGGGTTGGTTGCAAAAACAGAGAAAGCTGGAGAACCTAATGCTTCTTCTACTCGAAGCTCGCTTGGCTCAAAGATGATTCCTCTCTCTAGCCAAAAAAGCGAGATGGAAAAACCGAAAATCATGCTGTCACCAGAAGAGTTCCTTAATCATATTACAAATGAGAGAGACTTTCTTGGTGAGCTAGTCCATGTGACAGGGGACCTGTACCTTGACGAGTGCGTAAGCTTAACCACCCTCCCGGAAAACCTGAGTGTGGGAGGGAGCATGCATCTCAGTCGCTGCACAGGCTTAACTTCCCTACCCGAAAACCTGAGTGTGACAGGGAACCTGAAACTGAGTGAATGCAAAAACTTAACTT
>CAZPBC010000067.1:1638-7133 GCA_964584775.1 uncultured bacterium
CTGGACCTCAGCTTATGTACAAGCTTAACTTCGCTTCCCGAAAACCTGAGTGTGGGAGGGAACCTGGACCTCTACTCCTGCAACAGCTTAACCACCCTACCAGAAAACCTGAGTGTGGGAGGGAACCTGGACCTCTACTCCTGCAACAGCTTAACTTCCCTACCCGAAAACCTGAGTGTGGGGAGGAGCCTGTGTCTCAGTCGCTGCACAGGCTTAACCACCCTCCCAGAAAACCTGAGAGTTGAGGGAGACCTGAATCTAAACGGCTGCACAGGACTCACTTCATTACCTAGCTGGATCACTTCCCTAGGTACAACAATATACGGACGGGTCCGAGAGATTAATCTTCAAGACACAGGCCTCTCAGATACTGTGATCGATAGTTTGAGCAGTGCAGACGCTCCTGGAATTCGCTTTTATTTCTCGAGAAGAGCAGCAGCTGTAAGAGTGCCTGTACCTTCAGATATAAAAGAGGGATTGCTTTTTTGGGTAAAATGCCTTCCAGAAGGCTGTGAAATAGAAATTCCATCTATTGATATTCCGAGAGAAAGAGATAAAGAGCTTGCATGCCGCTATCTTGCACGCTTGACGAATACTGAAGAGTTCAAGAATCACACGACTCGTTCCATGCTTGCAGAGCGTGTCTTGTCTCTATTTCAGGCCATGTCTCGTGATGAAGAGCTCAAAGAATTCCTGTTGAGGGTGATTGAAACGGGATTAGAAACTTGTGATGATCGAGTGGCTTCTTCTTTCGATCAAATGGAATTGAAGGTTCGTCTTCATCAGGCTGAAGAAAAGGCCAAGAAAGGAATCTCAGAAGAGGAGTTAAGAAATTTAGCAAGAGGTCTTGTGATGCTAAAGAAGGTGGACGCGAAAGCACGAGAGCATATAGCAACTCTGGGTTGGGTAGATGAGATTGAAGTCCATCTCGCTTTTCAAATTGGCCTTCGTGAACGACTGGGTTTGCCTCTTTTGACTCAAAACATGATCTTCCGTCGCTGTGCACGGGTGACAGATGCGCAGATTGGAACAGCTGGAGATGCTATTGAACGCGAAACGTCAAAAGAAGAGATCCAAGAAGAATTAGAAGGTTTGGATGCATGGAAGATCTATCTCCGGAGAAAGGAGATCAAACCTTATGCCAAACTTCCTGAAGCGGAGACAATTCCAGAAGGTGTCAGCTGGGAGTGTCCAATTTCAGCGACTAATTTTATCAACGAGGGTGTGGGTAACCCGGTACTCTTTAGGAAAGTCATTGTCGATTACGACTCCCTTACAAAGGCCTACATTAACACGGGACGAGATCCCTTCACCAACAAATCGATGAATTGGAGTGATGTGGATGTGAGACGTGTTCAACGACCAGAAAGGATCGCTGTCTAAGGGTTAGAGAAGAGTCGTGCAGCTACGGCTTTCGTCAGTGAGAACCTGGTCGAAGTGATTGGAGTCCCGATCTTAGGCTCAGCAAAGTTGTTCAGAACTGACCGGATTTCTAGGCTATTGTCAATGGGGTCGTTGTTTTGTTTGACACAAGCATCCTTTTTTCGAAGGCCGCTTGCTCAGCTCAGCCGCCAGACGGCGGCTGAGCTTCGCGGCCAAGTTTTTTTCGATCAGATTATACGAATTTGTCGGATTATATCTTGACTATTGAAGCTAGAGGCTTGGATCAAAAGCTACAACAAGGAGTATTTACACTCTTCAAATGGTTACCGTCCACCGAATGATGTGGAAATAGAGTACCTGGAAAAAATGGCAGCATAAAAAGTCAGTAGCCGGGTATGGCAAGACTCTATTAGTTTTTCCTTGCTTAACGGGGTGCATTACAACTTTTACATATTGAATCTGATGTGACCGTCTTGGAGACAGCTAATATTTTGATAGAAATTAGCGAACAACACACTGAGTTAGATCTAACTGCAGTTATCTACTGTTTGGAAGAGCTCTCGCGGTATTGCACAAATCCTCAAAAACGTTTAGCAACTCATCTCATCAAACAACTGCATTGAAAAAAAGACATGCACCCAGACAATCTGGACCTCGAGCTAAAAAAGCACGAAAATAGAGCGCCTTCCTATTCCCGAACTAGCTTCTTAAGCTTGATGGATAGAGGGCTTCGGGCTATAATCCTCTCGAAATGTCAGATTATGTGGTTTTAGCTAGAAAGTACCGTCCCTCGACCTTTAAGGAGGTTCTTGGTCAGGATGCGATTGTCCAGACCTTAAAGAACGCTCTGAGGGAGAACCGTTTAGCGCATGGATACTTATTTTCAGGTCCCAAAGGGACCGGAAAGACGACTCTTGCTCGGTTGATGGCGAAGGCGATCAACTGCGAGAACCGCACGGATGATTTTGAGCCATGTAATGCTTGTACCTCATGTAAGGAGATCGCCGCCTCGAACTCACTCGATGTTTTAGAGATTGACGGGGCCTCCAACCGCGGAATTGAAGATATCCGCAAAATCAACGATACCGCCTGCTACAGCGCTTCAAGTGGTCGCTACAAAATCTACATCATTGATGAAGTCCATATGTTGACGAAAGAGGCCTTCAATGCGCTTCTCAAAACGCTGGAAGAACCCCCTCCTAAAGTTGTCTTCTTCTTTGCCACGACCGAACCCCACAAAGTCCTCTCTACCATCTCCAGCCGGTGCCAACGCTTTCAGCTAAAGCGTCAGGACTCGAAAACTCTCTCGAAGAAGCTCAAGAAGATTGCAAAAGACCTGGGTGTCGATGTGGAAGACGCTGCTCTCGAGACGATCGCCTTCTTTGCAGAGGGCTCCTTCCGAGACGCGGAGTCGCTCTTTGACCAAGTCCTCTCTTTCAATGAGGGAACCGTCACAGCTGAAGACATTGAAAAGGTTTTAGGTCTACCTAGCCGCGCTCTTTTTGAGAAGCTCGATCAGGCAAGCCAAAACAGAGAGTTGGCTTATGCTTTTGAGTTAACAGAACAGCTCTTTAACGAAGGGAAAGACTACTCTTATTTCCTCGACAGGATGCTGGATCATTACAGGACACAGCTCATTGAAACACTGAGTGGAAAAAGCTATCCACTCACCGCTTTAGAGCTACAAAAGGTCCTTGAGTGGATTTTAGAAGTGAAAGAATCCCTGAAAAACCACCTTCTTCCCCGCGCTGCGATCGAGTCCCTCCTTCTACGCGTCATCCGGATCAAAGAGGAGGTTTTTCCAGAACAGCTGATCCAACGCCTCACGGCACTCGAGGCTCAGCTACAAACAGGAGTGGTAGCACCCCCTCCTGCACCCCCAAAAAAGCTCCAAATTGAAACACCCCCTCCAAAACCGAAGCCCGTTGCACCCCCTCCTCCAGCACCAAAGCAGGAAGTGAAACCTCCTCCTCCAGTCGAAAAAGCAGCTCCCCCTCCTCCTCCTGCAAAACCAGCGACCCCTCCCCCTACAACTGAGATTCAGGAAGATAAAAAAGATCTCGTGCGTTATGATACTCTCATGCAGTTCGCTGCAGTCGAACTTGAAGGCACTCTAAAAAGGAAAAACTAATGGGTAGTGGATTTCAAAAGAAAAAGAAGCAAGCAAAGCAACTCCAAGAGCAGATGGCCCGCATGCAAGAAGAGATGGCCAATCTCGAAGTGGAGGGAAGTGCTGGCGGTGGTCTTGTGACGGTGACTCTCTCCGGTGATCAAGATCTAAAGAAAATCAAAATCCAACCCGAATGTGTCGATCCTGAAGATGTGGAAGGCCTTGAAGATCTCATCGTCACAGCCCATAAAGACGCCGCCAAAAAGCTGTCTGAAAAGACAAAAGGCAGCCTTCCCGGCGGACTGCCAGGTGGTCTTCCCGGTGGGTTCCCCGGTCTATTTTAATTCAGATTTCGTCCTTTGACGCAGCATCATCTCCACCATGGGAACCTGGGGCTTGGTGTTTTGATAATCGACCGCCTCCACAAGCTGCAAGGTGGTTTCAAAGACATGCTCCCACGAGACATCCTCCCCTAGAAGAGAAGCGTTCGTTTCCATTGAAGCCAACCAGGACTGTGTGAAGATTCCTCCTCCGTTCGGCACCCAGTAGTATGAGTATCCTCCAGGAGCTGAGCCTGCAGCCATAATCAGACCTCTATAATCCAAAAAGAGCTTGCGATACGCTCTTTCTAAGTTTAAAGCTGAGCGAGGAAAGGGTTCAAGGTATTCATAGGGTGCATACGATTCATCCAGATACTCATTGCACGTGTCTGCAATCGAGATCACCAAACGCGCGCGTTTTTTTAATAAGTAGTGAGTGATGTCAAGGTGGTCGACCGATTGCTCGCTATTTGTGAACTGAAAACTCGGCCAAGGGTTATTGTCGCGGTCTTTTGAAGCGGTGCGGAACCCATGTCCAGACCAGTGAAAGAGAATCACATCCTCCTCTCCAACTTCCATACTCGTTAAAGTATCCACAAAAGAGTGAACAGCATCTTCATTCGTGAAGAGGTGAAAAATGGGCTTCAGATCGGTCATATCAGAGATCCGGCGACTCTCCTCAATCAGTGTTGCTAAATTGGTCTCCACAGAGATCCCAATACGGCTCGCCTGAGTATCCATCACAGCAATCAAATGGAGGTTAGCTGAGAACAGAGGAAGGTGAACAAAAAGAAAAAAGAGGAGCGTTCTGATCATGAGGCTTCTAATTGACAATCGAGGAGAGGTTGTTGGTCCTCTTGGGTAAATTCCCTCACCCTCAAGTCCATCTTTTCTAAGATCTCATGCCAGCCGATGACCACGTCACTTCTAACAGCTTCATAGATTTCTTGAGCCAGGCCCCAAGTGAGAAATCCCCCCTGAAATAGATTGCAAAGGGCATAGCCCCCCGGCTTTGATCCAGTTGCGATGATCAGCCCTCTCTGCTCAAGAAAGAGTCTTCGATAATTCGCACGCATTGTAGAGTCTAAATTCCCCTTTCTGGATATCATTCCACAAAGAGAAACCGCTTCAAAATCGTCCTCTAAGACATAGTTATTACAGGCATCACTGATAGAAATGAGAAGCTTGGGTCCGAGTTCTTGAAGAGCCGAGGTCACTTCACTGTGATCGATAGCGACCCTTTCAGGCCCTACCCAGAGATAGGGAAGGTCAGACTCTTCATCCTTCTCTTTTGTGCGCAGTCCATGCCCACTCCAGTAAAAGATCACAACATCATCACCTTGAACCTCTGTATTGATCACAGACTCAAAAGCAGCCCGCACAAGATCATCGCCCTGTACGACCCGTTTCTTTAATTTTAGATCCGTGTAGTGGCAGATTTCATCTGCAAGGCGCTCCATCCGCTGAATGTCCACCCTACCAGAGGTTCCAATAGAGATGTCATTCGTATCTGCAAAGATGATGAGATGGAGGTCCTCAGCAAAAAGACCCTGAGAACATAGGATTAAGGAAAAAATGATTAATAGCTTTCTAAACATCAAAAGTATGTTAACAGACTGACCATTCGAAATCGAATAAATTTAACAAAACCTTAAATTAAAATAGGTTTTAGCATCTTTTAA
>CAZPBC010000068.1:0-6809 GCA_964584775.1 uncultured bacterium
CCTGTAAAGAAGTCAGAAAAATTCTTCCAATCGGAGGCATCACTGCTAAAAAGAAGCTCATTTCCGTCATGGCGGAAGTAGAAGGGCTTTTCGATACGCACAAGGGGCGCTTCGAAGTAGGGGTTCTCAGAGCTGAGGAACTCCCCAGACGTGAAGACGTTCACGGCTAATTCAATGCCTGTATCGCAAAGAACGAAAATATGAGGAAGATGCCCTTTAGTGACATCGCTGAGTCCTGATGGGGTCATTTCGTCCAAAGGGATCACCTGGTTTTCAACAGGTTCAGAATTTTCTGAGGGTTCAGCATAGAGGGCTGTGGTGATGAGGAACGCCGAAGCTAGAAGCTTTAGGGTGAAATTAGTCATTAGTACTCCTTTAAGTTATTGATTTTCAGTAAAATATTCAATTTGAAGAAAACTCAATCAGTGCAACCTTATTGGTATTGGAAATAAGAATAGGAATTTAATTTTTTAAGGAAAGGGATTTTTTCATTTGCTTAGTTAAAATAATATTTTAAATGTTACCTCATTTTTTTCTCTTTACCTTGAGATTTTTGTAGTTAGAGGTTAAGATTTAGCTGAAAATCAAAAATAAAAGGTTCAATATGTCCATTCCCGGCACAAGAGTTGAATTTCCACTAGGGTGTACTTATGTCGTAAGAGGTGAAACAGGGTATATCAAGGCAGACGAAGACTGTGTTCCACAGTTTTATAGACTAAATAGCTTAGATGATGAGATACAACCTTTAGCCGATGTTAGAAATAAAGCAGCGGGATCGAAGTACAGTGTGTATCCTGTGGAAAAGCCAGTCCTTAGTTCTGGACACCATCTTTGGTATAGAATTCATGCGTCTATGACCTCTATGATTTTAATTGGGGGAAACTCTCTTGACGATAGAATAAGCAGTTTCAAAGCTTTTCATAAATCATCAGGGTCACCTCAAACCGTGCCTATGGATGTGCTATCAATTGCAGCCTATGAGGACAAATATCTGACGCAAAGAGACTCACAATTCGTCATATTTCAACCTGGATTAAAGATAAATTTTGCTGAACCAGGTGGCATCCGACTTATCATCACTGACACTAGGGGTAAGCCAGACTTTTTTAAAGTTCGCGGGACCGAAGATACTAAAGTCGATGTGGAAACATCACCAAACGACCGACTGAAGCCGTATGGATTGAAAAGGGTTTCTGCTGAACCAGGGCGTTGGGAGTTCAAGGTTTTAGACTCTAGTGCTCATGCGATAGCCATCATCGTTGACGGGATAGAGGTGCCCTTAGTTCGTTGGATTCTGCTTCACAAAAAATTGAGGGGTACCACAGATTTAGATGCTACAGCGTGGGAGTTAAGGAGTTTGGAAGACGATGATAAGGGGTCTAAGGAAGAGTCAGCCGAGGAACCCAGCTGGGGCGCCGCTACGATTGCAACTGTTTCAGCTGTTGCTGCACTTGGCGGTGCTGCGGTGACTGTCTTGGCATACAATGCACTCTCGAAGTCGAGGAGATTTTAACACTGTTTATCTGAGTAGCTACTCACTATTTTCTTTGAAGGATTTGTCTCTTCCTTCTAAGATGGCAATATGCAGAAAAAGTGCCTTTCCCCACAGTTGATTCGAGAAATTGATTCCATTCGAGAGATCGTCGACCATCTTGAAGATGAAACCCTTCTCCTCTTAGACATCGACAACACGCTGATTGAACCAAGCCAATGGTTAGGCTCTGAGCGATGGCTATACAGTCGAATTGAGCATTATCATGCGCAAGGAATCCAGGGGCGGGCTGCTTTTGAGGTGGCCCACATAGAGTGGATGTCGGTGCAAGGCCTGACTGAGGTCCGTTGTGTCGAGGAGGAGACGGCAACCCTCTTTCAGGAACTTCAAGAAAGAGGAGTTTGGATGATGGGGCTGACGGCCAGAAATTTGAGCCTTTCTGCCGTCACAAGTCGTCAACTCGCATCTGTCGGGATCGACTTTAAGAAGACAGCTCCCCATGAAGAGGGCCTTTACTTTCACTCAAAGGAGGGGGTCTTATATCGGGATGGAATTCTCTTTGCGTCTGACCACCCGAAGCATCAAGCCTTCTCTCTATTTTCTCAGGAGGTGGGGATGACTCCCAAGCATGTGGTGCTTGTAGATGATAAACACTTCCACTTGCTCCCCTTTTCTCATTATGCATCCCAGAACCAGTTGTCATTCGTGGGGCTGCGCTATGGCTTCTTAGACGAGAAAATTGAAAGCTTCGATCCAGACCTGGCTTCACATCAGTGGGAGCAGTTTGGCACGATTCTTAGCGATGATGAGGCTAAGAAAGCGCTTCTAAATAAAACCACATAGAGTCTTCATAGATAAAAGCGCTCTTTTCGGTGAAACTCACGTCTTTTTCGTTCTGCGTGATGTGCGCTGTGAAGGTGACAGAGGCAATATTTTGTTGCTCTTCAAAATCATGAATGGTGAGCCCCACAAATTCGGTAGTTTTATGAAATTCTTCGATCCCTTCTTTCCATTTTGATAGGTTTCCTAGTGCATAGGTTTTTTTTTTAGCAGTCGTTTGAACGATGTAATCAGTGAGACCAAGTGCGTAGGCGCTGTAACGAGACCGCATCAACTGAAGCGCATTCTGAGGAGAATGTATTTCTTTATGATAGGGTTCACAGCAGAGTTTGTAGGGCTTATGGCTATGGCAGGGGCAGTTCAATGAGGCGCCTCACTAGGTGGCCAAGCAACCTCTTCTTCGACCCTTTTACGCACTGTTTCGAGCTGCGCATCTGAAAGCTCATAACGAGGTAAGATCTGAATAATAAAAAGAGAAAGTTTTGCGAGGAGCTCAACACTGGCTGAAGGGGTGAGAACAAGATGCACATGAAAACGACGCTGTGATCTTCCAGAGCGCAACCCCTCTCGAAAGTAGATTTGGAATCGAGGGAAGCGTTTTTCTAAGCAGCGGGTAATGACACGGGCCAAACGAAGCACTTCTCCCCACTCCTCATAGTTCATCATGGAAAATGAAGAGTAGTCTCTTTTCGGGACGAATAAAAAATGGCGTCTTGTGATAGGAGCTTTGTCAAAAAGCACGTACATATGCCTACCCACAAAAACACTTTGACGGCGGATCGAGTCTTTTGTACCGAGTTCTCTTCCTGGAATGGTCTCTTTGAGATTTCTCAGAACCCTTTGCTCTACAACCCTGTCTCTCCATTCGTTTGCAAGTTTAAGCCGGGTGCCCTCTGAGATTGAAAGACCTCCAATCGCAATTCTCCAAAGGATGATGAGTTGCTGAAAAAAAGGAGACTCTTCTGAAGTTTTGTAGGGAACGACCTGAAATTCAAAAGAGGGGTTATGTGTCGGTCCCGAGTCTCTTCCAATCACTAAATAGTGGTGTTCGCCTTCGCTTTGCCAGTGGGCTGCGACACGCTTGACCAGTGCAAGAGAGTTCTTCCCATCCGTAGCGTCCCACTGGTCAAATCGCTGGTGGGTACATACCACACCAATCGCATCCTCCGAAAGAGGGTATTCGGGGATGACAACAGAGCAGCTTCCTTCATCAGTTAAAGAAATCATTTTAGAGGCGGAGACGTCGTCCCACCCATAGACTGAAGATAAAATTTGATACATAGACTGACCTCGATCGTCAGTATAGCTTTAGCGGTCGACTTTTATCAAGTGATTGTGGTAAAATTTTCTTTGGAAATAACACATTTATAGGGAGTTAGGTTAATGAGTGAAGGGTCAACATGGTCGAAGCAAAGTGGCTATATCTGGTCATTGATTGGTTCTGCGGTCGGGTTTGCAAACGTTTTAAGTTTTAGCACACACGCTTATCGGAACGGGGGTGGGGCTTTTTTGGTTCCCTATTGCCTAGCTCTACTTCTCATTGGCGTCCCATTTCTACTTCTTGAAGCGACAGTCGGATTTGTGAAGAAAAAGCCCCTTGTGGCTGCATACGGTGAGGTCTTTCCTCGGCTTGGGCGTCTCCTTGGCTCACTGGCTGTTTTCTCGTGTTTGACGATTGGAGGATTCTATATCGTTTTGACAGGGTACTCTGTGGCTTATACCTATTTTTCTGCCGCATCCATGATCCCTGAAAATTCGAAGCTCTTCTTCGAGAGCCAGTTTTTGAAGATGACTCCGTCGCTTTGGGAGTTTGGTCGCCTATCCCTTCCTGTGTTTTCTGCAACTGCTGTGGTAGCCGGAGTGACTTGGTGGGTGCTCGTTCGAGGTATCCGAGAGGGGATTGAAAAAGTCTGCTCACTCTTTATGCCTTTCTTGGCCTGCATGATGTTGCTGTTTGCCGTGGTGACGACGCTCTTACCTGGAGGGGCTGAGGGATGGATTTACTACCTCCATCCAGACTTTTCTAAAATCCTTGATCCGCTTCTTTGGAGAGATATCTTTGGACAGCTCTTCTTTAGCCTTTCTCTAGGGTTAGGCATTGTCCTTGGCTATTCACGTCATACAGGGGAGGATGTCGACATTCCAAAAGCGATGTGTCTTGTTGCACTTGGCGATTTTGTCGTCTCCTTTGTTTCTGGTGCAGCGATTTTCTGTTGTATTAGTCACATCAGCCATGTACAAGGGCTCGCGTTCAACGAGGTGCTGACTTCAGACTCTACATTTGAAATTGGCTTTATCCTCTTCCCTAAACTCTTTAAGGTCTTTGGGCCTGTACTCGAAGTGTTAGTGGGAACGCTCTTCTTCTTTTGCATCTTTATCGCAGGAATTACGGGGGTTTTCTCCATCGTAGAGAGTGTAGCTGGAAATGTGGAAGTCGAGTTTCGTACAACACGTAAAAAAGCCGTCACCGTGTCAGTTCTAGCGATTCTATTCCTTTCGTTTTTCTTCAGTATGGGTAATGGAGCTCATCTTGTGGATGCCCTCTGTCCTATGGTGATGGGAACGAACATGCTCATTGGGGGGTTAGGTCTTGTCGCTGCTTTCCAGTATAAAAGCCGAGACTTTCAGCTGCCTTCACTTGCGGGCATCTCTCTAAGATATCTTGCCCCTGTGCTCTTGAGTACGATATTGATCGGAAACCTTAGTGAAGAGTTCTTTTCTCTTGACCTTGCGAAGATGGTCCGTTGGGGATGGTTTGTTTCAGTTCTACTGCTTTCGGCTGTGTTGACAAAAAAAGCGATTTCGAAGGAAATAGTCATCTCAGAGATATGAGAATTCTATTTTTTTTACTACTCTTGTTTGGAAACTTAAGTGGAGCAGCTCCTTTAACTCACCTCCATTTGTCGGATCTCTTGTGTGAAAAGTGGGGGATCGAAGGAGCAGAAAGAGAGCTTTTTTTGAAAGGGTCTGTTTTTCCCGACATCTGTTACTTCACCGAGTCGGAAATGAAAAAATTGCATTTCTCAGATATCACTACTGAGCAGATTTTGAACGAAGAAGACCTATTTAAAAAGGGCATGCTCTATCACTCTTTTGTGGATGAAGAGCGTGAGAGAATTCTTCAGGAGTTAGATATTTGTTCGTTGGTCACTCCGGTCAGTCCAGATTTTCCCGATCTGCTCTTGCAAGCCGTAGAAGATGAAATTCTCTATGACCGCTGTGCGTCTTGCCTCTATCCTCTGCTCTTCATCTTCACTCTTGATCAGGAGCGAGAAGTAGGGTTTAGTGATATAGAGCTCGAAGAGTGGAATAAAGCGGTCTTCTTCTACCTTTCGATGCGACCAAGCACTTTGATGCGCCTACAGGCTGTCACTGGAAAGTCTTTGATGGGTGTTTCTGCTGAGGAGCTTAGGGTCTGGAGTCGCGAAATTCCACGTCTCGCGAAACGCCCCAAGGTCAGGGAATATGTAGAGTTCCTAACTACCACATGTCAAGCAGCCCTCCTCGATTGAACAGCTCTCTTTTTTAAACTCTCTTCGTAACGTTTCATCGACTGTGAACTTGATTGGTTCCGCAGCTGCCTTTGTACGAAGGTAGTACATTCCCGTCTTAAGACCGCGTTGCCAGCTATAGAAATGCATCGACGAAATTTTGGCAATGGTTGCCTCCTCTAAAAAGAGATTGAGGGATTGAGACTGGCAGATGAAGGGGGCTCGGTCGGCTGCCATATCAATGAGAGTCCGTTGTTTTATCTCCCAAACCGTTTTGTAGAGCTCTTTGAGTGCATCCGGAATGTCTTGGACTCCTTGAATGGATCCGTTACGGAGTAGAATTTGTTGTTTGACTTCCTCCGTGTAGAGTCCCAACTGAGTAAGATCTTGAATTAAGCGTTTGTTGAAGACAATAAATTCGCCGGATAAAACCCGTCGAGTGAAAAGGTTGGAGGTATAGGGTTCAATACACTCACTGTTCCCAAGGATTTGAGAAGTGGAGGCAGTGGGCATCAGCGTTGTGAGAAGCGAGTTTCTCACTCCATCTTTTTGGATATTTTTTCTTAGTTCATTCCAATCCCATCGGTTTGAAGGGGAGACATCCCAAAGGTCAAATTGAAATTGCCCTTTAGAAAGTGGAGAACCTGCAAAAGTCGGGTAGGCTCCCTTCTCCTGAGCGAGGGCATGAGAAGCAGTGAGAGAAGCGAAATAGAGTGTCTCGAAGACCTCTTTATTGAGTTTTTGTGCTTCTTGTGAGTCAAAGGGGAGTCGAAGCGAGAGGAAAAGATCAGCTAGACCCTGTACGCCGATTCCTATCGGACGGTGGCGTGTGTTAGAGTTTCTCGCCTCCTCCAAAGGATAGTAATTTTCATCAATCACGCGGTCGAGGTTTCGAGTCACCTGAAGAGTCACCTCGTAAAATTTTTGATGATCAAACTCACCCTCTTTGACAAAACGCGGAAGCGCTAAAGAAGCGAGGTTACAGA
>CAZPBC010000069.1:0-6298 GCA_964584775.1 uncultured bacterium
AATGGGATCGCCAAGAAAGACGCGGTACTTTTCATTTTTATCGAGCTTGTTTGTGACCTCAAAGAGCTTATCTTCCATTTCTTGGATTTCCCACTCTGAAAATCTCAAGTCTTCTTCAGTCACCTCGATCTCTTCCTGAGTCTCTGGGACTGAAGGCTTTGAGATTGCTCGGCTGACTTGGCAGTAGACGCAGTTGCAGCCTTCAACAGGAGGATCGACAATCTCAACTTCTTCGGGGGCAAGGAGTTTGGCAATATGGGCCACTTTGTCCAGAAGCTCCGGGGGAAGTTCGGGGAGGTTAGATTGACTCGGGTTGTGTTTCATGGATCCCGAGAGTCCTTCCATGGCGTTCATAGAGAAGTCGAATGGAGAGTCTTTCCCACTGCCCATATCGAAGCTAAAGCCCGATGAACTGGGTTCAGTTTCTGAAACTTCTTCATCCTTAGCGAGGTAAGCACTGTGATAAGAGAAGATCTCCTCTAAATCTGCTTCGTTGAGGCCAGGAATTTGGACCTGTTCGCCATCATTCAGCTCGACAACCAGATGATCTTCTTTAAGAAAAAGGGCCTTCACATGCTTCCACAAAGTAGAAACATACGGTGGAATCACGAGTTTTTTTTCATCGATCTCTTTCTTCATACCCCTATGATAGACCTCAGATTTGATTCCTGTCAATGAAATTAGCACTCTCATTACCTGAGTGCTGAATTTTTTGGCTTTCTCAAATAATTATTGATACGTAGACTGCGTCCAGAGTCATAATACTACTACGTAAGGAGGCCTGTCATGAGAAAAACTTTCGTTCTAGATACGAACGTTCTACTTCACGATCCTGAGGCCCTTGGCCGTTTCCCCGACAGCACGGTCGTCATCCCCCTCACAGTTTTAGAAGAGCTTGATAACATGAAGCGCTTGCCCAGCGAATTGGGGAAGAACGCTCGTGAGGTGGGGCGGCAGCTGGTCCTTCTTCGGAAGAGAGGCCAGGGTGACTATCACCAAGGACTTCACCTTGATAATGGCTCAGAGATCACCATCCAGATGGAGATCGACAAATCGGTCAATGGAGCTTTCGATATCTCCATCAATGACAATAAAATCCTCATGGCGGCCCTCTATCTCCAGAGAAAAGGGAAAAAAGTCATCTTTGTCTCTAAAGATATTGGCGCTCGGGTCAAGGCTGAAACCATTGGCTTGACATCCCAGGATTATGAAAACCTGAAGGTTTCTTACAATAACCTCTTTAAGGGAGTACGCCGTGTCGAGCTTCCGAAGCATGATATCGATCTCTTTTATAAAGATGGATCAATTCCCTTTAATGGTGATGAGTGTACCAACAACGAGTACCTCGTTCTCACAAGCCCAGAACACTCTTCGGCAGTGGGGAGGTACAGTGCAGAAAAAAAGGCTGTGGAGCCTCTACTGAATTTTGACGCCACATGGGGGATCCAGCCAAGGAACGTCGAGCAGCGGTGTGCTATGGATTCTCTGCTTCGAGACGACATTAAGCTCGTCACCCTGCTAGGGCCAGCTGGAACCGGAAAGACCCTTCTCTCTCTCGCTTGCGCTCTCCGCAAAGTTTTTGATGAGGGGGTTTACAGCAGAGTCTTGATTTCTAGGCCCATTGTCCCTCTCGGCCGCGACATCGGCTATCTGCCTGGCACAAAGGAAGAGAAGCTCATGAGCTGGATGCAGCCGATCTATGACAACTTAGAGTATGTCTGCAACACGACAGGGCAGGGGAATACAGATACCCTGGACTGGGTGCTCGATAGCGATAAGATAGAGATGGAGGCTGTCACCTACATCCGCGGCCGCTCGCTTCCAAAGATGTTCTTCATCATTGACGAAGCACAGAATCTCACCCCTCACGAGGTGAAGACGATCATTTCACGGGCAGGGGATGGCACAAAAGTGATCCTGGCGGGAGATCCCACACAGATTGACAACCCCTATCTTGACAAGGACTCCAATGGGCTGACCTTTACCGTCGACAAGTTTCAAGGCCAGAAGCTCTTTTCGCAGATCTTTTTAGATAAGACGGAGCGGTCGGAGCTCGCGAAGATAGCGGCTGAGGTGATGTAATATTCATGAATGTGTAGTTGGTGACTTCATCTTTTTCGATATTGAAGCACTCTTCTACACACCAGCTGTCCTGCAGCTCTGAGAGAGGGCAGTTTTGAGACCCAGTGTAGAGGTGAATCTCTCCATCGGGTTGACTCAAGCACTCGCAAAACAGCTCTCTTACCATCTCTTTGACTTCCCGGATCGTCATCGTACGCTCAACGAAAAGCGTGTAAGAGCGGGTTGTCACTGTGAAAAGGCAGATTTTGACCCCACCTCCACAGGCCGCTCGATCTAAGAGATAATTTCCATACTCTGTTCTAATCATAGCCTTAATCATATTCAGGTAGGGTTAAGGCTGGATAAGGACTATATAAAATTCCTTTAAAGTTGGGTTGTTGGAAAGTAGGACCTTAGGGCATAAATGTGGGTAAATGTATACAGTACAAAATTTATTTGATGAGCATGGGCAGAAGTTAGGTCTCGCCCTCGTCGCAGGTGTACGGGGGATGAGGAAGCGTTTACGCGCTCCTGAGGCACACCGTCCTGGCTTAAGCCTGACGGGCTATCTTAAAAATCACACGCCGAAACGGATCCTGGTTTTTGGCCGCGTAGAGATGAACTACCTACGCGACCTCGAAAAGAAAGAGCGTGTGGCTCGCCTCTCAGATATCCTTCTAAAAAGTGAGACGCCCGCCGTGATTGTCGCCAGGCGCCTCCGAGTTCCTCCTGAGTTGCTAGACCTCTGTGAGGAGCGAGGGATTGCTCTTTTTCGCACATCGATGAAGACGATGAACCTCCTCAGCCATTTGACGCTCCTTCTGAACGGGGAGTTTGCTCCTGAGGTGACGATCCATGGAACGCTTGTTGAGGTGTTTGGGGTGGGTCTTCTGATTCAAGGGGACTCTTCTGTTGGGAAGAGTGAAGCTGCCCTTGGTCTTATCGAGCGTGGCCACCGTCTGATCACCGATGACGTCGTCAAGGTTAAGAAACGTGAGAATGGGCAACTCGAAGGGTATGGCCCAGAAATCACGAAGCACCACATGGAGATCCGAGGAATTGGAATTATCAATGTGGCTCACCTGTATGGAGCGGTCTGTATCCGAAATAACAAAACCCTCGATGTCGTCGTCCAGTTAGAGAACTGGGATGAGGGACACTTTTACGACCGGGTCGGCACAGATGATAAATTCTGTGAGATCCTCGGTACCGATATTCCCCACTTAATTCTTCCTGTGAAACCTGGACGGGACGTCGTGCTTCTACTTGAAACGATCGCCCTGAATCACCGTTTGAAGGATATGGGATACAATTCTGCAAAAGAATTTAGGAAAAAACTTTTAGAAATGACTTCAAGGTAGATGCCATGCCCAGACTTGTGCAAAAAGTGAAAGTCAAAAACTCTCAAGGCCTTCACACTCGACCCTCAACAGCGATTGTGAAGCTGCTTCTCACGAGTAAAAGCGATGTTTTCTTTACTCATAAACGCGATACGATCAATGCCAAAAGTATTCTGAGTATCATGATGCTTGCTGCAAGGCGTAATGCATCGATCACCATTACTGTTGATGGAGAGGATGCTGAAGAGACGATGAGTAAACTTGTAGACGCTTTCGACAATCAGTTCGGGGAGGAGTATCTTTGAAAACGGGAGTCAAAGAAAAGACGCTTCAAGGGATTCCGATCAGTTATGGGATTTCGATAGGCAAGCTTGTCTACTTTGCTCATGAGGAAGAGGTTGTCGAAGAGTATGCGATCAAACAAAAAGAGGTCAAAGCTGAGATTGAACGGTTTGATCACGCGATCCAAAGCTCGAAGAAAGACCTTCTCCGTTTAAAAAAGTCTTTCGAAAAAGAGGGGCTCGTTGAGGCGGCAGCGATTCTCGATACTCAAATTCAAGTTTTAGACGATCCGCTAATGACCGACGAAGTTCGAGAACAGGTTCGCACCGAAAAAAAGAACATTGAATACCTCTTTTCGCAGTGTGTGAACTGTTATGTCGAGCGTTTTGAACAGATGCGAGATCCCTTTTTTCGGGAAAGGGGACGCGATTTAATCGATATCGCTCGGCGTGTTTTGAGCTACCTCACTGCAGGTGGGAAAAAAAGTGTGGCAACGCTTTCAGAGGGAAGCGTCGTCTATTCACATGAGATCACCGCATCTGATGCTGCTGAAGCCGACCCGAAAAAAACGTTAGCCCTCATTTCAGATGAAGGGGGAGTCACCTCTCATGCTGCCATCGTCGCCAAAGCGAAGGGGATTCCCTATATCGCAGGCGTGAGTCCGGATCACTTGAAAGAGGCAAGTGGAACGATCGTTGTGGTCGATGGAAGAGGGGGGAAGATCACTCTCTTTCCCAAACGTAAAACAGTCGATACCTTTCGCATGTTGCAGGCACAGCAAAAGGCGCTCTTCTCCAAACTCGAAGAGGGTTGTCAGGAAAAACCCGTGACGAAAGATGGGAAGAGTGTCACCCTTCTCGGCAATGTGGAGATGGTGAGTGAAATTGACCAGCTCCACCGTTTTGGAGGGGCCGGCGTGGGTCTCTACCGCTCAGAGTTTATCTATCTCACAAAACAGTGTTTTCCTTCTGAAGAAGAGCAGTACGAGATCTATTGCAATATTATTAAAAAAATGAAGGGGCTACCTTTAACCATCCGCACTTTCGATATTGGTGGGGATAAGTTTATCTGCCAGCAGCAAATCGAAGAGAGTTCAAATCCTTTTCTTGGTTGCCGAGCGATCCGCTTTCTTCTTCAGGAAAAAGAGATCTTCAAAGCGCAGCTACGCGCGATCTACCGCGCAAGCACTCTGGGGCCAGTGAGTCTGATGTTTCCTATGATTTCGGACCTCTGTGAACTTCTTGAAGTGAAGGAGCTGATCAAAGAGGTACAAAAAGAGGTCTTCCCTAAAAAGAAAGACCGGAAAGACCTCCCCCTTGGGTGCATGATTGAGGTCCCTTCTGCAGTCATTACCGCTGACCTGATCGCTAAAGAGTGCGACTTCTTAGCCATCGGAACGAACGACCTTCTCCAGTACCTGCTCGCAGTGGATCGAAGCAACAACAAGGTGAATAAACTCTACACACCGATGCAGCCAGCTTTGATCCGTAGCCTGGATCTGACTGTTCAGAGAGCGAAAGAAGGGGGGGCTACGGTCTCCCTTTGTGGAGAGGCCGCTGGCGATCCTCGCTTCACACCACTTCTCATCGGGCTGGGGGTGGATGCACTCTCTGTCTCTCTTAGAAATTTACCTCTCATCAAGAAAGCCATTCGACATGTCTCACACGAGCGTAGCCGTCAGCTTGCTAAAGAAGCGCTCGCTCTCTCCTGTGCGGATGACATTAAAACACTTCTGGATGATGAACTGCTTAAAACCATGCCCAGTGAGTTTCACTCACTGACAATGCGTTAATATAGGATACTGTACCCCTCATTTGGAGCTTAAATTATGTATAGACGATTTCTTTCACTTTTCTTTTGTCTAGTTGGTTTCCAACTCTCTCTTCACGCACAAGATCTACATCTCTTTATTTTGGCGGACACCAATGATTACGTCGTGGGGACTTCTACAAAAATTGATATCCAACGCATGGAGGCCTTAGCTGAAGAGATCTGTCACTATACAGACCTCAATTTGAAAAAGCAGATTGTCAAGGGCAATGAGTTAGGACGAGCTGCGTTTGAAGCGATGATACAGACACCGGTTGCTGAGGAAGACGTCATTCTTTTTCATTGGTCTGGACATGGAATGCGTACCAGCGAAAAAGACGATGAGTCGAATTTTCCCTACCTGATCGTTGGGCCAGAACGCATTGCCATTGATCACTATGAAGTGACCTGTGCTCTTCAAGAGCTCAATCCCCAGCTTCTGATTTCAATCAGTGATGCATGCAATGGCTATGTGGGTAGCGATGATTATGATATTGTCAGCCTTGTTGACAAGATGGAGAAAAGCGCCAATTTGGATCAGTGTATGCAGATCAACTACCGCAAGCTCTTTCAAGAGTCAAAGGGCACGATCTTTGTTACAGGATCAAAACCAGGCGGATATGCACTCTGTAACATCTTCAAAGGGGGCTTTTTGACCAAATGTCTCGCCCAAGAGGTCTACCAAGCCGTGAAAGCTGATATCACCGCGGAGTGGCAGACGATTCTAGAGAACGTGGAACAACGGGTTTTGGATTTAACTGATGATAAACAACTATAGTTGAAAGTATCAGGATGAGGGAAAGAGA
>CAZPBC010000070.1:0-5119 GCA_964584775.1 uncultured bacterium
TATTCACTTCCACATATGCTTGTCGTGATCATCATATCTGTTGCTTTGGGGACAGGACTCACCTCCATCATCCTTTCGATTGCTTTCCTGGCTTGGATTCCAATGGCCCGTATCATTCGAGCAGATGTACGCACGATCATGCAAAAGGATTTTCTTTTCAGCGCCGAGGCGCTAGGTGTCAGCCGCCTTCAAATCTTAAAGAAACACATTCTCCCCAATGCTGTCGGCTCGATCATCGTTACTGCAACGATGACCATTCCAAAAGCGATTTTCCTTGAGGCCTTTTTAAGCTTTCTGGGTCTCGGTGTGGAACCTCCCTTAGCTAGCTGGGGAACTATTGCGGCTGAGGCGGTTTCTTTTATTGAGTACCACCCCTACCGGCTTTTCATTCCAGCGGGGATGATGTCCCTTACGATCTTCTCCCTCAACCTCCTTTCAGACCGACTACAAAAAAAACTGATCTTAAAGGTGTAACATGAATCAACCTCTTCTAGAAATCCAAAACCTCTCATTAAGTGTCGAACAAGATCAGCAAAACGTAAATATTCTGCACAATATATCGATGAAGGTTATGGATAAGGAGATTGTTGGGCTAGTTGGAGAAACAGGTTCCGGAAAAAGCTCGCTTTCGAAGGCGATCATGCGCTTGCAAGTCACCTCTG
This sequence comes from uncultured bacterium, assembly GCA_964584775.1. Classification (GTDB taxonomy): domain Bacteria; phylum Chlamydiota; class Chlamydiia; order Chlamydiales; family SLFE01; genus CAZPBC01. The sequence continues at coordinate 663 of CAZPBC010000070.1, forward strand.
GAAAGGAGCATGTCTCAGGCCACATCCTCTTCGAGGGTATGGACTTAATCAAAGCCAACACCCAAACGATGGAGTCGATCAGAGGAGCCAAGATAGGGATGATTTTTCAAGATCCTCTATCAGCACTCAACCCTGTCATCACCATCGGCGATCAACTCATTGAAACCATCGTCAAGCATCGGAAGGCTCCCAAGGACGAAGCCTTCAATAAAGCAGTCGAAATCCTCTTTCACCTCGGCATCACGCATCCTCTGATGCGCATGCACCAGTACTCCTACGAGATCAGCGGTGGGATGAGAAAAAGAATTGCGATTGCTATCGCTATATCTTGCCATCCTAAACTGATCATTGCTGACGAGTCCACCTCTTCCCTGGATGTCATCACAGAATCACAAGTGTTAAGACTCTTAAAAAATTTAGACACTTCGGTCCTTTTCATCTCACACGACCTCCATCTGACTTCAAAAATCTCGGATAGAATTTATGTGATGTATGCAGGTTCGATTGTAGAAACAGGAAACACAAATCAGATTTTCAAAAGCCCAAAGCACCCTTACACACAACTCCTTCTCGCCTCGTGCCCACGACTCGCAAAACAAAAAAGTGGTCCATTGATTGTCATCCCAGGGGTCCCTCCTCTTCCAGAAACTCGCCCCAAAGCTTGTGCCTTTCATCCACGCTGTCCCAAAGCGATGCAAATATGCAGTGAGCACGATCCATCAAAAGATCCTGAGTTGAAAGTTCCCTGCTGGCTCTATCATCCCACTTACCAAGGTTCTCTCCAAAAATGTCAAATCAACTAATTCAACTTTCTCAAGTCTCCAAAACTTTCCATACCCGAGGAGTATCTGTCCATGCCCTTCGCAGTGTTGACTTTGAGATCTATCCAATGGAAATCATTGGTCTTGTTGGGATTAGCGGATCTGGAAAAACAACACTCGCTCGTATCTTATCAGCGCTCAGCTCGCCAGACCACGGTGAACTCTTTTTTCAAGGAAAAAATTATAAGAATATGAACAGAGGTGAGCGCTTCGAATTTAAGCGCCACGTCCAAATGGTTTTTCAGGACCCTTACAGCTCTCTGAATCCAAAGATGACAGTGTTTGACCTGGTTGCAGAACCTCTATTCACACACTGGAACTTAAGCCAGAGGGAAACAGAGAAGAAAGTGCAACAGGCTCTCTCCTCAGTCGGCCTCGACCTATTGACTCTTAGCTGCTACCCAGAAGAGCTAAGCGGAGGAGCCCGCCAACGAGTCGCCATTGCGAGAGCCCTCATTCTTGAGCCTAGCTTGTTAATTCTAGATGAAGCAGTCTCAACGTTGGATGCATCGGTACAAGCACAGGTCATCAACCTGCTCAAAGAGAGCCATCAGAAAAAGCAAATGACTATCCTCTTCATCTCGCATGACCTCGCTGTCGTAAAATACCTCTCCACAAAGACAGCAGTCTTGCATCAAGGCTCCATTATTGAAATCCAACCCACCGACAAACTCTTTGAATCTCCCCTACACCCCCTGACAAAGTCGATGCTAGATGCTCTCAAACCCGCTGAGAAAACAGAAGCCCTTCACGTTCTACCACCCACTCTTGGTACGGACGCCTCTGAGTCTGCAGAAGATTTATCTAGGTGTGTCCACTCAGACCTCTGCCCTCATGTCCACAGTGCCTGTCTAACCTCCCCTCCTGATATGGTCTCTATGGGTGGCGACCGCTTTGTCAGTTGTTACCTTCATGATTGAAAGTGGGAAGAAACCATTTTCAGTGAGTCTAAAAGCTCAGAAAAAATATGCAGGCTATGTAAATTGAATAGGATCAGGATAGAGGAAGTGATCTCCCCTTTGCCAGCCTTCTCGTAAACTTTGAAACTTCTTAAACTGTGCCCCATGAAGGTCCACCAAAGCCTTTTGAATCACTGCTTTCATCTTTCCTTTTCGTTCCTCCAACACCATCAAAGACGCTAGAGGAGCAACCACAGGAATCCACTGGACAGCGGGTTGATTCAAGTTGCGCAGTCCAACCATATACCCATTTTTTTCAGAAGCAATGCATTTACCTGCGAGCAGCCCTAGGGCGTACGTATAGGTCGCGTCAAATGGGCTAGGTCTTGCTGAACGCCCTTCGTAACCTAAAAAGAGGGGCTGCGCCGAAAACTTCCCTTTAAAAGATCGTACTTTCAACTCTTTCTTGCACATTTCTAATAAAAGGCGGTCGCTTTCAATTTTCGAAACTTGGACATTTCCATGGGGATCTCTCTCTAGTTTTATCTGTTTTTGAAACGATAAAGGGAGAGATTCAAAGAGTTGTTGAGATTCTGGAGTGAGCTCCTCCTGAGCATCAGATAAGGAACGGTTTAACTCTAAGATAAGCTGCTTCATCTCTGGAATAAACTCAACAATTCCTTCAGGTATCAGGATGACTCCATAGTTTTTTCCAGCAGCTGAGCGTTGCTCAATCAAATTCACAAGTTGATCAATTAGATCACTAAGCTTCCACTGTTCAGCTTCAACCTCTTCACTGATAAATGCCAATGTTGGGTGGGTCTTGAGAGCACACTCCAAGACAATATGAGAAGCAGCCCTTCCCATCAGTTTAATAAAAAAATAGTATTTGCCTGCTGAAAGTGCATCTCGTGCAATATTTCCAATCGTCGCACTATAGGTCTTTGTTGCAGTGTCAAAACCAAATGAAGTCTCTACGAAAGCATTTTTTAAGTCTCCATCAATCGTTTTAGGCACCCCGATCACAGAGCAAGGAATCCCCTCTGCTTCAAACTCCTCTCCTAAAAATGCAGCATTCGTATTGGAGTCATCACCACCTATAATGACCAGGCCATCCAGGCCAAGCTTTTGGACAACCCGTTTTGACTGTGCAATTTGTTCTTCGGTTTCTACCTTATCTCTTCCTGAACCTAAAAGATCAAAGCCACCCTGGTCACGATAACCATCTAAGAGCTCTCTCGTGAGAATTTTATAGTTTCCCAAAATAAGTCCAATCGGCCCTCCTAGGAAACCGTATAGAGTCACTTGTTCTGCGAGCTGGTGAAGACTATCAAAGAGTCCAGCGATGACATTGTGCCCTCCCGATGCTTGCCCACCAGAAAAGAGAACTCCCACCTTCAGCTCTTTTCGTCTGCTCGTGACACCTTCGATAAGCTTCAAAGGTCTTCTTTTAGAAAGATGTGGGAGGATACTTTGAATTTCAGGAAGGACTGGTGCCGGCTCATCCAGATCTACAAATTTCGTCTTGAGTAATGCGTGGGTGTCGAAGTTCACAGTGTCTCCTGAAACCATTTGAGTGTTTCAGAAAGCAGCATCTCCTGCTCGGCTACGCAACCAAAATCATGATCGCTCGATGGGAGTAGAAGAGTCCGCGTTTCTCCCTCAGCCCCCTCTCTCTTACGAATATAGTGCTGTTGATGTTCTGGATGGACAGACGAATCTCTTTCTCCGTGGATAGATAAAAAGGGTTTGGATTGGATCTGGGACAACGCCTCTTCGATGTTCAATGTCACAAACTCTTTGATGAGTTCTTGGTGAATGACAACTCCATTGAACTCGATATTTTTATGGAAATCTTCTTGATCGAGCTTATGCAAAAGCTGCTCAGCCCAAGGCTTAGCTCCAAAAGGAGACGCCCATTGAGCTACAGAACGGATGAAAGGGATTTCTTGTGCTGTCAAGACACCGACCACTCCACCTAAGGACTTCCCTAGAATACCAACACGGCTTTCATCCAACTGGGGATGTTTTTCAATCATGGAAAAAACAGTCTGGGCATCAGAAACCTGAGTCGACAAAGTCATTTTCTGGAAAGCACCTTCACTATCGCCACTCCCCCTAAAGTCAAAGCGGACAGAGGCAATGCCCGATCGAGACAGGCGCTCTGCTAATTCAACAAAAAGGCGGTAGCGCCCTACCTTATTTCCACCAAGACCGTGGAAGAAAAGGACCACTGGAGCCACTCGTGTCTTCTCTGGCAGGTGAAGGACCCCGAAAAGATTGGAGCCTTCATTCTCAAGTAAAAAGGGTTTACGAGCCTCGAATGAGTTTTGCTTCATACTCCGATTTTTTGGGAGGAGAGATCAAAAATCAAGAAAATAAGGCTATTTAGGAGAAAAAGTCTGAATTAGAGAGGTTTCAAGCAGTGTTATGAGAGACACGCAACATGAGCTTTTCGTGATCCTCAAAAGAGCTCTCTTTCGTTGAGAAGCGAAGCCCCTTCCCTGCGAGAGAGTTCAGTCGCATTGATAACGAGTTTACTCCATTTTCGCAGGTGTTTTGAAACATTCAAGTTAGCGGCACCTGGACTCGAACCAGGGACAAACGGATTATGATTCCGTTGCTCTACCAACTGAGCTATACCGCCCATGAGAAAAAACGATGAGAAAAAATAGCGGGGGGAGGATTCGAACCTCCGACCTTTGGGTTATGAGCCCAACGAGCTAACCCCTGCTCC
>CAZPBC010000071.1:0-4996 GCA_964584775.1 uncultured bacterium
ATCGTTTGACGAAGCGTATCAAATTTGTTTGACACTTCATTGATATCAACTGATGTAGAGTAAAGAGTATCAAAACTTTCTTTAAGAAAAAGAGTTTTAAATCCTCCAAAAACGCGCATATCGATGCATGTCACAGGGCAAAAATGGTGTCCAGCAAGAAAAGCCAACTCATTCAACTCAAAGTTCCATGCTCCTTTAGCAAACTCAATTATTCCTTGGCTCAGTGATGTTAAATCTCCAATTAGCCGTGTTCCTGCTAAAAATCCAGCGTCGTTGGTAATTGAGTTATCATTGTTCGCTTGGTAGTACGTATACCTGGCTTCAAATTCTCCACAGCCACAATCCTTTGAAAAGCCTAAGCGAAAACCGCCGTCGTACCGAGGCGAGACCGAATAAACCTGACCAATGGCATTTGTCGTATCATAGTTCAACGCATAGTCTAGATCAGAGCGTCTCACTCTCCAGTAGAGCGCATCTCCGTAAACAGTCACCCCATCAAAGAAGGAACAAGCCTCCATATCACAGAGATCACATTCTAAACAGGGCTCTAAGCAGGGGTCGCAGTTCGGCCCGACAATCGCAGCAAGAGGTGAGAGCGAAAAGCTCATTACAGCTGCAAATAACAGTTTCCAGTTCTTCATTTTAAATCCTCCATTTCAAAAATAGGGTCAGTTAGGCGCAGAATAGCTTATCAAGTAAATCTTGTAAAACTCGACGTTGATCTTTTAGAAAAGCTTGATAAAATGAAACGTAAACCACTGGAAATAAGAAAAAAAAGAACTCATTCCTTTTCGTATCCGTAGAGTCCCAGTTCTTTGATGATCAAAGCAACTGGGAAGGAAACGAGATGCTCGAAAGGTTTGCCTTCTGCAATCGCTTTGCGGACAGCCGTCGAAGAGTCCCCACTCGACTGGATGAAAGAGACAATTTCTCGATCTCCAATGCCCCCTTTAAGATAAGAGAGATCGACCTCTCCTCGTAGAGCGACGACAAAGCTTTCGGCACAGAGTGCAGTCAACGCTCCAACGGTATCATCATAGTGCTTCTCCTCGAGTGGAATCCCTCTCATAAAGACCTTCTGGTACTTCTCCCGCTTTTCAGGATCGTCGCTCATGAGCTCCTGAGTCACGACATCTGAGCCAATGATCCCCACAACGACACGCTCCCCCCACCTGTCTTGAAGCTCTTTCGGAGTCCAGTCTGTCCAGAGCACCTCAGGATGGTTGTGGTAGACACTTGCGATCATCTGTTTCCGAATCGGCCAGTCCGTGCGGTTTTTGAACGAATCTCCTCCTGGAACAGGATAGATCAGCACAACGTCAACATGCCCCTCTTTCAGTGCTGCCTCGATGACATGTTCATGACCCAGGTGAATCGGGTCAAAAGATCCGATATAGTAACCGACACGCTTCCCATCGAGTTCAGAGAGATCATACGAGTCGTCAAGAAGGACCGCTTCAACAGAACTCATCATTAAAAGACTGAATAGCCACTTCCACATTCTCTACCTCCCTTGTCTCAAACGTTCAATCCGTTTCCGGTTCATCCCCTGATCAGAATATCCCACTCTTGAGGCAGAGCGAAGAGAGATGATCCCCTCTTTTCTATCGACTAAAAACTCTAAGTCATCGTTAAAACGCCAGACGGGTGTCGTCACCACCACATGCAGGTAATCGGGTGTTTGCGTCACAACTTCCGCTTGATAGTGGTTTTTTAGAAAGGCAGCGATCTCGTCTAAATCATTTTCGGATGTGTAGGAAAGCGGATCAATTTGGTGGATGGCCTTTGTCGCCTCGCTGCTGACGCAGTTAGGCGTCCAAGGACAGGGCTGCAGGCGCCCCTCCAAAAGACCCACTGTCTTTGGGATCCGCTGATTTTGAAACCACATGACCAAGATGCTTAAAACAATGAGAAAAAAGATCCATTTCATACTCGCATTTTACTGGATTTTGTCTATCATGTGAACATGAAAGCAATTCTTCTGAAAGAAACTCACCCGGATATCCAAACGGCGATTGAATGCCTAGAGGTCGTCGAAAAACCGGTGCCGGAACCGGGTCCTGGTCAAGTCCTCATCCGTGTGGAAGCGGCCCCCTGCAATCCCTCTGACCTCCTCTTCCTTCAAGGAAAGTATGGAGTCCGAAAGAGCCTCCCCGCAGTCCCCGGCTGGGAAGGAGCGGGAACCGTCGTCGCCACAGGAGGAGGTCCCTTTGCATGGTGGCTGAAAGGAAAACGGGTTGCCTTTGCCGGCCAAAGTGACAGCGATGGCAGCTGGGCTGAATACACCGTCGCCGATGCCAAAGCCTGTATCGTTCTCGACCGTCATGTCGACATCCAACAGGGCGCGACCCTGATCATCAATCCCCTCACCGCAATCGGAATGATTGAGCAGGCTGTCTCAGAAGGACACCACGCTCTGATTCAAAACGCTGCTTGCAGTCAAGTCGGTCGTATGATGCAAGCCCTTGCAAAAGAAAAACGCCTCCCCCTCATCAACATCGTCCGTCGCGAGGAGCAGAAAAAAGAGCTCCTCTCCTCTGGAGAAAAGTGGGTGCTCAACTCGAGTGAAGAAGCGTTCGATCACCAACTTCTAAAAATGGCCGAAGAGCTAGAAGCCACTCTACTTTTTGATGCTGTAGGCGGTGATCAAACAGGCGAAACCCTCAGTCTCCTACCGAACGGCTCGAAGGCCCTCGTCTATGGAGCCCTCTCCGAAAAACCCTGCGGAAAAATCAGCCCCTTAAGCCTCATCTTCGAGAAGAAGAGCGTCGAAGGTTTTTGGCTCACCAGCTGGATAGAAAAAAATTCCACCTGGCATCTCGTTCGGTCGACCCGCCACATCCAGAAGCTCATGACAACCCGGAATTTCCAGACGAAAATTCGGGCTAACGTCTCCTTCGAAAAGTGGAAATCAGCCCTTCTCGATTACCAGAGTGAAATGACCTTAGGTAAGGTTATTCTCACAAATAAATAATTAGTTATGTTATTATTCTACTTAGGGGTCAGTAAAAATTCATTTTTTACAGGAGGTGGAATATGAAAAAGTGCCTTTTTCTAGCAGGAATCACCCTCATGCTGGTTCCTTTCACACCCATTTCAGCCATTCCCACATCAGAAGAGGTGTCGATTTTAGGTTCCGAAAGACGACAGGAGCGTAGAGACGACCGCCAAGAGCGTAGGGACGTTCGGCAAGAGGAGCGCCGGGATGATCGGCGCGGATATTAAGCTCAAATTTTCACGAACAAAAGAGCACAACCCAATCGAAATCTAAGTTGTGCTCTTCACTTTTGCTTTGCCTGTCGGGATACCTAGTTCTGACGTTGCCCCTTCGGTCGATCCATTAGGACATAGAGGTTTCGGTTAATAATACCTCCCCAATAGGGGAGGCTTTTCTTTCGAGCTGGCTAGCCAGCTCGCGCGGCGTTTGACCTCCCGGGCTACTGTGAGGTCGCTCACAATTATAGTGATCTCTCCATTTTCGATGATTCTTTTGGCTCCTTTCAAACTTGTGAACTAATTTTCGTTCAGGCATTCATCTCTAATCTTTACATTGAAGCTCTCTATGTTTCCATTTTGTTGAGGTTTTCCTGAATCGATGTATTCCTAGTTAACCTTCTTTTCTGTTTGCCATTCAATGACCTTATTTGATGTAAATTCGGTTCCGTTATCACTGAGAATTCTCTCTCACTTTCCTCTTTGTTCGATGATCTCATCGAGAGTTGATATCACCGACTTTCCATTCAGGGACGTGTCGACTACGATCTTTAAGCTCTCTTTCGCGAACACATCAATAACTGTGAGAAGCCTCAGCTTCCTCCCACTTGCGAGGCTGTCATGCATGAAATCTAATGCCCAGCACTGATTCACCCCTGTAATCAGCCTCTCTATCTTCCTGGCTCACGTAGCCCTTTTTCTCCTGGCTCTTTTTAACACTCTTAACCCTAGTTTTTTGTAAATTCGATACACCTTCTTGTGGTTGATCTTTCGTCCTGCTCTTTTACAAACATCCTCGAGCATGCCTTCTTCTCTTGTGGGGCTACCACTTTCGTGATAAGGCATCTTTTAGAGCTACTACGTCTAGTGACAAATCAGCTACCAGCTTTTTAAGCTGTTGATTTTCTTTCTCAAGAGCTCTGAGTTTCCTGGCTTCATGAACGGTCATATCTCCGTATTTTGCTTTCCAGTTGTAGTAGGTAGGGTGAGATATTCCGTTCTTGCGACACACTTCCCCTACCTTGAGGCCTGCTTTTGCCTCTTCGAGAACTCGGATGATTTGTTCTTCAGTAAATCTTTTTTTCATGGTCGTACTCCTTAGCTTGTAAGCTTATACGAACCTCTAAATCTTTTTGGATCATTTTTCGGGGAGCAGGTCAGACCGTGCCCGCCTTTGCAAAGTGCCTAGACATGAAAGGAGATCCCTACCTTGAGCTGCTTAAATTCAACGAATGGAAGAAGAAAGAACTAAAAAGGGAGGTGCTCAAGCCTTGCCTAAACAAGACCTAGCCCTCCCACGGTTTGGCATGCTCGGGAAAGGACTCGAACCTTCACGCCATTGCTGGCAAGGGATTTTAAATCCCCAGCGTCTACCATTCCGCCACCCGAGCGGTTGAGAGTAGGAGGATAAAAGATCAGAGGGTTGACGTCAATGGGCTCTTAAACAGGAACGAGCTCTCCAAAAAATTCTCCACTTAAAACGAAATAATCCTCATAACCAAGCCCGTGGACACCTGGCTCTAAATCTTTTCAACTCAAGATATTTTCTTTTCAACCATGTGGGAATAGAATTTAGATTAGAGCAGCCCTGAAGCATTACTAATCCCCCCACACTCAGGTTTTCTGGAAGCGAAGTTAAGCTTTTGCATCCTTCGAGGTTCAGGTCTTCTTCCACACTCATGTTTTCTGGAAGCGAAGTTAAGCTTGTGCAGTCTTTGAGAATCAAAAACTCTAATTTACAAAGATTTTCGGGAAGTGAGGTTAAGCTTGTGCAGCCGCTGAG
>CAZPBC010000072.1:0-4699 GCA_964584775.1 uncultured bacterium
TGGGATTAGCCTCCTCTTACTAGGTCCTCCAAGGGTAGGGAAGACCCACTTAGCAGTGGCTTTAGTTAAAGAAGCCATTCATAAGGGGTACAGTGTGAGTTTTACAACAGCAACCCATTTGCTGATGCAGTTATCGGCAGCCCATCAGAAGGGAGACTTAGAAGAAAAGTTCGTCTCCCTGACTAAACCGAAGCTCTTGATCATCGATGAAGTGGGGTATTTACCCTTTGATCGCCAAGCCTCGAGCTTGATATTCCAGCTAGTCTCCAAAAGGTACGAGAAAGGGAGCATCATGATGACGAGCAACAGGACTCTCAGTGAATGGGGAGAGGTGCTAGGTGATCTAGTCATGGCAACGGCCATATTAGACAGGATTTTACATCACAGCCACGTCATCACGATCAGAGGCGAAAGCTATCGCCTCAAAGAGAAGAGAAACTCAGGATTGGTAAAATCCGACTTTTTCAAAAGTAAATAAAAGATTTTACAATCCTCCCCCTAGGGGGAGGACGTAAGAGAAGAACCTATAAAACAGCATTAACCAGGGGGGGCATTTTTCCTGTCGCAATAGGGTCACTTTCTGATGTCGCTTGACATTCAGTAAATCTTTTTTTTATTGGTCATACTCCTTAATATACTAAGTTTATACGAACCTCTAAATCTTTTTGGACCGTTTTTTCGGGAGCAGGTCAAGAAGCTTTACATTATCTAAGAAAGAAAGTAAATCAACTTTTGAATACTTAAAAAGGACAGGTTTTTTATGATGCTTGACTCTCTTGAACAGGTTGAAGATCGTGCTTGGTCTTCAAATGTCAAAAATTTAGGAGCTATTAGCTCTATTGGCTATGCTACTCTTCAACCCACACCCGTTACCCTGATCACTGCAATCGGATTGAGCATCCTGGTTATTGCCCAAACCGTCACGAGATGGACTTTCCCAAAGTCTCTCCGTCAGCACATAGTGACCAAGTTGACTATCACTTTGAGTTTAGCTCTTGTTTCAGCATTAGCTCTTAAAAATCTACTCAATCTTCCTTCTGAAGGGACTTCTTTTTCTACTCAAGTTGCATGCTGTAGCTTGCCAACATTGTCTTCGTACGGAATAGAGTTGATTGTTGCTTATCTTCTTAAAAATCCATTGATATCCCTCACACCAGAAGAATTTAGACGTGATCTTGAAAATCGTAGAAACTTTCATCATCTTAAAGTGAGTGTCAGAGGGGGTCTGGACCTGAGCGATTGCACAGGATTAATCTCTTTACCACAAAATCTGAGTGTGGGAAGGTTCTTGGACCTAGTGAGTTGCACAGGTTTAACCTCGCTACCTGAAAACCTGAATGTTGCAGGGGACCTGGACCTCACCTGCTGCACAAGCCTAACCTCCCTACCAGAAAACCTGAGTGTGGGAGGTAGCGTGGACCTCAGAGGTTGTACAGGCTTAACCTCCCTTGGCAAAAACCTGAATATCGGAGGAGGGCTGCTACTCAATCGCTGCACAAGCCTAACCTCCCCTCCGGAAAACTTGAGTATCGGAATGAGCCTGAGCATAAGTTGGTGCGAAAACTTAACTTCCCTTCCGGAAAACCTAAGTGTCGGGCGGGACCTGTACCTTCGGGGTTGCACGGGTTTAACCTCCCTTCCGGAAAACCTGCGTGTCGGCTGGGATCTGAACCTCGGGGGCTGCACAGGTCTAACCTCCCTTTCCGAAAACCTGAATGTCGGACGGGACCTGAACCTTAGCGGCTGCACAGGGCTCACTTCATTACCCAACTGGATCACCACCCTAGGCAGAACAGTAGATGGCGATCTCCGCCATGTTTATCTCCAAAATACAGGTCTTTCAGATGCTGAGATCGATCGTTTAAGAAGAACAGATGCTCCTGGAGTGCAGTTTCATTTCTCTAGAGGGGCGGCAGCTATAGAGGTACCTGTAGCTTCAAGGATAGAGGAGGGATTGCTCTTTTGGAAACGGTACCTTCCTGAAGAAAGTGAAGTAGAGGTCCCTTCGATTGAAGTTCCAAGAGAAAGAGAAGTAGAGTTTGTCTGCCGTTACCTTGCACGTTTGACGAACACCGCAGAATACAAAAATCTGACGACCCGTTCTTTCCTTGCAGAGCGTGTTTTGCGTCTCTTTCAGGCCATGTCTGAAGATGATGAGCTCAAAGAGATTCTCTTGAGGGTGATCGAAGCGGGATTAGAAACATGTGATGATCGAGTCGCCTCTTCTTTTGATCAGATGGAATTGAAGGTTCGTCTTCATCAGGCTGAAGAAAAGGCGAAGAAAGGAATTTCGGAAGAGGAACTAAGAATTTTAGCAAGAGGGCTTGTGATGCTCAAGAAGGTAGAAGAGAAAGCCAAAGAGCATATGGAAACTTTGAGTTCGGTGGATGAAATTGAAGTGCTTCTCGCTTTTCAAATTGGCCTTCGTGAGCGACTCGCTTTACCGCTTTTGACCCAAAACATGATCTTCCGTCGATTTGCAGATGTCACTGATGAGCAGATTGTAAGAGCTGGAGATGCCATTGAAAAAGAAACAACAGAAGAAGAGATCCAAAGAGAATTAGAAAGTATGGATGCATGGAAGATCTATCTCCGTAGGAAGGAGGTCAAACCCTATAACGAACTTCCTGAAGCGGAGACAATTCCTGAAGGTATCAATTGGGAATGTCCGCTTTCAGCGATCGATTTCATCGGAGAGGATGAAGGCCATCCGGTGCTCTTTATGGGAGTCATTGTCGATTACGACCTTCTTACAAAAACTTATATTAACTCAGGAAAAGATCCATTCACCAATAATTCTATGAAGTGGAGTGATATTGAGGTGAGACGTGTTCGGCGACCAGAAAGGGTCTCTGTCTAAGGTTGATCCATTTATTCTGGATTTCTTGCTACAATTGCTCACCCATGTTTAAGTTACTGATACTAATTGGAGTGTTCTCTCAGCTTCCTGTGGCTGGAGATCACATTCAGGAAAAACTCATTGCCGTCCACGCGACAGACCAGCTTCCTGAGGAGGGAGTGCTTCGAGCTGGTCTCGGGGATCCGATAACCATGGACGAAAAGTGGAGAGAAACGCTCGAACCACTCTACCGCTCTGTTCGTCCGACCCTGCACTTTAGTCTAGGCGAGCTGGTCCGTCCCATTCCAGGAAAGGAGTCCTGGGAAGAAAAGAAATTTGCGATCCTCACACCGCTGAAAGACCTCTTGCCTCAAGCAGTCAATCTCAACTGCTACGACACGTTCATTCTAGGTGATTTTCACCTTACAGACCGCTCTCTTCTTCTTGTTCCCCTTGGAACAGAAGTGAAATCATCCTGCTATCAAATCTGTATCTATGATCCAGAAACCAGTTCGCTGCGCGCAGCTGTTGCAAGGCACATTGAGCAGATGGGCGGGTGGAACATCGAGATGATGGAGGGCGATGTTGAGCATATTTTGGCCGAGGCAAAGTTACAACAAAAAAACATCAATACTAAATCCTTCTTTGCTCCTCTCTTAAAGGGTCGCCCGCATGTGAGTGTAGGTCTACGCTTTGACCCCCACGAAGGAAAACACTATCTTCTTGCAGAAATTGAGAAAGGGCTCCGAGAGGTCGTTCACCATTTTTTTCCTTGCTTTTCTACAGAGGATCCTAAACAGCCAAGAAAGCAGTTGTCCCAGATCCGTGAACAATTTGCTGCCTGGAAAGCTGAAGTGAAAGAGTGGGGAGGCAACGAACGTGTTCATGGAGCCATCCAACGGGTCAATACGACACTTCACACCCTCACCCAGCTCTCTCAACTTGAACAGCATCTTCAAGAGCTCCAACTCCAAACTCTCAAACAAGTCGATCGCTTCTGTTTAGATAATGTCGAAGGCCTCGAAGCTCTTTAGGGGGATTTTAAATTTGGGGGGGCTCATCCAGTTGACTCCGGATCGCTCTGATAAAGCTCTCTCTCCAAGAAGAATCGATTCCTAGATCCTCTTCAAGTGATCTGCTGCTAGGAGCGGGAGTTTCCGGTGAGAGGGCATGAGAGAGCTCACCAGAAGTGGCGACTTTCGGAACGCCAGACCGTGTTGCAACGTCTTGGTATTCATCATGGCCCACTTGGACCACAGTGGGTATTCCAGCAAAAATAAATTGAGCCGCCATGCTTGTTTGGTAGTAGAGAACTCCATCTGCAATGGCCAAAGCTTCTGGGGTTTTGAGATCGGAAATGATCACATGAAACCCCTTTGGTAATTCTGTAGATGTGAGAAAGCGTTTTACTTCATTTGCATCTTTGTCTCCCTCTTTTGGGGCACGAGGGTGTTGTTGAAGAACGAGAACGGTATCTTGAAGGGGGGAGTCGCTTTGCTTTGCGAGCTCTGCAATGAGTTTCATGAAGTGTGGGAAAGCGTGAGTGTAATAGTCTTCATTCGCGCCCCCTGCATAGACAAGGACTCTTTTCTTTGGTTCGTTAGGTATTCCATTTCTCTCAAAGAGGCGACGGCGGATGTGTTCAACTGAAGCTCTATCAGCTCTAGCTTTAGCGATTTTATTCGCCTCCTCTTTGGGATAGTATCCTATACCGAAGAGAGTCTTACCAGATAAGTCAATCTGGTTTCCTTCACCATCTCTGACTCCTTTTTCCACCAAAGAGCGGTTTGCAAAGAGGACAGTATGGGCTGTGGGGATGACACGTGCCGCGACTTTTGAATAAAATCCAGGAACCTCTGC
>CAZPBC010000073.1:0-4535 GCA_964584775.1 uncultured bacterium
GAATGGGAATCGCCTTAAAGGCCCTTAGAATTGTCGAGGATTGGTTAAAGTCTCAAAATGTGACAGAGCTCGTTGCAGAGATCAAAGAGGAAAATTATCCTTCCATCAAACTTTTTGAAAAAGCTGGTTATGAGCTAGATAAGGATTTCATAAAAATTGTTCAAAAATCGCTTGAGAGATGCCGAGTGAAAAGTTTCGTTCTAAAGCTAAACTCGGAAGTGAGCTCTCCACTCTATGTGATCGCTGAAGCGGGATCCAATTGGAAGTGCAGGTCTGAGTCTGAAAGTTTCGGACGGGCCATAGAACTCATTGAGAATGCCAAAGAGGCGGGAGCAGACGCAGTCAAATTCCAACTTTTCCGCGCAGAAACGACCTATGTGCCTAATCCCGGTTCCGCAGATTACCTCTCGAAAGAGGGGAGAGGAGAGGATATTGCAGCCCTTTTCAAGGAATTGGAGATGCCCTATGAAATGATCGCGCACTTAGCAGAGCACGCGCGCTCACTTAATATTGATTGGATGTGTTCTGTTTTTTCAGTCGAGGATTTTGAAGTTGTTGATCCTTTTGTAGAGCGTCATAAGCTGGCTTCTTATGAGCTTTCACACCCCCTTCTTATCGAGAAAATTGCAAAGAGTGGTAAGCCAGCCTACTTTTCAACCGGAGCCAGCTCTCTCGATGAGATTGAGAGGGCTGTCGACTATTACAGACAAATGGGAGGGCATGATGTGACATTGATGCAGTGCACTGCTGCCTATCCTGCACCCGAAGAGGCCTTAAACTTACGCGCAATAGAAAGTTTGGGTGAGATGGTTCAGGTTCCTGTTGGTCTATCTGATCATAGTACCGATCCATATTTAGCACCTCTGCTTGCTTTAGGACAGGGCGCAGTTGCAATCGAAAAGCATTTTACTCTCGATCGGACTCTAGACGGCCCGGACCACGCTTTTGCAATTGAACCTCATGAATTGAAGCAGTTGGTTCATCAATTACGGCGTGCTGAAAAAGCGATGGGAAATGGAATCAAAACTGTGGAGCTCGCTGAAGAGGAGCTAGCAGATTTTGCGAAAAGGGGAATTCAAGCGACGGATCACATTTCGAAAGGGGATGCCTTACACATGGGGAAAAATTTTGATATCTTAAGGCCTGGAAAACAGCAGAAGGGAGCGAATCCACTCTACTTTACCCAAATTGAGGGAAAGCGCGCAAAACGCAACTTTGTCACTGGAGAGGGCATCGATGTCAACGACATTAAATGATCACCTTAAGAAGGCCCAGGCACTTTTCTTCGATTTTGATGGAACCATCGTAGACAGTCTCCCTCTCTTCTACCAAATCTACCTCGACTTCCTAAAAGAGTTTGGAATTGAAGGTTCCCAAGAGGAATTCGATCGCCTTAACGGAGCTTCGGTGAAAGAAATCATCGAATCTTTTAAGCGGACGCATGAGATTTCGGGCTCCGAGCTAGAGATGCTCGAATTGTATTTCAAAAAAGTCCACCATGCTTACCAGTACCAAGTTGAATTCTTTCCAGGGATCCTCTCTTTTTTGAGCGCTGCCCAAAAAATGGGGTACCAGCTTGTGATTGTCTCTTCTGCACCAAAACACTTTATTGAGGAATTTCTTCGTCTCAAAAATATCGACAGCTGGTTTGACTCGATCGTCACATTAGAGTCTGGACATAAAGGCAAACCTGCCGCCGATATATATCTAGATGCGCTTAAAACAACGCAGCTTGATCCTAAGGAGGTTTTAGTCTTTGAAGATTCGAAAAATGGGGTTCTTTCTGCAGAAGCTGCAGGTCTCTCTGCCTGCGTTGTAGGGGGAGAGGAAACCTTTTCGCATGAGATTAAAGTCGCAGACTGGGCAAGTGTTCAACAAGGGTTACCCTCCTTCCGCGCTGTCAAACTTTCAAACGAGATCAAGTTTGAACTCTTAAAGGAAAAAAAAGAGCCCCCCTTTGCCTACCAAACCTATTGGGAGGAGATGAAGCAGAAGGAACCTGAGCGTTTTTTTGACGGCAAGATCTTTCAAATTGAGTCTTTCCATCCCAAAAAGGTGATCGGCTCATGGGCTGATTATGGTCTTTATGCTGTGACCCAGATCAAAAAGGAGAGTGTTCCCTCTTTCTGGACAGGAGGAGTGATGGCTCTATGTGTTCAAGAGGGAAGGGTGCTGATGGCAAGACGCTCAGAAAAGGTGTTTCAGTATCCTGGCTACTGGGAAATTGCCCCAGCAGGGTCCATTTCTCCCATAAGCGGACAGGAGGTCAATCCTCGCTCACTCATCGAGCAAGAGGCACGAGAGGAGCTCGGCACCCTTCTAGAGGATATAAAACCTCTTGTCGCTCTTGTAGACAGAGAGAGCTCCCTGATAGACTTTGTTTATGCCGCGAAAATACCAAAAGAGACTGGTATTCAGCTCTCTTCAGAGTATGATGTGCATGAATGGGTTCCTCTAAATGAGCTGAAGTCTTTCTTTGAGGCTAAAGAGATCATCCCTGCTATCAAAAACTTTCTTGAGATTTTCTCTCAATTCGATCAAAGTGAGATCTTGAAATAACCTGGATATTTCATGTAAATCCCTCGAAAAGGGACAAAATGACCGATTCATTCGATTGAGCTCTCTCAATCCCATTCCAATGAGAGTTCATTGACGTTTTGTGATCTTTTTAGGGTTCATGCAACTTGGAGAGACCCATGGATGTCGAGATCTTAGCACGTTTACAGTTTGCCGTAACAATCATGTTTCACTATATCTACCCACCTCTGAGCATTGGCTTAGGGCTGATTATGGTGATCATGGAGGGCATCTACCTGAAGACAAAGAACCCCCTCTACTTAGATATGGCGAAGTTTTGGACCCGTGTGTTTGCGCTGACATTTGCGATTGGAGTGGCGACAGGGATTGTCATGGAATTTGAGTTTGGAACGAACTGGGCTGCCTATTCACGCTATGTAGGGGACGTCTTTGGAAGTGCACTCGCAGCTGAAGGGGTATTTGCCTTCTTTTTAGAGTCCGGCTTTTTAGCCCTTCTTCTTTTTGGTTGGAACCGTATTGGACCCAAACTCCATTTTTTCTCAGCATTAATGGTCTGCCTCGGAGCACACTTTAGTGCCGTCTGGATTGTGGTTGCAAATTCATGGATGCAAACGCCAGCGGGGTATCATATCGTGAAAAATGGCCCGACGATGCGTGCAGAAATTACCGACTTTTGGGCGATGGTCTTCAATCCAAGCTCGATGACGCGTCTTTCTCACGTTTTGGTAGGTACATGGCTTGCTGGGGCTTTTTTAGTCATCAGTGTCTCTGCTTGGTATCTTCTAAAAAAACGCCACATCAAATTTGCTCGTGCCAGTTTGAAGATCGGTCTTGTGGTCGCTCTTGTTTCGTGTATCCTTCAGCTTTTCACAGGAGACCGGAGTGGGAAAGTGGTGGCTCAGTATCAGCCTCTAAAATTGGCTGCACTTGAAGGTGTCTATGAGACCACTAAAGATGCACCCATCTCTGTGTTTGCCATTCCGAATCCTTGGGAAGACCGTCTGATGTTTAATATCGCGATTCCTGGTCTATTGAGTTTTCTAGCCTACGGGGACTTTGATGCTGAAGTCAAAGGTCTAGACGCCTTTCCCAAGAAGGATTGGCCTCATGTAGGACTGACGTTCACAACCTATCACCTCATGCTATACATGTGGGGAGGGATGCTCCTTGCCGCAGTCCTGGGGGTCTATGCATGGTGCCGTGGAAAACTTGAAACGAGCCGCTGGATCTTATGGTTTGCTGTGTTCTCGGTGCTTTTCCCGCAAATTGCAAACCAGGCGGGATGGATCTCTGCTGAAGTGGGACGGTATCCTTGGATTGTCTATGACCTTCTCCGTATTTCGGAAGGACTTTCGCAGTCTGTGACGGGGACGCAAGTGCTCTCTTCATTGATCATGTTCAGTGTGGTTTACACCTTCTTGTTCATCCTTTTTATTTACTTGCTGACACAAAAAATCCGTCACGGCCCAGAGATGAAAGAGGAGGAAGAAACAGCTTATCATTCGATGGAAGTTTATATTGGAGAAAAACATGGCTAGTTTACCGCTACAATTAGATCACATACAGTTTATTTGGTATATCGCCTTCATTTGTCTGCTTATCGGGTACGCCATTTTAGATGGGTTTGACCTTGGAGTGGGGATCCTTCACCTTTTCTCCAAAAGCGATAAAGAGCGACGGTTGATGCTAAACTCGATTGGTCCAGTCTGGGATGGTAATGAAGTCTGGCTTGTCACAGCAGGTGGGGCCCTTTTTGCTGGTTTTCCTGATGCTTACGCCACCTTTGCTTCCAGTTTTTACATCCCCATTATGATCCTACTCGCTGGCTTGATTTTCCGAGCTGTTTCCATAGAGTTTCGATCTAAACAACCCATGGCTTGGTGGCGATGGATGTGGGATATTCTCTTTGCTGGAGCCAGCTTAGTAATTGCTTTTGGATTGGGGGTTGCTGTAGGAAATTTAATCCAAGGAATTCCTTTAGATGAGTATGGTAAACA
>CAZPBC010000074.1:0-4184 GCA_964584775.1 uncultured bacterium
TTTGGTAAAACCCTTCACGCCTTTACGAACCCTCAAGCAAATGATGCAGAAAAAGGGCTTCTCTATAGCCCTCTCGCTTCAGCACGCTCCTGGCACGCAATCAACCACTTCTTTACAGAACAATTTAACTCCACCAAAGAGAGTCAACTGTGAAATTCCTATTCTATCTCATTCTCACTTATGCCGCCGTTCTTGTTGTAGGAGGCCTGACTGGATTCATTGTTGCTGGAAGCGAAATTTCACTTTGGATGGGAGGCATCTTCGGCCTACTTCTAACAATTTCAGCCTTCACTCTGAAGAAAAATAGGATGGTCGCACTCACAGCCATCACCTTCCTCAGCCTCCTGCTGACAGCATTTTTTGCGTATCGTTTCTATACAACTGGAGGTTGGATGCCTGGAGGAACACTGATGATTTTTAGTGGGCTCGTTTTGATCATCTCTTTCAGTTATAAAAAAGTGATCGATCGATAACGGTTGGAAAGTCGATAGATTTATCCACCATTCGTGAGCTTAAAGCTTGAGACAAAGTGGCGAAAGATATCTTCATCAAAAGAGTCTAATTTAGAAATATAAATCAGAGAGTACTGAGCGTTATCTTTGAAAAAGCTCTGCGCCATAATCCGTATTTCTGGATCCTGAATTGAAAACTCTAAGCCAGGATTGCCCAAAAATGTATTTTCCCTGATATCACGCAGGACACTTTCACTATGGGCCTCCATCATGCTATTCATGGTTAGCTTCATGAGATCCATGACATCTTTTTCCTCTTCTGAATACTTCACGACCCTCACACTCAGTACTGTTCCATTGGGACTTTCTGAGACATACATGGTCAAAGTGGCTTTTTGAGCGCTGCCAGGGGTTGTGACGGCATGACTTACTTTTTGGGGAAGGAGTGGAAAAAGAGCACTAAAGTGATTCTTTTCTGAAGTAAAAGGTTTCCAGGCGGAGAAAATTTCGTCCTTGACCGAAGCCTTTCCTGCCTGACTCTCCCCTTCAGCCCCTGTTTGGGTGAAGACAATTAAGTAAAAAACAAAGAGAAATCCAACGATTCCTACGCCAGCTACAAGAATTTTTCTGTCCATAACTCCTTCCTGTTTAAGGTTCAGCATATTCTGTAAGCCACTTTTTGAATATGAATTTTTTGAATCACTTAGGATCAGAAGGTTAGGGATGGGTCAGAAGGATAAAACAAATTGACCATTTACTCGCGGATATGCTTACATTTATACTGTTCACTTCTACAAAACGGGTTAATCTGGATAAAAGACATGCTGCGATTCTTCTGTCAACTGACTCTCATTGGACTGATTCCCCTTCTGTCCTGTTGCCATCAGAATTCTTTACCCTACTCAAAAAAAAACCGACTGAGAATCAACTTCTACGCCGAGCCAGGAACATTAAACCCAAAAGGCACCACTTTCTCCTACCTGAACAACATCTATCCCATGTTGTTTGAGGGACTGATGCGGTTCGATCAAGATGGAAAACTTTGTACAGCGATGGCAGATCGCTATACATGCTCTGACGACGGAAAAATCTACACGTTCCATATCCGCAATGCGAAGTGGAGCAATGGGGAGCCTGTGACAGCTTATGATTTCGAATATAGTTGGAAACAGATGCTTGACCCACATTCTCCTGCAACTGTTGCTTCGAACCTATTTTCTATTAAGCATGCAGAAGAAGTCCTAGCAGGCTCTATCCCCCCAAGCCATCTAGGAGTCTATGCACCCGACGCTGAAACACTGGTTGTTGAGCTCAACTATCCAAGTTCTTATTTTTTGGAGGAGTTGACTCTTCCACACTTCTTTCCGATCAACCGCCATCACCCTGACTGCTTCTCTCAGTTGGAGTGTATCGGAAACGGCCCATTCACTCTAAAAAAGTGGACACCCCAACAGGAGATGGAGCTTCTGAAAAACCCACGCTATTGGGACAAAAAAAATGTCCACTTAGACGAAATTCACATCTCTTTTCTAACTGACATTAATACGGAGCTACGTCTCTTTGAAAAAGGACAACTAGACTGGGCGGGGGGGCCTCTCTCCACAGGAATTCCAACACACGCCACATCCCGTCTCAACAAAGCTGGAATCCTGCAGACCAGAAAGTCACACCAAACCTACTACTACTCATTCAATCTTACCCACCCTCTCCTGCGCATTTCTCAAATACGCAAGGCTCTGAGCCTGAGTATTCCTAGAAGAGAAATCACAACGCACATCACCGCAGGAAACGAGGAGCCTGCCTACCACTTTTTACCAAAAGAGCTGAGCTTTCTCTCTGACAAAGAGGTGTGGCTCAGTGATGAAGAGCTTGTTCAGCTATTCAACGATGGCCTGGAAATCGTAGAGCCCAATTCCCGACAGACTCCGATTGTAATCAGTTACAACAATCTAGAACACCACCGCGCTATTGCCCAGACGATACAACAGCGCTGGAAAGAACTTTTCGATGCAGATGTCCGCCTGAGACCACGAGAGTGGAAAGCTCACATCAGTGAAGTCGCCGCAGGCAACTTCGATGTAGCAAGGTTTAGCTGGCTAGGAAAAAATTCTGACCCTTACTCCTACATGGAGTTGTTTCTAGATCCACACCATTCGATGCATGGAACCTCTTGGCAGAGCCTCCACTTCCGAAAAGCTCTTCTACACTCAAAAGAAGCTGAGTCTCCAGAAGAGGCTCTCTCTTCCCTTGCTCTAGCAGAAGATCTACTCGATAGAGAAGATATCATTGCACCGATTTTATACCAGAATGTCGTCTTCGTAAAAAACCCCCAGCTCCAGGGGTTTCATATTGCTAGGTTTGGCATTGTGGACTTTAAATCGGCAAAATTTAGTACCCAAGTTGAGGAGAGATAATGGTTCGCTATCTCATAGAACGATTCATCTACCTTTTCATATCGATTTTACTGATCATTACTCTCACTTTTTTAATGATCAAAGCTCTACCCGGTGACCCATTTACTGAAGAAAAAGCCCTTGCTCCCGAAGTCTTTACCAAATTGAAAGAACACTATAACCTTTCACTCTCTGTGGGAGAACAGTACCTTATCTACTTGCGCTCAGTTTTCAGTGGGGACTTTGGAACCTCGATGGTCTACCCATCAAGAAGTGTTTGTGACATCATTTTGGACTCCTTTCCCATCTCTGCTATCATAGGACTACAAGCGATCTTTGTCTCCGCGACCGGTGGTATCCTGCTTGGAATCTTACTACAACTCAACAATCAATCGAGATTTTCTCCCATTTTGACATTGACAGTTCTCGCCATCATTTCCATTCCAAGTTTTATCGCTGCGCCCCTGCTTCAGTATTTCTTTGCGATTCGATGGGATGTCCTTCCGTTAGCAAAATGGGGAAGCTTTAGCCATACCATCCTCCCCACTCTCTCATTGGCAGCTTTTCCAATGGCTGTGATTGCACGCCTTGTGGATGTAAAGCTTTCTGAAGTGTTAAAAAGCGACTACATTACTTTAGCTGAAGCCAAAGGACTCTCTAAGTTTCGTATTTTGTTCCGCCACGCCCTTCCCAATACATTAGCCCCCGTTGTTGGCTATCTTGGACAAACCTCTGCCGCAATCCTTACAGGAAGTTTTGTTGTAGAGCGTATTTTTGGAATTCCGGGATTAGGAACCTGGTATGTTGCCAGTATTTTGAACCGTGACTACCCATTAATCATGGGAACTACTTTATTCTACAGTTTGGTTCTGATTACCCTAATCTTTATTTCTGATCTACTTTACCTCGCTTTAGACCCCAGACTTAGGAGGCGTTATGAGTAGCCCGACCGTCCTTTCACCGGAGGCCTTTCTTCCTCTAAACAAAAAGTTACTGAGACGAGATACCCCCCGCTACAGGAGGAGAAAAAAACTCCTGTCAGACCCACTCTTCTTGATTGCTTTGTTTGTGCTCCTGAGCATCATGACTTTTGCAGTCGTAGCACCCGTCGTCAGCCCTTACAGTTACCAGAAGACAGAACTCGCTAAAATGAACATGGCCCCCAATCTATCACATTGGTTTGGAACCGATGAGCTTGGAAGAGATCTATTGGTCCGTGTAGCTTATGGGGCGCGCCTTTCGATGATGATCGGTGTCTTAGCCGCAAGCCTTGACCTCATTCTTGGAGTGAGCCTTGGTTCCCTTTCTGCAATGATGGGTGGGAAAGTTGATTATCTAT
>CAZPBC010000075.1:0-4100 GCA_964584775.1 uncultured bacterium
ATGCGGGAAGACCACTTTGGCTCGAATGTATGCGAATGAGTTCAACTATCTTTCAGAAGAAAATTACTTTGATCTGGAAGATGTATACGATCTTGAGCGCTTAAAAAATCCTCAGATGACTCTTGCAAATCTAGAAGGGCTGGTTGTTATAGATGAAGTCCAGAAAATACCAGATCTCTTTAAAACACTTCGTGTCCTAGTTGACAAACCGAAATCGAAGCAGCGTTTTTTGATTTTAGGAAGCGCTTCAAAGGAGTTATTGCAACAATCATCTGAGTCGTTAACGGGAAGGATTTGCTACATTGAGTTGACTCCCTTTTCTTACGAAGAAGTCGGAGACATGGATACCCTTTGGAAAAGAGGAGGTTACCCCCGCTCCTTCTTAGCAAGAAGTGATGCAGATAGTTTTTTATGGAGAAAGTCCTACATCAACACCTTTATTGAGCAAGATGTCCCTAGTTTAGGATTTCAAATTTCCTCTCAAAATCTAAGACGGTTTTGGATGATGTTAACCCACTACCATGGGAACATCTTCAATGCATCTGAAATGGGACGATCCTTAGGCCTGAGCTACAAAACAGCTCAATATTATATAGACATTCTATCATCGACTCTCATGATTCGGCAGCTGCAACCTTGGTTTGAAAACATTTCAAAAAGACAGGTCAAGTCTCCAAAAGTGTATTTCCGTGATAGTGGAATTTATCACACTCTTTTGGGTGCAGAAACTCCGTCTATCTTACTCAAGCATCCTAAGCTGGGGAGCTCGTGGGAAGGATTTGCATTAGAAGAGGTCACTCGTCATCATGAAATGGATCCAGGAGATTGTTATTTCTGGGCAACTCATGCAGATGCAGAGCTAGACCTACTGCTCTTTAAGCAGGGGAAACGCTTAGGATTTGAATTTAAATTTACAGATAAGCCCAGAGTCACCAAATCGATGAAGATCGCCATGCAAGATCTCAAACTCGATGAATTCACTCTCATTCACCCTGGTGAGATGACTTTCTCTCTCGGCGAGAGGATGCAGGCCGTAGGACTCAAGCGTTACCTTAAAAGTTAGAGGAGCGGATCGTCTCCACCCTCGTGGAAGGGGTGGCATTTGCTAATTCGTTTAAGGGTGAGTCCTAGTGCTGTGAAGAAGGGTTTCTTTTCAAAGGCTTCTTTTGCATAGGATGAGCAAGTCGGATTGAAGCGGCAATTTTTCCCGAGAAAGGGGCTAATACCGAGTTGGTAAAAGCGGATGAGAAGAAGGGCGAGGCGTTTCATATCAGCTTGAAGACATCTTTAAAGAAGACGACCGTCACTTCAATGAGAATGAGGAGGATGATCACGATCTCAAGACGGCTGGATTGTTGGTGGTTGAACTCACTGTTCAGCATATCGAAGAGGTCGTGGATGACGCCGAGGCGTTGGTTCAGCACTTCGACGCGGGTTTCAATGTCGAGGTAGTGCGCGGTCATCACATACAAGGGTTCCACTTCAGGATACTCCCAGAAAAACTCCGGCTTATCGAGAATATCGAAGTGCAAGTTAATGGAGCTGCGCTCCAGAAAGAGAGCTCCCATTTTTTTACGGATCTCTTTTCGAGAGAGAGAGACCTTTCCCTCTTCAGCGAGCTGTTGAGGGATGTGCTTGGTGTGCTGGACGGTGGTTTCAATCCGTTCTTCGAAGGCGTCAATTTTCACCGATTGCGCAAGTGCGTGTGAAACGGCAAGAAGGCTCAACATGTTTTTATTGGCGAGGATGATTTCACCTGTCTCAATCTTTGAGGTCTCACCCAGGCTATAGGTAAAGACATCTTCGATGGGTTTAATTAACGGGGCCACCTCATAAGGCAGAACCGCTTTGACTAGCTCATCTTCGACCTCTTTACTGAGTCCCCAAAGGACGATGCAGCCGTAGGAGAAGTAGAATGCCGCTCCGCCATCAAATTGAGTCGGGATCTCCACTTGGATGACATCGCGCTCGAGGCTGGCCTCATACTTCTCATTGAGCGAGAGAAAGAGTTGAGGGAGATTGAACGATTCAGCTGTGCAAGTATAAAAACAGCGCATGTCCCACACCATATCCTGTTTATCATTAACTTACTAGGTAAGTTTTTCTTGAAAAACGCCGGCATCTTACCTCTCCAAAAACAGTGGATTTCTGATGGTCACATCCTTAGAAATCCACTGTTTTTGGAGTGAGTTGGGGATTAATGAGAGAAGTGATATACTTTCTCTTGTTTTATTATTAAGATTCTGGTTTTTAATTAGTTAGAATGTAATTCCACGGAGAGAAGATGTCAGTTTTAGCGGCAAGGCAGCTGTTTTCAGGAGATAGGGCCTTTTTTAAGCAGGAGAGGTATCAAGAACTCCAACATCAAGAGGTTGCCTCTTCAAATCCACCTGCAAAACCCTTTTATACTTTAGAGCTCGAGAGTAAAGTATGGAGGGTGGTGAAGGTGATCTTTGGGGTTCTCCTCTTTCCGTTGGGAATTTATTGGATGATTCACTCTTTGATCGGAAGAATTACTGTACCGGCCTCGAACTCTTTTTTGTTTGGAAAGAATGCAGTCCGAAACTGCCGTCTAGCTAGTTGTGGCTCTCCTGATTGGGCCTTTAAGAGGGTGGCGGTCCATGTCGATGGATATGTGGTAGACGCTATGCTCTTTGGTAAGAAAGAGACACTGGATAATGGTCGTTGGGTCATCGCCTCCAACGGGAATGGAGAGTTCTATGAGCAAAAGCTCGGCGACCACTCTTTTAAGCAGCTTTTAGTGGAACTCGATGCAAATGCGCTGGTTTTTAATTATCCCGGTGTTGAAGGGAGCAGCGGCTGGCCGAGTCGAAGTGCGATGGTTAAGGCCTACCGCGCGATGTTAACACTCTTAGAGGATCCGGACAAAGGTATCGGCGCAAAAGAGATCGTTGGATATGGCCACTCGATTGGAGGTGGTGTACAGGCAGATGCTCTTGCTCAACACACACTGAGATCCGATGTGAAGTATGTTTTTATCAAAAGTCGCACCTTTTCGACCCTAGCTTCGGTGGCTGCAAGTTTGACCAACCGTCTACTTGGTTTTCTTGCATGGGTTTTTGGATGGAGCTTTAACACCCTAGACTCTTCAAAAAAGCTCAAGGTTCCTGAAATCATTCTACAAACCGCTAAAGTCCCGGAGTATACCGACATCCAGTCTCGTCCTGATCTGATCGTTCATGATGGAGTGATTCCTGCAGAGCCTTCGTTAGCGAAAGGACTCCTTAACAGTACAGAGCCTTACAAGGGAATAAAACACTTCATTGGAATTCCTGAAGGGCATAATGAGTCTCTTAGTGACACCCGATTTTTAGCTGGAAAGGTGAATGAGCTATTAGCAGCTCAGTGAAACATTCATAAGATTTGCGAAAGGGGGGACTCGAACCCCCACAGGATCTCTCCCACAACCACCTCAAGGTTGCGCGTCTACCAGTTCCGCCACTTCCGCGAATGAATGGACCACAAGTATAGGCTCCAAGGGGTTTTTCTAGCCAGGATATTTCATGAAGTGCTGTAGATGGAGCCCGTGATTTCCTCGATTTTTTCTCGGAGATCAGAAGGGAGGGGGTGTTTTTCGACCCAGTCCAGTGAGCGGGCCTGCAGATAGGCAAAGAGGTGCTCCTTCTCCTCTTGGGTGAGGGAAACCGCTGATGGTGGAGCGTGAGAGGCGCAAGAACTCTCTCCGCGGTGTAAAAAAACCGTTTTAAGAGGCGCATTGCAGAAGGAGCACTCGTCGGATAAGGCAAGCAGGCCGTCGTGGAGGGCGAGCTTCAGAGAGAAAAAAGGAAAGAGTGTTGAAGGGTCTTTTGTTGTTTCCAAGTGTTTTAGAAGTCTGACAAGAAGAGTGAAGAGTCCAGGTGAGGGCTTTTCTAACGGTTGGCTTTGTCGAAGGATTTTTAGAAACCGGCAGCCAATCTCGAGCTTCTCATACGAAGCCTTCAGAGGAAGAAAAGGGTAAACGAGCTGGATCTCCTGGATCTTTCCCAGCTCTGAGGTCTCCTTGAGATGGAAGTGGACTTCCACATGAGAGAGCGGCTGCAAGCAGATAGGATCCTTCTTTGGGCTCCGTCCCCTTTTCG
>CAZPBC010000076.1:0-3959 GCA_964584775.1 uncultured bacterium
AGGATTCGAACCTCCGACCTTTGGGTTATGAGCCCAACGAGCTAACCCCTGCTCCACCCCGCGATCGAGCAAAATCCTATCAAACGCTAAGATTTTAAGCAACTCTCAATTCCACTGTATGTCAACTCAGCTGCACCCTGACTCTCCTTAAAAAGGCTCCGGCAAGCCTCATGAAATGCTGGATCGACTGAGTGAAGGGACTTTTCAACGGCTTTCTGGAGTCTGTTTATCTCCACCTGCTCTCCGACTTTAAAGCGAAGAGCGAGGTCTACGAACTCTTGCTGAGTGTGCATATAAGGGCCAAAAAGGACCGGTCGCTCGGCATGAGTCACCTCTAAGATATTATGGCCTCCTACAGGAACAAAGCTTCCCCCCACAATGGCGAGATGGCACTCAGAAAAACAACTTTTTAGAAGTCCCATTTTGTCCAGCAGAAGCAAGCGGTAGTCTTGACCCTGATGCCCCTTGTCAACCTTACTATATAGCAGGGTTTCCAATCCTTCCTTTTGTAAATCTTTAAAGACATTTAAAAAGCGTTCAGGATGTCTTGGGGCAAACCAAATCTTCAATTGAGGATGTGTCTCCAGAAGCGGCTTAAGAGAATCAAGAATTAACTTTTCCTCACCGGGATGTGTCGAGGCAACTACAACGATTTGATCCCCATCTTTTTTGATCTGATTCAAGGAATCAAGAGGGCTCGGGGCCTCTGTAGAGACAAGAGAGTCAATCTTTAAATTCCCTGTCACATGCATCCGCTCTTTTGAAATCCCTAACTCCGCGAAGCGGTTGAGATAAATGTCATTTTGAAGATAGAAGTGATCTATGTGTGAAAAAATGGCATCTGCATACGGACGAACTCGCTGGAACATTTTCAACGAATTATTCGAAATTTTTCCATTCACAAGAACGGTGATCGCACCCACTTTTTTTGCAGAATGCAAAAATTCATACCAAAAATCTGTTTCTGAGAGAATGACCAAACGAGGGCGAAGGTGGTTGAAAAACCGTCTCCAAATCCAAGGAAAATCTAAAGGAAAATAATAATACCCCTTTGCAAATGGGTAGAGTCTCTTCGCCTCTTCTTTAGCCGTCGATGTTGCAAATGAAAAAACAAACTCGAGTTCCGGTTTCTCCGTGCGTAGTTTCTGAATAACAGGGAAAAGTGCCTTTGTTTCTCCAAGAGAGACGGCATGTACCCAAACAACACTCCCCTGATTGACATCTTGAGGAAGAGAGACCCAACCGAGCCTTTCGCTAAGAGCTGCCGAGGAGCGGCCTTGCCTCCATCTTTTCACAGAGTGAAGTGGGAGGTAGACGACGGCCCCCAGGGCTAGAAATAGGGTATGGATAAAGGTCCACATAGGAAGTATTATACCGGATTCATGTCTATCCTGGCGAGTCTTGTCTTTTTAAAATGGATCGCCTACCCTGAGGACCATGGTACGCCACCCTATAAAAGACCGAGGAGAGGATGAGAAGGAGATCGCTAAGCTTCTGAAGGAGCTTGAGGGTGTCCGGAAGCAGAGAGAGGGTTTAGATCAAAACGTAGATACTCTATTTGAAAAGGCTGGCCTCTCCCCTACCGAAGTCTCGAACTACCTCGACAACCCAGACAACTTCACCGAACAGCAGTGGAAGAGAATCCAGAAGAATCGGGAAGAAATCCAAGCATTTGTATGGGATGCGCTCGGTGAAGAAAAAAAAGAGCGATATCTAGCTGAAAAGAAAAAGAAACGTGGAAAGAAGAGAAAGAAAAAGACTTTGGGGAGTCGTCGCCGTGGCTGGATCAAACTCGATTAATCTGAAAGTTAAAACTCTTCAACCATCTCTTTAAATTTGTAGAGCACCTCTCTCAACTTTACGTGGTCTTTTCCATTCGTTTTTTCTCCATTGAGAACTTCCCTGATATAAGCCGCATAATCAGAATCGTAGAGCATCAAGTCAATAATCTCTATGATCCGCGATTTCCACTTTTCGTCCATCACGAGGGTGACTTTTTTGTGTATCTTCAGATTGCGATAGCGCTTTAACTGGGTCATTGTCTCAGAGATCTCTTTCATTAAGCGATCTAGAAGTTTATCTCCTGCTCGCTTTTTCTTAATCAATGTGACAACACGTTTAAACTCTTTCTCTGTGGAGTTCAGCATCTGAATAAACTCATAGCGCTCCACACGAAATTTCTTTTTTTGAATCAAGACCTCTTTTCTACGGTTTTGAAGCTCCGTCACCATATCTCCAAGGAGGAGAAGAATATTTCCTAGATTCCCTGTTTTAGTTGGTTGCGCAATGCTCCGAGCCACTTCTGGAGTTCCCAAAACTGTCGCCAAAGTCTTCGAAAGCTTATCCAGTGATTTGTCACTCACTCCTGCTAGTTGACGAACATGGTCACCAGCAAGACTACCGCGCATCGCTTCAAATGAAGGCTGCAGATCACTGATATATCCAGCCAATTTGTCAGCACCAGGATTCGACGTTGTTGATGCTTCTTGAGCAAGACTCTCAACAACCTCTTGGGCTTGTTCAATTGCGTTATTGACACTCGGGGGTGGAGTTGGTCCCCCAGGTCCTGAAACAGAAGACATTAGACCTCTTTACAGTTACCTACTCTAAACGTTAATATAAAGCCTTAAAAATTTAATAAAAAGATTTTTACCCCTACCAACCCATGAAAAAGCGCCGACAAAGCCGAAGCTCCTGGCAGGGAGTCTCAAAATGGTATGATAAAACGGTAGGCAAGGATGGCCACTACTATCACCGTGAGGTGATCCTTCCACGCCTTCTTCCCCTACTTGAGGTCAAAAATCCGCAGAAATGCTGTCTCATTGACTTTGCTTGCGGACAGGGTATCCTTGAACGTCACATCAGCAAGGAAACCGGCTATCACGGAATCGATGTCTCAAAAGATCTGATCCGAAGTGCCAAAAAACACTCTATGTGCCCCTCTCATACTTTTTCAGTCGCTGACATCTCCAAACCCCTCAAGTTACCACAAAAATATACCCATGCAACCATCCTTCTAGCCCTACAAAATATTGAAAATTTTGAGGGAGTCATCCAAAACGCCTCTCGGGCATTAGAAAAAAATGGTCGTTTTTTTATCGTGCTGAACCATCCTTGTTTTAGAATTCCACGCCAATCTAGCTGGCACGTTCAAGAGAAATCAAATGAACAAGTGCGTCAAATCCACCGTTATATGACCCCCCTAGAGATTCCGATACAAATGCATCCATCCAAAAGAGAAGCTTCAGAGAAAACCTTCTCTTACCATCGCCCTCTTTCACTCTATATCACCGCTCTTGCCAAAGCTGGATTTGTCGTTGATGGAATGGAAGAGTGGGTTTCGAACAAAAAAAGTACTGGTGGACAAGCCAAACGTGAGAATCGAGCTCGAAAAGAAATCCCTCTTTTCTTAACACTCTGCGCGCGAAAAAGTTAACTAAAACGCTTTCTTAAATACTCAGCCCAGTAAAGTGAAAGAGGCATTAACCCAGTCCACACAAGACCAATAATCGCAGTGACTGTCAAAGTATCTGGAAAAAAGATCGCAGCCCCGACGCGATTGGCAGCAAGATAACTTGCAGCTCCACCAAGCCCCCCAAGCAGCACTGACAGCCAAAATCGTCCCTGCAACCACCCAAAAGAGGTGTTAATGCTGGAGGCAAAAAGAGCCCAAATGCTCGTCACCCAAAGAGGGGCGATAAAGTTTAGGTAAGTGTAGCCCCCTAAGTACTCCACCATGCCAATGTTTAAAAAGATGGAGTCAACAGCAGTTCCAAAAACTGAAAGTGAAAGAATGAGCAAAACCTCGTGGAGTACAAACTCGACGACAACGAGATGAATCAAGATGAGAATTCCTACAATAAGGGGCCCCTGATAGGGTTGATCTAAGACTGCCCCTGAGAGACAAAAGCCCCACCCGAGATAAAAAAAGAAGAAATTTGTGAGTCTCCAAAAAATTT
>CAZPBC010000077.1:0-3864 GCA_964584775.1 uncultured bacterium
CGACTTCTTTGTCAAAAAAGATAATCTTTGTCATATTAATCCTCCAATTTCTTATTATTTATATAATAAAATTATATTATATATTTAATAGATAATAAACTATTTTATTTTCAAGTTTATATCAATTGGAAATTAGTAAGGTTTTAAGCCCCATTATTTTAAGTGTATTTATGTAAAACTTTAAACCTGTATTACTTATGATTTTTTCTGAATTAGAGGGGAGGTCAGGCTATCTAGAGGCTGACAAGGGAGCGCTCTTCAAAGAGTGGGTAAGCGGCGTCCTTGTCAGAGAGGAGGAGGGGCTTATCCGGCCAGGGGATAGAAAAGAGCGGGTCGTCGTAGCGGATGCCTTGCTCATACTCGGGTGCATAGGCAGCAGAGACAAGGTAGAGGATTTCGCTATCATCCTCGAGAGTAAAGATGCCGTGAGCGCAGCCTTTGGGGACATAGGCAATGGCTCCATTATCTCGGGAGAGTGTGGCCGTGGCAATGTTTCCAAAGGTCGGAGAGGACTCGCGGATATCGACAATCACATCGAAGAGACTCCCGCGTGTGCATTTGACGAGTTTGACCTCTTCATGCGGAGGGAGTTGATAGTGAAGACCACGAAGCGTGCCTTTCAGCTTGCTGTGTGAGTGATTCATCTGAACAAAGTCGTGTTCGAGTCCATGTTCTTTAAACGTTTTTGTGCAGAAGAGACGAGAGAAGTGTCCACGCTCATCATGACGCTCTTCAGGAAGGATCAGATAGGCATCCTCAATGTCGGTTTGAATCACTTTCATGTCAGCATCTCCACTTTAGGTATCCAAGGGGCTTTTCCCTCTTTCCAGAGGGCTTCAAGGGCGTCGCGGTCGCGTTGCGTGTCCATGCAGGCCCAGAAGCCGTCATGGCGAAAGGCATTCAGTTCTCCATCTCGGGCGAGCGGGGTGAGCGCTGCTTTTTCGAGGATGCACCCCTCTTCTTCCGATAAATAGTTTAGCATCTCTCTTTGAAAGAAGAAGTAACCTCCATTGATCCACTTCTCTTTGAATTCTGGTTTTTCTTCGAAGTGGGTCGCGCGGTGTCCATCGAGGTGCAGTTCTCCAAAGCGTGAAGGGGGATGGATCGCGAGCATCGTGCCCATTTCTGGTTGCTGTAGATGGAACTCCCACTCGGCATTTAAGTTCGCATCGGTGAGTCCATCTCCGTAGGTGACGGCAAAGTGTTCAGCATTGCCTAAATACTTCTTTGCTGCCTTGAGAATGCGCGCCCCTGTCATGGTCGTTTCGCCGGTGTAGGCGAGAGTGACTTCCCAATCATCATCGTGGTGCTGATCGTGAAACTGTGGTTTTCCTTCTTTAAGGTCGATCGTGAAGTCGCTTTGGAGGGGAGTGTAGTTGAGAAAGTACTCCTTCACCACTTCCGCTTTGAATCCAAGGCAGAGGATGAAGCGTCGGAACCCAAAACTGCGGTAGGTGCGAAGGATGTGCCATAGGATGGGCTTGCCACCGATAGGAACCATCGGCTTGGGGCGAAATTCTGTCTCTTCTTTAATGCGGGTTCCCATCCCTCCGCAGAGTACAAAGACGGGCACCTCTTCCTTCTTGATCATCCTAACTAGTTTAGACTGAGAACCACTTCTTTACAACAGCACGTGCTTCTGTTAAAATTTTTGTCACGTTATGTCAGAACATAAGGGAAATCTTTTAAGTGGAGTCTTGCTTGTCTCCGGAACCTGTATGGGAGCGGGCATGCTCGCGATCCCGCTGGTTACGGGTCTTGCTGGCTTCGTTCCGGCGATGTTTGCCAGCACTCTCTCCTGGCTTTTCATGCTGGCTACGGGACTTCTATTCCTTGAGGTGACTCTTTGGATGCCCGACGGCTCGAATGTCATTTCGATGGCGAGCCGCTTCCTCGGCCCGGTGGGAAAGGTGCTTGGAGCCCTCTTTTTTCTCTTCCTCTACTACTGCTTGATGGTCTCCTATATTGCTGGAGGGGCGCCTCTTTTCACCGACGCGCTTCAGACGCTCATCACCCCTGACATCACCATGGAGATCGGTTTTGTCTTCTTTACCCTTCTTTTTGGCTTCATTGTCCTAGTAGGAGCTTGGTTTGTAGACCGTGTCAACTGGATCCTGATGACCTCACTCATCCTCTCCTACTTTTTGATGGTGGGGCTCGGCGCCAAAGAGGTCCAACCCACACTGCTTCTGCATAAAGACTGGGGTGGGGCTCTTTTTGCTGTTCCGATCCTCTTTAGTGCGTATGGGTACCACAATATCATTCCTTCCCTCTCGACCTATCTCAAACGTAACCGCCAGATGCTCCGCCTGACCGTGATTTTAGGTACCACGCTTCCCTTTATTATATACTCTCTTTGGCAATGGCTCATTATCGGCTCGGTTCCTCGTGAGACGCTCCTGCAGAGTGCAGAACTGGGAATCCCAGCGAGTTCTCTGCTCGCAAAAGCCACAGGAATCTCCTGGGTGGCAGGCCTCTCTCTCTTTTTTGGTTTTTTTGCGATCGTCACCTCTCTCCTCGGTGTATCGCTCTCTATGGTCGATTTTTTGGGCGATGGGTTTCACCTCTCTAGAAAGGGACTCAGCCGTTTTTTACTTGTCCTGGTCATTTATGGCCCCCCGGCGCTTCTTGCCTTTAACAAGCCGGAAATCTTCATCACAGCCTTAGGTGTTGCTGGAGGCATTGGAGAGGCGTTTTTAAACGGTCTCCTCCCTCTCTCGATGGCCTGGGTGGGCCGTTATCAAATGAAGCTCGAAGGCCGCGAGCTCCTCTTCGGAGGGAAGGGGCTCCTCCTCCTCCTCTTTGCTTTTACAATAGCAATCATGTCTCTAGAGTGCTATTTACTTCTCGTTTAAAATAAATTTATAAAGAAATTATTTTAATTTTATCTAGCATAACTCTTTTAAAAAATAAAATTAATTCTATAATAAAGGTATAGGGATAAGTAATAAATAGTCATAACAGTCTGTGGGTAATGGCCTTACTCAGAGATGTCTTTGTATTCATAAGGAGCTCATTATGAATATCCAAGAAGAATTTTCAGAAGATTTTTCAGATGAGGTGGTAGACGATCCTTCCACCCAATTTTTTGTAACCCCCCTCGAAGAGAGGATTGTCCTCGATGCTGCAGCGACCACTTCAGTCGATTCTGTAGACACGTCTCCGACGCCAACTGAAGAGGGTTCAGGAGACAGTGAACTTCAGGAGGAACCAAACAGCAGTGAGCTCGATGGAGGAGGCACACCTGTCTTGGATGATTCTGGTAGCAGTGGGGAAACTGGTGGAACCTTCCCCGATGATCCGACTGATCCGACCCTTTCTCCTCCCGTTGACAACAGCCCTGATGTCCTTGTCGATGAGCAGTCAGTGAACAACTTGTTGGGACTGAATGTTTCGGATGCTCAGCAGCCTGATGTTGATCTCCAGGTCACCATTAATTCACTTCCGGAAGAGGGAATAGTGAAATATAATGGAAGTGCTGTAATACAAGGTATGTTACTTAGCGGAGACGCATTTGAATCGCTGACGTATGACGCACCAAACCGTGAAGTTGTTGTAGATGGAGATACCGATGCGGGAATGCTTACTTACACCATCAGTGATGGGACTGCGACGCCAGACGTTGATGGAGCGATCCAAATTGACCTTGCTCCTGTGCATGATCCCTTAGTCGATTTTGATAGTGACAGCAATTTTGAAAAACTGATTTCTGAGTCAGGAGAAGAAATTTCAGTCACCTACAAAATCGCTAATTTTGAGTATGGGGGAGTTCTCAAGCTCACAGCAGAGAATATTAATATTACGTATCCTCCAGGATTCACAGCAGATTCCATTACGCTTCAGTTGGCTGACGAAAATGGGAAT
>CAZPBC010000078.1:0-3821 GCA_964584775.1 uncultured bacterium
GCAAAATGATGTCAAATGTCAGTTTTTCTTTAACAGAAAAAATCATCATCAACCCGCTACTAAGGCTCAGGGCAGCTCCTCTAGACTCGCCCGACAACCCTTTAACTCTATCCGGAAGAGTCAGTCACTTTTTTCAATCTGAAGTCGGAACCCGAATCGTTGCAATTGCTACCTCTTTCTTTGCCGCGATCGACTTTGTGGCTCATTTCGGAACTGGAATTGTTAAGGGTACACATTTTGGACTTCGAAAGCTTGGGATTCGGTGCCTTAGTCCAGCCCCTGGTGGTGAAGAAATCGCGCACCATTTCAAACAATCTGCAAAATTCCTTGGGATAACCATCATAGGTTCGATCGCAGCCGCCGTTTGGCCTGGAGTTCTCAAATACTTCCGAGTTAGCCTTTTTTCCCCAGAGGTAACTACTGGGAGTGATTGGAAAAATACGTCAGAAACTGTGCAGGATCTTTGGAACCAAACTGCCGACAATAATGCATTCGCAAAGCTATGGAAAAAGGCGTCACTCAGTGACAAAAGAACTTTTGTTCAACTTCTTGACAGAGATAGCTCCATTAAAGGAACAAAGGCCAAATCAGAACTTGTCAATACTGTTTACAAAGCACTCACTCACTCATCGCATCAATGGCCAAAAACACAAGATACACCAGTATTTTATCATGCAACTTCGAAACAAGGGCTCGAAGGAATTCTCAAAAGTGGGAAGATCGAGGTACGTCATGAAAAAGCTTACAGAGGAGCGTTTGTATCAACACAGCCGGAGACAGGATTTGGAAAGTACATTTTGGTATTGAACCGCAATATCGAAAGACTTAGTCACCTGAATCATGGTTTTTCATTTGGAAATGCTTACTGGGCTGGTTTTTCGCATGATATTCCTGTAAACGCAAAAACATTGAGTGGCATCTTGGTAAACAAAGGAAATTATAGTAAAGCCTCAACAATAGCTGACAGTTGCAATGTTTGGGCTGGAAGAAAGATTGAAGTAAAAGACCTTTCTTCGCATAGACATATCAGCGGCGATAAAGACATTCCTAAAGAATGGCCTGGAGGTGATCCGAATGCTTCTGCAATTCTGCAGACCATGAAGATTCGGGTAAAGCAACAGCAAGCTCTAAGAGTTCAGGACGCGGTGTCAGTTCCGGTCACTCACAACATGCATCATATCCGACGAGACAGAAGGATGATGTTAGCTCATTAACTTTTCTAAGATTTTCATTAGGGTGAGGTTCAATACAAAGCCGCATCTTAGAACATCCATGCAAATATTCAACACTCACTGCCTCGGTTTTTCTGTAGAAAAACGTAGATGTCGTGAAATCGGAACTTCAATTCTCCCTCATATAACCCTCCTTTTGTTGTTGTTCGGTTTTATTTGATAGTAGGAGGTAAACGAGTAGGCAATATCACTCCCAAAACTCCCTATAGAGGCTAACAATTTCTCTTTTATGAAGGAAATCGAATCGTCAAACTTGATTGTACTGTCATTGATAAAGGGCTGAAGTTCACAAAATTGCTTCATTTCTTCTTTATATTGGTTATAGCATGTACTAGTGCTGGGCATTCAAGAGATGTTTGAATTCTTAAAACATCTCTTTTTTTATGTCCGTGGCCAGCACTCTTCATAGGTGTGGTCGAATTCGTGGATACTGTAGACTTCTCTTTGGCCAACGCGTGCATGGTTGTCGATAGTGGACATCTCCTCTGAGGTCAGTGCAAAGTCGAAAATTTCCAGATTTTCTTGGATATGCTTGGGGTTTTGACTTCCCGGGAAGGAGAGGCATCCATGCTGGAAAATCCAACGAAGGGCGATTTGTGCGGAAGATTTTTGGTGCGCTTTTCCCATCTCTTCAAGAAACGGATCGCTTCCCAACTTTCCACGGCTTAGAGGAGCCCAGGCTTGTGGGGTGATGCCCTCTTTTCGGCACATCTCTAGGAGTTTGAAATCGCAGAAATAGGGATGCATTTCCGTTTGGATCCATTGAAGAGGAATCTGGAGTTCGAGAGCGCGTTTGAGGTGGTGGACGGTGACATTGCTCATTCCGATATGGCGGACGAGGCCCTCCTTTTGCAGTTCGTGAAGAGTTCCTAAGGTCTCTTCGATCGGAATACGACTGTTGGGCCAGTGGAGCAAGTAGGCGTCGAGGTAGTCCATCTCCAGTTCGTGAAGGGTGAGTTTGATGTCTGAGAGGATCCCTGAGTGGGTTTGGTCACTGGGCCAAACTTTTGAAATGAGGTAGTACTCTTCTCTATTTAATGTGTTCAGTGCTCTGCCTACAGGAGGGAAGTTTTGGTAGAGTGTCGCGGTATCAAAGATGCGGTAACCAGAATCCAGTGCGTCTTTAACGGCGCGTTCGCAGACCTCTCCGCGATAAGGGTAGGTGCCGAAGCCCACTGCTGGGGCTTTAAAGTGTTCGATCTTGCAAAGGCCCGATTGGGTGAGTTCAATCGTCATTTTCTAAAAATCCACAAAAAGAGGTTGATGAGAACAGTGAGAAACAGACTGAGTAGTAGCATCGAGGCGATGGGAAAAGAGATCCAAACCTTCTTGGATTTGTAACTGAGGTCACCAGGAAGGGATCCTATCGGGAGTCCGAATTTACCCATCAGCCAAACGATCCCACCGATGAGAACGAGGAGGACTCCTATTACGACAAGTGTTTTAGCCAGCGATTGCATAAAGAGGATTATAGACTTTCTTTAGAATATTTTGTAAATAATTGTAAGTAAGTTAATTGTGATTTATATCATCTTTTAGTTAAAGTGAGGATGGAGGCTTATTTATGGATGATACGATCAAAATTTATGTCGGTACAGACCCCTTTATGAAGAAGGCTGAGATGGCCCTTTTAAAGAGTTTAGAGAAGACCACCTCTGGGCCATGGGAGGTCATTTGGATGGACTATGCAAGAGGGGGAATTTGGTCGAATTGGAACATAGGCCGTCCTCGCCGCAATCCCTATCCAGGACAAGGTTGGGGAACAGACTTTACATGCTTTCGCTTTGCGATTCCTGAAGCAAATGGTTTTGAGGGGCGCGCGATTTATCTCGATGTCGATATGATTTTACTTAAAGATATCCGAAACCTCTTTGAACATCCGA
This sequence comes from uncultured bacterium, assembly GCA_964584775.1. Lineage (GTDB taxonomy): Bacteria > Chlamydiota > Chlamydiia > Chlamydiales > SLFE01 > CAZPBC01. The sequence goes on from CAZPBC010000078.1 coordinate 3,116, forward strand.
TGGATAAACCGGTGATGCTACCGGAACATTGGGATGTCATTCTTTACGACTGTGCGAAATTCAAAGACTTGGATTGGTGGCCGAAAATTGAGGTCATGAAGCCGAGTGGAATGATGATGAATGAGTATGTCAAGCTGCTCTTAAAAAATGACTATGTGAGCTTTGATCTTCCTGAGATCTGGGACTGCAGAGATGGAGAAGGGTATGATCCGGAGACAACGTCCCTTATCCATTACACCGATATGAATACCCAGCCCTGGAAGCCCTATCCCAAGCGTTTCGAATATCCACCCCATCCACGGCCTGATATGGTTGAGCTGTGGGAGAATCTTTACAACGAAGCTTTAGAAGAGGGCTGAAAAAAGAGCTCGGTGAAGGGCTTTTTTGTGAGGTGATTTTCAATCGCTTGCTTCCCTGAATAGAGCAGTTTTTCAGGCAGTTGGTCCATTGGAAAAAAGCGCATTTCGTCGCATTTATCGGGTTCACAGTTTTTGATCTCACCTGTATATCGGTCAGTTGAGAAGATAAAGAGAACAATCTCATTCGGGTTCTCTTGAGTTCCTGCGATATGGAGAGTCGATGAGTACTTCAGATCCTCTACACGGACGTCAATCCCCAGTTCCTCTTTTGTTTCTCTAACAAGTGCTTGAGAGGCGGGCTCGCTCCCATCGATTCAAGGAGCGGTCAAACGGAATGGGTCGAAAGC
>CAZPBC010000079.1:0-2642 GCA_964584775.1 uncultured bacterium
TGGAGGGATTTTTCGTAACATATTAAATTTTAATGACATATGAATTTATTTGACGGAGAAAGGGTTGGATAGAAAATCGCCGACGTACTATAATGACATTAAGAATTGAAAATTTCCCCACCCGCCGGTTCTAGGTCAAAGTTTCCTCCATTCTTTGGTTTAGAACCGGCTTTTTTTTGGGGAGTGCCCGTTCCATTTCATTTCCCTATTTTCTCGATCTTTTTGCCCATCCACGAAGTCTTTCAAAAGCCCCCTACTGTCAGGCAGTATGTGGACTTTTGAAATCCTTCTGCCTGAGTAAAAATCTCTTCGAACCTAAAGAAATGAATTGCAAAGGACACTCCCTTTTGTGGATTTTTGTAAGGTATCCCTTCCACTTTTCCTTTTGTAGCCTTAGCAAAGGACACTCCCTTGTGTGGATTTTTGTAAGGTATCCCTTCCACTTTTCCTTTGTAGTATTTGGAAAGGACACTCCCTTTTGTGGATTTCTTTTCACGTTAGGGGCGGGGAGGACTTGTTTCTTCTTGAGGAAATTTCGAGTCGGACTTATAATTCTATTCACTTTCGAAGCGGGTGTAGCTCAGCGGTAGAGCATCACGTTGCCAACGTGAGGGTCGTGAGTTCGAACCTCATCACCCGCTTTTTCTTCATTACTTTCAAGGAGCTTTCTCGTGCAAGAACACAAAACAGACGATCTCACCGTCACCGTAGACCAAAAGCCTCAGTGTGTCGTTGAAATGGAGATCAAAGCAACCCCTAAGCTAGCTGAGGAAGAGTACCAGCGCGCGATCAAACACATCCGCAAAGAGGTTTCTCTACCTGGCTTCCGCAAAGGAAAGGCTCCAGAAAAGGTCATCCTGACAAAATACGAAAAACAAGTCGAAGGTGAGTTCCGTAACCTTTTCCTCAACCGCGCGACTAAAGAGGCGATGCGCCTCGCCGCTCTCATCCCTTGGAACCGAGAAGAGTCGATCAACGCCGACATTGTTCAAGCGAAGCGCGAAGAGGGAGGACACTTCAAGCTCAAGTTCGAATCTTTCCCCGAGATCCCTCTCGTCGACCCCAAAGCGATCCAAATTGAGCAACCTGAAGTGAAAGAGGTCACTGATGAGGCGGTAGAAAAGCACATCGACTCTCTCCGTTACCACCATGCAGAGTGGGAAGAGGTCGAAGGCAGAGAAATTCAAGAAGGTGACTTCGTCATTGCAGAAATGTCCATCATCCCTTCCGATGGAGGTGAGCCTTCTCCTGGACGCGAAAGCAATTTCCACATGGATAAAGAGCACCTTGAAACATGGATGTACGACTACCTCCTCGGCAAAAAAACCGGTGAGAAAGGAACCGTCACTCCCCCTCCTCCCGAAAAACCTGAGGATGACCCCTTAAGCCGTCCCCTCCGCTCCTTTGAAGTGACGGTCAAGAAGATCCAACTCCCCAAACTCGAAGAGATGGATGAGGAGTTCTTCAAAAAGTTCGGTGCCGAATCGGAGGAAAATTTCAAAGAGAAGATCAAGGAGTACCTGGTGGGCCGTGAGAAAGAAATGGCTAAAAATAAGATCCACCGGGCCATCCAGCTTGAGATCTTGAAGCACTACCCCTTCGAGCTGCCCAAATCCCTCTTTGACCAAGAGAAAGAGCGCTCGCTAAGACAGATTTTAGAGGACCTCAAACAGGCCCACTACAGTGATAACGAGATCAAAGGAATGAATGAGCAGGTGGAGATGTCTGCCCGTGCAAGAACAGACACTAGCCTCCGCTCCCACTTCCTTCTCATGAAGCTAGCGGAAACCCTGAATCTCAATATCACTAAGGAAGAGATCTTCCAAGAACTCATCCGTGAAAGTATTGAAGCTGGAGGGACCATCCAGCCTGACTTGATGCAGCAAGTGGAAAAATATGAGCCTCTCATTCGAGAAAAGTTGATGCTAAATAAGGCAATGGAACATATTGCTGAACAGAACTCAGCGGAGTAAAAGAGGACTTAAATCCCTTTTTAGGAGGGAATTAGGCTTTATCTTGACCGACTGAGAAGCCGAGTGATACAACGAAACTACCAAGGGAGAATTCGCCATGTCAGACAAGCAACTTCGTTCAGCCTTAGTTCCTTACGTTATTGAAGATACCGGAAAGGGCGAACGCTCGATGGATATCTACTCCCGTCTGCTTGTCGACCGCATCATCTTCATCGGTGAGGAGATCAGCGACCATCTCGCGAACATCATCATCGCCCAGCTCCTCTTCCTCCGGATGGAAGACCCAAAGAAAGACATCAACATCTACATCAACTCCCCTGGAGGCTCTGTCTCAGCAGGACTAGCGATCTACGACACCATCCAGCACCTCAACTGTGACGTCCACACCTGGTGTCTCGGCCTTGCTGCCTCGATGGGAGCCCTGCTGCTCGCAACAGGGACAAAAGGAAAGCGACACGCGCTACCCAACAGCCGGATCATGATCCACCAGCCTGCAGGAGGAATTGGCGGAACGTCCGAAGATGTGCGTATCCAAGCGAAGGAGATCTCCTATATGAAGGAGAAGCTCCACCAGATCCTAGCCGACCACACCGGCCAAGATTATGCAAAAATCACTGAAGATACCGACCGTGCCTAAGTCACGAGTCCCGAAGAGGCGGTTGAGTATGG
>CAZPBC010000080.1:0-2417 GCA_964584775.1 uncultured bacterium
TGGATCTTTAGGGGATGGGTATTTGTAAGTCACAAGAAGACCTTCATCTTTGATTTTTCTAAATCTCCCGTCTCCTTCCAGGTTCGCTTCCTGATAATAAATTTTGATCAGAGGGACCCCGCTATCAAAGACAGAAAGAGGAGGATTGTTCAAACATAAATGGAGTTCCTCTAAGGAGTCAGGGAGAAAGTCCCAAGAGTCTGGATAAGATAAATCCTCATTGAAACTTAGATCAAGTATTTTTAAATTGGGAGGTAATTTTTGGGGAAAATTTTGCATAGGATTCTTGACGAAATCGAGACTCTCAATTCCCGTTTCGCTTAGGTCTGGTGCGGATGTGAGGGGGTTGTGACTCGCATGCAAGACTTTTAGAGTTTTCGGGAGGAAATGGGGAGGGATAGACGTGAGACCGCAGTAGCTCACGTCTAGGTATTCTATCAGCGTTTGAGATAGATCAGGGAAAGAGCTGAGAGGGTTTCCTCGGAGCTTCAGGATTTTTAAGGTCGGAGAAAAGCTTTTTACCAAACACGCGGGGAGCTCGCTGAGTTGATTGCTAGTGAGATCGATTTCATCCGATGTCAAAGGAAGAACCCTAAGAGCGTCCCCTAGGTTACTATTTGATAGCTTAAGAACCCTGACACGTACTGCCCCCACCACTTCTGCAGAGGCTTCGTTGAGTAGGAGGTTATCTTTAGGTAACTCATAAAGATATAGACTCTGAATAGGGGCGGGTGGGTTCGCTAAAAAATCTTCAAGGCGACTTCTAAAATTCTCTTCACTGAAAGGGGAGGTGGTGATGACCTTCTTATGGATTAATTGTTTATGGAACCAAGCATACCTACGCAGTGCCCGATAGAGCCTCTCATCACTAAGTTGAAATCCGTACCGGGCTTCTAATTCGAGAATTCTTGTATATGAGACAGGAATGTTAGATGAATGCCTATTGATTTCAAGGAGATCTAGAGTGTCTTGGTGCAAGCTTCCAAAAAGTCTTTTTAGCTCACCCAAGATCTGCTCATGTTTTTCGGGTGGCACGAAATCTTCTGAAAATTGACAGGTATGGAGCTGAGCAAGAAGCTTCCACCTTCGATCTTTGTCGTCCAACTGGGAATCTGCATGATTAAAGTAGTCATAGAGGGATTGCCAGATGTCTCTTGGAAGGCGATCAGGGTTGCGGAGGGCTTTTTTGAAGAAGGAATAAAAGTAGTTGTAGCGGTGCAGAAAGTTGAGAGCGGCTTGAGGTGGTATTTGGTGGGCACTTGTCGTTGGAAGGGTTTCATCAAAAAGGAGGTGAAAAAGAGCCTCCACTTCATCTTGGCTGAGTCCATCCACAAGGACTAGAGGTTGCGGCTCTAGATCATTGAAATGTGCAATGGAAGGGATGTTTTGCAGCTCTTTGAGTCTTACATAGTGAGTGAATGTGAAGCACGTTTGATCTTCCTGTGCACTTGTGAAAACCACAGGGACAAGAGGGTTTTCAGCTTGGGTGGCTCTTTCATAAAGAGCATAGAACGGATAGAGTTTTGGGTTTTCAATAAAAGTCTCTGCGCTGACTTGAACATCGACGGAGGAGTGTCCGCTCCCCTGGCAAGAACTAAGGATGTCAGATGCGAGTTTTGATGCTGTCAGGTCTGCACCCAGCAGATCGATTTTGCCTTGATTTTGAAGGACTTCAATCGCTTTTTGTAAGTCTTGATGGTTGATGGGCTCCATTTAATCTCTCTTTTTTAAGTTTTTAATAAAAAGAGATTTTAGCATTTGTGTTATAAATATTAAATGTTTTAATAATTTTTTAACTAGTTTTTGGTTAATAAAAATAAAAAAAGCCACTAGAACGGAGCTCTAGTGGCGGTGATGGAGTGGAGAGTTGGGCGAATGTTAGAATTCGGATGAGTTGAAGTCGCGGTCCATGACAGTTTTACGCTTGTGCTTTTCAGCGCTATCCATCGCTATATCACACTCTCTTTCGACAATTTGAGTTAGTGCTTCTAGTGCAGAGGCAATCGAGATCGTTTCAATTGGGGAGGCCGAAGGATCAATCGATGAACCTCCCGCTAACCTCACCCATTTTGATCATATGGAGGCCGCAGTAAAGCAGTGCTTTGACCGGATCTCTGCCAGCAGAGACATGGTGGCTTTCGTCGATCTCCATGACTGTTTTACGATCTCCGGTCTTCTTGCTCTGGAGGCGGCAGGCTTTGTAAAAAAATGAGGGGCGGCAGATTTTGTGATCGAAGGTCGGACACGGATGGACGGTGCGCTTCCGGTCAACCCTTCCGGAGGTCTTGTCGGCTTCGGTCATCCCACCGGTGCGACTGGCGTCCGCATGCTCGTCGACCTCCATCAACATCTCACCGGCAATGCAGAAAACCCTGTCCAATCCTCAAAAGAACTCGCTCTCATGATCAACATGGGCG
>CAZPBC010000081.1:0-2388 GCA_964584775.1 uncultured bacterium
GATTCAGCAGTTTTTTCAGATTCTCGTCGTTCTTCGACAAATGGGAAGATGAAAAAATGGATTGATCAGAGTCTCCGTAACAAGGAGGAGCTATGTCTACACATACCCCTGAACCGATCCTACAGCTTAATAACGACCGTTTTGTTCTATTCCCTATCCGCCATCCCGCTATCTGGGAAATGTATAAGCAAGCAGAAGCGAGCTTCTGGACAGCTGAGGAGATCGATCTCACTACAGACCTCAACGACTGGAAAAGTCGATTGAATGAGAACGAGCGATTTTTTATTAAACAAGTTCTTGCATTCTTCGCAGCGAGTGATGGCATTGTCAACGAGAATCTCGCCGCCAACTTCATGAACGAAGTTCAATACCCTGAAGCTCGGTGCTTTTACGGTTTTCAGATCATGATTGAAAACATCCACTCTGAAGCCTACTCCCTTCTGATTGACACCCTAATTGAGGATAGCCATGAAAAAGAACACCTATTCAAAGCCATCGAAACCATTCCGCACGTTAAAGAAAAGGCGGATTGGGCATTGCGCTGGATCACGAATGGCTCATTTGCTGAGCGTCTCGTTGCCTTCGCTGCAGTGGAAGGGATCTTCTTTTCAGGCAGCTTTTGCTCAATTTTTTGGCTAAAAAAGCGGGGGCTGATGCCAGGTCTCTCGTTTGCGAACGAGCTCATATCCAGAGATGAAGGGCTTCACTGCGACTTCGCCTCACTCCTCTACACACAACTGCACAACCCCCTTGAGAAAGAGGCTGTTCAAGAGATCATCCATAGTGCTGTGAGTTTAGAGAGATCGTTTGTGAGCGAATCACTCCCAGTCAAACTCATTGGAATGAATAGTGATCTCATGTGCCAATACATTGAGTTCGTCGCTGACCGCCTTCTAACTTCTCTCGGTGTTGACAAGATTTACCATCAAGAAAACCCCTTCGACTTCATGGAAATGATTTCGATTCACGGAAAAACCAATTTTTTCGAAAAACGCGTCGCAGACTATCAAGTTGCGCGAGTATCGAGTGATAAAGAAGCGATGAATTTTGCCCTAACGGAGGAGTTTTAAACATGTATGTACTGAAAAGAGACAACCGAAAAGAAAAAGTCCAATTCGATAAAATCTCCAGCCGTCTTGAAAAGTTATGTACAGGACTCAACCGAGACTTTGTCGATACTGCAAAGGTAGCAAAGAAGGTCATTGAAGGCCTCTACGACGGCGTCCCCACTGCAGAGCTGGATCAGCTCGCTGCGGAAACAGCTGCAACGCTCGCGACAACGCATCCAGACTACGCACGTCTTGCGGCACGGATCGCAATCTCTAACCTCCATAAAACCACAAGCGACTCTTTTTTAGAGACAGTCTCTGAACTCCTCCGTTACGTCAATAAAAAAACGGGGCTAAAAGCACCTCTAGTTTCAGAGGAGCTTGTACAGTCAGCAGAGCGCTTTGAATCAGAGATACAAGAGGCTCTCGACTATAGTCGAGACTTTGACTTTGACTACTTTGGGTTTAAAACACTCGAAAACGCCTACCTCATCAAAATCGAAGGAAGACCTATAGAGCGCCCCCAGCACCTTTGGATGCGGGTCGCGCTTGGTATTCACAAAGAGGACATAGACTCTGCTCTCACCACCTACGACTACCTGAGCCGTGGCTATTTTACCCACGCAACCCCAACCCTTTTCAATGCGGGGACGCCCAAACCCCAAATGTCCTCCTGCTTTCTCCTCCAGACCAAGGAAGATAGCATTGAGGGCATTTTTGAAAGTCTCAAAAATTGTGCAAAAATCTCCCAGTCTGCTGGAGGCATTGGAATGAGCATTCACAACATCCGTGCAAGTGGTTCATACATCCGCGGAACAGGGGGTGTTTCGAATGGAATCATTCCGATGCTACGAGTTTTCAATGACACAGCTCGCTACGTCGATCAGGGTGGAGGTAAAAGAAAAGGCTCGTTTGCAGTCTACTTAGAACCATGGCATGCAGACATCTTCTCCTTCCTTGAACTCAGGAAAAATCATGGAAAGGAGGAGCTTCGCACCCGTGACCTCTTCACTGCCCTTTGGATTCCAGATCTCTTTATGAAACGGGTCAAAGAAAATGCAGACTGGTCCCTCTTTTGTCCGAGTGAAGCCCCAGGACTCGAAACCGTGCATGGGGAGGAATTTGAGACTCTTTACAAAAAGTACGAGAAAGAAGGACGTGCACGAAGATCTTTCCCAGCTCAAGATCTCTGGATAAAAATCGTCGAATCTCAAATTGAGACCGGAACGCCCTACCTCCTCTTTAAGGACGCCTGTAATCAAAAATCAAATCAGAAAAACTTGGGAACGATCCAGTCGAGTAATCTCTGTACTGAAATCATTGAGTACACAGCTTCCGA
>CAZPBC010000082.1:0-2140 GCA_964584775.1 uncultured bacterium
ACCTCCAATTAGAGATAATTTCATACCAAAGGCTTTTGACAACAACAGAGATAGTATACGCTGATTTGAAGTTTTTAACCCAGTGTCTACCTCTCTTCGGCACGGGTTTTTTTCAGTAGAGCAGATACACGTACCATAATGGGTTGGTGGCTCGACAGCCGCATGGATGTTGGAGATAGGCAGATACCTCGATTTTTAGGAGTGGTGTGGGGCAAGCAGAGATTGAAAAAACCATTTTTTCCTTTTTAGAGGAGAATGTGCCCGTGGGCCAATGGCTGCTCGTTGGCTATTCAGGAGGTCTTGACTCAACAGCGCTGCTAAAGGGATTAACAGCCATTTCTCAGTGGCCGATTCATGTTGTTCATGTTAATCATGGATGGCGGGAAGAAAGTGGAAAAGAGGCAAGAGAAATAGAGGGCCAGGTTCGCTCCTTGGGACTTGCGTTTTCCTGTGTGCAATTATCCCCACCACCAGAGGATGTGAATCTTGAAGAATGGAGTCGCAATGAACGCTATCGCGCTTTTCTCGAGATTGGGAAAAAGATTGGAACGAAAAGACTTATCGTTGCCCATCAGGCAGACGACCAGATAGAGGTAGTGTGTAAAAGGTTTTTAGAAGGTGCATCAATAACAAAATTTTGTGGAATGCGCCCCGTTGAAGAGCTTTTTGGTTTGCAAATTCTGCGCCCACTGCTTTCTGTCAGACGGTGCGAGCTTCAGAAGTTTTTAGGGACAACCCATTATATAGATGATCCTACCAATAGAGATCGCTCCTTTTTGAGGGCGCGAATGAGAGAGGAGATTTTTCCTTTTCTCTCTCGCTCTTTTGGCAAAAACGTCATGAGTTCCATCCACAGGGTTTCAAAAGAAGCGGCACTTCTTGAGCAGTTTGCTCATGAGAAGATGGACGAGATTTGTGAGTGTTTCCCGGTTAAGGGAGGAGTGATCGCCCTTTTAGAGGAAACTGTTCACCCTTTCATTGCAGGTGTTCTTATCGATACTCTCTCTCGAGAGGCTAAAATACCCGCGTTGAGTCGTCAGCAGCGAGATTTAGTTGTGCAGACTCTGTGCTATGATGGCTGTAAGAGGGCTCTGCACACGGGAGGTGGAGTGGTGTTTGTCGAACGGCAAGCAGTGATCGCCTTGTCCAAACAGATGGAGAGAACTGGGAAAACAGTATGTGAGGGTCGCCAAGGGGAAACCACGGTTGGATCATGGTCTGTTCAATGGTCTGAGGTAGAGGATGGAAAAAAACAGGGGGGAGGATGGCAAGCTCTTTTTCAGGGTGAAGAGCAGCGCTTTTATATTCCCAAGGGCTCTTTCCTTATCAGGTCTTCGAATGAGAAGCTTTTGAGAAAGGTAAGAAGAAAAGGAGTTCCTATCTCCTTGCGCCCTTATGTTCCTTGTATAGTTCAGGGCTTTGAGCTTGTTGTCGATCCGCTAAGCGGGTATAATGGTCCCATGGATTTTCCTTGTACTGAAATCAGAGTGAAATTGATCTGAGATGTAGGTGACGGGGTATCGTCGGTAGATAGGTTTGGGTTTTAGTAGCGCGAATTAGAGAGGAATGCTAGGATCGCGAAAATGGGGGCGGGGAATCTCTTTTCTCTACTGCTCGATTGATTTTGATTTTTTGGAATGTTGAGTCAGCTGTCCTGTAGTGACAGTTTTGGTCAAATCACGCAAAGGTGCACATGGATAACGAAGGAAAGCAGCCGGAGAAAAAAAAACGGGTAGGGAACTCGTTTTTTATAGCATTGGTAGGGATGTTGTTTGTGCTGATGCTACTTCAAAATCTATATGGAACAAAAGCTGCTCGAGTCTCTTTCAGCTACCAGCTCGAACATCTGGTCAATTTAGATCTTATTCAACCTGAAGACTCCAGGAAGACAGCGACAGCTAGTAATCTTGTTACCTTTTCAGGCCGATTTCGTGAGATGAAAACAGCCGCTGGAAAGCAGCATTTTCAATACCTTGGCCATATTGAGGAACAAAATAACCTTCAGTTAGAGATGATTCGTCTTGAACAGGAGATGGTTCAGCTACGCTCTCGCGTTATTAATGCGGCCAAACTTTTCTTAGGTGTCTCCGGGATGGCTCCGACATCTGGACGATATAGTGTCATCAGCGATTTTTATGAT
>CAZPBC010000083.1:0-2065 GCA_964584775.1 uncultured bacterium
ATTTTGGCAGCCGGAGCCACATTTTTCAAATCTTAGTTCCAACTAACTTCGGGACATCCTCTGTTTCGAAATCTCGGAGATAAAGTTCTCCTTAGAGAAGATAAGATCACGCCTAACTTTCCTGGGTTTTAAGAAATGGAGAGAAGAGTCAGTCTACAGAGAAATCATCGACCTGCGGTCTAGGTCGCCTCGGTTCTTCGATAGACCATGTAATTGGCAGGACGTAGAAATTCCGCATCCGTTGGCCTAATAGGCCGAGTACGGCTGTCGTTGCAGTGGACCCATCCACTGCCTTTAAAGACCACAGAGGTCCAGTGAAGTAGGCCAAGATTTTGTGCAAATCCGACAAGCTCATAGCGAGAATTTTCAGGAGCATCTTTAAACAAGGGCTCAAAGTCAACAGAGCGATCCAACTCCGGATTAACCACATGAGAGTTCACTCTAACGACGAGGATTTCTGGTGCCTCTCCTACAATTTTTTGGGTTTCTTCATAGCGGGACACTTCAATTTCACCGCCTATACTTGCCCACTCAGGTTTAGGATGAGGGACTCGCCACTTATCTCTCTTACCGAGAACCTTTAATCGTGCGTCACGGTGTCCCTCTACCATCTCTTGAACAGAGCAACCTGGGTACTTTAAATACATCACCCCTTCTGGAGTTTGCTCTATTCTTCTTTGTTCCACCAAGGGTCGCTCGTCATCCATAACGGGTGTCCTGGTCATTTCTACTTCAAAACCCCTTCCCAAAACATGTAGGATCAACTCAAAAAATTGCCCCGAATCTTGAGGAGCTTCCACTTGATCGGTATCTATAAATCCACCTTGTTGTAGACGCGCTTCGAAAATCTCCTTGCGCAACTTCCCGACCCTGCTTCCTAACACTCCAGCTTCTTCTTGTCTATTCCAGGCCTCCAGAAAGTCTTTGAATGAGTCGAGAATGGCTTGGCGCTGCCTAATACTGTGCGCTGGCTCAGCTGATACAACTTCTGGAACAAGAGTTTCAAAATCAGCAATCGCTAAAAGAGGCTGCAAAGCTGCATTCATATAGCAGGTGTTTCCACAATTCATAAGCCCTTTGACTTTTGACGGATCTTGGGCCTTTTCAGCTGGCACCACATCAGGAGCGCCAGCATCCAAATCAACAGCCCTAAAAGAGGGCGGCAGTGCATTATCGCCAAAGCGGGTGCTTCCCTTACGCATGAATCTTTTCACCTTCGGCTTGGCTCGGTCATTGTGATTCATTAAGGAATCTAACTTACTGCTAAGAACTTTCAGAGAGCTATCAATTTCGTTGATCAAACTTTGAGCTTTTTTCGCAGATGCCTTTTCCTTTTCTTTCAAATCGGAAAGCGTCTCTTTAATGCCATGTAGCTCGTCATTCAAAAAGAGGAGCCCTTGAATCGTATTCCAACTATCGTCGTTGAGAGCACAGGTATAGGTACCTAGATAGCATTCCCAAAAGGTGATTTGATCGTCTTTCGTGTAAAAATCTAAAACAGATGAAGTGTCGTCCGTAACGGGTTCTTTTGATGTAGGTCCAGAAAGGGTATCCCGAGTAACCTGGTTTACCTCTTTATCTAGAGGTGTGGTGTGGAATTTATGGGTTGCCCGGAAGAGAACTTTTGCCAAAAACAGGGCTGTAGGAATGACAAAGGTAAGGTAGGAAAAGACTTTGATGGCAACATAGACCACCTTGAGAAGCACATTCGTCTGCTTCTCTTCTAAAACCACCTCTTGACTTTTCCCGATCTTTTTTCCGGGCACGACATAGGCTGAGCGTCCGCCCAGATGAAAATATCCTTCCACCCATTCTTCGATACGCTGCTTCAGACTACAGGGCCCTCTATAACGAACTGGTGTAAAAAAACTCAGTGATTCCATTTGAAATATCCTATTTTTTATGTATATCTACTAAGTATTATAGAGGATAATTGTTAATTTTATATAAATTTCAATACAAATTAGAGTAAAATTTGATTAAATTTTCTTTAAAATGAATTCTTTCCCAGATTAAGCAAGCTTTTTTCTGTAAATTCCATCATCCCTTGCTAAGTTTGTAAGCT
>CAZPBC010000084.1:0-1884 GCA_964584775.1 uncultured bacterium
CCGCCTGAAAAAAGTAGGAGCCATGTGAGTTCCAACTAACAATGGGACATTCTCTTGGATAGGCCACTTCTATTGGCCTTCCTACCTCTTCAGTTCATAGAAGCTAATAAAGATCGACATTACCTGTAAGCAGATGCGAAAGCTTCGTTATCGGGTGGGGGTCGACTTTACTTTTGATGCTTCGATCGACATAGCATTCTTCAAGATTTTTTTCTTCGACTGCTAGAGATGATAGAATTTAAAAAAATCTATAACCATTCGCGAAAAATGTTATTGAAAAATTTGAAATAAATCTCTTATTTATTTTGGGTGCTCGACGAAAAACTGACGAAAAAGAGGACTTAAGGTGGAGTATCTGAACTTTTTTACACCCGTTCGCTATGAAGGGCCCTGTGGTCTAAAGCAGCGTCTTCAAGAAGCGGTGGAGGGGTATTTTCATCTGGGTGGTCGATCAGCCTATGTCGTACCTGGATATTCCATCGGGAGAAGTCAAAGAGTTGTTTTAAAAGAAAAGCAGACGAACGTGCTTTTGCAGGTGGTTTATGTTGCGATCAAGATCTTCTCTTACCTGACGGTAGTCATTCCGGCAGCCCTTTTTTTAGCAAAAATCGTCTTCCGAAGAACCCATCAATTCCATACCACTGACATAGAAGATCGGCTCAATCAGATCCATCGGGCTGTCTTAGCGGGGGCTAACAAAGAGGGGACTTATAAGGACAACTCTTTGTCGGTTTTAAGTTTTTATTCTATTGAACAACAAATCACTTTTTGGGAGTGCTACTTAGACACTTTTTTCTCAGCTGTAGACGATGATGAGTGGGATACGCCTCAAGGACTTCCCTTTTTGAAGGATGATATTTTTGCTATTAGAGAGACTCTTTCAAAATTGAAAGATGCAGAAATGCAGTCTAAAAAAAAGATCGAAGGCTTGATTCATCGAATAGATAAATCCCTGAAGGTTCTTGAGAGGAAGTTGCACGATCTTAAGTGGAACGTGAAAGGAATAAGAAATCGTCCAGGGGAGAATCTGTGTTGGTTAAATGCTGCACTGCAGCCTCTTTTAGCGATAGCTAACTTTGAAGCTCTTGTTCCAAAGGAAGTATCTCCAGAGCCTGCAGACAGCAAAGAAAAACGCCAAAAAATTCTCAACTCATTCAAAGAGTTTCTGGGAATTTGGAAGAGGGCAAAAGACCCAGCTGAACTAGGGAAAAGCGTAGGGGAATTGCGTAAGACGATTTTCGCGGCAGAACTCGAGTACGGTGCGCTCAAAGGAAACCTGACAGCAATGCATGATTCACGTTCATTTTTTGAGTTGATCTTACATGTTTTGGGAAGAGGTTTTGAATTAGAAAAGATAAGGACACCTCTAATGGAGGATGGGAGAGATTTAGTGGGCCAAGAGAAAGTGGAGCGTTGGCCAATGGAAGTGATGATCTTAAAATGCCCAGGGAGTTCGATTCAAGAGAAGCTGAAGGGACACTTGGGCCGACAGGAGGGTGTGTTTGATAAAGGCAATGAGTGGAGAAAAACCCATCCTGAAACTGGAGCCCCTATCTCAATCTCCCGTTTTTATGAAACAGAACAGATTGTAGGTGAAATCCCAGAGATCCTCGTCGTCAAAGTTGATCCTCACGGGGTCGTCCCAGAACGGGACTGCATTGTAGACTTTAAGCCCTTATTTAAAACACCTCCAGAAAATTCCCGGTATGAGCTTGCCGGATTTTTACAAAATCACGGGGAAATTCATTATACCGCAGTCGTCTATAAAGGGGGTAAATGGGTCTACTGTAACGATAGCCATGTAGAGCCTACAACTCCATCCGATCCGCATTTTAAGTGTCCTGCCAATTACATGTTGTATCGAAGAATCAAAGATTCCCTTAA
>CAZPBC010000085.1:0-1723 GCA_964584775.1 uncultured bacterium
CAGCGGTGCTTCCGGTTAAAATCATTTTTTTTAACCCACGCTCTTTCAAAAGCTGGATCACCTCAATGAGGGAGCGGCTGTTGTTATGAAGCGCAACGAAAGGGTCAAAGTCGAGATTTTTGTAGTCACTGGTAAAGTGCCCATGGTGGCAGAAGACATCCCACTCCGCCTCTTTTTGAATCGCTTCCAAAAAGGCGTCTGACCCAAATGAACAGTTGTAGAGGGGATGAACAAGGCCTTTGAGACGCTCGACACGCACCCTATGCATGCCGGTGTACTCATCGGCTCCTTTCTGAAAGGTCGCTGTGACCTCCCAACCTGCCTGAACCAACTCCTGCACAAACCAGTAGCCGGTAAAAGAACTTGCGCCTGTAAAGAGCAATTTTTTCATCTCGGCGCGCAGTATAGCGACTCCTCGATTTTTCTGCTCTAATGAATCTTGATTTGACTCACTGCTTATTTTAACCTTCAACTAGACGATCGGCTTCAGCAATCGTCGGATCGTCTCGCCGGTTGCGTTTCGCTATCTCTATCAGTTGCCTCATTCTCTCGATTTTCTCACTAGTATCACTTGGAATGAGGTGAGGACGGATTCGAAAATCTTCTTCTGGTCTAGCGAAAATGCGTTCGACTTCCTTAAGCTCCCTTTCAAGCTCCGAGATTCTCATAGATCTTTCAGAGAAGGCCCTTCTCCATAAATCATCAACAAGTATGACACCCTCTTCAAGGGCTTTGCGCTCTTCCTCTACCAGTTTCTCAACGATATCAGTTGTTGGGTTGTCAAACACCCAGTCTGGCTCTTCATACATCCATTCCTTAACCTTCCTTTGCATTGTCTCGAATTTCTCCCAAGTAGCCTCTGGAATCAAAGCAAGGCGCACTCTATTAACAGGCATCAATTCACCACCGACTTTTTTAACAGTCATGAATTTACTCCTGATAGCTTCAAGCTGGTGGCGCGCATCCCAGAGTGTGATGGGTTTTTTTGAGCTCTCTGAGAATCCCCTTGCCCACAAATCGTTAATGAAATCGCAACCCTGTTCAAGGAGTAGGAGTTCTTCTGCTAAATTCCGCCATTCGTGGATTTGTGCTTCATTCAGCTTCCCAATTTTACTCAGTTCACGTAAGACAAAGACTTGTTCGAGATCTTCAATCGTGGCCTTCGTTGAAGCAAGATGCAGGATAATCCTCCCCGCTTCACCCTCTCCAAGGTGTTCGAGCTTTTGTTCTAAAAGCTGATATTCGTGGACTTGTGCTTCATTCAACTTTCCCTCTCTATATACTCTTCGCAAGAAAGGCATTTCTACGAGTATCTTACGAAGATCGTCAGTCATGGTCGCCCTTGCCAGAGCATCCTCAGTCCCTCTACGTTCCATTTCCGCCCCGTCAACAAACATTGGGCGGCGATGTTCGACTGGTTCCCCCTTTCCACGACTGGTGTCTTTGTCACCGATGGCACGTTGTCGCCCGGTGACTTTTCGGAATCCCTCTGTGATCTCTGCTTCTTTATCTGAGGGTTTTTTAACAGCGATGACAATTCTCTCGCCTGGTTGGTTATATAGCGCTCTTACGTGGCTTCTGAAACGACTAGATAGCAGACCAAACCCTAATGTGAGGACCACTTCTACATTGGCTTGTAGAGCTCTTCGAAATCTTTGGAACTTAGAGTACCGCTTTTCATATCCCTCTTTGATCACTTTGTACTCGCGGCCTTCATAAACAA